>JBJOKE010000047.1:0-8401 GCA_046046245.1 Pseudomonadota bacterium | reverse complement strand
TCGAGTCGCGTCCGCTCGATCCCCGTGCGCCCGCTCCCGCGCCAGCGGCTCCGATCGGCGCCCTGCCCGCGGCGCCGGCCCCGGCGCCCGCCGCGCCCGCGGTGCCGCCCAACACGCGCAGCACGCCGCGCGGCACCAAGGCCCCCTACTCGGAGGCCACGCTCGCCGAGATGCGGGCTGCCGAAGCGGCCACGCCGGCGGCGGCCGCGACCGCACCCGCATCCGTGCCGACCCCAGCGGTGCCGGCGCCCGCCACGCCGGGGACGCCGAGCGCTGCCGTGCCGCCCGCGGCGAGTCCGTCGGCCGCCGCGGCCACGCCGGTGCCCGAGTCGAAGGCGGTCGACGGCGAAGGCGACTGGTCGTGGCCCACGGCCGGCAAGGTCATGCAGGGCTTCGCCGAGTCGGGCAACAAGGGCGTGGTGATCGGCGGCAAGGTCGGCGATCCGGTGCTCGCCGCGTCGGACGGCAAGGTGATCTTCAGCGGCAACGGCCCCCGCGGCTACGGCAACCTGGTGATCGTCAAGCACGCGAACGAGCTGCTGTCGGTCTACGCGCACAACCGCTCGCTCGCGGTCAAGGAGGGCCAGTCGGTCAAGCGTGGCCAGAAGATCGCCGAGCTCGGCGATTCCGGCACCACCTCGCCGCGGCTGCACTTCGAGATCCGCCAGCAGGGCAAGCCGGTCGACCCGGCGCGCTACCTGCCGAAGCGCTGAGGCCGGGGCGATCGATGGTGCCGACGCTGGTCTTCGACATCGAGACCGTGCCCGACGCGGCCGGCCTGCGGGCCGCCTGGGGCCTCGAGGGCGACGACGACGCCGTCGTCGAGGCGGCGCTCGCGAGGCGGCGCGAGCAGACCAACGGCGCGAGCGACTTCCTGCCGCATCACCTGCACAGGGTGATCGTGATCTCGATGCTGTTCCGGGACTCCGACGGGCTGCGCGTGCGCTCGCTCGCCGGGGGCCCCGGTGACGAGGGCAAGCTCGTCCAGGGCTTCTTCCGCACCATCGAGAAGTACACGCCGAACCTCGTCTCGTGGAACGGCTCGGGCTTCGACCTGCAGGTCCTTCACTACCGCGGCCTGGTCCACAAGGTGCAGGCCCATCGCTACTGGGACCAGGGCGAGGACGACCGCGACTTCAAGTGGAACAGCTACGTGTCGCGCTACCACGCGCGGCACACCGACCTGATGGACCTGCTCGCGCTGTTCAACGGCCGCGCGTCCGCACCGCTCGACCAGCTCGCGAAGCTGTGCGGCTTTCCCGGCAAGCTGGGGATGGACGGCTCGCAGGTCTACGACGCCTGGCGCGCCGGCCTGCAGGACGAGATCCGCGACTACTGCGAGACCGACGTCGCGAACACCTGGCTGCTCTTCTGCCGCTTCCAGCTGATGCGCGGTGCGCTGACCCCCGACGAGTACGAGGCCGAGATCGCGCTGACCCGCCAGACCCTGTCGACGCTCGAGGGCGACCACTGGCAGGAATTCCTCGCGGCCTGGCCGACGTGAGCGAGCGTTACCGGATCGAGAGCCTCGACCTCGAGGCCAACGGCGTCGCGCGCAGCGACGGCAAGGTCGTCTTCGTGCGCGGGGCGCTGCCCGGCGAGACGGTGGTGGCGCGCGTCGTACGCCGCAAGCCGCGCTTCGAGGTGGCCGAGATCGAGTCCATCGAGCGCGCGAGCGTGCTGCGCACCGCGCCGCGCTGCCCGCACTTCGGCACCTGCGGCGGCTGCTCGATGCAGCACGTCGAGCCGCGCGCGCAGGTCTCGATCAAGCAGCGCGCGCTCGAGGACACGCTCTGGCACGTCGGCCGCCTCCGCCCCGAGTCGCTGCTGCCGCCGATCGTCGGTCCCGCGTACGGCTATCGCTACCGCGCGCGACTGTCGGTTCGGCACGTCCCGAAGAAGGGCGGCGTGCTGGTCGGCTTCCACGAGCGCGGTTCGAGCTACGTCGCCGACATGCGCGAGTGTCACGTGCTGCCGCCGTCGGTCTCCGCGCTGCTGCTGCCCCTGCGCGAGCTGGTCGCCGGCCTCACGATCCGAGACCGGATGCCGCAGGTCGAGGTCGCGCAGGGCGAGACGGTGCTTGCGCTGGTGTTCCGCGTGCTCGAGCCGCTCGCCGATGCGGACCGGACGCTGCTGCGCGGCTTCGGCGAACGCCACGGCGTCGAGCTCTGGCTGCAGCCGAAGGGGCCGGAGTCGATCGAGCTCTTCTGGACGCCCGGCGGCGGCGCGGTCTCCGCGCTGCACTACGCGCTGCCCGAGTTCGGCCTGCGCATGCCCTTCCGGCCGACCGACTTCACGCAGGTCAACCCCGCGATCAACGCGACGCTGGTGGGACGCGCGGTCCGCCTGCTCGATCCGCGGCCCGACGAGCGCGTCGCCGACCTGTTCTGCGGGCTCGGCAACTTCACGCTGCCGCTGGCCACCCGCGCCCGCGAGGTGGTGGGCATCGAGGGCAGCGGCACGCTGGTCGAGCGCGCCCGCGGCAACGCGCGCGCCGCGGGCCTCGAGGCGCGCACCGCGTTCCGCGTCGCCAACCTCTTCGAGCTGACGGCCGATGCGTGGCGCGGGCTCGGCGACTTCGACCGGGTGCTGGTCGATCCGCCGCGCGAGGGCGCGCTCGCGGTCGCGCAGGCGCTGTCCGCGCCGGAAGCGCCGCGGCCGCGACGGCTCGTCTACGTCTCGTGCAATCCGGCGACGCTCGCCCGGGATGCCGCGGTGCTCGTCCACGAGGGCGGCTGGACGCTGCGCACCGCCGGGGTGGTGAACATGTTCCCGCACACCTCTCACGTCGAATCGATGGCGGTCTTCGAACCGGGGCCGATCCCGGACCGCACGCCGGCCGAGGACGCGACGCCGCCAGACGCCGGCTGACGCGACCGAGCCGCGGCGACGCCGCGCGATCGGCACCGCTACACTTCGGCGGATTCCGTCCCGGAGCCTCGGTCCGATGGCCCGTATCGCCCCGCCCAAGCCCGCCGCCCTCGCGGCCCACGTCCTGCCCGGCGTCCGCGCCGTGGCCGACGAGATGATCGCGCTGCGGCACGACATCCACGCCCATCCGGAGCTCGCCTACCAGGAGTTCCGCACCTCGGATCTGGTGGCCGGGAAGCTCTCGGCCTGGGGCTACGAGGTTCATCGCGGTCTCGGCGGCACCGGCGTGGTCGGCGTGCTGAGGTGCGGCGACGGACCCCGCCGGCTCGGACTGCGCGCCGACATGGACGCGCTGCCGATCCACGAGACCACGGGCCTGCCGTACGCCAGCACCGTGCCGCACACGATGCACGCCTGCGGCCACGACGGTCATACGGCGATCCTGCTTGCGGCCGCCCGCGTGCTGGCTGCCGAGCGCGGCTTCGACGGCACGCTGCAGCTGATCTTCCAGCCCGCCGAGGAGGGACTCGGCGGCGCGCGGAAGATGATCGAGGACGGGCTGTTCGAGCGATTCCCCTGCGACGCGATCTTCGGGCTGCACAACATGCCCGGCATCCCGGCCGGCACGTTCGCGTTCCGCGCCGGTCCGATGACCGCGTCGTCCGACACGGTCGACATCGTCGTCCACGGCCGCGGCGGACACGGCTCGATGCCGCACCGCGCGGCCGATCCGGTGGTGGCGGCGGCGCACATCGTGCTTGCGCTGCAGACCATCGTCTCGCGCAACGTCGATCCGCGCGATGCCGCGGTGATCTCGGTCGGTGCGATCCACGGTGGCGATGCGCCGAACGTGATCCCGGAGACCGTCTCGATGCGCGCCACGGTGCGTGCGTTCCGGCACGAGGTCCGCGAGATGCTGCGCGACCGCATCACCGAACTCGTCCGGGCCCAGGCCGCCGTGCTCGGCGTGCGCGCCGAGGTGACCTACCACTGGCGCTATCCGCCCGTGGTCAACGACCCCGACTGCACCGCGTTCGCGCGCTCGGTCGCGCTCGAGTGGCTGGGCGAGGAAGGCGTGCTGCCCGAGCTCGAGCCGATGACCGGCGCCGAGGATTTCTCGTTCATGCTGCAGCGCTGCCCGGGCAGCTACCTGCTGGTGGGCAACGGCGAGGGAGACACCCACGGCACCGGGGGCTGCATGGTCCACAACCCGGGCTACGACTTCAACGATGCATGCCTGCCGATCGCGGCGAGCTACTGGGTCAGGCTCGCTCGCCGCTTCCTCGCGGCCCCGGCCTGAGGTCCGCCGCGATCCCTGTATCCCGTCGCCAGGCCCCGCGCGGCTGGTCATCGGAAGACCGTCGACGCCTCGAGGGGCCGGGCCCGGTCGCGGGCGAAAAAAAGGCCGCCCGGTGAGGGGCGGCCGCTCAGCGGGACCGGCGGCAGGGGCCGGCCCCGGTGGGACCGGTCACTCGCGGTCGCCGCCGAAGATGCCCAGCAGCTGCAGCAGCGCCGAGAAGACGTTGTAGACGCTCAGGTAGATCGACAGCGTGGCGGTCACGTAGTTGGTCTCGCCACCCTGCACGATGCGCTGCAGGTCGACCAGGATGAAGGCCGAGAAGATCGCGACCATCAGTACCAGGATGGTCAGCGTCAGCGCCGGCATCTGCAGGAAGATGTTCGCGACGACCGCCGCGATCAGCACCAGCGCGCCGACGAACAGGAAACGGCCCATCCCGGTGAAGTCGCGCTTGGAGACGGTCGCGACCGTCGCCATCACCGCGAAGATGCCGGCGGTGCCGCCGAATGCGCCCATGATCAGCGACGCCCCGTTCGACATGCCGAGCACGTGGCCGACCAGCCGCGACAGCATCAGGCCCATGAAGAAGGTGAAGCCGAGCAGCAGGGCGACGCCCAGGCCGCTGTTCTTGAACTTCTCGATCGCGAAGAAGAACCCGAACCAGACGGCCATGAAGACGACCAGACCGATCAGCGGGCTGCCTGCGAAGAACGAGAAGCCGCTGGCGATGCCGACCCAGGCGCCCAGCACGGTCGGCACCATCGACAGCGCGAGCAGGGCGTAGGTGTTCCGAAGCACCCGGTTGCGCGCGACGGTGCTCAGGTCGCCGGCGCGGCCGTAGGGCATCGACGGGGTGGACTGGGGTTCGTAGGACATCTGCACTCCGTGGGAAAGGCGGGCGGCGCGCGGATTGCGCGTGAAAATCCCGTTAGCGCACTGTAGGGCCGGGGGCCGAGGATTTCAACCCGGTCGGCGGTGGGGGCGTGGAGCGCGTCACGCCGTGCAGGAGCCGTCGGCGGTCCCGGGAATCCCCCGGTCACCGGGGGGTCGCCACGGCATGCTAGAATCGAAGGCTAGACTTCTGTCAAGATACCCTCGCTAACCCCCTCATTTTCAAGAAAATTCCGGGAGCGTACATGGCCGTCGAACGGACCCTCTCCATCATCAAGCCCGATGCCGTCGCGAAGAACGTCATCGGCCAGATCTATGCCCGCTTCGAGGGTGCCGGCCTGAAGGTCGTCGCCGCCCGTCTGGCGCACCTGTCGCGCGGCGAGGCGGAGGCGTTCTACGCCGTCCACCGCGAGCGTCCGTTCTTCAAGGACCTGGTCGACTTCATGGTCTCGGGTCCGGTCATGATCCAGGTCCTGGAGGGCGAGAACGCGATCCAGAAGAACCGTGACCTGATGGGCGCGACCGATCCGAAGAAGGCCGCGCCGGGCACGATCCGCGCCGACTTCGCCGACAGCATCGACGCCAATGCGGTGCACGGCTCGGACGGCCCGGAGACCGCCCGGAACGAGGTGGCCTTCTTCTTCGCCGGGATGAACGTCTACGGGCGATGAGTCGGTCGGCGCCCCCGCCGGGGCCCGCCCCGGCCCCGTGCCGGGGGCGCCGCCGCGAACGATGAGCGACACCGCCGCCACCGACCCAACCGACCTGCTGGGGCTGGACCGCGCCGGCCTGGCCGCGCTCTGCCGCGACTGGGGCGAGAAGCCGTTCCGCGGCCAGCAGCTGATGCGTTGGCTGCACCGACGCTTCGAGTCCGACTTCGACGCGATGTCGGACCTGGCCAAGGGCTTCCGTCGGACGCTGTCGGAGCGGGCGCAGGTGGTCGCGCCCTCGGTGATCTCCGACCACCTCGCCACCGACGGCACGCGCAAGTGGCTGCTCGACGTGGGGCAGGGCAACGCGGTCGAGACCGTGTTCATCCCCGAGGTCTCGCGCGGCACGCTGTGCATCTCGACGCAGGCCGGCTGCGCGGTCAACTGCCTCTTCTGCTCGACCGGCAAGCAGGGCTTCGCACGCAACCTCACGGCCGGCGAGATCGTCGGCCAGCTGTGGCTCGCGAACCGGCTTCTCGGTGCCCGTCGCGAGGCCGCCGCGGCCGATGCCGACGACGGCACGCCCGACGACCACGACCGGATCGTCACCAACGTCGTGTTCATGGGCATGGGCGAGCCGCTGCTGAACTACGACGCGACGGTCTCCGCGCTGCGGATCCTGCTCGACGACCACGGCTACGGCCTGTCGCGCCGACGCGTGACGGTGTCCACCTCGGGCGTGGTGCCGATGATCGACCGGCTGCGCGACGACGTGCCGGTGGCGCTGGCCGTCTCGCTGCACGCGCCGAACGACGCACTGCGCGACCGGCTGGTGCCGCTGAACCGCAAGCACCCGCTCGCCGAGCTGATGGCAGCGTGCCGACGATATCTCGACCGCGCGCCACGGGACTTCGTCACGTTCGAGTACGTGATGCTCGACGGTGTCAACGACGGCGACGACCACGCGCGCCAGCTCGTCGAGCTGGTCCGCGACGTGCCCTGCAAGTTCAACCTGATCCCGTTCAACCCGTTCCCCGAGGCCGGCCTGAAGCGGTCGCCGCCGGAGCGGGTGAAGGCGTTCGCCCAGCGACTCATCGACGCGGGCATCGTCACCACGGTGCGCAAGACCCGTGGCGACGACATCGACGCGGCCTGCGGACAGCTGGCCGGGGACATCGTCGACCGCACGCGTCTCGCGCAGCGCAGCGGCCGGACGCGGATCGCGATCGCGCGGGCCTGACCGGATCGACGGAGCTCCGATGCCGACCGCGCGTCCCGCCCTTCCGTCCCGCCCCGGCCTGCTCGGCCGGGCGGCGCTCGCGCTCGCGCTCGGTGCGGGCGTGCTCGCCGGCTGCCAGACGATCGACGAGAAGCCGCAGCCGATCCGGGACCTGCGCGGCGCGGATCCGCGCGACGCCCGCCGCGAGCCGCCGCCGTCGGCCCCGTCCGTGCCGCCCGGGGAGTCCGAGCAGCGCCGGCGCGCCGCGATCCGGCTCGAGCTGGCCACCGGCTACTACCAGCAGGGCAACTACACGCAGGCCCTCGAGGAGCTGCGTTCGGCCACCGCGACCGACCCGGGCTACGCGCAGGCCTACGGCCTGTACGGCCTGGTCTACATGGACATGAAGGACACCGCGCGCGCCGAGGAGAGCTTCCAGCGGGCGCTGCGGCTGGCGCCCGAAGACTCCGAGCTGCTGAACAACTACGGCTGGTTCCTCTGCCAGACCGGCCGGCCGCGCGAGTCGATCGCACAGTTCCAGGCGGCCCTGCGCAACCCGCTCTACGCGACGCCCGCGCGGCCGATGCACAACGCCGGCATCTGCTCGCTGCGTGCGGGCGACCTGGCCGGTGCCGAGGGCTGGTTCGACCAGTCGTTCCGCATCGATCCGCGCAACCCGGTCGCGATGTACCACCTGTCCGAGATCTACCTGAAGCGAGGCGACATCGAGCGCGCGCGCTTCCATTCGCAGCGCCTGCTGTCGAGCTTCCCCCCGAGCGCCGAGACGTTGTGGCTGGGCATCCGGGTCGATCGCCGGGCCGGCGACCGCGACAGCGTCGCGAGCCTGTCCGCGCAGCTGCGACGGCAATTCCCGTCCTCCCGCGAGGCGAACCTGTTGCAACGTGGAGCATTCGGTGACTGAATCGGTGACGGATCCCGCGGGCGGCCCGGGCACGCCGGCCGCGAACGGCGAGGCGATCGGCTCGGCCGAGCAGCTCGCCGCGATGCGCGAGAAGCGCGGGATGGGCAAGGGCGAGGTGGCGCAGCGACTCAAGCTCCATCCGCGCCAGCTCGACGCGATCGAGCGCGGCGACTGGGCGGCGCTGCCGGGCCGGGCGTTCGTCCGCGGCTGCGTGCGCTCGTACGGACGTCTGCTGGGTGTCGACGTCGAGCCGCTGCTGAAGACCATCGGCGGTTTCGCCGAGGCCGAGGAGCTCAAGCCGACGTCGACGCTGCACGCGCCGCTGCCGCGCGACGGCGGCGGTTTCGGCTTCGAGGCCGAGGGCAAGGGCAGCCGGCTCTGGTGGGCCGTCGCCGGTCTCGGCGCGGTGATCGCGGTCGGTCTGTTCTTCGGTCGCGATGGAGACCTCGGCAAGGCCACGTCCTGGATCGGCTCGGGCATGCCGCCGGCAGCGACGCCGACCGCGCCGGCCCCGGCGCCCGCGACCGGCGACGCGACGGCCGCGCCGG
>JBJOKE010000030.1:0-84138 GCA_046046245.1 Pseudomonadota bacterium | reverse complement strand
CGATAAGATCGACCCGAGAGTGGAAGATCGCGATGAATCAATTCGCCATCCTGTACGGCGAGCGCTTCACCGGATCACGTTCCTGAAAACCGCCTCGCACACAGAATTTCTGACGGGCCCGCCGCATCCAGCGACCTGACACGGTTCAACGCCCCGGGAAAGGTGTAATGCCCGGCCGCTTACCGACAGACCTTAATGCCACGGATTAGGAACGTCGCCGAGCTTACGACTACTCCACCGTCACGCTCTTGGCCAGATTCCTGGGCTTGTCCACATCCGTCCCCCGCGCCAACGCCGCGTGATACGACAGCAGCTGCAGCGGCACCACGTGCAGAATCGGCGAAAGCGGCCCCGCGTGGTCCGTCAGGTTGATGACGTGCACACCGTCGGAGGCCTCGATGTGCGTGTCCCGGTCCGCGAACACGAAGAGCTCGCCGCCCCGCGCCCGCACTTCCTGCAGGTTGCTCTTCAGCTTCTCGATCAGCGCGTCGTTGGGCGCCACCACCACCACCGGCATGTCCTTGTCCACCAGCGCCAGCGGCCCGTGCTTGAGCTCGCCCGCGGCGTAGGCCTCGGCGTGGATGTAGGTGATCTCCTTGAGCTTCAGCGCGCCTTCCATCGCGATGGGGAAGTGGATGCCGCGGCCCAGGAAGAGCGCGTGCTGCCTGGAGGCGAAGCGCTCGGCCCAGCCGCGCACCGCGTCCTCGCAGGCGAGTACGCGGTTCAGCGCGGCCGGCAGGTGGCGCAGCGCGGCGAGCAGCTCGCGCTCGCGCTCGGCGTCCAGGCGCCCGCGCTGCTTCGCGAGCACCAGCGTCAGCACGAACAGCGACGCGAGCTGGGTGGTGAACGCCTTGGTCGAAGCCACGCCGATCTCCGGGCCCGCGCGCGTGAGGAACCGCAGCCGGCTCTGCCGGATCAGCGCGGACTCGGGCACGTTGCAGAGGGTCAGCGTGTCGGTCATCCCGAGCGCCTTCGCGTGCTGGAGCGCGGCCAGGGTGTCGGCGGTCTCGCCGGACTGCGAGATGGTCATCACCAGCGTGCCGTCCAGCGGCACGGACTCGCGGTAGCGGTACTCGCTCGCGATCTCCACCGACACCGGCAGCTTCGCGATCGACTCGATCCAGTACTTCGCGACCAGGCCCGCGTGATAGCTGGTGCCGCAGGCGAGGATCAGCAGCTGCTTCGTCCGCGCGAACACGTCGGCGGCGTCCGCCCCGAACAGGCCCGGCGAGATCGACGCGGCGCCGGTGACCATCTCCAGGGTGTTCGCGATCGCGCCCGGCTGCTCGAAGATCTCCTTCTGCATGTAGTGCGAGTAGCTGCCGAGCTCGATCGCGTCGGCCGACAGCTGGCTCTCGACGATCTCGCGCTTCGCGGGCCGGCCCTCGGCGTCGACGATGCGGTAGCCGTCGGTGCGGATCTCCACCACGTCGCCCTCTTCGAGGTAGGCGACGTACCGGGTGACCTGCAGCAGTGCGGAGGTGTCGGAGGCGAGGAAGTTCTCGCCGCGGCCGGTGCCTTCGCGGCCCACGCCGAGCAGCAGCGGCGAGCCGCGGCGCGAGCCCACGACGGTGTTCGGCTCGGCGGTGCAGACGACGGCGATGGCGTACGCGCCCTCGAGGCGGCGCACGCAGCGCTGCACGGCGTCGAACAGGCCCAGGCCGTCCCTGACGATCGAATGCACGAGGTGCGCGATGACCTCGGTGTCGGTCTCGGACTGGAAGACGTAGCCCTTCGACTTCAGCTCGGCGCGCAGCGCCTCGTGGTTCTCGATGATGCCGTTGTGCACCACGGAGACCTGCAGGCCGCCGCCCTCGGAATAGTGCGGATGCGCGTTGCCTTCGGTCACGCCGCCGTGGGTCGCCCAGCGGGTGTGGGCGATGCCGGTGTGGGCGTCGGAGCCCTGCTCGCGGGTCCGTGCCTCGAGGTCGGCCACGCGGCCCACGGCGCGCACGCGCGACATGCTGCCGTTCACGATCGCGATGCCCGCGGAGTCGTAGCCGCGGTATTCGAGCTTCTTCAGGCCCTCGATCAGGATCGGGACGACGTTGCGCTGGGCGACCGCGCCGACGATGCCGCACATGCGGGTTACTCCTTGGAGGACTTCGGGGCCTTGACGGGGCGCTTCCAGCCCTCGATCGAGACCTGCTTCGCGCGCGAGACGGTGAGTTGCCCGGCCGGCGCGTCGCGGGTGAGGGTGGTGCCGGCGCCCAGCGTGGCGCCGCGGCCGACGGTGACCGGCGCGACCAGCTGGGTATCGCTGCCGATGAACGCGTCGTCCTCGATCACGGTGCGGTGCTTGTTCGCGCCGTCGTAGTTGCAGGTGATGGTGCCCGCGCCGATGTTCACGCGCTCGCCCACGGTGGCGTCGCCGACATAGGCGAGGTGGTTCGCCTTCGAGTGCGCGGCCATCCGCACGTTCTTCATCTCGACGAAGTTGCCGACGTGGGTGTCGTCGCCGAGCACGGTGCCGGGGCGCAGCCGCGCGAACGGGCCGATGCGCGCGTCGGCCCCGACGCTGGCCTCGTCGACGTGGCACATCGGCAGGATCTCGGTGCCGTCGCCGATCGTCGCGTCCCTCAGCACGCAGTTCGCGCCGATGCGCACGCGGTCGCCGAGCACCACGCGGCCCTCGAACACGCAGTTGACGTCGATGTGGCAGTCGCGGCCGGCCACGAGCGTGCCGCGCACGTCGATCCGCGCCGGGTCGGCGAGGCCCACGCCCGCCTCCAGCAGCGCGTCGGCCACCGTGCGCTGGTGGATGCGCTCGAGCTCGGCGAGCTGCGCGGGGCTGTTCACGCCCAGGGTCTCCCAGACCTGCGCCGGCCGCGCGGTGGCGACCGGCATGCCCTCGGCCACGGCCATCGCGACGACGTCGGTCAGGTAGTACTCGCGCTGCGCGTTGTCGTTCGACAGCGCGGCGAGCCAGCGGCGCAGCGCCGGCGTGGGCACGACCATGATGCCGGTGTTGACCTCGCGGATCGCGCGCAGCGCCTCGTCGGCATCCTTGTGCTCGACGATCCGCTGCACGGGAGGGCGCCCGCCGTCCGACGCACCGCCGGCGGCCCGCACGATCCGGCCGTAGCCGGTCGGGTCGTCGAGGTCGACGGTGAGCAGGCCGAAGCGGCCGTCGCCGGCGGCGTCGACGAGCGCGCGCAGCGTCTCGGGGCGGGTCAGTGGCACGTCGCCGTAGAGGATCAGCGTGGGGACGACGTCGTCGAGGTGGGGCAGGGCCTGCATCACCGCGTGGCCGGTGCCGAGCTGCGGCGCCTGCAGCGCCCAGGCGAGGTCGGGCGCGTCGAGCGCGGCGCGCACCCGCTCGGCGCCGTGCCCGTGGATGACCACGATTCGACCGGGCGCGAGCGTGCGGGCAGTATCGAGGACGTGACCCAGTAGCGGACGTCCGGCCAGCCGGTGGAGTACCTTCGGCAGGTCGGATCGCATCCGCTTGCCCATCCCGGCGGCCAGCACGACGACGTTCATCGAATTCTGCTTTTGAATCAGAGGTTTGGAGTGGATTCTTCAGCGCTTTCGGGGCATGGTAGCACGCGCTTGCGGTGGCTCTGCGTGTCGTTTGTCGCGCTCTGGCTCACCGTCTCGGGGTGCTCGGTGCTGCCGCGCTTCGGCTACGAGAACCTGCCCACGCTGGCCACCTGGCAGGCCGACAGCTACCTGTCGCTGAACGCCGAGCAGAAGGCGCTGGCCTCGCGGCGGATCGAGGCGGTGCACGCCTGGCACCGGCGCACGCAGCTCGACGACTATGTGTCGTTCCTGCGGGAGGCGCAGCAGCGGCTCGCGGCGGGCGACGTCGACGAGGCCCAGCTGCGCGCCTGGCGGCTCGCCGCCCTGGAGCGGCTCAGGCCGATCGCCGAGCAGGCGGCGCCCGGCGTCGCGGAGGTGGTGACGACGCTCGCGCCGGAGCAGCTCGGCCGGATGCGGGCCGAGATGCAGCGCGACAACGAGAAGCTGCGGCGCGAGTGGATGCCGCCGGCCCGCGCCGAGCGCGTCGAGGCGCGTGCCAAGCGCTACGTGCAGCGGGCCGAGCTCTTCCTCGGCCCGCTGAGCGCCGACCAGAAGCAGTTCGCGCGGCGCTTCGCGGCCGACGCGCCCGACACCGAGGACGTCTGGTTCGCGCAGCGGCTCGGCCGGCAGCAGGACCTGCTCGAGGTGATGGAGCGGATCCGCGTCGAGCGGCCCGGCGAGGCGACGGCCACGCGCTGGATGCGCGAGCACCTGCTGCGCTACACGCAGCTGCGCGACGGCCCGGACAAGGCCGGCGCCGAGTCCTCGCTCGCGTCGGGCGACGCGATGGCCGCGGCGATGCTGGCCCGCGCGACCCCGAAGCAGCGGCAGCACCTGCAGCGCAAGCTGCAGGACTGGATCGAGCTCGTGGAGTCGCTGAAGCCGGCGCAGACGACCCGCTCGGGCGCGCTGCTCGCGACGAACTGAGCGGTCGTGGATGGGCGCGGGCCCGCGCCGGTCGGTCGCCGCCGGTGCGCGCCGAAGCGTGCTGACGCGGGCTGACGCGGGCCGATGCGGGCCGATGCGGGCCGATGCGGGCCGGTCGGCCCGAGAGAAGCGCGCCGCCTGCCGCGTTCAGCCCGCGGCGCGGTCGCCGGCCGGCGCGTGGCCGTGCCCGTGCCCGTGCCCGTGCCCGTGGGGCCGACCCGCCGCCTCGTCCACCACCTCCGGATGCCCGCGCCCGCCGGCCACCTGCGGTGCGAGCGAGCCGGCGACCATGCCGAAGATCGCGGCACCCAGGCCCAGGAGCTGCGGCGGCAGCAGCGCCTCCGACGCGAATGCCTCGGCGGCGATCCAGCCCGCCAGCCCGAGCACGATCGACGCGCCCGCGCCCTGCGGCGTCGCGCGCTTCCAGAACATCCCGAAGGCGAGCGGCGTGAAGGCCGCCACCAGCGTGACCTTGTAGGCGTTCTGCACCATCTCGTACATCGAGGCCTCGCTGTTCAGCGCGAACAGCGTGGTCGAGCCGGTGAACACCACCAGCATCACGCGCGCGGTGTTGACCATCTGCCGATCGTCGAACCGGCTGCCCGACAGCGGCTTGAGGATGTTCTCGGTGAAGATCGCGGTGGGCGCGAGCAGCGCGCCGCTCGCGGTGGAGAGGATCGCCGACAGCAGCGCGCCGAAGAACAGCGCCTGCACGAAGCCGCCGGTGTGGTTCAGGATCAGGTTCGGCAGGATCAGCTGGAACTCGCGCCCTTCGCTCGCGAGCCCGGCCTCGACGGCGGTCGGGTCGATCAGCAGCGCCGAGACCGCGATGAACATCGGCACGAACGCGAAGAACAGGTAGAACACGCCGCCGAACAGCGTGCCCTTCACCGCGGTGGACTCGTCCTTCGCCGAGGTCACGCGCTGGAAGACGTCCTGCTGCGCGATCGAGCCCAGCGCCATCGTGAGGAACGCGGCCAGCAGCGCGATCAGGTCGCGCGGCTCCACGCTCGGGATCAGCACGAGCTTCTCGGCTGCGCGCGCGGCGGCGATGACCTCGCCGGCACCGCCGGCGCGCCCGCCCAGCTCGATGGCGATCCAGGCCAGGCCCGCGACGATCACAGAGGTCTGCAGCAGGTCGGTGAAGGCCACCGCGAACATGCCGCCGAACAGCACGTAGAGCAGCAGCACGCCGGCGCCGAGCATGATCCCGTGGTCGAGCGAGATCGAGCCCGCCGACAGCACGTTGAAGCAGATGCCCAGCGCCAGCAGGTTGGCCGACGCCCAGCCGAGATAGGACAGCGTGATCGCGACCGCGGTGCCGACCTCGACGGTCCGGTTGTAGCGGCGCTTGTAGAAGTCGCCGATGGTCAGCAGGTTGAGGCGGTAGAAGCGGCGCGCGAAGACCAGCGCGACGATCACCAGGCAGGCGGCCGCGCCGAACGGGTCGGCCACCACGCCCGACAGCCCGTCCTTCAGGAAGGTCGACGACACCGCGAGCACGGTCTCCGCGCCGAACCAGGTCGCGAACACCGTCGCGAAGTTCATGTACAGCGGCAGGCTGCGGCCGGCGGCGAAGTAGTCCTTCGCGGAATGGACACGGCGGGCGGCATACCAGCCGATGGCGATCGTGAGCGCCAGGTAGGCGGCGACGGCAGTGACGAGCATGGCGGGCGGCCTCGGGACGCGGGGACGGACGGAAGCTCGCCGACCCGCTCGCGCGGCGGCGTGGCCGGGACGCTATCGGAGCGGGCCGTCGCCGGCAACGAAACCCTGACGCCGGAAGGCCTGAATGCGGCAGGGGAATGCCGGCGTCAACCCCAGGTCCGCCAGGCCTCGATCGCCACCAGCACCGCGAGCAGCGCGACACCCGCCCAGAGACCCAGCCGCGTGCGCCGCTGCTCGCGGACCAGCCGCGCGAGCAGGCGCGCGTGCGCGTCGTCGTCGCGGCGCTCGCCGGCCGCGGCGAGCGCGCGGTGCGCGAGCCTGGGGATCGACGGCAGCAGCTGCGCCCACTGCGGCAGCTCCTGCTGCAGCCGGTCCATCAGTCCCTGCGTGCCCACCTGCTCGTTCATCCAGCGCTCGAGGATGGGCTTGGCGGTGACCCAGAGGTCGAGCTCCGGGTCGAGCTGGCGGCCCAGTCCCTCGATGTTGAGCAGGGTCTTCTGCAGCAGCACCAGCTGCGGCTGGATCGACACGTTGAAGCGGCGCGAGGCCTGGAAGAGCCGCAGCAGCACGAGGCCCAGCGAGATCTCCTTCAGCGGCCGGTCGAAGAAGGGCTCGCAGGTGGCGCGCACCGCGCCCTCGAGCTCCTCGACGCGCGTTGTGGGCGGCACCCAGCCGGACTCGACGTGCAGCTCGGCCACCCGGCGGTAGTCGCGGCGGAAGAACGCGAGGAAGTTCTGCGCGAGGTAGTTCTTGTCGAAGTCCGACAGCGTGCCGACGATGCCGAAGTCCAGCGCGATGTAGCGGTTGAAGTCCTCGCCCGAGTCGCCGACGAGGATGTTGCCCGGGTGCATGTCGGCGTGGAAGAAGCCGTGCTTGAAGACCTGGGTGAAGAAGATCTCGACGCCGTCGCGCGACAGTTTCTTCAGGTCGATGCCGGCCTCGACCAGCCGGTCGATCCGGCCGATCGGGATGCCGCGCACCCGCTGCATCACGATCACGTTCTGCGCGCAGAAGTCCCAGTACATCTCGGGGATCCGCAGCAGCGTCGAGTCGGCGAAGTTGCGCCGCAGCTGGTTCGCGTTCGCGGCCTCGCGCACGAGGTCGAGCTCGTCGTGCAGGTAGTGGTCGAACTCCTCGATCACGTCGAGCGGACGCAGCCGGCGGGCATCGGCCGACAGCCGCACCGCGAGGCCGCCCGCGGTGCGCAGCAGCGCGAGGTCGTTGTCGATGACCGAGGCCATGCCGGGCCGCAGCACCTTGACCGCGACCTCGGTGCCGTCGTGCAGCCGCGCGAAGTGGACCTGGGCGATCGACGCCGAGGCCACCGGCTCGCGCTCGAACTCGGCGAACATCGCCTCGATCGGGCGGCCCAGGCCGCGCTCGATCTCGGCGATCGCGACCGCGGACGGGAAGGGCGGCACGTCGTCCTGGAGCCGCGCGAGCTCCTCGGCGACGTCGGGCGGCAGCAGGTCGCGGCGGGTGGAGAGCACCTGCCCGAACTTCACGAAGATCGGTCCGAGCGCCTCGAGCGCCATCCGCAGCCGCGCGCCGCGGGGCAGGTCGAGCTTGCGGCCCAGGCGGGTCAGCCGCGCCAGGCCGAGGGTCCAGCGCCAGCCGAGGGTGGCCTGGGCGCCGGACGCGGCGATCTCGTCGAGGCCGTAGCGCCAGGCGACGATGAGGATCCGGGAGAGTCGGCCGATTCGCACGGTGTGGGGGCAGGGCGCCTGGACGGGCCGCGCCGATTGTACCGACCGCGCGGCGGGCCCCCTGCGCGCGGCCTCGGCCGACCGTCCATCGGCGCGCCCCGGAGTCCGGCCCCGCGCCGGGGCTACAGTCCCCGCGACCGCCGATCCGGCACCCGTCGCGTCGGCGCGACGACCCTCTTCCGCACGGAACGACCCATGCCTCGAACCCTCCTCCGCCTCGCTGCGCCCGCGTTCGGTGCGGCGCTCGCCTGCCTCGCCGCGCCCGCGTCGGCCCAGTCGGTCTACGCCGGCGTGGGCAGCACCGGGCTGACGCTCGGCTACGCGCACACCTACAGCGCGATGCTCGGCGCGCGCGCCGAGGCCACCGCGCTGCCGTCGATGGCGCGGACCTACACGAAGGACGGCATCGACTACGGCGGCGACGTCAGCAGCCGGCGCGTGGCCGCGCTGTTCGACTGGCATCCGATGTCGGGGGTGTTCCGGCTGAGCGCGGGCCTGTCGGCCGGCAACTCGAGCGGCCAGTTCTTCGGTGCGCCGTCGTCCGGCGGCTCGATCACGATCGGCACGACCACCGTGTCCTACGGTCCGGGCGACCGCTACGACACGAAGGTGGAATATCCGACGGCGATGCCCTACGTCGGCCTGGGCTTCGGCCACACGCCGGCGCGCGGCTGGGGCTTCCATGCCGACCTCGGCGTGCTGATCGGCTCGCCGAAGGTCACCGGCACGCTGTCGCCGAGCCTGGCCGCGAAGATCTCGGCCGCCGGCGGCGACCCGCAGGCCGAGCTGGACAAGGAGCTCGCGACGATCCGCGAGACGACCGACAAGATGGTCGGCCTGCCGGTGCTGTCCCTGGGCGTCTCGTACCGCTGGTGATCCCGCGGGGGGCCGCGCGGCGCGGCCCCGTCAGGGCCCCATCACCCAGTTCGGCAGCCCGGTCGCGATGACCGGGAAGACCGACATCGCCGCCAGCACCGCCAGCGACCACGCCAGGAAGGGCAGCGTCTCCCAGGCGACCGACCACAGGCTGCAGCGGCCGATCGCCGCGGTGATCAGCACCAGCAGCCCGACCGGCGGGTGCAGCATGCCCACCATCAGGTTGATGACCACGATCGCCGCGAACTGGATCGGGTCGATGCCCAGCTGCGCCTGGATCGGCAGCAGCGTCGGCACGAAGATCACCAGCGCCGGCAGCGGCTCGAAGACCATCCCCACCAGGAACAGCAGCACGTTCACCACCAGCAGGATCACCAGCGGCTCCTTGGAGAGCCCGAGGATCCAGGCGGCGATCCGCTGCGCGATGTGCGACTCGCTCATCAGCCACGAGAACGGACCCGCCGCGGCGAGCAGGAACAGGATCACGCCCGAGGTACGCGCCGCGCCGAAGAACACGCCGCCGAGCTCGCGCCAGCCGAGGTCGCGGTAGATCGCCATGCCGACGACCAGCGCGTAGACGCAGATCACGCCCGCGGCTTCGGTCTCGGTGATCAGCCCGGAGCGGATGCCCGCCACGATCAGCACCGGCACCATCAGCGCCCAGCTCGCGCTGCGCGTGGTGCGCAGCCGCTCGGCCCACGCGGTGCGCGGCCGCGCCGCGTAGCCGCGCCGGCGCGCGACGATCGCGCAGATCACGCAGAAGCCCGCGAACAGCAGCAGACCGGGCACCACGCCCGACAGGAACAGGCGGCCGATCGACTGGTTCGACAGGATCGCGTAGATCAGCATCGGGATCGACGGCGGGATGATCGGCCCCAGCATCGCGCCGGCGGCGATCACCGCGGCGGCGTAGCCCGGCTTGTAGCCGTCGTCCTTCATCGCCGGGATCAGGATCGCGCCGGTGGCGGTCGCGTCCGAGACCGCCGAGCCCGAGATGCCGGCCATCACCAGGTTGGTGGTCATCGCGGCCTGCGACAGCGCGCCGCGGAAGTGGCCGACCATCGCCATCGACCAGTCGATCAGCCGTTTCGTCAGGCCGCCGTGGTTCATGATCTCGCCAGCCAGCACGAAGAGGGGCACGGCGACCAGCGCCTCGCTGTCGATCGCCGAGACGAGGGTCAGCGGCACGATGGCCGGGTCGACGCCGCCCGACGGGTGCAGCAGCAGCCCGATCAGCGCGGCCACCAGCATCGAGAAGCCGACGTCCAGGCCCAGCATCAGCAGGACGAGGAACAGGGTGACGCTGAGGGCGACGATCATTCGCGGGCCGTGGGGACGTCGGTGCGCAGCCGGCCGCCGGAGAGGCGCTGCGCGAAGCGCAGCACGAGGAAGAGGGCGAGCAGCGACATGCCGATCAGCAGCGACGCGTACATCGCCCGGTAGGTGAACGGCGTGCCCATGATCGGCTGCGACTCGCCGATCTCCAGCAGCCGCCAGCCGACGACGACGAGCAGCACCGCCATCGCGAGCGTGGCGAGGTCGAGGAGGATCTCCGCCCAGCGCCGCACGGACGGCGTGCCCAGGTGACCGACCAGCTCGATCCGGACGTTGACGCGGTCGCGGATGCCGGCGGCGATGCCGACGAAGGTGAGCAGCACCAGCGACAGGCGGGCGTACTGGTCGTGGGCGTTGAACGCGCTCTTGAGCAGGTAGCGGTCGAGCACCTGCGCGACGGTGAAGCCCAGCACCGCGACCAGCGCGGCGACCAGCAGCCACGCGGTCGCGCGGTGCAGCGCGCGGACCGGTGCGAGCGGGGGCGCGGCCGGCGTCCGCGCCCCGGAGCCCTCGTCCGGTGTCACCCCTGCGCCTTGCGGATCCGGTCGACCAGGCCCGCGGGCCACAGCTTGCCCTCGAACTCCTTCTCGACGCCGGCGACGGCCGCGCGGAAGGCGTCGCGGTCGGGCACCACGTAGTTCACCCCGGCCTTCTTCAGCGTGTCGACGCTGTCGCGGTCGAAGTCCCGGGTGAGCGCCGTGGTCACCGCGCCCGCCTCCTTCGAGGCCCGCGCGAACAGCGCGCGGTCGTCGGCCGGCAGCGACTTCCAGAAGCGCTCGCCGACGAAGAAGCCCACCAGCTCGAAGGCGTGGTCCGTCGTCGACCAGTGCTTGGCCACCTCGTGGAAGCGGCCGGGCACCGACAGGTCGAAGCCGTTGTCCTGGCCGTCGATCGCGCCGCGCGACAGCGCGTTGTAGATCTCGAGCATGCCCATCGGCGTGACCTGCGCCTCGAGCCGCTCGAAGGTGGCCTTCAGCAGCGGGATCGCGGGCACCCGCAGCTTCAGGCCCTTGACGTCGGCGGGCTTCATGATCGGACCCTTGGTGCTCTGGATCGCGCGCGGCGAGCGCTGGCCCCAGGCACCGAACATCCGCACGCCCGAGACCTCGGCGGCCTTCTCGTAGTAGCCCTGGAACTCGTCGTTGTTGAACACGCGCTCGGCCCATTCGGCCGACTTGAACAGGTACGGCGTGTAGGCGACGTTCATGAACTCGCCGCCCTTCACGAAGGACAGCGAGGGCGCGCCGAAGTACGAGAACTCCACGGTGCCGAGCTGCATCTGCGACAGCAGCCGCGAGATGTCGCCGAGCTGGCCGTCCGGATGCAGCGAGACGACGTACCGGCCGTTCGAATCGCGGTCGACGATCTCCTTGAACTTCAGCAGCGCGGTGTGCCAGGGGCTGCCGGTGGCGCCGATGGTGGCCATCTTCACCGTGCGGGCCTGCGCGCGCGCGACGACCGGCACCGTGCCGAGCGCGGCACCGGCGAGGGCGGCGCCCGCGGCGCCGGTGAACTGCCTGCGTTTCATCTCGTGTCTCCTGGGAAGGGCGGCGTTCTGCGGCTGCCGTGGGGGTCGGTGTGCGGGGGGGCGTGGTGACGGGACGGGGCGCTTCAGAAGCTCCAGTGCACCGGCTCTGCGCCGGCGATCGGAGAACGGAAGGTGGCGAGCCGCGTGCCGAACAGCGAGCCGAGATGGACGGTCCTCAGGTCGGGCCCGCCGAAGCCGATGCCCGACAGGTTGCCGAGCGGGCGCTTGCCGCCGGAATCCAGGTGCGTGCGGTTGTAGCCGCCGTTCTGGAAGGCGTCCTCGCAGACGGCGAGCCACTCGGGGTCCGCGTCCTCGACGATCACCTGCTGCTTCCCGTCGGGCGTGGCGCGGATCACGCGGTTGCTGACCACGCTGACGATCCAGACGCCGCCCTCGGCATCGAAGGCGAAGCCGTCGGGCCAGGTGCCGGCGCCGTACTGCGCGAAGACCTCGCGCTCGCCGAGCGAGCCGTCGTGGCGGATCGGGAAGCGGCTGGTGCAGCGCGCGATGGTCTCGTTGACGTAGAGCCAGCGGCCGGTGGGGTCGACGATCGCCTCGTTCGTGAAGCCGATGCCCTCGGCGACCACCCGCGCGCCACGCGCATCGATCATCACGATGTAGCCGTCGGCGTAGCCCTTCCTCATCGCGGGCTCGCGCGGCACGAGATGGGTGCTGACGGTGACCCAGGTGCGGCCCTCGCGGTCGATGCCCACGAAGTTGGTGGGCTCCAGCGTGCGGCCGTCGACCTCGAGCAGCCGCGGCGTCAGCGTGCCGTCGGGCGCGAGGTGGTACATGCCGCCGGTGGGACCGAGGTTGGCGATCAGCCAGCTGCGGTCGGGCAGCAGCGCGATGCCGTTGGGCAGGAAGCCCTCGGGGGCGTTCCTCGCGAGCACGAGCTCCCGGCGGCCGTCGGCGCGCAGGATGCTCACGCCGCCGCGCTTGTCGGGCATGAACAGGTCGCCCGAGCGCGTGGTCATCACGCACTCGGCGCGCTGCAGGTCCTCGCCGACGAACGAGATCTCGGACAGGGGGACGGTGAAGCTCATTCGGTGCGCTCCTCGCGGGCGGTTGCGTCGGCGCGGCGCGTCCAGCCGATCTCGGCGAGCACCTCGCGGGTGTGCGCGCCGTGGTCGGGCGCGGGATGGCGCACGCGGCACGGCGTGCCGGACAGCTTCACCGGGAAGCCGAGCATCCGCACCGTGCCGTGGCCGGGGTGCGGGACGTCCATGACCATGTCCTGGTGCAGCACCTGCGGGTCGGACAGCGCCTGGCCGACGTCCTGCACGACGCCGCAGGGCACGCCCGCGGCGTTGAGCCGCCGGACCCAGGCCTCGCAGCGGTCGGCGGCGAGCTTCGCCTCGATCTCGGCGTTGATCGCGGCGCGGTGCTTCATCCGCTGCGTGTTGGTCGCGAAGCGCGGGTCGGCGAGCAGGGGCTCGAGTCCGAGCGCGGCGAGCAGCTTGCGCAGGATCGCGTCGGTGCTCGGCGCGATCGCGATGTCGCCGTCGGCGCAGCGGAACAGGCCGTAGGGCGACGCGATCGGGTGGTCGTTGCCCACGCGTTCCGGCAGCGCGCCGGTGGCGAGGTGGTCCGACGCGAGGTAGGCGAACATCGACAGGATGCCGAACATCATCGGCGCCTCGACCCGCTGGCCGACGCCGTTCAGGTCCCGCGCGCGCAGCGCGTTGACGACGCCGAAGGCCGCGTAGAGGCCGGCCACGAGGTCGGTGATCGGCAGGCCGCTGCGCAGCGCCGGGCCGTCCTTCTCGCCGTTGACGCTCATGAACCCGCTCATCGCCTGGATCACGAAGTCGAACGCCGGACGGTCGACGTAGGGGCCGTCCGAGCCGTAGCCGTTGATCGACGCGACCACGAGGCGCGGATTCAGCGCGTCGAGCCGGGCCGCGTCGAAGCCCATCTCGGCGAGCACGCCGGGCCGGTAGTTCTCGACCAGCACGTCGGCGCGCGCGATCAGCGCGGCGAGCGCGTCGCGGCCCTCGGCCGAGCGCAGGTCGAGCACGATCGAGCGCTTGTTCCGGTTGAACGACGCGAAGTACCAGGAGAGCCCCTCCTTGCCGGCGCCGATGTGCCGGATCGCGTCGCCCTCCTTCGGGTCCTCGACCTTCACGACGTCGGCCCCCATGTCGCCGAGCAGCATCGTGCAGAACGGGCCGGACAGGATCCGCGTCAGGTCGACGACGCGGATGCCGTCCAGCGGCTGCTGCATCGGGGGGGGCTGCATCGGACGGCCGCTCATCCCTGCGCGGTACGCACCGCGTCGACCGCATGCAGCTTCAGCCGCGGGCCCGCGCGCATCACCTGGCCGACCAGCGGGTGGCCGACCGCCTCCTCGGTCATCCGCGCGACGCCGATCGACTTCTCGAGGTCGATGCCGGTGTCCCAGCCGCTCTCCTGCAGCAGGTAGACCAGGTCCTCGGTGCAGATGTTGCCGGTGGCGCCGGGCGCGAACGGGCAGCCGCCGAGCCCGCCGATGCACGAGTCGAAGCGGCGCACGCCTTCGTCGAGGCCGACCAGCACGTTGGCCAGCCCGACGCCGCGGGTGTTGTGCAGGTGGAGCACGAACTCGACCTGCGGCAGCGCGTCCTTCAGCCCGCGCAGCAGCGCGCGGACGTTCGACGGCGTGGCCATGCCGGTGGTGTCGCCGAGCGTGACGTGGTCGACGCCGAGGTCGGCATAGGCCTTCGCGATCGAGACGACGCGCTCGACGGGCACGTCGCCCTCGAACGGGCAGCCGAAGGCGACCGCGATCGCGCCGAGCACGTCCTTGCCGGCGCCGCGCAGCCGGTCGGCGGTCGCATCCATGCCGGCGAGCGAGGCGGCGATCTCGCGGTTCAGGTTCTTGCGGTTGTGGGTCTCGGAGGCCGAGACCAGCAGCACGCCGCCGTCGAGCGGCGTGTCGGCGGCGCGGTCGGCCGCCTTCACGTTCGGGATCAGCGCCATGAGGTACGTGTCGGCGCGCTTGCGCACGCCGGCCAGCACCTCGGCGGCGTCGGCCATCTGCGGCACCGCCTTGGGCGACACGAACGAGGTGACCTCGATCTCGCGGATGCCCGAGTCGAGGATCGCGTTGACGATCTCGATCTTGCGGGCGGTGGGCACGAGCGTGGGCTCGATCTGCAGGCCGTCGCGGGTGCCGACCTCGATCACGGTGACGCGGCGGTCGGAGGGGGCGCGCGCCATCCGCGGCGAGCCGGAACGGGTAGGGGTCATGCAGGTTCTCCCGGTGGGCGCCGACGCGGCCGGGGCCGCGGCGTGTCGCCGTGAGGTCCGCAGGCGGGCGCCCCAGGGCGCCGCACCGGCGGGTCCGTCATCTCGTTCGTCGATGGCTCGTCTCATGCCCCGGAGGGCTCGCGAGCGCTATGATTCAGGCGTTTCCAGCAATGATCGTCGCGCCGACCGGGTTCGCCGGCAAGCGATCGATCGGGACCTCCCCCCTCTCGTTTCGAGATGGCTCGTTCGTCACGGGCCCGCGCCATGCACCGCATCGATCCCGTCTCGGCCCGGCTGTTCCTCGCGATCGTCGAGGAGGGCAGCATCGCGCGCGCCGCCGCCCGCGAGCACATCGTGCCCTCGGCGGTCAGCCGGCGGCTGGCCGAGCTGGAGGCGATGTTCGAGGTGACGCTGGTGGAGCGTGGCGCGCGGGGCGTGCGGCCCACGCCCGCGGGCGACGCGCTGGTCCACCACGCGCGGCTGCTGCTGCGCACGATCGAGCGGATGGACCTCGAGATGTCCGAGTACCGCGCGGGCGTGCGGGGCCACGTGCGGGTGCGCGCGAGCGCGTCGTCGCTGGCCGCGGGACTGCCCGCGCTGCTGCAGGGCTTCATGCGCGAGCACGAGGGCGTGAAGCTCGACCTGGTCGAGCAGGACACGCCCGAGGTGTTCCGGCAGGTGGCCGAGGGGCATGCCGACGTGGGCGTGGCGCCCGACATCGTCCGGCACGAGCTGCAGGTCTTCCCGTACCACCGCTACGACCTGTGCGCGGTGGTACCCGAGGGGCATCCGCTCGCCCGGCACGAGACGGTGCGCTATGCGCAGACGCTGGCCTACGACCAGGTCGACCTGACCTACGGCAGCGCGCTCTCCACGCTGCTGGATGCGGCCGCCGCGCAGGCCGGCGCGGTCAAGCGCACGCGGATCCGCGCGATGGGCTTCGAGAGCGTCTGCCGGATGATCGGCACGGGGATGGGCATCGGCGTCGGGCCGTCGTTCCTCGCACCCACCCACGGGCCGCTCTACCGGCTGCGCTTCGTGCCGCTCGACGAGCCCTGGGCGCACCCGCTGATCAGCGTGGTGGTGCGCGACATGGAGTCGCTGCCGCAGGCGGCTCGGGCGCTGGTGGGGCGGCTGCGGGCTGCGTGGCCGGAGGCGGGCTGAGCGGCAGCCTGCCGATTGCGCGTCAGAACACCTTGCCCGGATTCAGGATCCCGTTCGGGTCCAGCGCCGCCTTCAGCCGCTTCATCAGCGCGATCTCGGCCTCGCTGCGCGAGTGCCCGAGATACGCCTTCTTCAGCAGCCCGATGCCGTGCTCGGCCGAGACCGAGCCCTGCCACTCGGCCACGCAGCCGTAGAGGATCGCGTCGGCCTGCGCCTTGGTGAACACGCCGTCGCGGACCTGCACGCTCACGTGCAGGTTGCTGTCGGCGACGTGGCCGAAGTTCACGATGCCGCCGTCGGGCCAGGCGGCGCGCAGCCGCGCGACGCACTCGGGGACGAAGGCGCCGATGCGGCCGATCGGCAGGCTGACGTCGTAGTCGACGTGCGGCGAGAACGCGCGCTTCAGCTCGCTCGAGGCGTCGCGGATCGCCCAGATCGCGCGGCGCTGCGCCTCGGACTGCGCGATCACCGCGTCGGCGGCGCAGCCGTCCTCGAGCGTGGCGGCGATCGTGGCCTCGAAGAGCGCGTCGTCGCGCTCCGGGTCTGTGCCCATCGTCTCGACGAGCACGTGGATCGTGCCGTCCTGCGGCAGTGGCGGGGCGGCGGGCAGCTGGGCGTTCGCGAACGCGTAGAAGTCGGGCCACATCGCCTCGAAGGCCGCCAGCGTCGGGCCCAGCCGCTCGCGCGCGATCCGCAGCAGCCGCAGCACCGCGTCGTAGTCGGGCAGCGCGACCAGCGCGGTCGAGACGCTGCGCGGCTTCGGGTACAGGCGCAGCACGAGCCGCGTGATCACGCCGAGCGTGCCCTCGCTGCCGAGGAACAGCTGCTTCAGGTCGTAGCCCGCGTTGTTCTTCAGCATGGTGTTCATCGCGCTGACCACCGTGCCGTCGGGCAGCACCGCCTCCAGGCCGAGCACCAGGTCGCGCATCATCCCGTAGCGCAGCACGCGGTTGCCGCCGGCGTTGGTCGACGCGTTGCCGCCCACGCGGCACGAGCCGCGTGCGCCGATGTCGAGCGGGAACAGGAAGCCGGCCGCGTCGGCCGCCTCCTGCACGCCCTGCAGCGTGACGCCGGCCTGCACGGTGATCGTCGAGCCGTCGGCGTCCAGCGCCTCGATCGCGGCCATCCGCTCCAGCGACAGCACCACGCAGTCGTCCATCGGCGTGGCGCCGCCGGTGAGGCCGGTCAGGCCCGCCTGCGGCACGACCGGGTGGCGGTGGGCGTCGCAGATCCGCAGGACGGCCGCGACGTCCTCGGTCGTGCGGGCGCGGACCAGCGCGACGGGCGCGGTCCCGGGCTTCGCGGGGACGTTCCAGTCGCGCAGGTGGCGTTCGTCGATCGGGCCGATCTCGAGCACGGTGGGATCGAGCGCGGCGCGCAGCTCGGCGAGGACGGCGGCGGCGCGGGGGGACGGGGTCGGTGCGGTCATTCGGGGCTCGCGAGGTGGGCGGGGTGGGCGCGGCGCGGCAGGGCGCCCGACCGGCACGCGGCACCGCCGGGCGCCGCGTGCGGCGGACGGGCGCGTCAGGCGCCGTCGGCGTCGGTCGTCGCGTCGGTCCGGCGGCGGACAGGGATCGAACCCGCGTCGATCGCGGCGCCCGCCGGTGCCGCGGGCGCGGCCTCGAACACCGGGTCGACGTCGAACGCGATGTCGCCGTCGGCGTCCGGCACGCCGGTGGCCGCGAGGGTCGCGAAGTCGAACGCGTCGCGGTCCATCAGGTGCGAGGGCACGACGCGCGACAGCGCGGAGAAGATGCTGTCGACGCGGCCGGGGAAGCGCTTCTCCCAGTCGCGCAGCATCCGCTTCGCCTCGACGCGCTTCAGGTTCTCCTGCGAACCGCACAGCGTGCACGGGATGATCGGGAACGCGCGCCAGTCGGCGTAGGCCTCCAGGTCCGTCTCCCTCACGTAGGCGAGCGGGCGGATCACCACGTGGCGGCCGTCGTCGGAGACGAGCTTCGGCGGCATGCCCTTGAGCTTGCCGCCGTGGAAGAGGTTCAGGAAGAAGGTCTGCAGGATGTCGTCGCGATGGTGGCCGAGCGCGATCCTGGTCGCGCCCAGCTCGTCGGCCACGCGGTAGAGGATGCCGCGGCGCAGCCGCGAGCACAGCGAGCACATCGTCCGGCCCTCGGGGATCACGCGCTTGACGATCGAGTAGGTGTCCTGCTCCTCGATGCGGAAGGGCACACCGGTCGAGCGCAGGTAGTCGGGCAGCACGTGCTCGGGGAAGCCGGGCTGCTTCTGGTCGAGGTTGACCGCGATCAGCTCGAACGGGATCGGTGCGCGCTCGCGCAGCGTGCGCAGCAGGTCGAGCATCGCGTAGCTGTCCTTGCCGCCGGACATGCAGACCATCACGCGGTCGTTCGGCTCGATCATCCGGAAGTCGCCGATCGCCTGGCCGACCTGGCGGCACAGGCGCTTGTGCAGCTTGTTGCGCTCGAACTCGAGCTTCTGCTCGGCGCGCGTGAGGGGCGGGGTCTCGGCGGTGGCGGTCATGCCGGGTTCCTGCGGTAGAGCTCGACGCCGACTTCCTCGACGTCCTCGAAGGCGGTGTACTTGTGGACGCGCACGCGGACGGCCTGGACGTCGGGCATCGCGAGCAGCCGCGCGGCGACGCGGTCGGCCAGCGTCTCGAGCAGGTGGATGTGGCCGTCGCGGACGACCTCGATCATCGCGGCGCGGATGGTCTGGTAGTCGAAGACCTCGTCGAGCCGGTCGCGCGACGGATGGAAGCGGGCGTCGGCGATCTGCAGCTCGGCGTCGAGCTTCAGCGGCTGCGTGCGACCCTTCTCGTGCGCGTGCACGCCGATGTTCGCGTCGATGCGCAGGCCGCGGACGAAGATCGTCTGGGTATCCATGGTCAGGCGCCCTCGGGCGGCAGGAGGCTCACGTCGCGGGGCAGCGGCCGCAGGTGCTGGCCGCCGTCGCACAGGATGGTCGAGCCGGTGAGCGAGCGGTTGGTGCAGGCGAAGACCACCGAGGCGGCGACGTCGGCTGCGGTGCTCGAGCGGCCGAGCGGCGAGTGCTCGCGGTGCGCGCGCTCGAATCCGGCGTCGTCCTGCAGGTAGCTGGGCAGCGTGAGGCCGGGGGCGACGCCCACGACGCGCACGCGCGGGGCGAGCGCCTGGGCGAGCATCGTCGTGGCGTACTGCAGGCCGGCCTTCGCGAGGCTGTAGGACAGGAAGTCGGGGTTCGGCGCCCACAGCTTCTGGTCGAGCAGGTTCACGACGACGCCCTCGGCGCCGTCGGGCAGCCGCCGGTGCAGCTCGCGCGCCAGCAGCACCGGCGCGGCGAGGTTGGGCAGCGCGTGCGCGACGAAGCCGCCGTAGGAGAAGTCGGCTGCGGTGTCGAGCTCGAAGCGCGACGCGCTGTTGACCACCGCGCCCACGGGACCCAGCGCGGCCTCCAGCGCGGGCAGCAGCGCGGCGGTCTCGGTCTCGTCCTCCAGGCGTGCCTGCAGCGCGACCGCGCGGCGGCCGAGCGCCTCGACGTCGGCGACGGTGGCGAGCGCCTCGTCGCGCGAGGTCCCGAAGTGCACGCCGACGTCCCATCCGGCGCGCGCGAGCGCGAGCGCGATCTCGCGGCCGAGGCGGCGGGCGGCGCCGGTGACGAGGGCGACGGGGGGCACGGGCGGGAGCTCGGTCATGGCGCCCCGAAGTGTACCCGCGGGTCCGGGGGCGGCCGGACCGCCCGGACCGCCGTGCGAGAATCGACCGCATGACGATGCCCGCGCCCGGACCCGACGCCCTCGCGCACAGCGCGGCGCTCGCGGCCCGCATCGCGACGTCGATCCGCGAGGCCGGCGGCTGGCTGCCCTTCGATGCATGGATGGCCCGCGCGCTCTACGAGCCGGCCCTGGGCTACTACAGCGGACCGGTGCGTCCGTTCGGCGCAGAAGGCGATTTCGTCACCGCGCCCGAGCTGTCGCCGCTGTTCGCGGCCTGCGTCGCGGCCCAGGTGTCGGAGTGGTTCGCTCACTGCGAGCCGGAGGTGGTGGAGTTCGGCGCCGGCACGGGGCGACTCGCCGCCGGCGTGCTCGCGGCGCTCGCCGAGGCCGGCACCCCGGTGCGGCGCTATGCGATCGTCGAGGTCTCGGGCCCGCTGCGCGCCCGCCAGCGCGAGACCCTCGCGCGGCTCGTGCCGCACGCGCTCGACACGGTCGAGTGGCTCGATGCGCTGCCCGAGGCGATCGACGGCGTGGTGCTCGGCAACGAGGTGCTGGATGCGATGCCGGTACGGGTCTTCGAGCACGCGGACGGCGCGCTCGCCGAGCTCGGCGTCGAGGACGACGGCGCGGGCGGCGTGCGCTGGGCCGCGCGCCCGGCCGACGCGGCGCTGCGCGAGGCGGTGGCCTGCGCGCTGCGCGCGGCCGGCGCCGATGCCGCCGATCCGTTCGCGCTGCTCGGCCCGGGCCGCTACCGCTCCGAGCTCGGAGAGCAGGCCGCCGCCTGGGTCGCGACGGTCGGACGCGCGCTCCGTCGCGGCGCGATGCTGCTCGTCGACTACGGCTTCCCCGCGCGCGAGCTCTACCACCCGCAGCGCGACGGCGGCACGCTGATGGCGCACCACCGCCAGCACGCGCACGCCGACGTGCTGCGCTGGCCGGGGCTGCAGGACGTGACCGCGCACGTCGACTTCACCGCGGTGGCGCGGGTGGCGGCGCGCGAGGGGCTCGAGCTGCTGGGCTACACGTCGCAGGCGCGCTTCCTCGTCAACTGCGGGCTGCTCGAGCGACTCGCGCGCGCGGTGCCCGACGGCGCGCGCGACCCGGCCGCGGCGCGCACGCTCGGTGCGGTGCAGACGCTGCTGTCGGAGGCCGAGATGGGCGAGCTCTTCAAGGCGATCGCGTTCGGCCGCGGCGTGCCCGGACCCGCGCTCGGCTTCGTGCGCGGCGACCGGAGCGGCGCGCTGTGAAGTGGTTCATCGCGACCGTGATCGCGCTCGTCCTGTTCTCGGGCGCGATGCCCCTGCTGCGCAAGCTCGGCATCGGCCGGCTGCCGGGCGACTTCAACTTCCGGCTGTTCGGCCGCGAGTGGTCGATCCCGCTGACCTCGACGATCCTGCTGTCGCTGGCGGCGGCGCTGGTTGCGCGGCTGCTGTAGCCTTCGCGCTCAGAAGGATCGAAACGGAGGAGACCCGACCATGAAGCACTACACGCATGCGCAGTTCCCCGCACTCGTCGGCCAGGAGCTCGCGCTCACCGACTGGCTCGAGATCACGCAGGACCGGATCGACCGCTTCGCCGACGCCACCGACGACCATCAGTGGATCCACGTCGATGCCGAGCGTGCGGCCAAGGGCCCGTTCGGCGCGACGATCGCGCACGGCTACCTGACGCTGTCGCTGGTCGCCGGCTTCTCGCAGCGCAACCTCGCGATCGACGACGAGACCATGTCGATCAACTACGGACTCAACAAGGTCCGGTTCCCGTCGCCGGTCCGCGTGGGCAGCCGGGTGCGCGCGCGCTTCGTGCTGCAGTCGTGCACGGCGGTCGACGACGGCCCCGGCGGCCGGCCGGGTCTGCAGCTGGTGATCCGGGTGACGATCGAGATCGAGGGCTCGGACAAGCCGGCCTGCGTGGCCGAGGCGGTGCGCCTGACCTTCAGGTGAGCGCCTGCCCGATCGCCGAACGCACCGCCGCCTCGAGCGTCTCGGGCTGCCACGGCTTGGGCACGAAGCCGGCGATCGGCACGTCACCGATCCGGCCGCGGACGTAGGCCTCGTCGTGGCCGCTGGTCATCAGCACCGGCAGCGAGGGCCGCAGCCGCCGCACCGCCGCCAGCACGGTCGCGCCGTCGGCGCGCGGCAGCACCAGGTCGACGATCGCGAGCGCGAAGCGCGACGCGTCGGCGTGCAGCCGCTCGATCGCCTCCAGGCCGTCGGAGGCATGCTCGACCTCGCAGCCGATGCCCTGGAGCACCTGCTCGACGATCCAGGCCACCATCCGGTCGTCCTCGACGACCAGCACCCGCGCGCGCACCGTGTCAGACATGACGCGTCTCGCGGTATGACGCCGGGTAGAGGCGCACCGTGCAGTCGGGGCACATCGCGTGCGAGACGGTCGCGCCCGCGTGCTCGCGCAGGTATTCGTCGGCCGGCCGCCAGCTGCCGACGGTGTCGCGGATCGACTTGCAGCCCGCGCAGACGGGCAGCAGGCCGCTGAGCGTGCGGACCTGCCCGAGCGCGAGCCGCAGCTCGGTGATCAGCTGCTCGCGCTCGTCCTCGGCGCGCACGCGCTCGGTCAGGTCGTGCAGCATCAGCAGCCGGCCCGCGGGCGCGTCGGGCCGAGCCCGCAGCGGCACGACCCGGACCGCGAAGTGGCGACCTTCGAGCGTCGCGAAGGGCACCGGCGAGTCGCCCGACAGCGCCGCGCCCGCGTCGCCGAGGCGCGCGAGCAGCGGCGCCACCGGCCGGCCGAGCGCGTCGCGCTGCGCGACGCCGAGCAGGCCCGCCATCGCGCGGTTCAGGTCCACGACGCGGCCGTCCGGGTCGGTCGCGAGCACGCCGTCCTCGATCGCGTCGAGCACGGCGTCGCGCGCGACGGGCGCGAGGTCGAGCAGGCGGTGCTTCAGGACCGCCCAGCCGATCAGCGCCCCGGTGATCGCGACGCCGAGCGGCATCGGATCCATCCACGCGGGCGTGATGCCCAGCAGGAACAGGACGGTGGCGAGCGCGGGCGCCGCGGCCGCGCCCGCGATCGCGACGCCCTGGCGCCGCGCCAGCGGGCCCGCGCGTGCGGCCCACATCAGCACGCCGATCACGCTCGCGCCGAGCACCGTGTAGCCGAACGTGACCGCGACGGGATGCAGCGGCCCGTAGACCATGTGATCGACGTGGGTCAGCGCGCCGGTCCGCGTGAACGTCACCTCGCGGATCAGCCAGCCGCGCTCGGCATCGGTCCAGAGCAGGCCGATCCGCAGCGCCGGCCACGCGCACAGCGCCGCGACGGCGAGGCCGCGCCGGCCGGGCAGCGCTCCGGTGAACTCGAGCACGAACCACGCAAGGGCGACCGGCGTGAACGCGACGAACAGGTACTTGACGTTCAGCCACAGCGGGCCGGCGGCCGGCGACGACAGCGCGAGCGCGAACGTCGCCGCGGTCCAGCCGCCGGCGACCGCCGCGATCGTCGCGAGCGCGCGACCGAGCGCACCCCGCCCCGCGCTCAGGCCGACACCGGTCAGCGCGGCGAGCGCGAAGAGCGCGATCAGCGTCGCGAGCAGATAGGCACCCTGCCAATCGGGGCCGATGGTCATCAGAGCAGAGGACCCGCGTGTAGTTGTCGCCACACTTCATCATGGAATCGTGTCGATGACCAGCGTCGAGGCCGTGGCTGTGATCCGGGCGGACAGGGGCCACGCGAGTCCGGATCGGTCAAATGGGAAGACGGTCCATGCGGCGCGGGATCCGCGGCGGCCGCGATCCGGCGACGGGCCGAGTCGGGCGCGGTTCATCGCCGAAGCCGTCGACGGTCGCGCCCGTCCGGCGGGTCCGGTGAGTGCGCGCACGGCGATCCGTCGTGCGCGTGGGTGCGTGACAGTGAGTTCGTGTGCGTTCGAGCGCGAGATCAGCCGATGCGCAGGGACGCGGCGATCGCGTCGACGCGTGCGGCACGCAGCGCAGCGGCGATCGCCGCCGGACCGCCCTCCGACGCGGCGCGCGCGGCGACCTCGCCGGCATCGACCGCGCGGGCCGCGGCGAGCGCGCCCCGCAGTCGCGCGTCGTCGGCGAGCGGTCCGGCGTCGAGGCGTGCGGCGTCGCAGGCGCGCAGCATCCCTGCGAAACGCATGGGCTTTCGCAGCGCGTCGCAGCGCTCGATGAGCGAGCCGATCGCGTCGGCATCGAGTGTCGCGCCGCGGGCCACCACGCGACGCTCGCGCGCCGCGAGCACGGCGAGGTCGCGGGCGTCGTTCGGCGCCTTCAGGCGGCGGGCGATCCGGCGCGCGCGCTCGGCCGCGGCGTCGTCGGACACCGGCGCGGCCTCGGCCGTCGGCGCGGCGTCGCCCGGTTCGAGCACCAACGCCGCGAAGCGCACGTCGGGCGGGTCGCCGGCCGCGGCCGCCGCGTCGACGACGCGTCCGGCCGCGGGCGCGCCGCGGATCGCCGCGTCGAGCTCGGGCTCGAGGCGCGCCAGCGCCCCGCAGTCGCGCAGCACCGCGAGCATGCGCGAAGGGTGCCGTTCGCCCAGCCCGCGCGAGACCTCCTGCCAGACCCGCTCGGGCACCAGCGCGTCGACCTCGCCGTCGTCGACCATCCGGCGCATCAGCGCGAGCGTCTCGGGCGCGACCGAGAACGCGGCGAAGCGCGCGGCGAAGCGCGCCGTCCGAAGGATCCGCACCGGGTCCTCGGCGAAGGCGTCGCTCACGTGACGCAGCACCCGCGTCCGCAGGTCGCGCTCGCCGCCCCACGGATCGACCAGCGTGCCGTCGGGCGCGCGCGCCATCGCGTTGATCGTCAGGTCGCGCCGATGCAGGTCCTCCTCGAGCGTGACCTCGGGCGCGCAGTGCACGACGAATCCGCGATAGCCGCGGCCGCTCTTGCGCTCGGTGCGCGCGAGCGCGAATTCCTCGTGCGTCAGCGGATGCAGGAACACCGGGAAGTCGCGGCCGACCGGCCGGAAGCCGAGCTCGACCATGCGTTCCGGGGTGGCCCCGACGACGACCCAGTCGCGGTCGTGGACCGGCAGGCCGAGCAGCGCGTCGCGGACCGCGCCGCCGACCTCGTAGCAGTCGAGCCGATCGGCCGGCGGCGCGGCGGTGGCCACGCTCAGCGCCGCGCGTGCGCGCGCCAGCCGTCGTAGCGCCGCTCGACGGCGGGGCCGTAGAGCGTCGGACCCATCGCGCGCAGGGAGGCCGGCGCGATGCCGAGGTCCGGATCGGCCGGGCGCGCGCTGACGTTGTCGAGCGTCATCGAGTCGAGGTTGTCGCGCGTCATCAGCGGTTCGCCGGGCGCGTGCTCCATGAGGAACGCCATCATCCGCGCGAGACCGGCCGGCAGCGCGACGATGGGCCGCGGGTGGCCGCTCCAGGTGCCGGCGAGCTGCACCAGCTGGCGCAGCGTGAGCACCTCCGGACCGGCGAGCGCGTAGGTCTTGCCCGAGGTGGCCGGCGAGTCGAGCACGTTGACGATCGCCTGGGCGACGTCGCCGACCCAGACGGGCTGGAAGCGCGCCTCGGGCTTGGCGAGCAGCAGCAGCGGCAGCACCCGCTGGATCCGCGCGAACAGGTTCAGGAAGCGGTCTTCGGCGCCGAACACCACCGATGGGCGCAGGATCGTCCAAGCGAGGTCGCGTGCCTGACGTACCTTCTCCTCGCCGGCGGCCTTCGAGCGCAGGTAGCGCGACGGCAGCGTGTTCTTGCCGCCGTCCGTGACCCCGAGCGCGCTGACGTGAAGCAGCCGGTCCACCTTCCGGGCCCGGCACGCGTCGACGATCGCCGCCGGCAGGTCGACGTGTGCGCGGCCGAAGTCCGGCCCCCAGCGATCGTCGCCCGTGCCCGCGCGGCCGTGCAGCACGCCCACGAGGTTGATCACGGCGTCGCAGCCGGCCACGAGCCCGGCCATCGACTTCGGATCGAGGGCGTTCGCCTCCACGACGTCGACGGTCGGCAGCAGGATCAGGTGGCGGGCGCGCTCGCGATGGCGCGTCGGCACGACGACATGACGGCCCTGCGCCGACAGCCGGGACACCACATGGGTGCCGATGAAGCCCGAGCCGCCGACGACGAGGATGCGCGAATGGAGCATGGACGAGGCCGCGATGCAGGCGGCAGGGTGAAGGAGGGGGGCAGCCGGGACCCGGAGGCCCCGCACGCCCATCGTATCGCGAAGCGCGGTCGCGACGGCCGGATCCCGGAGGCCGCGTCGGGAGGTCAGTCTCCGCCGGGCGAGGCGGTCGGCGCGACGGTCGGGCCCGGCTGGATCTCGCCCAGCATCGACTTCAGCGACTGCGGCTCGCCGGTGAAGAGCGCCGCATACCACGCGGTGTTCGACAACACGTGCTTCACGTAGCCGCGGGTCTCGTTGAACGGGACGATCTCGGCGAAGATCGCGCCCTCCACCGGCCGGGTCAGCGTGCCGCGCCACGCGCGCGGCCGGCCGGGGCCGGCGTTGTAGGCGGCCGACGCGAGCACCGGCGAACGGTCGAGGTCGTCGAACACCGTCTTCAGGTAGAAGCTGCCGAACTGCAGGTTCGTCTCGAGCTCGTTGATCCGGCCGGGCGTGAAGTCCTGCACCCCCATCTTCTTCGCGATCCAGCGCGCGGTGGCCGGCATGATCTGCATCAGGCCCGAGGCGCCGACCGGCGAGCGCGCGTCCTGCACGAAGCGCGATTCCTGGCGGATCAGCCCGTAGACCCAGGCGGGGTCCAGACCCTGCGCGCGGGCGATCGGCTTGAGCCGTTCGGCGAAGGGCGAGGGGAAGCGCAGCGCGTAGTCGTGTTCGGCCTTCGTGCGGTCGGCCGCGTTCACCGTGCGGTCGAGCAGGCCGATGCGGCGGGCATGCTCGGCCGCGGCGATCAGCTGCCGGTCGCCCATGCCGCGGACCGCGAAGTTCCACTCGCGGTTGCCCTCGACGCGCAGGCCCAGCTCGTAGAACTTCAGCGCGCGCGCGAACGCGGGGTTCGAGCGTGCGTCGGCGAGCTCGGAGTCGGTGGGCGGGGCGGCAGCCTCCGGGACGACGACACGCTCGCCGAGCTCCTCGGCCGCGAGCTGCGAATAGAAGTCCGCGCGGCCGGCGATCGAGGTGAACAGCACACGCGCCTGGTGCTGCGACTCGGGCTTCCCCGTCTCGGCCTGCAGCGCGCGGCCCAGCCAGTAGGTCCAGGTGGGGTCGGCGCGTCCCGCCGCGCTCATGCGCTCGATGGTGGCGCGCACCGCGGGCCAGTCACGCGCGCGCAGCGCGGCGCGGGTCATCCATGCGAGCGTCTCGTCGCCGGCACGCGCGCCCTTCGCCTGCTGCGCCCACGCGTGCGAGTCGGGCAGCAGCCGACGCATGCCGCCGGCGGCCACCTGCGACCAGGCGAACGCCCGGTCGGCAGGACGCAGCCTCGGTCCGGCGTCGGCGAGCCGCTCGGCCGCCTCGGCCGGATCGCTGCGCGCGAGCAGGGCCAGCGCGATCACCGCCTGCTCGCGCGGGGGCACGCCTTCCAGCGCGGCCGCGGGCTTCGTGAGCGCGAGCTCGAGCTGCCTGGGCTCGAGCCGCGGCGCGGCGGCGATCGCGGCCCTGCGCACGGCCGAGGCCGAGCCCGACTCGAGCGCGGCCTCGAGCCGCCACCAGAGGTCGTTCGCGCCGGCCTGACCGGCTGCGACCAGCGTACCGAGCAGCGCGTTGCAGGCATCGGGCAGCTCGCGCGGCTGCATCAGCAGCTCGCGGGCCTCGCCGATCACCGACTCGTTGCCGGCGGCGCGAGACTGCAGCGCGAGGCAGCGGATCGCGAGGTCGTCGCGCGCCACCAGCCCGGGCAGCACCTCGTCGAAGGTGCCCCACACCTGCCTGCGGCCGAGCGACATCAGCCAGTCGCGCCTCGCGAGATCGCCGACCAGCGAGCCGGCGTGCCGCGCGACGAAGGCACGCGCGTCGGCGTCCACCGGACCCGGTGCGTCGCCGCGCGCATCGGCGAGCTGCGCGCGCAGCCGCCAGTAGTCGACGTGGCCGGCGAGCGGATGCGACGCAGGCACCTGCTGCGCGAGCTGCTCGAGGCGCGCCACGTCGCCGCGGGTCGCGGCCGCGCGTGCCTGCAGGAACGCCTCGTCGGCGCCGGACGGCTCGGCCGCGCGGGCCGGCTGCGGCGCCGGCGCGGGCTTCGCGGCCTGGGCCTTCGCGACAGCCTTGGGCGCAGGGGCGTTCGGGGATGCCGAGCTCGCGGGCGCGACGGGCGCCGCGGCGAGCGCGCCTACAATGATCGCGGGCAGCAGTCGTCCGAGGCGTCGGGAAGCAGCTGGCGACTTCATGCGATGGACTGCGTGGAGGAGGACCCGCGGACGATCATGACGGACCGACAGGACGAATCGAGGATAGCACGCGACCCGGGCCCCGATCCGGCGAGGACGGCGCTGCGGCAGGCGCTGCTCGACGCACGCCGACGGTCGACGGAGCCCGGACGACGCGCGGCGAACGAGGCCCTCGTCGAGCGCCTCGACGCGTTGCTCGGGGACCTCTCGGGCGAGGTGGTCGCGCTCTACTGGCCGATCCGCGGCGAGCCCTCGCTGGACCCGCTGCCCGAGCGATGGCTGCGGGCCGGCGCGCGCCTCGCGTTGCCGGTGGTCGATGCGCCGCGCGCGCCGATGCGCTTTCTCGACTGGACCCCGGAGGCGCCGATGGAGCGCGGTGTCTGGGGCATCCCGCGGCCGGCGGTGGAAGTGGTGCTGCGACCCACGGTGCTCGTCGTGCCCTGCGTGGGCTTCACCGCCGACGCCGATCGGCTGGGCTACGGCGGCGGCTTCTACGACCGGAGCCTCGCCGTGCTCGATACCGATGGCGGATCGCCGCCGCGCGCGGTGGGCGTGGCCTGGGACGACGCGCTGATCGACGGGTTCGAGCCGCTGCCGACCGACCGGCCGCTCGACGCGGTGGTCACGCCGTCGCGATCGTTTCGTCGACGCCGCGCGCCTTCGCCTTGAAGCGGCGCAGCCACGTCGGCAGCTCGGCCGCGGGCATCGCCTTCGCGAAGTGCCAGCCCTGGATCGCGTCGATGCCGAGCGTCGACAGGAGCGCGACCGTGTCGGCATCCTCGACGCCCTCGGCGAGCGCGCGCAGCCCGAACGCGTGCGCGACCTCGATCAGCGCCTTCACGATCCGCTGGTCGGCCGCCTGCATCGTGACCTCGCGGATGAAGGCGCGGTCGATCTTCAGTTCGTTGACCGGGAAGCTGCGCAGGTACGAGAACGACGAGTAGCCGGTGCCGAAGTCGTCGATCGCGAGCTCGCAGCCGAGGGCGCGCAGCCGGTGCATGAACTCGGCCGAGGTCTTCTCGTTGCGCGCGATCGAGCTCTCGGTCAGCTCGAACAGCAGCCGGCCGGGGGGCACGCCCCACATGTCGCACGCCTGCGCGACGAGCGCGGGGAAGCTGGTGTCCTCGAGCGTGCGGGCCGACAGGTTCAGGCTGACCTGCAGTTCGAGGCCCTGTGCGCCCCAGCTCGACAGGTTGCGCAGCGCGGTGTTCAGGTTGAACCGGGTGAGGTCGCCGATCAGCCCGCTCTCCTCGCAGACCTGCACCAGCGTGAACGGGCTCACCGCCGGTCCGTCGCCCTGGTTCGGCCAGCGGATCAGGCCCTCGACGGCCTCGCAGGACACGCCGGGCATCCGCACCTGCGGCTGGTACCAGAGTTCGAGCTCGTTGCCGGCGAGCGCGGCGCGCACGCGTGCCTCGAGCCGCGAGCGCGAGTGCCGCGAGTCGTCGCTCGCGGGCACGATGACGATGCTGTCCTCGGCGGCGCGGGCCTCGGAGAACGCACGGCCGGCGGCCAGCAGCAGGTCGCCCGACGACTTCAGCGGCGCGTCGACCCAGGCGCCGCCCACCGACGCGCCGACCGGCACGCTCCACGGCGTGCCGTCGTCGAAGCGGCCGGGGTAGAAGCCGGACACCGCGCCGCAGACCGCATTCGCCGCGAGACGCGCGATCGCCTCGGTGGGCGCCTCGGCGATCCAGACCCAGAGCTCGTCGACCGACACCACCGCATAGCGGTCGTCCGGCCGCAGCGTCCCCTCGATGCGATCGAGCACCTCGGCGAGCAGCTCGAAGGTGTCCGCGCGGCGCAGCAGCGCACGCATCCGGTCCCCTCGCGACAGGCCCACCGCGAGCAGCGCCGGCCGATGGGTGGGGGCCGATTCCATCCGCTCGAGCGCGTGCCGCTCGAGCGCCTCGATCCGCATCCGGCGCGGATGGCGCACCGTGCCGCCGTCCGCCTTCGCGTCAGTTGTGGAGTCCATTGGCCTTCGCGACGCCCTCGAGGTAATAGTCGCGCAGCTTCAGCCCGTAGGCGCCCGAGGGCAGCCCGCGGATGATCCGCAGGCGATCGCTGCCGGTGACCGTCTGCATCAGCAGGTCACGCTCCGCGGGCTGGGCGAGCGGGGTCTTGTCCGCCCAGGTCAGCACCAGCACCCGCGGCTCCAGGCGGCGGACGCGATTGTGCGCGACCACGATACCCACCTCGCCGCTCGAGAGCTCGACGAGGCTGCCGACCGGGAAGACGCCCACGGCCTGGACGAACTGCTCGACCAGCGGCTCGTGGAACGAGGTCCCCGCCCACTCGTAGAGGTTCATCAGCGCGTCCTGCGGTGCCGACGGGTTCGCGTAGGCGCGCGGCGTGATCAGCGCGGCGAAGCTGTCGGCGATCGCGGCCATCCGGCCGAAGAGGCTGATCTCGTCGCCCTTCAGGCCGCTGGGGTAGCCGCTGCCGTCGAGCCGCTCGTGGTGCTGCCCGATGCCCCGCTCGACCTCGGCCGACAGGCCACCCGCTTCGCGCAGCGCGTCGAGACCGAGCCGCACGTGCTCCTTGATCAGGCCGTACTCGGATGGCGTGAGCATCCCCGGCTTGTCGAGCAGCGCGCGCGGCAGGCGGATCTTGCCGACGTCGGCCAGCATGCCGATCAGGCCGAGCTCGCCCATCTCCTTCCTGGGGAAGCCGAGCTGCCGGCCGAGGGCGATCATGTAGAGCGCGACCTTCACGCCGTGGTTGTAGGTGTTGACGTCCTCGTCGCGCAGCCGGCCGACCCACAGCAGCGCGTCGGGGTTGTCGATCATCGACGCGACCATGTCGTCGACGGCCACGGCCACCTCGGAGATCTGCGGGATCCTGCCGCCCTTGATGTCGGTGACCACCGTCTTGAGCACGTCCTCGCTGCGGACGAAGGTGCTGCGCGCACGCGGCAGCTCTTCCTCCATCGGACGTACCTCCTCGTGCTCGACGAGGTCGATGTCCTGGGGCAGCCACGCGCGGATCGCGTCCCGGCTCGAACGGTCCCGCTCGGTCAGCGCGGCGCGCTGCGGCACGCGCTTCAGGAGCCCGCCGAGCCAGTCCTTCGCGCGCTCGATCAGGCCCGGCTCGTCGGCGGCCTGGGTCGTGGCGGTCTCTCGAACCAGCTGCCGGAAGCGCTGCCGCGTGTCGGCACTGATCTTCACGTCCGAGCGCGTCCGGTAGACGCGGCGCGCGGCTGCCGAGCGACGCTCGCCGGCGGGTGCGGCCGGGGTCGGACCTGGCGGCAGCACCCCCGTGCCCGGCGGGTCGACCCGTGTCGGCTCCGCGGCGGCCGGCGCTGCTGCCGTGCCGCGCATCTCGGAGCGCCGGATGGCGTCCGCGACGGTCGAGCTCGACAGCTCCAGGTCGACGTAGACGTACGCGCAGAACTTGCGCAGCGTGTCGATCTCGACCTGGCTGTCGGCCAGGAAGCCCTGCAGCAGGAACGGGGTGTCGAGCCACGGGCGGTCGAGCTCGGCGACGAACATCCCCATCTGGAGGTCCCTGGCCGCGATCTGGTATCGACGGCTGGCGGTGATCAGGCTGACCGCGTTGTCGGCTTCCATCTGGGGGGTGTCGGGCCTGGGCCTCGGTTCCGTGACGTGACTGCGAGAAGGGGCCATCCCGGTCGGGGGCCGGGGCGTGCGCCACGATGGTAGCCACCGTCGGACACCCCCTCCAAAGGGATTTCGGGCGGGCGGCGCATCGGCGACACCGCGGTCCGACGGGCGGGCGGCCGCCCGCCGCGAACGGTCAGCGCGCGAGCGCGCGCACGATCGCCGTGCTCGGGCCGGCCTGGTTCAGCGTGTAGAAGTGCAGACCGGGCGCGCCGCCGGCGAGCAGGCGCCCGCACATCGCGACGACCACGTCGTGGCCGAATGCGCGCAGCGACTCGAGGTCTTCGCCGTAGCCGGCCAGCCGCATCCGGATCCAGCGCGGGATCTCGGCGCCGCAGGCGTCCGAGAAGCGCGCGAGCTGCGTGAAATTGGTGATCGGCATCACGCCGGGCACGATCGGCACCGTCACGCCGTGAGCGCGCGCCGCGTCGACGAAGCGGAAGTACGCGTCGGCGTTGTAGAAGTACTGGGTGATCGCGCAGTCGGCACCGGCGGCGACCTTCGTCGAGAAGGCCTGCAGGTCCGCCTCGGGCGACGCGGCCTGCGGATGCGTTTCCGGATAGGCGGCCACCTCGATGCGGAACCAGTCGCCGGTGCGCTCGCGGACGAAGCGCACCAGGTCGGACGCATAGCGGAACTCGCCGGCGTCGACCATGCCCGAGGGCAGGTCGCCGCGCAGCGCGACGAGGCGGCGCACGCCGTGGGCGCGCCAGTGCTCGAGCAGTTCGGCGATGCCGGCACGGGTGGCGCCCACGCACGACAGGTGCGGCGCGACCGCGAGGCCCTCGGCCGCGATCTCGTCGACGACGCCGAGCGTCTTGTCGCGGGTGGCGCCGCCCGCGCCGTAGGTGACGCTGAAGAACTCGGGGTCGAGCTCGGAGAGCCGGCGGCGCGTCTCGCGCAGCTTGGCCAGCCCGTCGGGCGTGTTGGGCGGAAAGAACTCGAAGCTGACCGGGACGGAGAGGGTACTCATCGGGGCATCCGGGTGCGGGGCGGGCGTGCGGCGGGCACGCTCGCGTGGAGGAAGGACTCGAGGTTGCCGTCGCCGCCGGGCAGCGCGCTGTCGAAGCCGCGGTGCACGGTCCAGCCGAGCGCGCGGCATGTCTGCGCCACCGACTCGAGCGCGCGGCCGCGCGCGACCGGATCGGTGACGACGCCGCGCCCGTCGAGACCGGACGGACCGACCTCGAATTGAGGCTTGACCAGCAGCAGCGCCACCGCGCCGGGTGCCAGCAGCGCGTCGATCGCGGGCAGCGCCTTCGAGAGCGAGATGAACGACAGGTCGGCGACCGCCATGCAGAAGCCTTCGGCGGGCGCCTCGGGCACGCTCGTGGCGACGAGATCGGGCGTCGCGTCGCGGACGTTCGTGCGCTCGAGGCATCGGACGCGCGGGTCGTCGCGCAGACGCGGATGCAGTTGGCCGTGGCCGACCTCGATGCCCACCACGCATGCCGCGCCCGCCTGCAGCAGGCAGTCGGCGAAGCCGCCGGTGGACATGCCGAGGTCGAGCACGACGCGGCCGCGCGGATCGACGCCGGAGGCCTCGAGCGCGTGGGCGAGCTTCGCCCCCGCACGCGAGACGTAGCGGGTCTCGTCCGAGGACGCGACCCGCAACTCGTCGAACGGCCCCACCTGCTGCGAGGGCCGGTCGACGGCGGTACCGTGCGCCAGCATGACCGCGCCGTCGGCGATCAGCCGCGCCGCGGCGCTGCGCGAGGGCGCCAGGCCGCGGGCGACCAGCTCGACGTCCGCGCGCCCCACCGCGTCAGTAGCGGTAGGTGTCGGGCTTGTACGGGCCCTCGACCGCCACGCCGATGTACGCGGCCTGCTCGGACGACAGATCGGTCAGCATCGCGCCCAGCTTCTTCAGGTGCAGCTTCGCGACCTTCTCGTCGAGGTGCTTCGGCAGCACGTAGACCTTGCCCTTCTCGTACGCGTCCTGGTGCAGCCACAGCTCGATCTGGGCGATCGTCTGGTTGGCGAACGACGAGGACATGACGAACGACGGGTGGCCGGTGCCGCAGCCCAGGTTCACCAGGCGGCCTTCGGCCAGCAGGATGATCCGCTTGCCGTCGGCGAAGACGACGTGGTCGACCTGCGGCTTGATGTTCTCCCAGCTGCAGTTCGCCTTCAGGCCCGCGACGTCGATCTCGTTGTCGAAGTGGCCGATGTTGCAGACGATCGCCTGGTCCTTCATCGCCTTCATGTGCGCGAAGGTGATGACGTCCTTGTTGCCGGTGGCGGTGACGAAGATGTCGGCCTTGTCGGCCGCGTACTCCATCGTGACCACGCGGAAGCCTTCCATCATGGCCTGCAGCGCGCAGATCGGGTCGCACTCGGTGACCCAGACCTGGGCCGACAGCGCGCGCAGCGCCTGCGCGCTGCCCTTGCCCACGTCGCCGAAGCCCGCGACGACCGCGACCTTGCCGGCGATCATCACGTCGGTCGCGCGCTTGATGCCGTCGACCAGCGACTCGCGGCAGCCGTAGAGGTTGTCGAACTTGCTCTTGGTGACCGAGTCGTTGACGTTGATCGCGCGGAACGCGAGCTCGCCCTTGGCCGACATCTGGTAGAGGCGCTTCACGCCGGTGGTCGTCTCCTCGGTGACGCCGACGACCGCCTTCAGGTTGCGCTCGTAGAAGCCCGGATCCTTGGCCAGCTGGCGGCGGATCGAGTTGAAGAGGCACACCTCCTCCTCGCTGCCCGGGTTGTTCAGCACGGACGCGTCCTTCGCCGCCTTCGTGCCGATGTGCAGCAGCATCGTCGCGTCACCGCCGTCGTCGAGGATCATGTTCGAGGGCTGGCCGTCGGCCCACTCGAAGATGCGGTGGGTGTAGTCCCAGTACTCGTCGAGCGTCTCGCCCTTGTACGCGAAGACCGGGATGCCGGCCGCGGCGATCGCGGCGGCGGCGTGGTCCTGCGTCGAGAAGATGTTGCACGAGGCCCAGCGGACCTGCGCGCCGAGCGCGGCCAGCGTCTCGATCAGCACCGCGGTCTGGATGGTCATGTGCAGCGAGCCGGTGATGCGCGCGCCCTTCAGCGGCTGCGAGGCGGCGTACTCCTCGCGGATCGCCATCAGGCCGGGCATCTCGGTCTCGGCGATCTTGATCTCTTTCCGGCCCCAGTCGGCCAGGCCCATGTCGGCGACCTTGTAGTCGGTGAAGCCGGCGGGTTTCAGGACTGCACTCATGTTGCTTCGCTCCGTTCGGTGGAGTCGCGCGAGGCGCGACGCGATCGTGGGTGAGCGCGGTGTTCGCCAGGGAGCGCGGGCCGACGAAGGCCCGGGCGTGCCCGGAAAAACAAAACGCCCGCAAGGGTCCTGGGACCGTTGCGAGCGCAGTTGTGGTCGCCGAGCCTGGCCCGTTCGGGTCGCAGCGCTCCTCGGCAGCGCGAAGTATAGCCGCCCGCTCGGGCCGCCCGGAAGCGCCGCCGATCGGCTCGTGGGGTGATCGCGGCGCGAGGGGGCATCGCTGACCGCACACCCCGGCACGTGACGCAGTGCGGCGCCCGGCACCGACCGGGGCATCGCCCAAGGTGTCGACCGGGGTGCCCGAACGCCACCGCGTCCTTACGATCCTCACACGTTCCCCGCCGTCCTCCGGCCCCCCCGATCCGCGAGCCCGCCGATGCATCCGATCCACGCAAACCGCTCCGAAGCCCTGCCGCCCTCGCTGCGCGCGACGCTCGCCGACGTGCCGGCCACGGCCGACCCGTCGCGCTACGCGAGCCGTTACCTCGAGCGGGCGGCGCTGCAGTCGCGGCTGCGCGCGGGGCCGATCGGCGAGGGCTTCCCGCCGTCGTGCACGATCGATACCGCACGGATCATGGGCGCGCTCGCGCCGCTCCTCGTTCCCGACGCGCCCGGCTGCTTCCTGCGGTCCGACGACTCGTCCGGCGCGTCGGTGCGGCGGATGCTCGCGCCGCTGCCTGGCGGACGCCTGCTCGCCGTCGACGTGGTGCCCGCGACGATCCGCTTCGATTTCGACGAGCTGTCCCGCCTGCTGCACGAACTCGTCGACAACGCGCGCCGGCACGCGCCGGCGGGTGCGACGGTCCGCGTCCGCGGCGCCGAGGGTACCGGCGGCTACCAGCTCTCGGTGACCGGTCCCGGCGAGCCCATGCCGCGCTGGACGCTGGCCGCGCTGCGGCCCGGCCGCTCCGAGCCGGGCGCCGGCGATCCGACCGGCCTCGCGCTCGGCCTGCCGATCGCCTCGCTGCTCGCGGCCTGCAACGGCGGCAGGCTGGAGGTGCTGCGCGGGGCCGGACGCCCGAACACCCTGCGGGTGATCGCCCGCCTCGGCTGACGCGTCGACGGCCTGCGGCGTCCGCTCGCCGCCCGGCCGCGCCGAACGCGCGCGGCCTCGGGGCCGGCCGCGCCGACGTGGCCGGACGACGCCGGCCGACGGACGGTCGACCGCCGGGAGGGCGGTGTGCGCCGTGGCGAACGGCCGGTTTCCCCGATGCGGAAACGCCCCGTTCGCACCCGGCAGTTCCCTCGATCGAGGCCCGTGGCTCGTGGATTACACTGAGCCGCATATGTCCGGCCCCTTCCCCGACCTCCGACGTGGTGTCCTGATCGCAGACGATCATGTGCTCGTTCGTGCGGGCCTGCGCACGCTGCTCGAGTCGTCGTCGCGCTACCGGCTGGTGGGCGAGGCCTCGGACGTCGGCGAGTGCCTGCGGATGATCGAGACGATGCGCCCGCCGCTGCTGCTGCTCGACATCATGCTGCCCGACATGTCGGGCATCGATGCGGTGGCGGGGATCCGAGCGATCGCGCCGTCGGTGCGCATCGTCTTCCTCTCCTCGCAGGACTCGCGCGAGTTCGTCACGCGCGCCCTGCAGACCGGCGCCGACGGCTTCCTGTCGAAGGATTTCGTGCTCTCCGAGCTCGAGCTCGCGCTCGACGCGGTCTGCGCGGGCCAGCGCTACCTCAGCCCCCGGATCTCGAACGTGCTGGTCGAGGCGATGAACGCGCCGGCGTCGACCGAGGTCACCCCGGGCGGACTGACCGGCCGCCAGCTCGAGGTGCTGCTGCGGGTCGCGCGGGGGCTGTCGAACAAGGAGATCGCGCGCGAGCTCGCGATCAGCCCCAAGACGGTCGAGTTCCACCGCGGCCAGCTGATGCAGCGGCTCGACCTGCACGACGTCGCGAGCCTCACGCGGTACGCGGTCCAGGCAGGGCTCGTCTAGCCGGGTCGCGGCCACTGCCCGGTTCGGACGGCGGTCAGCCGCAGAAGAGGAAACGCCCGCGGAAGCGGGCGTTTCTGCGTGGCGGGTCGCCGAAGCGGAGCGTCAGACGCCGGCGGCCGCCTTCAGCGCCGCGGCCTTGTCCGTCCGCTCCCACGAGAACTCCGGCTCCTCGCGGCCGAAGTGGCCGTAGGCGGCAGTCTTGCGGTAGATCGGACGCAGCAGGTCGAGCATCTGGATGATGCCCTTCGGACGCAGGTCGAAGTGCTCCTGGACGAGCTGGGCGAGCTTCTCGTCGGAGACCTTGCCGGTGCCCTCGGTCGTGACCATCACGGAGGTGGGCTTGGCGATGCCGATCGCGTAGCTGATCTGCACCTGGCACTTCGACGCGAGGCCGGCGGCCACGATGTTCTTGGCGACGTAGCGCGCCGCGTAGGCCGCCGAGCGGTCGACCTTCGACGGGTCCTTGCCGGAGAACGCGCCGCCGCCGTGCGGGGCCGCGCCGCCGTAGGTGTCGACGATGATCTTGCGGCCGGTCAGGCCGCAGTCGCCCTGCGGACCGCCGATGACGAAGCGGCCGGTCGGGTTGATCAGGTAGCGGATCTCGCCCTTGATCAGCTCCTTCGGCAGCACGGGCTTCACGATCTCCTCGATCACCGCCTCGGTCAGCTTGCCGTGCTCGATGTCGGGCGCGTGCTGCGTGGACAGCACCACGGTGTCGATCGAGTGCGGCTTGCCGTCGACGTAGCGCAGCGTGACCTGCGACTTCGCGTCCGGACGCAGCCAGGGCAGGCGGCCGTCGCGACGCAGGTCGGACTGGCGCTCGACCAGGCGGTGCGCGTAGTAGATCGCGGCGGGCATCAGCACCGGGGTCTCGTCGCAGGCGTAGCCGAACATCAGGCCCTGGTCGCCGGCGCCCTGGTCGAGGTCGATGCCCCGGCCCTCGTCGACGCCCTGCGCGATGTCCTGACTCTGCTTGTCGTAGGCGACGAGGACCGCGCAGCCCTTGTAGTCGATGCCGTACTCGGTGTTGTCGTACCCGATCTCCTTGATCGTCTGCCGGGCGACGTCGATGTAGTCGACGTGCGCACCGGTGGTGATCTCGCCGGCGAGCACCACGAGGCCGGTGTTCACCAGGGTCTCGGCGGCGACGCGCGAGTACTTGTCCTGGGTGAAGATGGCGTCGAGGATCGCGTCCGAGATCTGGTCGGCGACCTTGTCGGGGTGGCCCTCGGAAACGGATTCCGAGGTGAAGAGGAAGTCCTTGGCCAAGTTGCGTTCTCCGGAAGGGGTCTGGACAGCCGGTAAGATGACCGCCGCGAAGGCGTCCGTCCCACCGGATCGGCGTTGCCGTCTCTTCGGAGAACCGGCGACGCTTTAGCAGAATTTCTATGCCGCCCCGCAAGTTGTCCCATTAACTCGGCGGCGTGGACATTATATGCGGGAGCCAGGACGGCCCCTGCGTCGAAAAGGCCACTCGCCGCGACCGTCCGTCGCCGATGCTCGTCTGGCTGTCCCGTCTCGTCGCCCGCCTGCCCCTGCGCTGGACGCAGGGCGTGGGGGCCGTCCTCGGCCGTGTCGCGCTCGCGCTGTCGGCCGGCTACCGCGGCAAGTCGGCCGACAACCTCGCGCTCGCCGGGCTGCTCGATCCCGACCGCCTGCGCCGCACCGCCGAGCAGGCCGGCCGCGCGGCCGGCGAGACGCCGTTCGTGTGGTTCGGCGACGACGCGCGGGTCGAGGCGCTGATCCGCGTCGAGGGTCAGGAGGTGCTCGACCTGGCCCGCTCGGCGGGCCGCGGCGTGATCCTGCTGACGCCGCACCTCGGCTGCTTCGAGGCCGCGGCCCGCGCGGTCGCGCGCACCGGACCGATCACCGTGCTCTACAAGCCGCCGAGGCTGCCGGCGGTGCGCCGCCTGGTGGAGACCGGCCGGGAATCGCCCGGCGTGCGGCCGGTGCCGGCGAGCGCCGCGGGCGTGCGCGGCCTGCTGCGCGCGCTCAGGCGCGGCGAGGCGATCGGCGTGCTGCCCGACCAGGTCCCGAGCGACGGCGACGGCGTGTGGGCGCCGTTCTTCGGCCGCCCCGCCTACACGATGACGCTGCCGCAGCGGCTCGCCCGGCTGACCGGCGCGTCGGTGCTGCTCGCCTGCGGGGAGCGGCTGCCGGCCGGGGCGGGCTGGCGGGTGCGCTTCGAGGCCTTCGACGGCGATCCGACGCCGGCGGCCGTGAACGCGGCGATGGAGGCGATGATCCGCCGGATCCCCGACCAGTACTTCTGGGGCTACAACCGCTACAAGACGCCGCCGCGCGCGGCGGCAGCGGGCGACGTCCGGGGGGGGGCCGAATGAGCGGGGCCGGGGAGGCGGCCCCGTTCCGGGGCCACTGGGCCTCGCGCGCCGGCCTCGGGCTGCTGAAGGCGGTCTCGCGCCTGCCCCTGCCGGCGCTGCGCGCGCTGGGCGGCGTGCTGGGCTCGCTCGCCTGGGTGCTCGCGCGGCCGCGCCGCCACGTGACCCTCGTCAACCTGCGGCTGTGCTTTCCCGAGATGAGCGAGCGCGAGCGGCGCCGCCTCGGCCATGCGCACTTCCGCGGCTTCATGCGATCCATCCTCGACCGGTTCTTCTGCTGGTACGGACCGCCCGAGCGGCTGCGCGCCCTCGTCACGATCGAGGACGAGTCGAACCTGATCGCCCACCTCGGCCGGCCGGTGATCGTGCTGGCGCCGCACTTCGTGGGGCTCGACGCCTGCGGCGTGCGCCTGTCGATGGACCACCGGTTCGTGACGATGTACCAGCGGCAGAAGAACCCGGTGCTCGACGCGGCGATGCGCGCGGGTCGCGAGCGCTTCGGCAAGGGCGTCGTGCTGTCGCGCCAGCAGGGCGTGCGCGCGGCGGTCCGGCTGGTGCGCGACGGCCTGCCGTTCTACTACCTGCCCGACATGGACCTCGGCGCCCGCGACGCGGTCTTCGTGCCGTTCTTCGGCGTGCCCGCGGCCACGGTGACCGCCACCGCTCGGCTCGCGCAGCTCACCGGCGCCGCGGTCGTCCCGTTCGTCGCGCGGATGACGCCCGCCGGCTACACGGGTCGCTTCTACCCCGCCTGGGAGGACTTCCCGGGCGACGACCTCGAGGCCGCCACGCGCCGGATGAACGCGTTCATCGAGGAGCGTGTCCGCGAATTGCCGGCGCAGTACCTGTGGTCGCACAAGCGGTTCAAGACGCGACCTGAAGGGGAACCGGGCGTGTACGGCGATTGAGCGATAATTCGTCGATGCGCCTCAAGTTCACCAAGATGCAGGGCGCCGGCAACGACTTCGTCGTCCTCGACGGCGTGCGCCGGCGAGTCGACCTGAGCGCCGGGCAGTGGCGCGCGCTCGCCGACCGTCACTTCGGCGTCGGCGCCGACCAGATGCTGCTGGTCGAGGCGGGCGATGCGCCCGGCATCGACTTCGTCTACCGGATCTTCAACGCCGACGGCGGCGAGGTCGAGCAGTGCGGCAACGGCGCGCGCTGCTTCGTGCGCTTCGTCCGCGACCAGGGCCTGACCGACAAGCGCTCGATCCGCGTGCGCACGATGACGGGCGTCATCGAGCCCCGGATGGAGGACGACGGCCGCGTGACCGTCGACATGGGCGCGCCGGTGCTCGAGCCCGCTCGCGTGCCCTTCGACGCATCCGGCCTCGAGGGCCGGCGCGAGGGCGAAGACACGCTGTGGCCGCTCGCGCTGCCGGGCGGCGCGGTCCGCTGGATCTCGGTCGTCTCGATGGGCAACCCGCACGCGGTGCAGGTCGTCGACGACGTCGACGCGGCACCGGTGGCGGTCGAGGGCCCGCAGGTCGAGGGCCATGCGCGGTTCCCGCGCCGCGTGAACGCCGGCTTCATGCAGGTGGTCTCGCGCGACCGCGTGCGGCTGCGGGTGTTCGAGCGCGGCGCCGGCGAGACGCTCGCCTGCGGCAGCGGTGCCTGCGCGGCGGTGGTCGCCGGCATCCGCCGCGGGCTGCTCGATCCGCGCGTCGACGTCGAGGCCCGCGGCGGCACGCTGACCCTCGAATGGCGCGGCGGTCCGGTGCTGATGACCGGCCCGGCCGTATCGGTCTTCACCGGCGAGATCGACCTCGACGCCGTCCACCTTCCCGCCGTCGCGTCCGCGCGCCCGGCCTGACCCGGATCCACCCGCATGACCGACATCGCCAGCGCCGAGCAGGTCGCCCAGTACCTGCGCGACAACCCGGGCTTCTTCGATGCGAACGCCGAGCTGCTCGCGTCGATCACCGTTCCGCATCCGCACGGCGGGCGCGCGGTCTCGCTGGTCGAGCGGCAGGTGGACCTGCTGCGCGACAAGAACAAGGCGCTCGAGATGCGGCTCGCCGAGCTGCTGCGGATCGGCCAGGAGAACGACGCGATCTCGGCCAGGCTGCAGCACTGGACGCGCGAGCTGCTGCGCGCGCGCGAGCTGCACGTGCTGCCGGACCGCGTGATCGAGGGCATGTCGGCCGAGTTCTCGGTGCCGCAGGTGGCGCTGCGCATCTGGCGCGTCGCGCCCGAGCATGCCGACCTGCCGGTCGCGGCCGAGGTCGAGCCCGAGGTCCGCGCACTCGCCGACAGCGTCCGGCAGCCGTACTGCGGCCCGAATGCCGACTTCCGCGCGGCCACCTGGCTGCCGGGAGGCGGCGCGCAGACCCGCTCGATCGCGCTGCTGCCGTTGCGCGTGGGCGCGGCGCCCGAGGCCTTCGGGCTGCTGGTGCTCGGCTCGCCCGACCCGGCCCGCTTCCAGACCGGCATGGGCACGGCCTTCCTCGAGCGGATCGCCGAGATCGCCAGCGCCGCGCTGTCGCGGCTGCTGCCCTGAGCGCGACGGCGCATCCGCACGCAGGGCCGCGATGATCGCCGACGCGCCGACCGGAGCCGAGGACCGGGCCGTCGCCGCGCCGTCGGGCGCCTCGGCCGCGCCGTTCGCGCCACTGCCCGCCTCCGACCCGGTCGTGGCCTTCCTCGCGCGGCTGCGCACCGAGCGCGCCTGCTCGCCCCGCACGATCGACGCCTACGGCCGGGAGCTCGCCGAGCTGCGCACGCTGGCGGCCGGCCGCGACTGGGCCCTGCTCGGCGAGGCCGACGTGCGCCGCTGGGTCGCGCAGGCCGCGCGCGCGGGGCTCGCGCCGACCTCGATCGCGCGGCGGCTGTCGGCCTGGCGCGGCTTCTTCGACTGGCTCGCCGGCCGCGGCGAGGTGGGCCACAACCCCGCGCGCGGCGTGCGCGCGCCGAAGCGGCCGAAGCGGCTGCCGAAGGCGCTGCCGCCCGACCTCGCGCTGCGCTACGTCGAGCCCGGCGACGATGATCCGGCCGACGACGGCTTCGCCCGCAGCCGGGACCAGGCGATCGTCGAGCTGCTCTACTCGAGCGGCCTGAGGCTGTCCGAGCTGACCGGCCTCGACCTGCGCTACGCGCAGGCCGGCGCCTACCGATCGACCGGCTGGCTGATCCGCGACGAGGCCGAGGTGCAGGTGCTCGGCAAGGGCGGCAAGCGGCGCACCGTCCCGGTCGGCGCGGCGGCGCTCGCCGCGCTCGACGCGTGGCTCGTCGAGCGCGCCGCGCTCGTCGCGCTCGTGCCGGGCGCCGACGCGCATGCGCTCTTCCTGTCGCGCCGCGGCGCGCGGCTGTCGAACCGCGCCGTGCAGCGGCTGGTGCGCCGGATCGCGATCGAGCGCGGCGTGCCCGCCGACGTCCATCCCCACGTGCTGCGGCACTCGTTCGCGAGCCACCTGCTGCAGTCGAGCGGCGACCTGCGTGCGGTGCAGGAGCTGCTCGGTCACGCGAGCATCGCGACCACGCAGGTCTACACCTCGCTCGACTTCCAGCGGCTCGCGGCGGTCTACGACGCCGCGCACCCGCGTGCCCGCACGCGGCGCTGAACGGAGATCCGATGGATCGGAACGAACCCGCCCTGGTGCTCAAGCCGGGCAAGGAGAAGTCGCTGCTGCGGCGCCACCCGTGGGTCTACGCGACCGCGGTCGCGCAGGTGCGCGGCCGGCCTGCGAGCGGCGACACCGTCGCCGTGGTGGGGGCCGACGGCCGCTTCCTCGCGCGCGCCGCGTTCAGCCCGCAGTCGTCGATCCGCGCCCGCGCGTGGACCTTCGACGAGGCCGAGCCGGTGGACGCGGCGATGATGGCCGCCCGGGTGCGCGCGGCCGTCGCGCGGCGCGAGTCGCTGCGCGGCGAGTCCGACGCGCTGCGGCTGGTGTTCGGCGAGGCCGACGGCCTGCCCGGCTTCGTCGCCGACCGCTATGCCGACCGGCTCGTCGTCCAGTGCCTCGCGGCGGGCGTCGAGCGCTGGCGGGACGCGATCGTCGATGCGCTGGTCGAGGCCACCGGCTGCACGCGGGTCCACGAGCGCAGCGACGCGGCCGCACGCGAGCGCGAGGGGCTCGCGCCGCGCGAGGGCCCGCTGCGCGGCGAGGCGCCGACGGCACCCGTCGAGGTGACCGAGCACGGGGTGCGCTACCGGGTCGACGTCGTCGCCGGCCACAAGACCGGCTTCTACATCGACCAGCGCGACAACCGCGCGCTGGTGGGCCGCTGGGCCGCGGGACGGCGCATGCTGAACTGCTTCTGCTACACCGGCGGCTTCACGCTCGCCGCGCGCGCCGGCGGCGCGGCCGAGGCGACCTCGATCGACTCGAGCGCCGAGGCGCTCGCGCTCGCCGCCGACAACGAGCGCGCCAACGGCTTCGACGCGCCGTCGGTCTGGTGGCAGGCGAACGTCTTCGACGCGCTCAAGCAGCTGCTCGCCGAGGGGCGGCAGTTCGACCTGATCGTGCTCGATCCGCCGAAGTTCGCGCCCTCGGTCCAGCACGTCGATCGTGCGGCCCGCGCCTACAAGGAGATCAACCTGAAGGCGCTGCGGCTGCTCGCGCCGGGCGGGCTGCTGTTCACGTTCTCGTGCTCGGGCGCGATCGGCGTCGACCTGTTCCAGAAGATCGTCGCCGGCGCGGTGATCGACGCCCGGGTCGACGCGCAGCTGCTGCAGCGGCTGGCCGCGGGCCTCGACCATCCGATGAGCATGACGCACCCCGAGGGCGAATACCTGAAGGGGCTGATGCTGCGCCGGATGTAGACTGGCGGGCTTCGACGCGGAGGGTACGGTGGCCTCGATCCCCGAACAGGCACGCGAGCGGGTGCGGGCGACCGGGGCCCGGGTGACCGGCGCGCGGGTCAAGGTGCTGGCGGTGCTGATGCAGGCCGACGAGGCGCTGACGCACACCGAGGTCCAGCGCCGGCTCGAGCACGGCGATGTCCACGAACTGCTCGACCGGGTGACGCTCTACCGCGTCCTCGAATGGCTGGTGGACGCCGGCCTCGCGCACCGCGTCTCCGGCCCGGACCGCGTCTGGCGCTTCTCGGCGCACGGAGACGACGATGGGCACGGCCACGCCCACGGCCCGCAGCACGGGCACTTCAAGTGCCGCGACTGCGAGCGGATGTTCTGCATGAAGTCCTCGGCACGGCTGGCCCGCGCGGTACGCGGCATGCTGCCCGAGGGCTTCGCCGGCGACGAGGTGGAGCTGACCGTGGTCGGCCGCTGCGCCGAGTGCGCGGCCGCCGAGGCGGCGCGGGTCGGGGCCGCACCCGCTCCCGACGCGGCGCTCGCCGCCGTGGTCGGGCGCTGAGCGCGGTGGGCCCGTCGATGCCGGTCGCGCCGGCGACCCGCCTCGATGCACCGGTCCCGGTGACCGTCCTCACCGGCTTCCTCGGCAGCGGAAAGACCACGCTGCTCAACGGGCTGCTGCGTCAGCCGGGGCTGGCCGACACCGCGGTGCTGATCAACGAGTTCGGCGAGGTGGGCCTCGATCACCTGCTGGTCGACCGGCTCGACGAGCGGACGGTGCTGCTCGCCTCGGGCTGCGTCTGCTGCACGATCCGCACCGACCTCGCGCATGCGCTCGCGTCGCTGCTGCTGCGGCGCGACCGCGGCGAGCTGCCGCCGTTCTCGCGCGTGCTGGTCGAGACCACCGGGCTGGCCGATCCGGCGCCGATCCTGCACACCCTGCTCGCCGAGCCGATGCTGGCCGAGCGCTGCCGGCTGCAGGGCGTGGTGACCGCGGTCGACGCGGTGCACGGCGCCTCGCAGCTGTCGCGCCAGTTCGAGTCGGTCAAGCAGGCGGCGGTGGCCGACCTGCTGGTGCTCACCAAGACCGACCTGGCCCAGCCGGAAGCGGTCGCTCGGCTCGTGCGCAAGCTCGAGCGGCTCAACCCGGGCGCGCCCCGCGTCGAGTCGGTCCGGGGCGGGCTGGAGGCCGAGCGGGTCCTCGGGCTGGGGCTGTATGATCCGGCCTCCCGCGGTCCGGACGTCCGCCGCTGGCTTCGCGACGAGGCGCTGCGCCCCGCGCCGGCCGACGGCGGGCACGACCCCGACGGACCCGACCGCGACCGGCACGGCGACGCGATCCGCAGCTTCGTGCTGAGCTTCGACGGGCCGCTGGAGCGGGACGGGCTCGACGAGGCCTTCGGCATGCTGACCGGCGTGGCGGGCGATGCGCTGCTGCGGGTCAAGGGCGTGGTCGACCTAGAGGGCGAGGGACCGGTGGCGATCCACGCGGTCCAGCACCAGGTGTATCCCCCGGTGCCGCTGGCCCGCTGGCCCGCGCACTGGGACGGCGGCGGCGAGGCCCCAGGGTCGCGCCGCAGCCGGATCGTGTTCATCGTGCGGCACCCGCTGTCGCGCGACTACGTTTCGTCGGCGTTCGGGCATTTCGCCCGGGCGCCGCTCGCACGAGATCGAGCAGAAGGCTGAAGCCATGGCACAACCGCAGGTACCGGTCACCATCCTCACGGGCTTTCTCGGCAGCGGCAAGACCACGCTGCTCAACCGCATCCTCAACGAACAGCACGGCCACCGCATCGCGGTGATCGAGAACGAGTTCGGCGAGGAGGGCGTCGACAACGACCTGCTGCTGCAGTCGAAGGACGAGCAGATCGTCGAGATGAACAACGGCTGCATCTGCTGCACCGTGCGCGGCGATCTGGTGCGCATCCTCGGCGACCTGAAGGAGCGGCGCGAGTCGGGCGAGTCGACCTTCGAGCGGGTGATCATCGAGACCACCGGGCTCGCCGATCCCGGCCCGGTCGCGCAGACCTTCTTCATCGACGACGAGATCGCCGAGTACTACCTGCTCGACGCGATCATCACCGTGGTCGACGCCAAGCACGGCGGCCAGACGCTCGACGAGCACAAGGAGGCGGCCGAGCAGGTCGGATTCGCCGATCGGATCCTGCTGTCGAAGGTGGACCTGGTGAGCGATGCCGAGCGCGCCGCGCTCGCCGAGCGGCTCAAGCGGATCAACCCGCGCGCGCCGATCAAGCCCGTGCACTTCGGCGACGTGCCGATCGGCGAGGTGCTCGACATCCGCGGCTTCAACCTGAACGCGGTCCTGGACATCGCGCCGGACTTCCTCACCAGCGACGAGCACGAGCACGACGAGGCGGTCACCTCGTTCGTCTTCAAGTCCGACAAGCCCTTCGACGCCACCAAGCTGGAGGACTTCCTCGGCGGACTGGTGCAAGTTTACGGCCCGGACATGTTGCGGTATAAAGGCGTCCTTTTCGTGAAGGGCTCCGACCGCCAGATGGTGTTCCAGGGAGTCCACATGATGATGGGCGCCGACCTCGGGCGCCGCTGGCAGCCCGGCGAGAAGCCGACGAGCAAGATGGTGTTCATCGGACGCAAACTTCCGAAGGACATGTTCATCCAGGGTCTGCGTCAGTGCCTTGCCTGACGGGCGTCGTCCCCGCCCGCGGCTCCACCTAGGACTAGATCATGGCAGCAACCAAGTCTCCGAAGCCCCTGACCGAGGCCGAGCTGCTCGCGATGCCTGAGTCGGCCTACATGAACGATGCGCAGCTCGCGTTCTTCCGCGCGCGCCTGCAGCAGATGGAGCGCGACCTCCTCGCGAACGCAGGCGAGACCACCGAGCACCTGCGCGAGACCGTGATCGTCCCCGACCCGGCCGACCGCGCGACGATCGAGGAGGAGCACGCGCTGGAGCTGCGTACCCGCGACCGCGAGCGCAAGCTGCTGAAGAAGATCCACCAGTCGCTCTCGAGGATCGATTCCGGCGAGTACGGCTGGTGCGAGGAGACCGGCGACGCGATCGGCATCCCGCGACTGCTCGCGCGGCCCACGGCCACGCTGTCCCTCGAGGCGCAGCAGCGGCGCGAGCTGCGGCAGAAGCTCTACGGCGACTGACCGGGCCGTGAGGCCGGGCGGCACCGCGACCGGCTGCGGCCGGATCGCAGCGAAGGCGGGGCGTCCCGCCTTCGTCTTTTTCGGGGGCGGCGGCGCGTGAGCGCGGCGCAGGCGGTCGCTGGCGTGGCGATCGACGGGCTGCGCGTCGAGCGCGGCGGGCGCACCGTGCTGGAGGTCGCGTCGCTCGTCGTGGCCGCCGGCGCGCAGGGCGCGGTCGTCGGTCCGTCGGGCTGCGGCAAGACGACGCTGCTGGCGGTGCTGGCAGGCCTGCGCGTGCCGCAGGCCGGGCGTGTCGAGGTGGCCGGCACCGAGCTGCGTGCGCTCGCCGCGCGCGGGCCGCAGGCGCTCGACCGGTTCCGCGCCCGGCACGTCGGCCTGGTGCCGCAGCAGCCGATGCTCTTCGGCGTGCTGTCGGCGCTCGACAACCTGCTCGCCGCCAGGCACTTCGCAGGGCTGCCGCCCGACCGCGACGGCGCGCGCGCGCTGCTCGACGCGGTGGGCCTCGCGGGCCTCGAGCGGCGCCGGCCGCGCGAGCTGTCACGCGGGCAGCAGCAGCGCGTGGCGCTCGCGCGCGCGCTCGCCGTCGGCGCGTCGCTGATCCTCGCCGACGAGCCGACCGCGAACCTCGACGACGCGAACGCGGCGCGCGCGCTCGAGACGCTGTCGACCCATGCGGCGCGGGCCGGCGCGACCCTGCTGGTGGCCACCCACGACGCGCGTGTGCGCGAGCGGCTCGAGGTGCTGCTCGCACTGCCGGCGCGCGGCGAGCCCGCCCGCGCGCCGGACGACGGCGCCGCATGTGGAGGCCGTTCGTGAGCACCGTGCGCCTGCTCGTCGCCTACCTCGTGGCGCGGCCGCTCTCGACGCTGCTCGGCGTGCTGCTGGTCGCGCTGGGCATCGCGACGATGACGATCGTCACGCTCGTGACGAACCAGGCCGAGGAGCGGCTCGCGCGCGATGCCGCGGGCGTCGACCTCGTCGTGGGCGCGAAGGGCTCGCCGCTGCAGCTGGTGCTGGCCGGCGTCTACCACCTCGACGTGCCGCCGGGCAACGTGCCGATCGCGTCGGTGGCCGAGCTGCGCGCGAACCGGCTCGTCGCGCAGGCGATCCCGCTGTCGCTCGGCGACAGCGTCCGCGGGTTCCGGATCGTCGGCACCGAGCCCGCCTACCTCGTGCTGCACGGGGCACGCCTGGCGCGCGGCGCCGCCTTCGCCGAGCCGATGCAGGCCGTGATCGGCGCGCGAGTCGCGGCCGAGACGGGCCTGGAGGTCGGCGCGCGCTTCGTCGGCTCGCACGGGCTCGCGCCCGGCGGACCCGAGCATGGCGACGACCCGTTCACCGTGACCGGCGTGCTCGCCCCCACCGGCGGCGTGATCGATCGTCTCGTGCTCACGCCGCTCGAATCGGTCTGGCGCACGCACGAGGGCGAGCCCGCCGACGCCGAGGAGCGCGAGGTGCTCGAGGCCGAGCGCGAGGTGACGCTGGTGCTGGTCCGCTACGCGACGCCGATCGCGGCCGCGACGCTGCCGCGCGCGATCAACGCCTCGGAGCGGCTGCAGGCGGCCTCGCCCGCGTTCGAGTCGGCGCGGCTGTTCCGGCTGGCCGGCGTCGGCCTCGACGGGTTGCGGGCGTTCGGCGCGCTGCTGCTGGCGGTCGCCGCGCTGTCGGTGTTCGTCGCGCTGTTCCAGGCGCTGTCGGACCGTCGTCGCGAGCTCGCGCTGATGCGGCTCCTGGGGGCGTCGCCGGCACGGCTGTTCGCGCTGCTGCTGGGGGAGGGGCTGGTCCTGACCGCGCTCGGCGTCGTCGCCGGCCTGGTGATCGGGCACGGCGCGGTCGAGATCGCCGGACGGATCCTCGCGGGCCACGGGGAATGGACGCTGACCGGTGCCGACTTCGATACGATCGAGTGGGCCTACGCGGGGGGGGCCCTGCTGCTCGGCGGGCTCGCGGCCGCGGTGCCCGCCTGGCTGGCGTCGCGCACGGTGCTCGATACCGCGCTCGCCGACGACTGATCGACCGACGACCCGACCCGACCCGATGACCGCCCGTTCCTTCCGTCCCGTCCGAGGTTTCCTGCCCGCCGCGCTGGCCGCGGCGCTCGCCTGCGGAGTGCTCGCGCCTGACGCCTCGGCGCAGGCCGTGCCGAAGGCCGCGACGGCGCAAGGCGCGCCCGCGCCGTCCAAGGCCGCCGCCGCGGACCCGCACCGCCGCGACGACATCGCCCGCCACCGTGCGATCGCCGCCGCCCACGAGACCGCTGCGCGCTGCCTCGAGGCGGGACAGCCCGAATCCGACTGCCACGCCGCGCTGCGCAAGGCCTGCGAGGGGCTCGCGGTCGGGCGATACTGCGGGATGAAGCACAGCCACTGAGCCGCGTCGCGGCACGGAGACCCCGATGACGATCCGCCGACCCCGACCGACCGTCCCCGCCGCCGCCCGCGCGGCCGGCGTCGTCGTCGCCGCGCTCGTCGGCGTCGGCCTGGCCTGCGGATCCGATGCGCTCGCGCAGGCGGGCAACCCGGCGCGTGCCGAGCCGGTGATGCCGGCGCCGTCGCCCGCGCAGGCGGCCGCCGCGCAGGCCGGCACGCCGCCGGCCGGCAAGGGTGCGGCCCCTGTCGCGTCGGGCAACCCGCCGCCGCCCTTCGGCGGCCACGCGGGCGCGCAGCCGCTGGTCTCGCCGCCACTGCCGACGGTGCCGGGCACCGTGCCCTGGGACCTGCTAGGCCAGGTGAAGACCGTCAAGGTCAAGGACCGATTCCTGCCCGAGTTCCCGCCGGCGGTGCGCAAGCTCGACAAGCAGGACGTGAAGCTCGTGGGCTTCATGCTGCCGCTGCAGACCGGCGAGAAGCAGAGCCACTTCCTGCTGACCGTGACCTCGCAGACCTGCGCGTTCTGCGTGCCGGCCGGCCCCGAGGGCATCGTCGAGGTGAAGGCGAAGACGCCGGTGCGGGTGACCTTCGACCCGATCGTCGTGGCCGGTCGCCTCGAGGTGCTGCGCGACGATCCGCTGGGCGTCTACTACCGGCTGAGCGACGGTGCCCCGGTCGAGATCCGCTGACCGGTCGCGCGCGGCGCGCATCGCCCGGCCCGCCGCGCCGCCGCGGCCCGTGGCGGGCGGCGTCGCCGCCGGCCGCGAGCGGTCACATCCGTAGGCGCAGCCCCGCCCAGACCGAGCGCCCGGGCATCGGCACGAGGTCCTTCACGAACGAGGTCGACAGTCGGATGTCCTCGTTCGTCAGGTTGCGTCCCTGGATGAACAGCGTCGCACGCCGGTCGCCACCGAGCGACCAGCCGTAGGAGAGCTCGGCGTCGACCCGCGTGTAGCCGGGTGTCGGCGTCTCGAACGGGCCGGTGCGGTCCTGCGCGGCCGCGCGCAGCACGCTCGCGAACGCGGCCCACGGGCCGGCCGCGTACTCGAGCGTCGCACCCACGCGAAGCGGCGGTGTCCGGGGCGCCGCGCCCAGTCCGTCGACGGTGCCGCGGACCGCGTCGGCCGAGCCGCGCACCGTCCACGGTGAGGCGGGCGGGGTCCATGCGAGCTCGGCTTCCAGGCCGCGGAACCGCGCGGGCGCCTGCCGGTAGGCGAGTCGGACGAACTCGCCCGCGGCCGGATCCGCGACCGAGTTCGCGATCGCGCCGCTCTCGTCGACGCGGTCTGCGATGCCGTCGCCGTCGGCATCGGTCGCGAAGCCGGCGACGTAGTTCGAGAAGCGGCGCTCGAAGCCGGAGACCCTCCAGCGCAGCGTCGGGCCCGCGCTGCGAAGGCCGAGCTCGAGGCTGCGCGAGCGTTCCTTGCCGAGACTCGGATCGCCGAGCTCGAAGGTCCGCGTCGCCGCGTGCGCGCCGTTCGCGTAGAGCTCCTCGATCGCCGGCGCGCGCTCCGATCCGGCGACCGTCGCCAGCAGCGCCACCGGTCCGGCCAGCGGCATGCTGCCGCCGACCGACCACGATCGCGGGTCGAAGCGGCGCGACTCGAAGCCGCTCGACGCATCCGGCGAGCGGGTGGCGCGGGCCTGCCGCACGCCGAGCTCGAGGCGGCCGGCGCCGATCGCCCGTTCGCCGACCCAGAACAGCGCGTTTTCCGCCTCGCGAGTCGTCGGCAGGTAGGCTTCCTCGCCGGATGCGGACAGCGTGCGCTGCCGGACCTGGGCCCCGAGCGCGCCGCGGAAGCCGAGCGCCTCGGCATGCAGCGCCTCGAGCCGGACGTCGCGGCCGACGCTGTCGAACGCGGTGCCGATCGTGCCGCTCGAGCCTTCGACCTCCGTGTGCCGGTAGCGGACCTCGGCCCCGCGCAGGCGGATCGAGTCGAAACCGGGCAGCGGCTCTGCGAGGTCGAGCAGGCCCTCGGTGCGGCGGTTGCGCAGGTCGATGCGGACGTCCGGCTCGGCGGGGATGCCGTACCGGTTGTCGAGTGCGGCGTGGCTGATGCCGACCGTGCCCCAGCGGTCGATCCACGACACGCCGCCGGAGACGCCGTCGCCGCGGGCGAAGCTGTTCGGCAGTCGACCCGATGCGCTCGCCGGGTCGCCGCGGACCGCCGTGCCGGGGATCGCGTAGTCGCCCGCGTCGCGGGTGAAGCCCCCGAGCGTCCAGTTCAGGCTGCCGCCGCGGGCCGCGTCGCCCAGGCCGCCGCGCAGCCGCAGCGAGCCGAGTCGCTCGCGCGGGGCCGAGTCCCAGCCGACCAGCGCATCGCCGCGCAATCCCGGGCGGGCAGTCGTCGGGATCAGGTCGCTCACCGCGTTGACCAGGCCGCCGATCGCGCCGCTGCCGTAGAGCAGCGTGGCCGGGCCCCGCAGCACCTCGAGCTGCGTCGCGCCGAGCGGATCGACCGGCACCGCATGGTCCGGGCTCACCGACGAGGCGTCCAGCGCATCGAGGCCGTTCTCGACCACGCCGACCCGGGGCCCGGAGAAGCCGCGGATCACCGGTCGCCCGGCCGCGGTGCCGAATCCGCTGCTGGTCACGCCCGGCAGGGTACCGAGCGTGTCGCCGAGCGACGGCCCGCGTCGACGGTCGAGCGCCGGTCCGCGCAGCACCGAGACGGGCTGCGACGACTCGAGCGGCGTGTCGCCGAGCGGCGTCGCGGTGACCGTCACGTCCTGCAGCGTCTCGGCGCGTCCGGTGACGGCCACCCAAGCGAGCGCCAGTGCGCCCCAGCCCGTTGCACGCATCGCGGCACTCCATGCATCTCAGTTGAAGATGCAACATTGTGGCATGAAAGCGATGGGTCGCCGCAAGCGACGGCAGGGCCGGACGGGCCGACCTGCGGTCCGCGCGACGCACGGGCGCCACGGGGGTGCGTGCTACACTGGCCCGCAACTCGTTGATTTCACGACGTGATATTTTCCCTCTTCGGTAAGAAGGAGGGCCGCGGGCCGGAGCGTCGTCGCTCCGCCGGGCCGGAGACGCAGCCGTCGCGGTCCGGGCCGCCGACGAGCGGCGCGTCGGCGCGCGGGACCGATCCGCGAGAGATCGCGCGTCGCACCGCCGCGAAGATCGACGAGATCGAATCCGAGATGATCGCCGCACCGCGGACGGTCGCGCCGGCCCAGGCCGGCCTGGCCGGGACGGTGTTCGTGCCGAATCGCGGGGGCGGCGCCTCCGCGGTCCCCCATTCCGAGGTACCGATCCCCGCAGCCGGGCCGCCCCGCGGTGGCAGCCGGTCCGGAGCCGCCGCCCCGCCCGCGGGGCCCGGCGCGGCGGGCCGCGCCGGCGAGCCGACCACGCCGGACACCTCCGTCCTGCTCGGCGACAACGCCGCGGACGGCCTCGCGCTGCACGTCGACGCGGCCTCCTCGTTGCCGCCCGCCTTCGAGGAGGCGGCGGTGCTCTATTCGAACGGTCAGGAGGACGCGGCCGCCAGCGTACTGTGGCAGGCCGTCCAGGACGATTCGCTCGGGGCGCTGGCGCGCCAGGGCTGGGCGATGCTGTTCGACCTCTACCAGGCGATCGGTCGCAAGGAAGACTTCGAGAGCCTCGCGATCGACTACAGCGCCCGCTTCGAGACCTCGCCGCCGACCTGGGACGACTCGGTCGCGCCGCCCGCCGCGCCGATGGCGGCAGCGACCTCGGCCACGCCGACGGTGAGCCTGAGCGCCGCGCTCGACGCTCAGTCGGTCCGCCCGCTGGAGCAGCTGCAGAAGCTCGCCCAACGGCACCGCTCGGTCCGCCTCGACGCCTCGGCGGTCCGGGAGGTCGACGCGATCGGCGCCGAGCTGCTGGTGCGGGTGCTCGGCGCGTTCGGCCGCGGCTCGCGCGAGCTGGTCGTCGAGGGCGTGACCGCGCTGCTCGCGGTCGTCTCGACCACGACCGAGGCCGGCCGCCGCGATCCGTCCGAGGCGTGCTGGATGCTTCAGCTCGAGCTGCTGCGCCTGCTCGGCCGGCAGCAGGCCTTCGAGGACCTGTCGATCGACTACTGCGTGACCTACGAGGTCTCGCCGCCGCCCTGGGAGCCGCCTGTGCCGTCGCTGCGCGCCGCCGAGCCCGGCGCGATGGCCGAGGGCGCGCCGCCGGGCGCGACCGACACCGGCTTCACCGCCGGCGCCGAGGCCTTCTCGCTCGCAGGCGAGGTCGCCGGCCGTGCCCAGGCGGCGCTCGCCGCGCTGCGCGACTACGCGGCCGACCGCGCCGAGGTCGTCATCGACTGCCGTCGGCTGCGCCGGCTCGACTTCGTCGCCGCCGGAGAGCTGCTCAACGAGGTCGTCGCGCTGCGCACCGGCGGGAAATACCTGGTGTTCCGCGACATGAACCACGTCGTCGCCGCGCTGCTCGCGGTGATGGGCATCCCCGACCTCGCCGAGGTCCGGTTGCGCCGCCTGTAGCGGCCCCGCGGGGCGGTCGCGCGAATCGCGCTACGATCGCCCGATGGAACAGTTCCACGGCACCACCATCGTCTCGGTCCGTCGCGGCGCGCAGGTCGCGCTCGGCGGCGACGGCCAGGTCACCCTCGGCAACATCGTCATCAAGGCCAGTGCGCGCAAGGTCCGGCGGCTGCACCACGACAAGGTGCTCGCCGGCTTCGCCGGTGGCACCGCCGACGCCTTCACGCTCTTCGAACGCTTCGAGGCGAAGCTCGACAAGCACTCCGGCCACCTGCTGCGGGCGGCGGTCGAACTCGCCAAGGACTGGCGCACCGACCGGATGCTGCGCCGTCTCGAGGCGATGCTCGCGGTCGCCGACGTCCACCACTCGCTGGTCATCACCGGCAACGGCGACGTGCTCGAGCCCGAGCTCGGCCTGATCGCCATCGGCTCGGGCGGGCCCTATGCGCAGGCCGCCGCGCGCGCGCTGCTCGAGAACACCGAGCTGCCGGCCGAGCAGGTCGTCCGCAAGGCGCTCGCGATCGCCGGCGACCTGTGCATCTACACGAATCAGACGCATTCGATCGAAAGCCTGGGTTGACACTGTCAGCGTAGATTGACATCTGGGTGTGTCAGAGCACAACGCAAAATTCTACGCCGCGCCGCGGATTTCCCTTGCATCGAGGCGGGCGAGGTCTACAATGGGTGCTCCCGTGTCCAGGACATTTCCTCGGCACGCCACCCGCCCTCCGTGACCCCGCCCGTCTGTCCGACGGCCGAGGCCCCGCGCACCGAGAAGGATCTTCCGTGAGCCAGCGCGGCATCGGCGAGGTCCCGACCCCATCCGGGTTGGGCGACTACGCACCCGAGCTCGCCGAGACCTTCGTGACGGTGGCGAGCGACATCGCCCTCGTCGTGGACCTCGACGGGACGATCCGGTCGGTCGCCGTCGGCGCCGATTCCCCGACGCCCGCCGCCGCCAGCTGGGTGGGCCGGGCCTGGACCGACACGGTCACCGAGCAGACCCGGCGCAAGATCCAGCGCCTGCTGAGCGACGTGGCGGTGACCGGCGTCGCACGCCGCTGCGAGGTCGCCCATCTGCTGCCTTCGGGCGCGGGCGTGCCGATCGCCTATTCGGCGGTCCGGTTGGGCCGATCGGGCCCGGTGCTGGCCGCCGGACGCGACCTGCGGGCGATCGCCGCGATCCAGCAGCGCTTCGTGCAGAGCCAGCAGCAGATGGAGCGCGAGTTCTGGAAGCGTCGGGAGGCCGAGTCCCGCTACCGGCTGCTGTTCCAGGTCGCGACCGACGCCGTGCTGATCGTCGACGCGGCCACGCTGCGGGTGGTTGAGAGCAATCCCGCGGCCGCCGAGCGCCTGCGCGAGACGCCGGTCACGCTCGCCGGTCGCGACGCGGCCGCGCTGTTCGACCCGGCGTCCTGGCCTGCGGTCGCGTCGGTGCTCGAGGACGCGCGGGCGGGCGGTCGACCGCGCGAGGCTCGGGCACGGCTGGTCGACGGCATCACCGCGGTCGACGTCGCCGCGGTGCGGTTCCGCGCCGGCGACGCCGCGCTGCTGCGGATGCGACTGCGGGCGGTCGACGAGGCGCCGCTCGGCGCGCCGGCGCAGGTCGACGAGGCCGCGGTGGTGCCGCCGGCGATCGCCGTGACCGACGTCGACGGCCACCTGCTGATGACCAACCCGGCCTTCGCGGCGATGGTGGGGCTCGCGTCCGGTGCGGGAACCGAGGACCGTTCGCTCGGCGACTGGCTGTCCGACTGGCCGGCGATCCTCGCCGACCTCCGGCGCGAAGGCTTCCTGCAGGGACGCCCGGCGCGGCTGCGGCTCGCCACCGGCGCGGTGGTGCCGGTGACCGTGGGCGGCGCGCTGCTGTCCGACGGCGAGTCCGAGCGCTTCGGGCTCACGCTGCGGCCCGCCGAGTCGGCGGTTCCGGCCTAGCGGTCCGTCGGAGCGGGCCGCGGCCCCCCCGGTCGGGACGGGCCGCGCGCCCCGGACGCCGCGTTCAGCCGAGTCGGCGCGAGGCCTCGTCGATCCGCGCGGCGAGCGCCTCGTAGCTGCGCGTGACCGGGAACTGCGGGAACTGCGCGACGATCGACTCGGGCGGATGGATGAAGAAGCCCGCGTCCGCGGCACCGAGCATCGCGGTGTCGTTGTACGAGTCGCCGGCCGCGATCACGCGGAAGTTCAGCGACCTCAGCGCCTCGACCGCCGCCTTCTTCGGATTCGGCATCCGCAGCACGTGACGGGTCACGAAGCCTTCGCCGTCGGTCTCGAGCCGGTGGCACAGCAGCGTGGGCCGACCGAGCTGGCGCATCAGCGGGTCGGCGAACTCGTAGAAGGTGTCCGACAGGATCACCACCTGGAAGCGCGTCCGCAGCGCGTCGAGGAAGTCGCGGGCGCCGGGCATCGGGCCCATGCCGTCGATCACGCGCTGGATGTCGGCGAGCTTCAGGCCGTGCCGGCGCAGCAGGTCGATGCGGAAGCGCATCAGCTTGTCGTAGTCCGGCTCGTCGCGCGTGGTGCGCGAGAGCTCGGGGATGCCGGAGCGCTTGGAGAACTCGATCCAGATCTCGGGGACCAGCACGCCCTCGAGATCGAGGCAGACGACCTGCACGGCACGACTCCGTTCGGTGGAAGGCCGCGCGACGCGCGGCGAAGCGCGCATGGTAGCCGAGCCGACGCGGCCGGGCGCCGGCGCGTGCCGCACCGGCGCCCGGCTCGGCCTCAGCCCGCGCGCGTGCGGCTCTGCTCGCGCATGAACTGCTGCACGTAGTGCGATCCGAGCCCGCCCTTGCCGGTGGCGCCGGAGCCCTTCCAGCCGCAGAAGGTCTGGAAGCCCGGCCACGCGCCGGTGGTCGCGCCGCTCGGGCGGTTCGCGTAGAGCACGCCGGCCTCGATGCGGTCGTCGAAGAGCGCGAGCGCCTCGGCGTCCCGGGCGTAGATCCCTGCTGAGAGTCCGAGCGCCGAGCGGTTCGCGTCGGCGATCGCGTCGGCGAGCGTCACGAACGACTGCAGCGACAGCAGCGGCACGAACAGCTCGCGGCGGTTGACCTCGTGCTCCGGCGGCGCATCGGCGACGAGGGTCGGCTCGAGATACGCGCCACGCATCCTCAGGCCGTCCCACCATCGCTCACCGCCGGCGAGCACGCGCGCGCCCGCGTCGCGCGCGGCGGCGACCGCCGCCTCGAAGCGGCGCACGCTGGGCTCCCCGATCACCGGCCCGGTGAAGGTCGCGGCCTCGCGCGGGTCGCCGAGCCGCAGCGCCCGTGTGACCGCGACCAGCCGTTCGGCGAAGGCCTCGCGCACCGACGCGTGCACGTAGACCTTCGAGCACGACGAGCACTTCTGACCCGACAGCCCGAAGGCCGAGCGCGCGACGCCGGAGGCGGCGGCATCGAGGTCGGCGCTCGCATCGACGAAGGCCGCGTTCTTGCCGCCGAGTTCGGCGAGCACCGGCTTCGCGAACGGCCCGGCCACCGCAGCGCGCAGCAGCGCCATGCCGGCCTCGTGCGAGCCGGTGAACGCGATGCCGTCGACGCCCGGGTGCGCGGCGAGCAGGGCGCCGGTGTCGCGGTCGCCGCAGACGAGGTTGAAGACGCCGTCGGGCATCCCGGCCTCGGCGAAGGCGCGCGCGAGCGCCGGCGCCGACAGCGCGGCGCCGTGCGCGGGCTTGAGCACCACCGCGTTGCCGCCGAGCAGTGCCGCGGTGGTCATGCCGATCGCGAGCGCGAACGGATAGTTGAACGGCGCGATCACCGCGAAGGTGCCGTAGGGGCGCAGCCGGTCGTGGCCGCGCTCGCCGCCCGGGCCCGGGCGCAGTTCGCGCTCGAAGCCCTGCGCGGCCGCCATCTCGTCGCAGTAGTGCTCGATCAGGTCGATCGACTCCTCGACCTCGCCCATCGCCTCGAGCCGCGACTTGCCGACCTCGATCAGCGCCGCCATCGCGAGTTCGAGCCGATCGCGGCGCACCGCGGCGGCCACGCGGCGCAGCGCGGCGACCCGCTCGGGCCAGGGCGTGGCGCGCCACACGGGCGCGGCCGCGCGCGCGGCGGCCACCGCGCGGTCGACCGCCGCGGCATCGGCCGCCACCAGCGTACCCAGCGTGAGGCGCGAATCGATCGGGCAGGGCACCGCGTAGCGCTCGCCGCCGGCGTCGTCGCGCCCGCCCACGAGGTTCGCCGCGTCGGCGCCGAGCGCCCGGGCCGCGAAGGCCGGCAGCGCGGCGTCGAGCACCGCGTGCAGGCCGGAGAAATCGGCCGTGGCGTTCGCGTAGGTCACGCGGGGCAGGCCCGCCAGCGGATCGCTCATCGTCGTCTCCCTGCGGCCCCGCTTCGGGGGCCTGGAAATGCAGCCGGCGCGCGCGACCGCCCCGGAGGGACGGCCGGCGCGCGCCGGCGGGGTCGTCACGCATCGGGCCGCGAAGCCCGATGCCGCGCGTTCAGCGCCTGATCCGGGCCGCGATCTCGCCGACGATGCCGCGCCGGAACAGCATCACGACGATCACGAAGATCACGCCCTGCGTGACCAGCACCCACTCGCCGAGGCCGGCCAGGTAGTTCTGCATCGAGATGATGACCGCGGCGCCCACCACCGGGCCGAAGACCGTGCCCATGCCGCCCACCAGGGTCATCAGCACCACCTCGCCCGACATCTGCCAGGTCACGTCGGTCAGCGACGCGAGCTGGAAGACCAGCGACTTGGTCGCGCCAGCAACACCGGCGAGCGTGGCCGACAGCACGAAGGCCAGCAGCTTGTAGCGGTCGACCTGGTAGCCGAGCGAGATCGCGCGCGGCTCGTTCTCGCGGATCGCCTTCAGCACCTGGCCGAACGGCGAGTGGATCGTCCGGTAGATGATCGCGAAGACCGCGACGAAGATCGCCAGCACGACGTAGTACATCGTGAGGTCGTTCTTGGTGTCGAGCACGCCGAACAGCGGCTGGCGCGGCACCGACTGGATGCCGTCCTCGCCGCCGGTGAACGGCGCCTGCAGGCAGAAGAAGAACACCATCTGCGACAGCGCCAGCGTCACCATCGCGAAGTAGATGCCCTGTCGGCGGATCGCGATCGCCCCGACCACGAGCCCGAGCACGGACGCGGTGGCGGCGCCGGCGAGGATCGCCACCTCCGGCGTCCATCCCCAGACCTTTGCCGCGTGCGCGCTCACGTACGCGGCAAAACCGAAGAACATCGCATGGCCGAACGACAGCAGGCCGACGTAGCCGATCAGCAGGTTGAAGGCCAGCGCGAACATCGCGAAGCACAGCACCTTCATCAGGAAGACCGGATAACCGCCCATGAAGGGGGCGACCGCCATCACCGCGAGGAACGCGACGAACAGCAGCGCGCCGCGCTGATGCGACACGACCGCGGGCGGGGCGGTGACCGCGCCGGGCGTGGTGGAGGCGGCGGATGCGGATGCGTTCATTTCTGCTTCCCGAAGAGGCCCGCGGGCTTGAGCATCAGCACGATCGCCATGATCACGAAGATCACGGTGCTCGACGCCTCGGGGTAGAACACCTTGGTCAGGCCCTCGATGATCCCCAGCCCGAATCCGGTGAGGATCGAGCCCATGATCGAGCCCATGCCGCCGATCACGACGACGGCGAACACCACGATGATCAGGTTCGACCCCATGGTCGGGCTCACCTGGTAGGCCGGCGCGGCGAGCACGCCGGCCAGCGCGGCAAGCGCCACGCCGAAGCCGTAGGTGAGCGTGATCATCCTCGGCACGTTGATGCCGAAGGCCTGCACGAGGTCCGGCCGCTCGGTGGCCGCGCGCAGGTACGAGCCGAGCTTGGTGCGCTCGATCATGTACCAGGTGGCGACGCAGACCACCAGCGAGAACACGACGATGAAGCCGCGGTAGTACGGCAGGAACATGAAGCCGAGGTTCGTGCCGCCGGGCAGCGGGTTCACGAAGGGCTGGCCCGAGGAGCCGAACTGGTGCCGGTACAGCCCCTCGATGATCAGCGCGAGGCCGAAGGTCAGCAGCAGTCCGTAGAGGTGGTCGAGGTGGTACAGGTGCTTGAGGAAGACGCGCTCGAGCAGCACGCCGAACGCGCCGACCACGATCGGCACGATCACCAGCGATGCCCAGAAGGGGATGCCCACCCAGTTCAGCAGCATCCACGCTCCGAACGCCCCCATCATGTACTGGGCGCCGTGCGTGAAGTTGATGACGTTCAGCAGGCCGAAGATCACCGCGAGGCCGAGCGACAGCAGCGCGTAGAACGCACCGTTGATCAGGCCGAGCAGCAGCTGCCCGAAGAAGGCCTGGGGCGGGATGCCGAGCAGTTCGAACATGGGGCGGGGGCGTCGGGAGGGAGGGCGCCCCGCGCGCGTCGGCACGCGGGGCGGACGGGACCGGCCGTGGAGCCGGTCCGGGCTCGCCTTACTTCTTGACCAGCGGGCACTCCGACTGCGACAGCGGGCGGAAGGCCTCGGCCGCCGGGATCGTCGCGCGCAGCTTGTAGTAGTCCCACGCGCCCTTCGACTCGTTCGGCTTCTTGACCTCGAACAGGTAGGCGTCGTGGATCTTGCGGCCGTCGGCGCGGATCGAGCCCTTGCCGAACAGGCGATCGTCGGTCGGCATCTCCTTCATCTTGTCGACGACCTTCACGCCGTCCGCATCGGACTTCAGCGCCTCGACCGCCTTCAGGTAGTGGAGCACCGACGCGTAGACGCCGGCCTGCACCATCGACGGCATCCGGCCCTTGTTCGCCGCGGCGAACTCCTTGGCGAAGGCGCGGGTGCCGTCGTTCAGGTCCCAGTAGAACGACTCGGTCAGCACCAGGCCCTGCGCGGTCGGCAGGCCGAGCGAATGGACGTCGGTGATGAACACCAGCAGGCCGGCCAGGTTCTGGCCGCCCTTGGTGATGCCGAACTCGGCCGCCTGCTTGATCGAGTTGATCGTGTCGCCGCCGGCGTTGGCCAGGCCGATGACCTTGGCCTTCGACGACTGGGCCTGCAGCAGGAAGGACGAGAAGTCCTGGCCCGGGAACGGCGTGCGGACCTTGCCCAGCACCTTGCCGCCGTTGGCGGTGACGACCGCCTCGGTGTCGCGCTCGAGCGCGTGGCCGAACGCGTAGTCGGCGGTCAGGAAGAACCAGGTGTCGCCACCGGTCTTCACCAGCGCGCGGCCCGTGCCGTTCGACAGCATGTAGGTGTCGTAGGCCCAGTGGACGGTGTTCGGCGAGCAGGCCTTGTTGGTCAGGTCGGAGGTGGCCGAGCCCGAGTTCAGGTGGACGCGGTTCTTCTCGCGGATGATCTGATTGACCGCAAGGCCCACGGACGAGGTCGGCACGTCGGCGATCGCGTCGACCTTGTCGACGTCGATCCACTGGCGCGCGATGTTCGAGCCGATGTCCGGCTTGTTCTGGTGGTCGGCCGCGAGGATCTCGACCTTCATGCCCTTGGCGGCCGCGCCGAAGTCCTCGACCGCCTTGCGGGCGGCCCAGACGGAGCCCGGCCCGGCGATGTCGGCGTAGAGGCCCGACATGTCGTTCATCACGCCGATCTTGATGACGCCGTCGGTGATCTGTGCCGACGCGGTGCCCGCGAGCAGCGCCATCGCGCCCGCGACCGCGGTCTGGAGGAGGGTGGGCTTGAACTTCATGGTCTCTCCTGGTGTGGAATGGAGCAGCGGCGGGGGCGCCCCGGGTCAGACGCCGAGGTATTCCTCGAGCTTGCCCAGGTTCGCCTTGACCTGGTCGTTGAGGATCATGTCGATCACCTTGCCGTGCTCGACCACGTAGTGGCGGTCGGCGACGGTCGAGGCGAAGTGGAAGTTCTGCTCGACCAGCAGCACGGTGAAGCCCTTCTTCTTCAGCGTGCGGATGATCTCGCCGATGTGCTGCACGATCACCGGCGCCAGGCCCTCGCTCGGCTCGTCGAGCAGCAGCAGCTTGGCGCCGGTGCGAAGGATCCGCGCGATCGCGAGCATCTGCTGCTCGCCGCCGGACAGCTTCGTGCCCTGGTTGTTCGCACGCTCCTTGAGGCGCGGGAACAGCTGGTAGACCTCGTCGAGCGACAGGCCGCCGGGCTTGACCACCGGCGGCAGCTCGAGGTTCTCGCGCACCGACAGGCTCGAGAAGATGCCGCGTTCCTCGGGGCAGTAGGCGATGCCGAGCCTGGCGATGTGGTTCGACGGCAGGTTGACGGTCTCGGCGCCCTCGTAGCGGACGGATCCCTTGCGCTTGCCGAGCACGCCCATGATCGCGCGCATCGTCGTCGTCTTGCCGGCGCCGTTGCGGCCGAGCAGGGTCACGACCTCGCCCGCCGGGATGTCGAAGCTCATCCCGTGCAGCACGTGGCTCTCGCCGTACCAGCCGTGCAGGTCCTTGACCTGGAGGAGCGCGTCAGGCATGTCCGGTTCCCATGTAGGCCTCGACGACCTGCGGGTCCTTCGAGACGGTTTCGTACGGCCCTTCGGTCAGCACCTCGCCGCGCGCGAGCACGGTGATCCGGTCCGACAGGTCCGAGACGACCGACAGGTTGTGCTCGACCATCAGCACCGTGCGGTTCGCCGCCACGCGCTTGATGAGCGCCGCGATCCGGCCGATGTCCTCGTGACCCATGCCGGAGGTCGGCTCGTCGAGCAGCATCATCTCGGGATCGAGCGCCAGCGTGGTCGCGATCTCGAGCGCGCGCTTGCGGCCGTAGGGCAGCTCGACCGCCTGCAGCCCGGCGTACTCGGCGAGGCCGACGTCGTCGAGCAGCGCCATCGCCCGCTCGTCGAGCGCATTCAGCGTGCGCTCGCTCTGCCAGAAGCGGAACGAGTTGCCGAGCTTGCGCTGCAGCGCGATCCGCACGTTCTCCAGCACCGTCAGGTGCGGGAAGGTGGCGGAGATCTGGAAGCTGCGCACCATCCCGAGCCGCGCGACGTCGGCCGGCCTGGCCGAGGTGATGTCGCGGCCGTTGTAGAGGATCTTCCCGCCGGTGGGGCGCAGGAACTTGGTGATCAGGTTGAAGCAGGTCGTCTTGCCGGCGCCGTTGGGGCCGATCAGCGCGTGGATCGAGCCGCGCTCGACCTTCAACGACACGCCCTTGACCGCATAGAACCCGTTGAAGTCGATCGACAGGTCCTGGGTCTCGACGATGTAGTCGGCGGCCATGGGTCTCCGTGTCCCCGGGGGAGTTGTGTTCGCTCTTGTCCCGGACGACACGGGTCGGCCGGGAGCGCGAGACTATAGCGCGACCGTCGCACAGTCAATGCGGCACTTGTGTCCGGTGCAGGGCGATTCGGGTTGCCGCGGGGTCGCCACGGGGTTGCCTCGGCTGCGCCCGCGCACCGAGCGCCGGAGCCGGTCACGGCGCACGGTCGCGGTGCGCTGCCGGGGCCGACGGCCCGCCCGCGGCGGGGGCGCAGGCCCGTGCGGACGATGCGGTAATCTGTCCGGCATGACGACCATGACCCCCCAGGAGATCGTCTCCGAGCTCGACAAGCACATCATCGGGCAGGAGCGCGCCAAGCGCGCGGTCGCGATCGCGCTGCGCAACCGCTGGCGCCGCCAGCAGGTCGACGAGTCGCTGCGGCACGAGATCACGCCGAAGAACATCCTGATGATCGGGCCCACCGGCGTGGGCAAGACCGAGATCGCACGCCGCCTCGCGCGGCTCGCGAATGCGCCGTTCATCAAGGTCGAGGCGACCAAGTTCACCGAGGTCGGCTACGTCGGCAAGGACGTCGACGCGATCGTCCGCGACCTCGCCGAGATCGGCGTCAAGCAGACCCGCGAGGCCGAGATGAAGAAGGTCGAGTCGCGCGCGGTCGATTCGGCCGAGGAGCGCGTGCTCGATGCGCTGCTGCCGCCGCCGCGCGGCGGCTTCGGCTTCGGCTCGGGCGAGGGCGCCCCGGCGGCGGCGCCGGCTGACTCCGCGACGCGGCAGAAGTTCCGCAAGAAGCTGCGCGAGGGCGAGCTCGACGACAAGGAGATCGAGCTCGAGCTCGCCGCGCCGATGCCCGATCTGCCGATGGTCGGCGGCGGCGGCGCCGGCATGGAGGAGCTGACCCAGCAGCTGCAGGGGCTCTTCCAGGGCATGGGCGGCCGGCGGCGGACGCGCAAGCTGAAGATCCGCGAGGCCATGGTCCTGCTGCGCGACGAGGAGGCGGCCAAGCTGATCAACGACGAGGAGGTCAAGCTGCGCGCGATCGCCAACGTCGAGCAGAACGGCATCGTGTTCCTCGACGAGGTCGACAAGATCGCGACACGATCCGAGGTCGGCGGCGCCGACGTCTCGCGCCAGGGCGTGCAGCGCGACCTGCTGCCGCTGGTCGAGGGCACGACGGTCAACACCCGCTACGGCATGGTGAAGACCGACCACATCCTGTTCATCGCGTCGGGCGCCTTCCACCTGTCGAAGCCCTCCGACCTGATCCCCGAGCTGCAGGGCCGCTTCCCGATCCGCGTCGAGCTCGATTCGCTGACGCCCTCGGATTTCGAGCGGATCCTCGTCGAGACCGATGCGAGCCTCGTCAAGCAGTACCAGGCGCTGATGGCCACCGAGGGCGTGGGCGTCGAGTTCCTGCCCGACGGCGTGAAGCGGATGGCCGAGATCGCGTTCTCGGTCAACGAGACCACCGAGAACATCGGTGCGCGGCGGCTCTACACGGTGATGGAGAAGCTGCTCGAGGAGGTGTCGTTCCACGCGACGAGGCACTCGGGGCAGACCGTGAGGGTCGATGCGGGTTTCGTCGACGGGCGCCTGGGCGCGGTGTCGCGCGACGAGGACCTCGCCCGGTACGTGCTGTAGCCCGGCGGTCAGCGCAGGGTGCGGACGCGGCGGACGGCGAGACCGGCCGGCCGAGGCCCGGGGTCAGGGCCGGCCGGCGATCAGTCCGGCCGCAGCGTCCAGCCCGCGCCGTCGCGCTCCAGCACCACCACCTGCCCGTAGTCGACCTTCGTCGCCCCGAAGTTCGCGAGCGGCTCGCCGCGCAGCGTTCGCATCAGCGTCTGGATCACGCCCGCGTGGGTGACGACGATCGCGTCCGGATGCGGCGGCAGCGACGCGACGAAGCCGTGGCCGCGCTCGGCCAGCGCCGCCAGCGGCTCGCCGCCCGGCGGCACGTAGTCGACGAGGTCGTCGCGCCACGCGTCGATCTCGTGGCGCGGCACCTCGGTCCAGGGCCGGCCCTCCCAGCGGCCGAAGTCCATCTCGCGCAGTCGCGCGTCGATCGTCGGCGTCCCGAAGCCGGCGCGCTCGAGGCCGCGGGCGAGCCGCAGGCAGCGCGACAGCGGGCTGCTGTAGACCGGCGCCTCGCGCGGCAGCCGTGCCGGCAGCGCCCCGAGCAGCTCGTCGAGGTGCGCGTCGACGATCGGCACGTCGCTCGCGCCGTAGCACCAGCCGACCGGGACGTCGGGCTTCGGATGGCGCACCAGCCAGAGCCGCAGCGGGCCGTGGGCGTGGGTCAAGGCTCCTCCTCGTCGTCGGCGTCGGGATCGTCGGGGCCCGTCTCGGGCGGCAGGCCGAGCACGGCCAGCAGCCCGATCAGGAAACCGAGTTCGGCGAGCTGCTGGACCGCGCCCAGCGCGTCGCCGGTGTAGCCGCCCAGCCGCCGCCGCATCATCCGGCGCAGCGCCGCGGTGGCCAGCAGCGCGACGCCGCCCGCGGCGGCAGCGGGCGCCCAGTCGCCGGTCCAGGCCACCAGCGCCGCCGACGGCGCGATCGCCAACCCGAGCGCGACGACGGCATCGCGTCCGGTCACGTGCTCGGCGATCGGCTTGGCCTTCGCATCGGCCTCGTCGCGCGCGTAGCGCAGGCTCGCCATCACCAGCACCGAGCAGCCGCGCGAGAACGCGGCCGCGCAGACGAGCGTGGCGACCACCCAGTCGGCCTCGACGTGGGCCAGCGTCTCGAAGCGCATCAGCAGCAGGGTCGCGATGCCGATCGCGCCATAGGCGCCGATCCGCGAGTCGCGCATGATCGCCAGCGTCCGCGCGCGGTCGTTGCCGCCGCCGAAGCCGTCGCAGAAGTCGGCCCAGCCGTCCTCGTGGAACGCGCCGGTGAGCAGCAGGCCGGCCGCGATCGCGAGCAGCAGCGCCACCGGATGCGGCAGCAGCGTGCTCGCGGCGATGTAGACGACCGACTGGCCGATCGCGACGACGATGCCCACCAGCGGGAAATAGCGCACCGCGCCGCCCAGCCACGACGGGTCCCAGCCCATCCAGGCGGCGAGGCGTCCGGTGACCGGGATGCGGCTGTAGAACTGGAGCGCGACGAGGAAGAGGCGGAGCTGTCGGGTCATCATGGGCCCGGTTCGCGGCTCGCGGCCCGGGTGCCCGATGGTACCGCGCCGGCACGGCGCGCCCGCACCGAACGGAACGGGCGCGGCCCGTGAGTGGGGCCGCTGCTACCATCGACTCGATCCCGGGGCCCGCGACGCGCGGTGCCCCACATCGAGGAGGAGCCCCCTTATGCGCACCAACCCCGTCCGCGCGGCGGTGCTGGCCGGCGAGCCCGTCGCCGGCACGATGGTGTTCGAGTTCTTCACGCCCGGGATCGGCAAGCTCGCCGAGCACGCGGGCTGTCGCTTCACGATCTACGACATGGAGCACACCGGGCTGGGCTTCGAGACGCTGAAGTGGCTGTTCTCGTCGCACCGCGGCCTGCCGGTCGAGCCGATGGTCCGCGTGCCACGCGGCGAGTACACCTACATCGCGCGGGCGCTCGACGTCGGCGCCACGGGGGTGATGGTGCCGATGGTGGAGTCGGCCGAGCAGGCGCGCCGGATCGTCGAGTCGGCCTGGTACCCGCCGCACGGCCGCCGCGGCGCGGGGTTCGGCTTCGCGCACGACGACTTCGAGCCGGGCGCGCCGCGCGACAAGATCGCCGCGCTGGAGCAGCGCACGCTGCTCATCGCGCAGATCGAGACCGAGCGCGGGCTCGACGAGGTCGAGGCGATCGCCGCGGTCGACGGCATCGACGTGCTCTGGGTCGGCCACTTCGACCTGACGAACTTCATGGGCATCCCCGGCGCGTTCGACGATCCGCGCTTCGAGGCCGCGATGGTCCGCACCGCGGCCGCGGCGCGCGCGCACGGCAAGGCGGCGGGCTTCATGGCGACCGATCCGCGCTGGATCGAGCGCGTGCGCGCCTGGGGCTACACGATGATCGCGGTGGGTACCGACGTCGGCCTCTTCGTCGACGGCGCGAAGCGCCTCACCGCGCTCGCGGGAGCCGCGAAATGAGCGCCGCGCGCCGCTGGAAGGTCGGCCTGACGCGCGACCTGCTGACGCCCTCGGGGGCGCCCTCGTTCGGCCGCGGACCGCTCGAGCTCCTGGAGCGCGAGCCGGCCATCGACTGGGAGTTCATCCCCGAATCCGCCGCCTCGATCACGCCGGACCTCGCCGCCCGCTACGACCTGCTCTACGTGAACTCGCTGCCGGTCACCCGCGAGTCGGTCTCGCGCGCCGACCGCCGCGTGCGGCTGATCGCGCGCCACGGCGTGGGCTACGACTCGGTCGACGTGCCGGCGATGACCGAGGCCGGCGTGGTGGTCACGAACACGCCGGTCGCGATCCGCCGGCCGGTGGCGGTCGCGGTGCTGACGATGCTGTTCGCGCTCGCCGGCCGACTGTTCGCGAAGGACCGGCTCACGCGCGCCGGCCGCTGGAACGAGCGCACCGGACACATGGGCCTCGGCCTCACCACGCGCACGCTCGGCGTGATCGGCGTGGGCGGCATCGGTGCCGAGCTGCTGTCGCTCGCGCGACCCTTCGGCTGGCGGATGCTCGCGGCCGATCCGTACGTGCCGGCCGCGACCATCGCGGGCCTCGGTGCCACGCGGATGCCGCTCGACGAGATGCTGCCGCAGTGCGACTTCGTCGTCTCGGTCTGCATCCTGAACGACGAGACCCGCCACCTGATGAACGCGGCGCGCTTCGCGCGGATGAAGCGCGAGGCCTTCTTCGTGAACCTCGCGCGCGGTCCGGTGGTCGACGAGGCCGCGCTGATCGACGCGCTGCGCTCGGGCACGATCGCCGGCGCCGGCCTGGACGTGTTCGAGCAGGAGCCGGTCGATCCGTCGAACCCGCTGCTGTCGATGGACAACGTCATCGTCACGCCGCATGCGCTGTGCTGGACCGACGAGTGCTTCGACGCGATCGCCCGCGAGGGGCTCGGCTGCGTCGCGTCGTTCGCGCGCGGCGAGCCGCCGAAGTCGATGGTGAACCCGCAGGCCTGGAAGGGCTGATCGCGCGGCGCCGCCGGGCGTCAGCCGGTCGCCTCGCCGAGCAGCCGCACGCGGTCCGCGTCGGCGAGGTTGCCGCCGCACAGCACCGTGGCCACCCGCGTGCCCTCGAAGCGCGCGCGGTGAGCGACCAGCGCCGCTAGCCCCACTGCGCCCGAGGGTTCGAGCAGCAGCCCCGCGTGCGCGAGCGCGAGCCGCATCCCGGTGACGATGTCCGCGTCGTCGACGCGCAGCACCTCGTCGACCAGGCCCCGCAGGTCCTCGAGCGCCTCGGGCACCGGCACGCGGACCGCGATGCCGTCGGCAATCGTGTCGGCGCGTGCCGTCTCCACGACCCGGCCCTCGCGCAGGCTGTCGGCCATCGACGGCGCACCCCGCGCGCAGACGCCGACCACGCGGGTCGCGGGCGAGGCTGCCTTGAGCCACCGCGCGATCCCGGCGAGCATCGCCCCGTTGCCGAGCGGCACGAGCACGTGGTCGAACGCGTCGCCGCGCGCGAGCAGCTCGACCGCGATCGAGCCGTGCCCCTCGGCCACCTCGGCCTCCCGGCCGTCCTCGACCCATCGCGTGCCGGCGGCCGCTGCCCAGGCCCTGGCGGCGGCCTTCGCCGCGTCGAAGTCCTCGCCCTCGCGGCGCACCTCGGCGCCGAGCGCGGCCATCCGCGCGACCTTCAGCGGGTTCGCGTTCACCGACGCGTAGACCACCGTGGGCAGCCCGGCGCGCCGCGCCGCGTAGGCCACCGCCTGCCCCCAGTTGCCCGCGCTCGCGCAGACCACCGGGCCGCGCTCGCCGGCGGCCGCCAGCGCGTCGACCAGCACCGATGCGCCGCGCCCCTTGAAGCTGCGGATCGGGTTGGCGGTCTCGACCTTGATCGTCAGCCGGCAGCCGAGCGCCTCGGACAGCGGCTCGCAGTCGTACTGCGGCGTGTCGCGGAACTCGGCCGGCAACCGCGCGGCCGCGGCCGCGATCCGATCGAGCGACAGCCGCCGTTCGACCGTCGGCACGCCACCGCTCGTGGGCCGCTCGGCGAGCGTGCGGATCGCGTCCGCGCCGTGCGCGCGCGCGGTCATCAGCACGCCGTCGAGGTGGTCGAGCTCGTGCTGGACCAGTTCGGCGAGGTCGGGCGGCAGGTCCGTCCAGCGGCGTTCGCGGCCGCGCTCGTCCCGGTAGACGAGGTCGATGCTGCGATGGCGCAGCACCTTCACGCACCGCCCGGGGACCGACAGGCAGTCGTCCCAGACCTCGATCGTCTCGGTGCTGCGCCGCGTGATCCGCGGGTCGAGCAGCGCGAACGGCCCGGCGCCGAGGTTCATCACGACGATCCGCAGCGGCACGCCGGCCTGCGGCGCCGCCATCGCGCGGCCGAAGCCGTGGCGCGCCCTGAAGTCGGCGAGCGTGGCATGCAGGCGGCGCAGCAGCCGCGGCAGCGCGGGATCGTCGGGATCGACGGGCCGCGCGGGTTCGGCGAGGCGCGGGTCGCCCTCGACGAGGATCGGCAGCAGGCCCTCGGGGGCGGTGTCGGACGGGGGGTCGGTCATGGTCGGTGTCGGTCGTGACGAAGCGGATCAGCCCGCGCGTCCGCTGACCCCTGCGGACGCGAAGGTCGCCATCTCGCCGAGCAGCCGGGCCGCCGCGCGCACCGTCGGTACCGCCAGCGCCGCACCGCTGCCCTCGCCGAGCCGCAACCCGAGGTCGAGCAGCGGCGAGGCGCCGAGCGCCTCGAGCATCCGCGCGTGGCCGGGCTCGGCGGAGCGGTGCGCGAACACGCAGTGGCCGAGGACCGCGGGCTCGAGCCGCGCGGCCACCAGCACCGCGGCGGTGACGATGAAGCCGTCGACGATCACCGGCACGCGCCGTGCGGCGCAGCCGATCACCGCGCCGGCGAGCATCGCGATCTCGAAGCCGCCGAAGGCCGCGAGCGCGGCGAGCGGCGTGCCTGCGTCCGGATGCGCGTCGAGCACGCGCGCGAGCACCGCGCGCTTGCGGGCGAGGCCGTCATCGTCGACGCCGGTGCCCCGGCCCGCGACCGCGTCGACCGGCAGCCCGAGCAGCCGCGCGGCGAGCAGTGCGGCCGACGACGAGTTGCCGATGCCCATCTCGCCCAGCGCGACCGCATCGGCCCCGGAGTCTCGTGCGATCGCCGCGCCGCGTCCGATCGCGTCGAGCGCCTGCGCGGCGCTCATCGCCGGGCCGTGCAGCGCATTCGCCGTGCCGGCCGCGATGCGCGCGTCGACGAAGCGCGCGCCGTGCGCCGCGAAGCCGGCGGGCTGCGGCGTGCGCGTGCCCGCGTCGACGACGACGAGATCGATCGCGTGCGCGCGGCACAGCACGGAGATCGCCGCGCCGCCCTCGGCGAAGTTGCGGACCATCTGCGCGGTGACCTCGGGCGGATACGCCGACACGCCCTCGGCCGCGAGCCCGTGGTCGCCCGCGAAGACCAGCATCGCCACCCGCTCGATCCGGGGCAGGTCGCGGCCGGTCGAGCACGCGAGCCGAGTGCCCACCGCCTGCAGCGCGCCGAGCGCGCCGGCGGGCATCGTCTTCGCGGCCCACGCCGCCTCGACGCGCGCGGCGAGCGCGGCGTCGTCCGCGGCGGGCACGGTCCGAACGCCCGCAGCCTCGAGCGCGCGCTCGCGGTCGATCGCGAGGCCGAGGCAGCCGGGGCACAGGCAGCCGCGGCCCGCGACCGGCGCCGAGGCGAGCGCCGGCAGCCGCGCGCACCAGCAGCCCTCGACCGAGTCCATGCCGCATCGGAACGCCGTGCCGCAGGCCGCGCAGCGCGCGTCGCCGGACGGCGAGGGGGTCGGGGAGGGGTCGGTTAGAATCGCGCCCATCCCGCGATCTTAGAGTACCGACCATGAGCGCCGCGCTGTCGCCCACCGTCAAGGCCGAGGTCCTCGCCGAGGCGCTGCCCTACATCCGCCGCTTCCACGGCAAGACCATCGTCGTGAAGTACGGCGGCAACGCGATGACCGAGGAGAAGCTGAAGAAGAGCTTCGCGCACGACGTCGTGCTGCTGAAGCTCGTCGGCCTGAACCCGGTGGTGGTGCACGGCGGTGGCCCGCAGATCGAGCAGCTGCTCGCCAAGGTCGGCAAGAAGGGCGAGTTCGTGCAGGGCATGCGCGTGACCGACGAGGAGACGATGGACATCGTCGAGATGGTCCTCGCGGGGCAGGTGAACAAGGAGATCGTCGAGCTGATCAACCAGGCCGGCGGCAAGGCGGTGGGCCTGACCGGCCAGGATGCGGGCCTGGTCCGCGCGCGCAAGATGATGCTCGAGTCGAAGGACACGCCCGGCGTGCGGATCGACATCGGCCAGGTCGGCGAGATCGAGAAGATCGACCCCTCGATCATCACCACGCTCGCGGGCAACGGCTTCATCCCGGTGATCGCGCCGATCGGCTCGGGCGCCGGCGGCGAGACCTACAACATCAACGCCGACGTGGTGGCGGGCAAGGTGGCCGAGGTGCTGAAGGCCGAGAAGCTCGTGATGATGACCAACACCGTGGGCGTGCTCGACAAGAACGGCAACCTGCTGACCGGCCTCACCGCGCGGCAGATCGACGCGCTGTTCGAGGACGGCACGCTGTCGGGCGGCATGCTGCCGAAGATCTCGTCGGCGCTCGACGCCGCACGCGGCGGCGTGAATTCGGTGCACATCATCGACGGCCGGGTGGACCACGCGCTGCTGCTCGAGATCATGACCGACCAGGGGGTCGGCACGATGATCCGCTCGCATTGAGCACCGCGCTCGTCCGGGCGGTCCGCCGCCCGCCCGGCGTCGAGCGCGGCGCTGCCGCGTCGTCGCGGCCGGTCTGGCTGCTCGATCTCGACAACACGCTGCACGACGCGCTCGCGGCGATCATGCCGCGGATCAACCGCGCGATGACCGACTACGTGATGCGCACGCTCGACCTCGACGAGACCGAGGCGGGCGCACTGCGCACGGCCTACTGGCGGCGCTACGGCGCGACGCTGCTCGGCATGGTCCGCCACCACGGCGTCGACCCGCATCACTTCCTGCGCGAGACGCACCCGTTTCCCGACCTGCACGCGCTGGTCCGTCGGGACGTCCGGCTGATGCACCTGCTGCGCCGGCTGCCGGGTCGCAAGATCGTGGTCACCAACGCGCCGGCCGCCTACGCGGGCGGCGTGATCGAGGCGCTGGGCATCGGTCCGCTGCTCGACGGGATGATCCCGATCGAGGAGATGCGCTTCGCCGGACGGCTCCGGCCCAAGCCGTCGCGGCCGATGATGCGCAAGCTGCTCGCCCGCCTGCGCCTGCCCGCGACCCGATGCGTACTGGTCGAGGACACCGTCGAGAACCTGCGCGCGGCCCGCCACTGCGGGGTCCGGACGGTGTTCGTGAGCGGCATCGCGTGGCGCGGGCGGCCCGCCTGGCAGCGCCCGCGGGGGCGCCGGGGCGACATAGACGTTCACGTCCGAACGGTTGTACAGTTAGCACGTACTCCGCTCGCGAGCCGCGCCCATGGACACTGAAGTCGATCAGCCCGAGTCGCAGGAACCCGAGGAGAAGCCCCGCGGACGTGTCCGACCCAAGCCCGGCGAGCGCCGGCTGCAGATCCTCCAGACGCTCGCCGCGATGCTGCAGGAGCCCGGCGGCGACCGAGTGACCACCGCCGCGCTGGCCGGTCGGCTCGAGGTCTCGGAGGCGGCGCTCTACCGTCATTTCGCCAGCAAGGCGCAGATGTTCGAGGGGCTGATCGTCTTCATCGAGCAGAGCGTGTTCGGGCTGATCAACCAGATCGTCGCGCAGGAGCCCGATCCGCTGAAGCAGCTGCGCTCGATCGTGCTGATGCTGCTGGGCTTCGCCGAGCGCAACCCCGGCATGACCCGCGTGCTGATCGGCGACGCGCTGGTGACCGAGGACGTCCGGCTGCAGAGCCGCATCAACCAGCTGCACGACCGGATCGAGGCGTCGATCAAGCAGTGCTTCCGGAACGCGATCGAGCAGGGGCGGCTGCCGCCGGAGAACGACCCCGGCGCGCGGGCGAACCTCGTGGTCTCGTTCGTGCTGGGGCGCTGGCTGCGCTTCGCGAAGACCGGCTTCAAGCGCCCGCCGGCCGAGGGACTGGAGCGACAGGTGCTGCTGCTGATCACCTGAAGCGCCGACGGGCGTCGCCGGACGGGCGAGCGTCGGGACCGGACCCGTCGGCGCGCCCGGATCCGGATCAGGCCTCGGCGAGCCCCAGATAGTGCTGCTCGATGAAGCCCTTCTCGCGGGACGTGCGCTCGAGCTCCTCGCGCGTCGTCGCCAGCTGCTCGGACAGCCGGCCGTTGGCCTGCTCGAGTGCGCCGATCCGGTCCTCGAAGAGCGCGCGGGTCCGGGCGTAGACTTCCTCGTCGTCCAGCGATCGGCCGGCGTCGGCCGGTTCGTCGACGGTCCCGCCGGCATCCTCCTCGTTCGAGGACGACGGTCCGCGCAGCCGCGCGAGCTGCATCTTCACCGCGCTCAGCTCGATGCTCAGGTTGCCGAGCGACGACTGCAGCGTGCGCGCCTCCCGCCGCTTGTCGCGGAGTTCCTCGAGCAGTCGCGTGTTCGATGCCCGCAGGCCGGCGAGCTCGGCCCCCGATTCCGCCAGCTGCTTCCGGGTGCGCGCGAGCTCCCTCTCCCCGCTGTTCCGTTCTTCGGACACGGCCTGGATCTGCGCGAGCAGCGGGGCGGTCGGATCGCTCGGCTGCGGTCGGGTCGATGCGGTCGATCCGACCAGGGCGTCGGTGACGCCGTCGAGGGCTGCGGGGATCTCGACGCGTGCCGCCGTCTCGAGCTGTCTCGAGGCGGCCAGCGCGCTGTCGGCCGACACCTGCAGGGCGCGCTGCGAGCCCTGGAGCGCCTTCAGCGACACGTCCGTGCGGGCGGCCAGCGTCGCCAGCAGCGCGTGCGTGCTGCCGAGATGCCGCTCGGCCCGCACGCAGAACCAGATCACGAGCCCGATCGCCGCCGCCTGGCAGAGCAGGCCCAGCAGCGCGAGGATCCGCAGGCTCGACTCGGAGAGTTGGATGGGGTCCACGATCGCGCCGCCGCCGGCCGGCCTCAGGGTTCCAGCAGCGCGAGCAGGCCTTCGCCGTACCCGGGGACCTGCAGCTTGAACGTCCGCGAGCACTCCGGCCGGGCGAACCGGTCACGTAGCTTCGGCATCGTGCTGCTCACGAAGCTGGACTGGACCTTCACGGTGTCGGGTGCGATGCGGGGCGCGATGCTCTTCAGGAAGCGCTCGACCGGCGCCACGGCATCCGGGCCGGGCTTGGGGCAACCCATCATCGGGCGCACGATCGCCGGCGGCGACTGGAGTGCTCCGGCCGCGAGCATCACGACCGTTCGCAGGTCCAGCACCGCGAGCCTGGCCGGTCGGCCGTCGGCCCGCACGAGCAGGGTGAGGAGGACCTTCTCGTCCAGCTCCCGGGCATCGGGACGGGCCACCAGGCGCAGCCGGATCGGTCCGAAATGCCTGGCCAGGCCTTCCTGGAGCACATGCAGCGTATCGTCCTGCCGGGGTTCGGCGAGCGGCGCGCTTGGGTCCCTCGGGGCGTCGGGCCTTGTCGTCCGGTCGCCGCTCGCGCGGGGTGCACCCGCGGCCTCCGCGGCCCGCCCGTCGGCCGGTGACGATCCGTCAGGAGCGTCAGCAGTGCCGAGCGCGCCGTCCACCGCGTCGAGCAGCGCGCGCTCGGTGAACGGCTTGTTGACGATGAACGCGGCGCCGTGCTGCTCGGCGCTCTGCAGCCGCTCCCGGTCGATCTCCGAGGTCACCATCCCGACCTTGATCCGTCCGGTCGATCGCTGCCGGACGGCCTGCATCAGCTCGATGCCGGACATGCCCGGCATGTGCCAGTCGGTGATCACCAGATCGGCGCCGTTCTCGCTCACGTAGTCCAGCGCGTCCTGGCCGCACGAGAAGCCGTGGATCGAGGCGTCACGCAGATGGGATCCCTTCAGGACCCGCGTCACGATCGACTGGATGGCGCGACTGTCGTCGACGACGACGATGCTCGGGGTACTCATGCTGTGGCTCCGACCGGACGCGGGGGCAGGATGCCCGGCAGCACGTCCAGCAGCGGGTCGTTGTATGACTCGGGTCGAAATCCCGCCCGAGACGGGAGCGACGCGTCCCCCGGTGCCTCCGTCCCGTCGTCGGCGATGAACGGGATGCCGATCAGCGGGCCGAGCGATTCGGGCAGCCCCGCGGCCAGGCACGATCCGAGCACGTTGCAGGCCTCGCGCAATGCATCCTCGAGGTCATGGGGGGAGACCTCCGAGGCCGGTACGCCGAACAGGTGCGAGGCCACCCGGCGGGCATGCTCGGCGCTGATCACCAGCCGGCATGCACATTCCGATCGATCGGCGAGGGTCAGGGGGAGCACCGCGGTACGGCCGACGACGGACGAGGCCTCCGTGACCGGATCGAGGCGCCGAAACTGCCACGCCTCGCCGGAGAGGAACTCCCAGGCCTCGCTGAGACGCGACTCCAGGAAGGGATCGACGCTGAACGCTCGATCGTGAGAACCGGTCCGCTGCATGCACATCCCTCGATCGGATCGGGATACCGTGTCCGGGCCGCGCGGCGTGATCGCCGGCCGCCTTCGCGCACCATTGCGCCGTGCCGCATGAGACGGCCGATCGGACCTCGGCGACAAGCCCGGGGCGGACGGCCGGACGATCGATGCCCCTGGGCGTGATGTCCGGTGCTGCGTGTGGCGCCGGTCAGATGCCCGGCCGGTGCCCGCAGACCGGACACCCCGGATCCCGAGGGATCCGGATCTCGTTCACCGACATCGTGCGTGCATCCAGCAGCAGCAGCCGCCCCGTCATCGGCGTGCAGAAGCCGCCGGCGACCTTCAGCGCCTCGGCCGCCTGCATCGTGCCGACGATGCCGGTCAGCGGCGCGAAGACCCCCATCGTGGCGCAGCGGACCTCCTCGACGTCCTGGCCCTCCGGGAACAGGCAGTGATAGCACGGCGAACGGGTGTCGCGTGTGTCGAAGACCGCGAGCTGCCCGTCGAAGCGGATCGCCGCGCCCGAAACCAGCGGCACGCCGGCCTCGACGCAGGCACGGTTGACCGCGTGGCGGGTCGCGAAGTTGTCGCAGCAGTCGAGCACCACCGTCGCCCGGCGCACCGCGTCGCGCAGCGCATCGCCCTCGAGCCGTGTGGCGATCGGCACCACCTCGACCTCGGGGTTGATCTCGAGCAGCGCCTGCCGGCCCGACGCGGCTTTCGGCTGGCCGATCCGCGCGTCGCGATGGAGCACCTGCCTCTGCAGGTTGGTCGCATCCACGGTGTCGCCGTCGGCGAGCAGGATCCGGCCCAGGCCGGCCGATGCGAGGTAGAGCGCGGCCGGCGAGCCCAGTCCGCCCGCACCCACCACCAGGGCGGTCGCCGCGAGCAACCGTTCCTGCGCCTCGACGCCCATCTCGTCGAGCAGGATGTGGCGGCTGTAGCGGAGCAGCTGGGCGTCGTTCATGGGGTCTTCGGCCGGGCATGGGGCCCGGCGGAAACAAAGAGGGCGGCCTCGTCGGCCGCCCCCATGGGTTCGCGGCACGGCGCGCCGAGGGCGCGCGCCGTGCCGGGCATCACTTCGACGCCGGCTTGGCCGGTTCCTTGGAATCGCCGGCCTGTGCCACCGTGTCCTTCTTCGCGACCTGCACCGGCTGGCCCTTCAGGTGGTTCATCGCCTGCAGGAGCTGGTAGTCGTCGGTCGAGCCGAACTCGATCGGCTTGCGGTCCTTCAGCTTGTCGGCGGCCGAGGCGGCGTCCGGACGAGGGACCGACGGCTTGTCCTCCTTGTCCTTGTCGTTGGACAGGTGGCGCGTCAGGTCGGCCTCGCGGATCCGGAACTGCGAGATGTCGCCCTCGGGCGTCTCCTCGACCAGGAAGTCGGGCGTGATGCCCTTGGCCTGGATCGAGCGGCCGGCCGGCGTGTAGTAGCGGGCCGTGGTGAGCTTGATGGCCGTGTTGTTGGTGAGCGGCAGGATCGACTGGACCGAGCCCTTGCCGAAGGTCTGCGTGCCGATCACCACCGCGCGCTTGTGGTCCTGCAGCGCGCCCGCGACGATCTCCGAGGCCGAGGCCGAGCCGGCGTTGACCAGCACCACCATCGGCACGGTCTTCACCCAGGCCGGCAGCTTGGCGAGGATGTCCTCCCGGCTGCCGCGCATGTAGTCCTCGGGGCTGGCGATGTACTTGCGCTTCGCGTCCTCGGTCCGGCCGTCGGTCGAGACGACCAGTGTCTTCTGCGGCAGGAACGCCGCCGACACGCCGACCGCGCCGTGCAGCAGGCCGCCCGGGTCGTTGCGCAGGTCGAGCACCAGGCCCTTCATCGGGCCATTGACCTGCTTGTCCAGCGTGCCGAGGTGGCGGACCAGGTTGTCGACCGTCATCTCCTGGAACTGCGTCAGCCGCACGTAGCCGAAGCCCGGCTCGATGACCTTCGAGCGCACCGACTGGACGCGGATCACGTCGCGGACCAGCTGGACGACGATCGGGCGGGTCTCGCCCTTGCGCGACAGGGTCAGCGTGACGGGGGTCTTGGGCTTGCCCCGCATCAGCTTGACCGCGTCGTTCAGCGGCATGCCCTTCGTGGGCTTCTCGTCGATCTTGATGATCAGGTCGCCGGCCTTGACGCCGGCACGGAACGCCGGCGTGTCCTCGATCGGGGAGACCACCTTCACGAAGCCGTCCTCGGTGCCCACCTCGATGCCCAGCCCGCCGAACTCGCCCTGCGTGCCGACCTGCAGTTCCTTGAACGCATCCGCGTCGAGGAAGGCGGAGTGGGGATCGAGACCGGTGACCATGCCGCTGATCGCTTCCTGGATCAGCTTCTTGTCCTCGACCGGTTCGACGTAGAACGCCTTGATCGCGCCGAAGACGTCGCTGAACTGGCGCAAGTCCTCGAGGGGCAGCGCCGAGCGCGAATCACGCTGCGCGACCGCGGTGATGCCGAGGCTGATCAGCACGCCCGCGACCGCGCCGGCGGTGACGAGGGCCAGGGGCTTGAACTTGGTGTTCATCGAGAGGTCGACATGGCAGGCCGCTGGCCCGGATGCGGGCGCCAGACCGGAGAGCCACCTTTCCGAGACCCAGTATACGCATGCGCGGACGCGAAGTGACGCGGCCGCGCCGCTCGGCCGGGAAAACCGCCCGAGGGACCGATCGGCGGACGGTGGGCGGCGGGCCGGCGGTCGTGGCAGCGGTGCGGGACGCGCCGGGGCCCGGATAGGCGGGCGGACGCGCCGCCCGGCAGGGCGGTCGTGCCGCGCGAAGGCCGGCTGACCGCGGAGGGTGGCGGTCAGGCCAAGGGGGGGCTCAGCCCGCCGGCTTCGCCTTGCCCTGGGCCGCGACGGCGGCCATCGCCGCCTCGATCTCGGCCTGGTTGCCCAGGTAGTAGTGACGGATCGGCTTCAGCGTATCGTCCAGCTCGTAGACGAGTGGCCGGGCGGTCGGGATGTTCAGGTTGACGATGTCGTCGTCCGAGACGCCGTCCAGGTGCTTGATCAGCGCCCGCAGGGAGTTGCCGTGCGCGGCCACGATCACCTTGCGGCCGAGCTTCAGGCTCGGCGCGATCGACTCGGTCCAGAACGGCACGACGCGCGCCACCGTGTCCTTCAGGCACTCGGTGCGCGGCACGTCCTCGGGGCGCAGCCGTGCATAGCGCGGGTCGCCCGCCGCCTCGCGCGGGTCGCCGGCGGGCAGCGGGTCGGGCGCGATCGCATAGGCGCGTCGCCACACCAGCACCTGCTCGTCGCCGAAGCGCTTCGCGGTCTCGGCCTTGTTCAGCCCCTGCAGCGCACCGTAGTGGCGCTCGTTCAGCCGCCACGAATGGACGACCGGCAGCCACATCAGGTCCATCTCGTCGAGCACGGTCCACAGCGTGCGGATCGCGCGGCGCAGCACCGAGGTGTAGCAGAGATCGAAGGTGAAGCCCTCGGCCTTCAGCAGCTGTCCGGCGCGGCGCGCCTCCTCCATCCCGGCGGGCGTCAGGTCGACGTCGGTCCAGCCGGTGAAGCGGTTCTCCAGGTTCCACTGGCTCTCGCCGTGGCGCATCAGCACGAGGGTATAGGGCATGGTCGGCAAGGGGAGTTCGCGGACTATTCTATAATTTTGGGTCTCCCTGACGGCCGCTACCGTGGATTTCGTCCTCCAGAACCTCTTTCTCATCGTCGTCGTGCTCGCCTCGGGCGGCATGCTGCTGTGGCCGATGGTCACTCGCGGCGTGGGCGGTGCCACCGTCGGCACGCTGCAGGCCACCCGGCTCATCAACGACGGCGCCGTGGTCGTGGACGTCCGCGAGCCGTCCGAGTTCGCCGCCGGCCACGTCATCGACAGCCGGAACATCCCGGTCGCCCAGATCGCGTCGCGGGCCGGCGAACTGCCGGCGAACAAGGCGGTCATCGTGTTGTGCGCGAGCGGTTCGCGCTCGTCGCGCGCCGCGGCCGCGCTGCGCAAGGCGGGTCGCGCCGACGTCTTCTGCCTCGACGGCGGGCTCGCCGGCTGGCAGCAGGCCGGCCTGCCGGTCATGAAGTCCTGAATCCTCCCTGCCTTCCAGGAGTCGACGCGATGAGCGCCAAGGTGACGATGTACTGCACCGCCGTCTGCCCGTACTGCGTGCGCGCCGAGGCGCTGCTCAAGCAGCGCGGCGTGACCGAGATCGAGAAGATCCGGATCGACGAGGACCCGGCCCAGCGCGATGCGATGATCAGCCGCACCGGCCGGCGGACCGTTCCCCAGATCTACGTCGGCGACCGTCATGTCGGCGGCTGCGACGACCTCTACGCGCTCGACCGCGCGGGCGGCCTCGCGCCGCTGCTCTCGGCCTGAGCCCCACCCCTCTCCCACAAGGACCTGTCTCCCCATGAGCGACGCCAACCAGCCGGTCTTCCAGATCCAGCGCATGTACCTGAAGGACCTGTCGCTGGAGATCCCCGGCGCGCCGCGGATCTTCCTCGAGCAGCAGGGCCCGGCGGTCGAGATCTCGATCGACAGCGTCCACGAGTCGCTGACGGAGTCCATCCACGAGGTCGCGCTGACCTGCACGGTGACCACCAAGATCGGCGCCGACAAGATCGTGTTCCTCGTCGAGGCCAAGCAGGCCGGCATCTTCGAGATCCGCAACATTCCCGACGAGCAGATGCCGATCGTGCTGAACGTCGTCTGCCCGAACGTCATCTACCCGTACCTGCGCGCGAACATCGCGGACGTGGTCTCGCGGGCCGGCTTCCCGCCGATCCACCTCGCCGAGATCAACTTCGAGGCGCTCTACCAGCAGAAGCTCGCGCAGCAGCAGGCCGACGGCCCGCAGCTGATCGTCCCCGGCCGGGTGAACTGAGGGTCACCGCCATGCGCCGCCGCGCCGTCGCCGGGGCCCTGTTCGCCGCCGCCGCCGCGGCGTGGTCGGCCGCCGTCGGCGCCGCGGAGTTCCGCGGTGTGGCCCAGGCCGCCGTGCTCTACGACGGCCCCTCGAAGCAGGCCCGCAAGCTGTTCGCCGCCCCTCGCGGAATGCCGCTCGAGGTGATCTCCACGCTCGGGCAGTGGGTCAAGGTGCGCGACGTCTCCGGCGACGTGGTCTGGATCGAGCGCACCGACCTCGGCGAGCGTCGCGCGGTCGTCACCACCGTCCTGGCCACCGTCCGGCGCGAGCCGCAGGACGGCGGGGCCGTGGTCCTTCAGGCCGATCGGGGCGTGCTGCTCGATGTCGTCGAGACGCCCCCTGCCGAGGCGACCGCCGGCTGGATCCGCGTTCGCCACCGAGACGGCGGAGCCGGCTGGGTCCGGACCACCGAGGTCTGGGGCGTCTGACCGTGCGCGGCCGGCCGTGAGGGTCGCGGTCTTCGGTGCGGGCGCCTGGGGCACGGCCCTCGCGCGCCACGCATCGGCGCGGCACGAGGTCGTGCTCTGGGTCCGCGACCCCGCCCAGGCCGCAGCGATCGAGGTCGATCGCGAGAACGCCCGATATCTGCCCGGCGTGCGGCTCGACGGGCCGATCTCGGCCACCGCGGAGCTGGCCCGCGCGCTCGACGCCGCCGACCTGCTGGTGCTCGCCACCTCGGTCGCGGGCCTGCGGCCGGTCGCGTCCGCGATCGCCGCGCTGAGGCCCGACGCGGACGTGCCCGTGCTGTGGCTCTGCAAGGGTCTCGAGGCCGGCACCGCGCTGCTGCCGCAGGAGGTGATCGCCGAGGCCTGGCCACAGGCCGCCTGCGGCGCGCTGTCGGGACCGAGCTTCGCGCAGGAGGTGGCCGCCGGCCTGCCGGTGGCGTTGACCGTCGCGTCGCGCCGGCCCGAGGTCGCGCAGGCCGCGGTCGATGCCTTCCACCACGGTGCCGCGCGGATCTATCGCAGCGCCGATGTCGTGGGGGTCGAGGTCGCCGGCGCGCTGAAGAACATCATGGCGATCGCCACCGGCATCTCCGACGGGCTGGGGCTGGGCCTGAACGCACGCGCCGCGCTGCTGACCCGAGGCCTCGCGGAGATCGGACGTTTCGGCGCCGCGCTAGGCGCGCAGCCCGAGACCTTCATGGGGCTGGCCGGCGTCGGTGACCTGGTCCTCACCTGCACCGGCGACCTGTCGCGCAACCGGCGCGTGGGGCTCGCGCTCGCGCGCGGCGAGACGCTCGATGCGATCCTCGCCTCGCTCGGCCACGTCGCCGAGGGTGTCGCCTGCTGCCGGGCGGTCCTCGGCGTCGCGGGCCGGCTCGGCGTGGAACTGCCGATCACGGAGGCCGTGGGCGCGGTGCTGTTCGAGGGACGGCCCGCGCGCGACGCGGTGGCAGCCCTGCTCGCGCGCGAACCCAAGGCCGAGTTCGTCCGCGAACCCCGCGACGACTGACCCGACGGGCGACCCGACCGCCCCCCTCGAGACGACCGACTGCCCGGACCGCCGATGACCGCCTCCTCCTCCCCCCAGCCGTCCCGCCCGTTCGCCGTCTGCGTCTTCTGCGGCGCGCGTCCCGGCGGCGACCCGCGCTTCGTCGCGCTCGCGCGCCGCGCGGGCGCGATGCTCGCGGCCGGCGGCGCCACCGTCGTGTACGGCGGCGGCAGCGTCGGCATGATGGGCGCGGTGGCCGACGCCGCGCTGGCCGAGGGCGGCGAGGTGATCGGCGTGATCCCGTCGGTGCTGATGAACCGCGAAGTCGGTCACCGGGGCCTGACGCGGCTCGAGGTGGTCGCCGACATGCAGGTCCGCAAGCAGCGGATGATCGAGCTCTCCGACGCGTTCCTCACGCTCCCCGGCGGCCTGGGCACCCTCGACGAGCTGTTCGAGGTGCTGACGCTGCGCCAGCTCGGCGAGCATGCGAAGCCGATCGTCGCGGTCAGCGACGGTGGCTACTTCGACCCGCTCGCCGTGGCGGTCCGCGACTTCGTCGATCACGGCCTCGCCTCCGCGCACGACGTCGGCGCCCTCGAGCTGTTCCCGACGCTCGAGGGGGCGCTCGGCCGGCTCGGGCTGGGGGTGGCGCGGGGCTGAAGCGGCGGCGGACTCGCGCCGAACGCGGACGACGGACACCGGACACTGGACGACGGACGGGCCGACGCGCGGCCCGGCGTGCGGCCCGGCGTGGGTGTGCTGGCCGGGTCCGCGCGTTCCGCTTACGCCCACGCCGAGGCGCGACCGACGTGCCCTCGTCGCGCGGATCGTCGAGAATCTCGGGCATTTCGCACCACAGGCCGATCTCCCATGTCCTTCGATCCCCAGACCCGCCATCACCCCTGCAAGGACGCCGACGAGGCGATCCAGACCCGCCAGTCGATCCGCGCGTTCCTGCCGACGGCCGTGCCGCGTGCGACCGTGGCGGAGATCCTGCGCGTGGCTGCGCGTGCGCCCTCGGGCACGAACATCCAGCCGTGGAAGGTCCACGTCGTGGCTGGCGAGAAGCAGGCCGAGCTCACGCGGCGCATCCTCGCCGTCTTCGACGATCCCGAGGAGGCGAAGAAGCACACGCGCGAGTACGCCTACTACCCGGAAAAGTGGGTCTCGCCCTACGTCGACCGTCGTCGCAAGATCGGCTGGGACATGTACGGCCTGCTCGGCATCGGCAAGGGCGACTTCGAGAAGACGCACCGGCAGCATGGCCGCAACTACGAGTTCTTCGGCGCGCCGGTAGGCCTGATGATCACGATGGACCGCACCATGGAGCGCGGCAGCCTGATCGACGTCGGCATGTTCCTCGAGAACGTGATGATCGCCGCGCGCGCGCGGGGCCTGGACACCTGCCCGCAGGCGGCGTTCCTCGAGTTCCACCGGATCATCGCCGAGGTGGTCGGCATCCCCGGCAACGAGATGCTGGTGTGCGGGATGTCACTCGGCTGGGCCGACCCGGAAGCCCTGATCAACACCCTCGAGACGGTGCGCGAGCCGGTGGAGAGCTTCGCGACGTTCCAGGGTTTCTGATCGCACGAACGCCACACCCGGCCGCCGCTCGCCCTCGGCACGGCGGAGCCGGGCGCACCGCGCACGGGCATCGCCTGGCCGCAGCCGGTGGCCCCGGGGACGCCGGGCGGTCGATGTCGATCCGAGGTCTGCCGCTTGCCGCCCGCCGTGCGAAGTGCTATATTCGCCGGCTCGCCTGAAGCGGAACGATCGCCTGAAGACGAGTCGGAGCAGTGGCCGCCCAAAGCGGACGCAACGCCCGGCAAGACGGCTCGAACGAAATTCCTCGACCGACTTGCCAGCCTTCGAAAAGCTTGATATAGTCTCCGGCTCTGCTGCTTGCGACACGAAGTGACGAAAGCGGTGGGGAGAAGTGGAAGGTCTGGTTGGCGGAAGCTGGCTGGAGGCTGACCCTGAGGGGCAGCGTGTTCTTTAAAAATCTACAGCCGATAAGTGTGGGCGTATGGGCAGAGATGCCTGTCCGCGGGGCGAAAGCGCGTGCTCTTCGGGGTGCGTGCCTGATCCTGCGGGAATCAGACGCTCACACGAGAGAGATCAAGGAGTCCTTGGCGCGAGCCGAGGAAAGCCTGATCGATTCCGTTGAGCAGCAATTGCGGCTTACTGCAAAGTAAGTTGTTCAGAGATTGAACTGAAGAGTTTGATCCTGGCTCAGATTGAACGCTAGCGGCATGCCTTACACATGCAAGTCGAACGGCAGCACGGGGGCAACCCTGGTGGCGAGTGGCGAACGGGTGAGTAATGCATCGGAATGTACCCAGTAGTGGGGGATAACTAGTCGAAAGAC
>JBJOKE010000073.1:0-75955 GCA_046046245.1 Pseudomonadota bacterium | reverse complement strand
GAAACTGCCGAGCAGCCAAATCGCGATGGCTCCCGCGATCAACGCCGCGATCAACGGCGGGACAAACCGCGACACCTTCGGCGAGAGCGACAGCGCGACGAAAACGATCACCATCGGCAGCGTGATCGCCAGGCCATCGCGGAATGCGGCGACGAGATCGATTCCGAACCGAAGAAACACGCCCGCCACCATCGCCATCACGATCGGCATCGGCACGGCGGCGAGGCCGCGCCGCACCCAGCCCGTCAGGCCGAGCACGGCCATCAGCACGCCGGTGACCACGAAGGCGCCGAGCACCTCGGCGTGCGACGCATGCGCGAGCGTCGGGCCCACCAGCACCGTGCCCGGGATCGTCCAGAAGAAGACCAGCGGCGTGCGGTAGACGCAGGACAGCGCGATGGTCAGCAGCCCGTTGACGAAGAACACGCCGAACAGCCAGGACGCGAGCTCGGCCGCGCCGAGGCCGCCGCGCTGGCCGGCCGACAGGATCACCGCGACCGGGCCCGAGGCCGCGAAGATGAAGCCGATCAGGCCGTTGGCGCCGTAGACCGTGCCGAAGTCGGCGAGCGCGCGCGCGGGCGAGGCGGGCGGGCCGGCGGGGCGTTCGAGGAGCGGGATGGAGGCGGTCATCGGGCGGGCGGTGGTCGGCGGATGATACGGGGCGCCGCCGCGGGGCGGGCGGCGGCCGCGCGGGCACCGGAACGGCCGCGCCGGCGGCCGGCGAACCTCGCCCGGGCCCCGAGCGCGCCGGCGGCGCGCCCGTTCAGCGCGCGAGCCGCCCGTCGATCAGCTCGATCACGCGGTCGCACTTCCCTGCGATCCGCAGGTCGTGGGTGACGATCAGGAAGGCGGTGCCCGACTCCCGGTTGAAGCGGCGCATCAGCTCGAAGATCGCCTGCGACGACGCGGTGTCGAGGTTTCCGGTGGGCTCGTCGGCCAGCACCAGCGGCGGGTCCTGCATCAGCGCGCGCGCGATCGCGACCCGCTGCTGCATGCCGCCCGACAGCTGCGAGGGTCGGCGTCCCTTCGCCGCGGCGAGCCCGACCGCGTCCAGCAGGGACGCGGCGCGGGCGCGGGCCGCGGCGTCGATGCGACCGTCGCGGATCAGCACCGGCATCGCGACGTTCTCGAGCGCGTCGAAGGCCGGCAGCAGGTGGTGGAACTGGAAGACGAAGCCGAGCGTGCGCAGCCGCGCGGCGGTCAGCGCATCGTCGTCGAGCGTCTCGACCGCCTCGCCTTGCAGCCGGTACTGCCCCGATGTCGGCCGCTCGAGCAGGCCGATCAGGTTGAGCAGCGTGCTCTTGCCCGAACCCGACGGTCCGATCATCGCGGCGAACTCGCCCGCCTCGAGCTCGAGGTCGATGCCGTGAAGCACCTCGGCCTCGATCGGCGTGCCGGGGTTGTAGACCTTGCGGATCGCGCTCAGCGCGACGAGCGGGCCGTTCACAGCCGGATCGCCTGCGCCGGGTCGAGCGCGGCCGCGCGCCGCGCCGGCGCCACCGCGGCGAGCAGGCCGGCCAGCGTCGCGCCGGCCGCGACCCACGCGAAGGTCTGCAGGTCGAGCACGATCGGGAACAGCGGCCGGCCGTCGGCGCCCTTCACCAGCGCGGTGAAGCCCTCGACCATGACCCACGCGAGCACCGCGCCCAGCACCGAGCCCGCGCCGCTCACCAGCGCGCCCTGCATCAGGAAGACCCGAGTCATCTGCGCGCGCGACGCACCCATCGCCCGCAGGATCCCGATCTCCTTGCGCTTCTGCACCACCGAGACCACGAGCACGCTCGCGATGCCCAGCACCACCACCAGCATCACCACGCCGCGGATCAGCCGCGTCGACATCGTCTGCGCATCCAGCGCCGAGAGCAGCTGGCTGTTCGTCTGCATCCAGCTCTCGACCTCGTAGGGCAACCGCGCGCGCATCCGCGCAGCCACCGACTCGGCGCGGAACACGTCGTCGACGGTGAGGTCGAGCTGGGTGACGCCGCCGGGGATGCCGAGCAGGCTCTGCGCGGTGCGCAGCGGCAGGTAGACGTTGCGGCGGTTCACGTCGCGCACGCCGACGTCGAAGATCGCGACCGCGCGCAGCGGCTCGTTGGTGTCCTTGCCCAGCGAGAGCGTGAAGCGGTCGCCGAGCCGCACGCCGAGGTCCTCGGCGAGCTCCTTGCCGACGATCGCCTCGCCGGGGCCGAGCCGCGGCACGCCCTCGACGATCTTGTCCGACAGCGCGGCGATGCGGTCGTAGCGCTCGAGCTCGACGCCGACGATCGCGACCGCGCGGCTGCCCTCGCCGCGCAGCGCGAGCGCGGTGCCGCCGGCCATCGGCGAGACCGCGGTCACGCCGGGCTCCGATTCGAGCGCGCGGGCGAGCGGTACCCAGTTGTCGATCGAGCGGGTGCGCTGCGCGCGGGGCTGTTCCGCCGCGGGGCCGTCGGTGCCCGGCGGCGCGAGCCGGCCGGCGAGCGGGACGTCCTTCACCGGCCGGATCGTCAGGTGCGGCTGCACGCCCAGCGTGCGTCGGATGGTGTTGGCCTGCAGGCCGTCGACCAGCGCGGTGATGTAGGTCACGACCGCGACGCCGGCGGCCACGCCCACCACCAGCAGCAGCGTCTGGGAGCGGCCCTCGACCAGGAAGCGGACCGCGACGCGCCATGCGAAGCCCATCGCGCACGTGCTCCGGTCAGCGGCCGCCGGGGCCCGCGCCCGCGGCGGTGCCGATCGCCGACGCGGCCTCGCCGTCGCGCGCCGCCCGTGCCCGCATGCCGGGCTCGATGCCGAGCGGGGCGGCGATCACCACGTCGCCGGGCGCGAGCCCCTCGGCGACCTCGACGCGCTCGAGCGTGCGCAGCCCGATGCGCACCGGCCGGTCGACGACGCGGCCCGCGTCGTCGATGCGCCGCACGCGCGCCTCGGCACCGGCACCGAGCACGGCGGTGGCCGGGAGCGTCGCCGCGCGCTCGCGCCGGCCGGTGGCCACCTGCATCGACAGCGTCATGTCCTCGCGCAGGAAGGGCGGCGGCGCGGCGACCTCGAACTTGACCTCGACCGTGCCGCGTGCGGCATCGACGCCCGGTGCGATCCGCATCACGCGCGCCTCGAAGGGCTGCTGCGGGAAGGCGTCGGCGACCACGCGGGCGGGCTGGCCGACCGCGAGCTGCGACAGGAACTTCTCGTCGGCCTGGCCGACCAGCTGCGTCGCGCCCGCGGCGGCGAAGCTGAAGAGTGCGCGGCCCGGCTGCACGATCTGCCCCGGTTCGACGAGCCGCGCGACGATGCGGCCGTCGGTCGGCGCGACGATCGCGGTCTGCGCGAGCTTCGCCTGCGCGAGCCCCACCACCGCGCGCGCCTCGTCGACGCGCAGCCGCGCCTGCTCGACCTCGGTGCCGCGGCCGACGTTCGCGCGGGCCGCCGCGCTCGCCGCGTCGAGCTGCGCACGGGCGATCCGCACCGCGCGGCCGGTCTCGTCGATCCGGGCCTGCGACACGTAGCCGCGGTCGAACAGGTCACGGCTGCGGCGGGCCTCTAGCAGCGCCGCGTCGAGGGTGGCCTGCGCCTGCGCGAGCGCCGCGTCGGCGGTCGGTGCGCCGACCTCGCGCTGGCCGGTGAGCCGCGCCTCGGCGAGCCGCAGCGAGGCCTGTGCCTGCGCGAGCTGGGCCTGCAGCTCGGCGGACTCCAGCCGCGCGAGCACGTCGCCCGTCTTCGCCGCGTCGCCTTCGCGGACCGCGACCGAGACCACGCGCCCGGTGACGGTCGAGCCCAGCTCGGCGCGCACCGGCGCGGCCACGCGGCCCGAGAACACCAGGGTCTGCACGAGCGGTGCCTCGGCGACGGCCACGACGGCGACCGGCGTCGGTCGCCACGCGCGCCATCCGAAGCCACCGGCGACCGCGAGTCCCACGAGGACCGCCCCGGCCCAGCGCCACGCATTCATGAGGTCGATTCTACCGGCCTCGTCGGGGCGGACCCCGTGCGGGCCGGCCTCAGCCGGCGAGCGCGTCGCGCACGTCGAACCCGTCGACCGCGTCGAACCCGTCGACCACGGCAACTGCGGCAACTGCGGCGAGCGCCTCGGCGAGCGCCTCGGCGAGTGCGGGCGCACGCACCGGCTTCGCGAGGAAGCCGTTCATGCCGGCCTCGAGGCAGCGCGCCCGGTCGCCGTCCATCGCGTTGGCGGTCATCGCGACGATCGGCAGCCGGTGGCCTGCGGCGCGGATCCTGCGGGTCGCCTCGACGCCGTCCATCTCGGGCATCTGCATGTCCATCAGCACGAGGTCGAGCGGTCCGGCGGCCACCTGCGCGAGCGCCTGCGCGCCGTCGGACGCGAGCACCACCTCGTGCCCGAGCTTCTGCAGCATCAGCGACGCGAGCTTCCGGTTCACCGGGTTGTCCTCGGCGAGCAGCACGCGCAGCGGCCGCTCGGGCCGGGGCGCATCATCCGTCGCGTTCGGGGTCCCGTCGCCGTCGGGCGCGCCCGCGGCGGCGACGGGCGCAGTGGTCGCCGCCTCGGCGGCCGCCGCCAGCAGCCGCACCGTGAAGCGGAAGGTGCTGCCCTCGCCGGGCACGCTGTCGATGACGATCTCGCCGCCCATCGCCTCGACCAGCCGGCGGGTGATCGCGAGGCCCAGGCCGGTGCCGCCGAAGCGCCGCGTCGTCGAGCTGTCGGCCTGCGCGAACGCGTCGAAGATCAGCCGCTGCTTGTCGGCCGGGATGCCGATGCCGGTGTCGCGCACCGCGCAGTCGAGCGTCCAGGTGCCCGGCTCGGTCGCATCGGGGCGGGCATCGACCGCCAGCGTCACCCGCCCGCGCTGCGTGAACTTCACCGCGTTGCCCAGCAGGTTCACCAGCACCTGCCGCAGCCGCCCCGGGTCGCCGCGCGCCGCGCGGGGCAGCGCGTCGGACAGCTCCAGGTCGAGGGCCAGCCCCTTGCGGCGGGCCGACAGCGCGATCGGCTTGCACAGGTGCTCCAGCAGCGCGCGCGGCTCGAAGTCGATCGACTCGAGCTCCATCTTCCCGGCTTCGATCTTCGACAGGTCGAGCAGGTCGTCGATGATCTGCATCAGCGCGTCGGCCGACTGCCGGACCGTCTCGAGGTAGTCGCGCTGGTTCGCCGCGAGGTCGGTGTCGAGCACCAGGTCGGTCATGCCGATGATCCCGTTCATCGGCGTGCGGATCTCGTGGCTCATGTTCGCGAGGAACTGGCTCTTCGCCAGGCTGGCGGCCTCGGCCGCGTCCTTCGCCTCCTGCAGGCGGCGCTCGAGCGACTTGCGCTCGGTGGTGTCGAAGATCACCCCGACCACGCCGGTGACCGCGCCGGCGGCATCGGTCAGCGAGGCCTTGCTGTAGTAGAGCGTGCGCGGCGTGCCGTCGGGCAGCGGCATCTCCATCTCGTACGACTGCCGGGACGGTCGGGCGAGCAGTTCGCGGTCGCGCTCGACGTGCACGTCGGCGTAGCCATTGGCGAAGACCTCGGCCGAGGTCCGGCCGATCGCGAAGCGGCGGTCGATGTCGAACAGCCACTCGAGTGCGCGGTTCATGCCGAGGAAGCGGCCCTGCCCGTCCTTGTAGTAGACCGCGACCGGGATCGCGTCGAGCAGCTCGCGGCTGAAGTGCAGCTGCCGGCGCAGCGCGGCCTCGGCCCGCTTGCGCTCGGTGATGTCGGTGCGGATCGCGACGTGGCGCTCGGGGCGGCCATCGGGCCCGGCGATGGGCACGATCGACGCGTCGACCCAATGCAGCGAGCCGTCCTTGCCGCGGTTGCAGATCTCGCCGTGCCAGACGGCGCCTGCGGCGATCGTCCGCCACATCCGCGCGAAGAACTCGGGCGGATGGACGCCGCTGTTCACGATCCGGTGGTTCGCGCCGAGCAGCTCGTCGAGGCGGTAGCCGGTCAGCGCGCAGAAGCGCTCGTTCGCCTCGAGGATCCGGCCGCCGGCGTCGGTGACGCTGACGATCGCGTGCTGGTCGAGCGCGAAGCGGTGGGCGGCGAGAGCATGCTCGAGCGTCGCGGCGTGCGCCTGCGCCGCGTCGAGCGCGCCCGACACCGCGTCGAGCAGCCCCCGCAGCCCGCCGAGCACCGGCGCGGTCGCGGCATCGGCCGCCGGCGCCGCGGCCTCGCAGGCGGCGAGCGTCGAGTGCAGCGCCGCGTCGTCGGCGAGTCCCAGCCGCTCGGCCAGGCACCGGGCGAGCGTGCGGTTCATCGTGGGGCGGGTCCGGCCGGGCGGGGCGGGCGTTCGGTCATCGGCGAGGGCGGTCGGGGCGGCAGGCGCGAGGGCTCCGCACGCTCCGATTATCGGGGCCCGGCCGCACGTGCCGACCCGCTGCCGGTCGGCCCGACACACGGCGAAGGCCGCGCGGATCGACGCCGCAAAAGAAAAGGCCGGTCGAGATCGACCGGCCAAGGCTCCAGTGGAGGTAGGAATGGAGCTGGAGAGAGAACCCGGGTCGAAGTGTGCGGGGGCCGCGTCACAGGCCCATGACCGCGTATCCCGGCCGGGGATCGACTTCGTCTCGATTCGGTCTCGCGGGCGCCGGTGCGGGCCCGCGCGGGCTCACTCGCAGCCGGACGCGAGCAGCCGGCGGCCGACCCGTCCGAGGTGCGGGCAGTGGACGCCGTGGTCGGCGAGGCTGCGCCAGGTGCGCAGCGCGTAGTCGCGGTTATGGCCGCGCTGGCCGCAGCAGCCGCTCAGCCGCCGGACGATCTGGTCGTCGTCGAGCCGCTCGTAGGAGGCACTGTCGCGGTTCGCAACGAAAGCGAGCGCCTGCACACGTTGACCGTCGCCGAGCACGCAGGACAGGAGGCGGGCGACATAGACGCCGCCGGTCATCTCCCGCTCGTAGAGCGCGTCGACCGCCGCGTGCCGCGTTTCCGGGCGGAGCCGGAACGCCATGCCGATGCACGAGCCGCCGCGATCGAGGCCGAGGACCACGCCGGGCCGCTCGGGGGTGCCGCGGTAGCGGGTCGAGCGGATGCAGAAGGTGCGGTGGTAGCCGTGGACCTGCGCGAGCCGCGACTCGTGGAAGTCGAAGCCCGGGTCCCAGATCAGGGAGCCGTAGCCGAAGACCCAGTCCGGCTGAGGGCGGGCGTCGGCGGAGTCGGGGGCGTCTGCGATCGCCTCGGCGACGGGCGCGCTGTCGAACGCTGTCATGGTTCCGACATTAACGGCGCAGGGCCCGATCCGGAACACACGGGAATCCGAGCGTCACGCTTTTGCCGAAGGTCGGTGTGCTACCGTGGATCGATGGCCACCGCTCCCGTCCGCCGGCGTCCGAGATGAACGCCCGCGCCGACACCGTCACCGTCGCCGAACTCGAGTCGGCGATCAATCGCGCCCGCGCCGCGCACCCGGCAAGCGGCGCCGAGGCCTCGCTGACGCTGGAGGTGGCGACGCTCGCCGCGCTCTACGGGCGGCTGATCTGGGCGCGGCGCGATGCGGTCGAGCTCGAGTCGCTGACGGACGCCGAGCGGGTCGCGCTGCGGCTGTGGCGGCCGCCGGCGGGCGGCGCCGGGCCCGGCTGAGGGCGGGCTCAGCCCGCCTTGCGGGCACGACCGGCCGTACCCGCCGCCTTGGCCGCCGGTTTCCTCGCGGACGTGGCCGCCGGTTTCTTCGCCGCTGCCGCGGTACCCGTCTTCGAGGCGGTCGTCCGGGGCGTCGCGGCCTTCGCTCCGGTCGCGGCCCGGGTGGCGCCCGCCGGCGGCTTCGCACCGGCTGCGGCCTTCGACCCGGCCGTGCTGCGAGCGCCCGCCGTCCCCTTGGCCGCCGGCGCCGCGTCGGCCTCGGCCGCCGAGCCCGACTTCGAGGCCCCGTCGCCGGCTGCCGCGCCGCCCTTGGCGCCGGCCCGCGGACCGGCCGCCTGGAACTCGAAGCCCACCTTGCCGTCGGGCTGGCGGACGAGGAAGGCCTTGAACCGGCGCCGCGTGCGCGAGGAGACGAAGCCGTCGAGCAGGTCGGTCCGGCCGTCGGCGAGCAGCTTGGTCATCTGCGTGCGCTCCACCGGCTGCTGCAGGATCACCTTGCCCGAGCGGAAGTCGCAGGTCCGGCCCGCACCCACCGACTTCTCGCAGACGTAGCTCATCCCGTGCTCGAAGACCTTCGAGCGGCAGCGCGGGCAGTCGCCTACCGGCTCCTGGCCGGAGAAGTCCACCGGCTCCTCGTCCTCGGCCGCGTCCGACTGGCCGAAGTCGAACTCCAGCTTCCAGTCGGGCTCGACCAGCTTCAGTATCGCCGAGAACGGCCTGCCCATCTTGCTGCGGAAGCCGTGCAGCGGCCCGATGGTCCTGTCGCGGATCAGCTGCTCGGCCTCGGCGGGCTCCATCAGTCGCGATGACGGCGACTTCGTGATCGACCAGTCGCAGGCCGTGCAGGCGAAGCGCCGGTAGTTCTCCTTCGCGACCGCGCCGCATCTCGGGCACGGCTCCTTCAGCGTCGCATAGTCGCCGGGCACGTCGGTCGGGCCGTAGCCCTTCGCGCGCGCCACGATGTGCTCGGTCATCTCGGCGATCTCGCGCATGAAGGCCTCGCGATCCAGCCGGCCGCGCTCCATCTGCGACAGCTTGTACTCCCACTCGCCGGTGAGCTCGGGCATCGTGAGCTCGGCCACGCCCAGCCCGCGCAGCAGCGTCAGCAGCTGGAAGGCCTTCGCGGTAGCGATCAGGTCGCGGCCCTCGCGCACCAGGTAGTTCTCGTTGATCAGGCCCTCGATGACCTGCGCACGGGTGGCCGGCGTGCCGAGACCCTTGGCCGCCATCGCCTCGCGCAGCTCCTCGTCGTCGACGAGCTTGCCCGCGCCCTCCATCGCCGACAGCAGCGTCGCCTCGTTGAAGCGCGCGGGCGGCCGGGTGGCGAGGGCGATCGCGTCGATCTCGCGGGTCTTCACGATCTCGTCCGGCTCGACTGCCACCAGCGTGCCGCCGGCGTCCTCGCCGTCCTTGGCCTTCGTCTCGGCGATCGACTCGCGGCCGTAGATCGCGAGCCAGCCGGGGTTCACCAGGACCTTGCCCTCGGTCTTGAACGCGTGGGCCTCGACGGTGGTGATCCGCGTGGTCACGCGGAACTCGGCCGACGGGAAGAACACCGACAGGAAGCGCTTGACGACCAGGTCGTAGACCTTCTGCTCGGCGTCGGACAGGGCCTTGGGCGCCTGCAGCGTCGGGATGATCGCGAAGTGGTCCGAGATCTTCGAGTTGTCGAAGATCCGCTTGTTGCCCGGCTTGATCCAGTCGTTCTTCAGGATCTGCTTCGAGAACGGGCCGTACGGATGCACGTCGCCGAGCATGTCCATCGTCTGGCGGACCGTGCCGACGTAATCCTCGGGCAGCGCCTTCGAATCGGTCCGCGGGTAGGTCAGGACCTTGTGCTTCTCGTAGAGCGCCTGGGCCAGCGACAGCGTGGTCTTGGCCGAGAATCCGAAGCGGCCGTTGGCCTCGCGCTGCAGGCTCGTCAGGTCGAAGAGGGCGGGCGCGGCCTGGGTCGAGGGCTTGGACTCCTCGGTGACCGTGCCGGGCTTGCCGCGGCAGGCCTCGACGATGGCGCGGGCCTTCGCCTCGTCCCACAGCCGTTCCGCGCGCAGGTCGGCGTCGGCCGGGTTGCGCTGGAAGGCCGGATCGAACCAGCGGCCTTCATAGGTGCCGGCCTTCGCGCCGAAGGTGGCCTTGACCTCGAAGTACGAACGCGGCACGAACTTGCGGATACGTTCCTCGCGCTCGACCACGATCGCCAGCGTGGGGGTCTGGACCCGGCCGACGGTGGTCAGGTAGAAGCCGCCGTCACGCGAATTGAACGCGGTCATCGCCCGCGTGCCGTTGATGCCGACCAGCCAGTCGGCCTCCGAGCGGCAGCGCGCGGCGTCGGCCAGGGGCAGCATCTGGGTGTCGTCGCGCAGCCTGGCGAAGCCGTCGCGGATCGCGCCCGGCGTCATCGACTGCAGCCACAGGCGCTTGACCGGCTGCCGGGCCTTCGCGTGCTGGGCGATCAGCCGGAAGATCAGCTCCCCCTCGCGGCCGGCGTCGCAGGCGTTGATCAGCGTGTCGACGTCCTTGCGCCTGATCAGCCGGGTCAGCAGCTTCAGCCGGTCCTCGCTCTTCTCGATCGGCTTCAGATCGAACTCCGGCGGGATCACCGGAAGGTGGGCGAAGCTCCACTTGCCGCGCTTGACCTCGTACTGCTCCGGCGCGGCGATCTCGACCAGGTGGCCGACCGCCGACGACAGCACGTAGTCGTCGCTCTCGAAGTAGTCGCCCTGCTTGGCGAAGCCGCCCAGGGACCGCGCGATGTCGGCGGCCACGGACGGCTTCTCGGCGATGATCAGGGCTTTTCCCATCGGATCCTGGCTGGGGAAGGGAGCGCGGTCGGTCGCGGCGCAGGGGCCGCGAAGAAAGGGTCGACCGGCTTCAGGGGGCGCCAATCATAAGAGCCGGATCGCGACGGGAGCAAGTCAGCCGATGGGCGGAGGCCGAACGACCCGACCGTCGGGCAGCCGCTGCAGCCGGCCGCCGAGCTCGAGCACGACCAGCCGTGCACCGAGCTCGGCGGCGGCCAGGCCGAACTGCTCGGCGAGGTGGTCGGGCAGCACCGGCTCGAAGCCGATCGCGTCGAGCAGCGGATCGGTTGCCTCGAGCTCGATCCGCTCCGTGAGGACCTCCGGGCCGATGCAAGTGCTCGCTGACTCAAGGGGCGCCGGCAGCCGGGTCGGCCCGTCGGGCAGTTCTGCCAGGACGTCGTCCGCGGTCTCCACCAGCACCGCGCCCTGCCTGATCAGCGCGTGGCAGCCGCGGGCCAGCGGCGAGTGGATCGAGCCGGGGATCGCGAAGACCTCGCGACCGTACTCCCCCGCGTGCCGTGCGGTGATCAGCGAGCCGCTGTGCAGCGCCGCCTCGACCACCAGCACGCCGTGTGACAGGCCGGCGATCAGCCGGTTGCGCCTCGGGAACTGCCCGGCAGACGGCTCGGTACCGAGGGGCAGCTCCGAGACGATCGCGCCGTCGGTCGCGATCCGCTCGGCCAGCCGTCGGTGGCGGCTCGGATAGACGACGTCGGCGCCGGTGCCGACCACTGCGACCGTGCCCGCCCCGCCCTCGAGCGCGCCGTCGTGAGCCGCGCCGTCGATGCCCAGGGCGAGGCCGCTCGCGACGGTCCAGCCGGCCCGGGACAGCGCATGGGAGAAGGCGCGCGCGTTGGCGATGCCGCCGGCGGTGGCATTGCGCGAGCCGACGACCGCGACCGACGGACGGCGCAGCACGCCGCGGCAGCCGACCACGTACAGCAGTGCCGGCGCATCGGCGACGCGCAGCAGCAGGGGCGGGTAGTCGGCGTCGGCGAGCGTGATCAGGTGGTGTCCGTCGGCGTGCGCCCAGTCGAGCGCCTGCGCGATGCGCCGTTCGCGGTCGGGGTCGCGGGCGCGAAGCGCCTCGGCCAGCCGGGGCCCGGCCACCTGCTCGAGCCGGCCGCCGCCGGACTCGAAGACGGCGTGCGGCAGCCCGAAGTGCTCGAGCAGCGCACGCGCCGAGACCGGTCCCACGCCCGGCGTCAGCGCCAGCCGCAGCCAGTCGGCGAGCTCCTCGTCGTCGCCGGGTGCGAGGGCCACGGGCGAGCCTGCCGACGCGACTCAGGGATTGAGGACGGTCGCCCCGATGGAGATCGGCTGGGCGGCGGCGACCACGAGCCCGTAGGCGATCCGGTCGAAGACCCGGAACACCAGCAGCTGGCCGATCGACTCGTTCGGCAGCTTCACCGGTTCCTTGGTCTCGCGGTCGACGATCGCACGCCCGGTTGCCTGGACCTGCAGCACGTGTCCGACCTCCAGCCCCTGCTGGGCACCGACCGACAGTGCGACGACGCTGTACTTGCCGACCTGGTCGACGCCGCGGTAGACCGACACGATGCGGCCCTCGACCGGCCCGCCCGGCGGGCGCGGGGCGACGCTCGGGACCTGAGCGCGGGTGGCCGGCATCAGCCGGTCGCCCTCGCCGACCTCCTCCGAGTTCGAGACGATCCGCAGCGTGGCCGGATCGCCGCCGCGCACCATCTGGGCGGTGCCGACGTACAGCGCCTCCCAGGCGAGCGGCTGGCGAGTGGCCGGATCGAGGATCGGCTTGGCCGTGCGGTAGACGTGCCAATCCTTGACCGAGTCGTCGGACAGGCCGCGCGCATAGGCGAGGTCGCCGCGGCTCAGGTAGACGCGGCCATCCTGGGTGGCGACGATCCTCGGGTGGTCCTTCATGCCCTTCTCGTCGACGACCAGCGGGCGATTCAGGAACACCTGGATCGCCGACAGGTTCATCGTCGGGATCGCGTCGCGGTCGAGCGGGGTCGAGCGCACGGCCGGCTGCGTGCGCAGCGTCGTGTCCGCCCCCGACGATCCCGGCCCGCCCTGCGCGACCGCGCGCCCGAGCCGCAGCCGCGGCTGGTCGCCCGACCGGTCCAGGTAGACGATGTCGCCCGGGAAGATGAGGTGGGGGTTGGCGATCTGCTCGCGGTTCAGCTGCCAGATCTCGGGCCAGCGCCACGGCGACTTCAGGAAGCGGCCCGAGATGTCCCAGAGTGTGTCGCCCTTGACGACCACGTGCTTGTCGGGTGCGTCGGGCGCCAGTTCGAGCGGTGCGCCGGAACCCTGGGCGAAGGCGGCCGTGGCCAGCAGCCAGGCGGCGCAGCCGAGAACCCGCGTGATAGACTTTTTGAGCATGTTGGTGCCGCCAGAGCGTGCCTGCGTGGACGGGACGACCGGACCGGCTGCCTGGCCCTGCCGCCGATCCGGTAGCGGGCGACACGGTTGGAACGTGTCGACTTCGCCTCCAATTGTCACCATAGTACGTTGATCCAGCGAGTGTTTCTCGTCTCAGAGGTCGAACGGTAGGTCTAGTCCGATGGCCGTGCTTGACATCCTCCGCTATCCCGACACGCGACTGCACAAGGTCGCGCGCCCCGTCGCGGCCGTCGACGATCGGATCCGCAGGCTGGTCGCCGACATGGCCGAGACGATGTACGCGGCGCCCGGCATCGGCCTGGCCGCCACGCAGGTCGACGTCCACGAGCAGGTGATCGTGATCGACACCTCGGAGACCAAGGACCGCCTGCTGGTGCTGATCAATCCCGAGATCGTCGCCGCCTCGGACGCCCGGCAGACCTACGAGGAAGGCTGCCTCTCGGTGCCAGGCATCTACGACGACGTCGCCCGCCCGAGCCGCATCACGGTGCGCGCGCTGAACGAGCGCGGCGAGTCCTTCGAGCTCGAGGCCGACGGCCTGCTCGCGGTCTGCATCCAGCACGAGATGGATCACCTGAAGGGCAAGGTCTTCGTCCAGTACCTGTCCCGCCTGAAGCAGAGCCGGATCAGGAGCAAGATGGCCAAGCTCGACCGGCAGGTCGCCTGAGCCCCGTGCCTGCGCGCGCCGCGCCCGCGACGCGGGGCGGCGCCACCACCGTCCGCCCCCGATGAGACTCGTCTTCGCCGGCACGCCGGTGTTCGCGCAGCGTGCGCTCGCCGCGCTCGCGGCCGCCGGCCACGAGGTCGCCCTGGTGCTGACGCGCCCCGACAAGCCCGCCCACCGCGGCCAGCAGCTCGTCGCCAGCCCGGTCAAGCAGTGGGCACTCGAGCACGGGCTCGAGGTCTGGCAGCCGCCGACGCTGCGCGACCCGCAGACCTGGCCGCGGCTGCGCGCACTCGAGGCCGACGCGATGATCGTCGCGGCCTACGGACTGATCCTGCCCGCCGAGGTGCTCGCGATCCCGCGGCACGGCTGCCTGAACATCCACGCGTCGCTGCTGCCGCGCTGGCGCGGCGCCGCGCCGATCCAGCGCGCGATCGAGGCCGGCGACACGGTCACCGGCGTCACGATCATGCAGATGGACGAGGGTCTCGACACCGGTGCGATGCGGCTCGTCCGCGAGTGGCCGATCGGTCCCCAGGACACCGGCGCGACCGTGCACGATGCGCTCGCCGGGCTCGGCGCGCAGGCGATCGTCGATGCGCTCGCGGCGCTCGAGGGCGGCACGCTGCCCTCCGTGCCCCAGCCCGCCGACGGCGTCACCTATGCGAACAAGCTCGCCAAGGCCGACGCGTCGATCGAATGGTCGGCCGCCGCCCGCGTGATCGTCGACCGCGTCCGCGCGTTCGATCCGGTGCCCGGCTGCACCACGCCCGTCGAGCGCGTGCCCGGCGCGGCGCTGAAGGTCTGGAAGGCCCACGCGGTGCCGCGGCCCGCGGGCGCGGGCGGCGCCGAGCCCGGCGCGGTGCTCGCCGCGGATGCGGCCGGCGTCGTCGTCGCCTGCGGCGACGGCGCGGTGGCGCTCGTCGAGCTGCAGCGGCCGGGCGGCCGGCGCCTGCCGGCACGCGAGTTCCTCGCCGGCTTCCCGCTGCGTGCCGGCGACCGGCTGCGGGCATCCGCCCCTTGAAGACGGGCTCGGCCGGGCCCAGATCCCTGGGCGCGCGCCGCGTGCCGGATCGTCCGTCCGGCCCCGCGGGGCGGCACCGACCGCTCCACCCTGGAGGACACCGATGCTCAACTGGATGAAGACCGCGATCCTGATGGCCGGCATCACGGCCCTCTTCGTCGTGGTCGGCGGCGCGCTCGGCGGACAGCAGGGCATGGTGCTCGCGCTGGGCTTCGCGATGGTCTCGAACGTCTTCGCCTACTGGTTCTCCGACCGGATGGTCCTTCGGATGTACAACGCCCGCGAGGTCGACGCGGCGGTCGCGCCCCAGTTCCACGGGATGGTCGCCGAGCTCGCGCAGCGCGCCGGCCTGCCCATGCCGCGCGTCTACCTGATCGACGAGGACGCGCCGAACGCGTTCGCCACCGGCCGCGATCCGCAGCACGCGGCGGTCGCCGCGACCACCGGCATCCTGCGCGTGCTGAGCGAGCGCGAGCTGCGCGGCGTGATGGCGCACGAGCTGGCCCACGTGAAGCACCGCGACATCCTGATCTCGACGATCTCGGCCACGATGGCCGGCGCGATCTCGGCGCTCGCGAACGTCGCGATGCTGTTCGGCGGCCGCGACCGGTACGGCCGCCCGACGAACCCGATCGCCGGTCTCGCGGTCGCGTTCCTCGCGCCGATCGCCGCGATGCTGATCCAGATGGCGATCTCGCGGGCGCGCGAGTTCGAGGCCGACCGGCTCGGCGCCGAGATCGCCGAGGATCCGCGCGCCCTCGCGTCGGCGCTCGACAAGATCCATCGTCATGCGCAGGGCATCCCGCTCGAGGCGGCCGAGCGCCATCCCGAGACCGCACAGATGATGATCATGAACCCGCTGTCCGGGGGCGGCCTGCGCGGGCTGTTCTCCACGCATCCGCCGACCGAGGCGCGTGTCGAGCGGCTGCTCGCGATGGCGGCCGCGGGCCCGGGCCGCTGAGGCCGCGGTGAGCCGTCCGGACGGTTCCGCGCGCGCCACGCTCGCGCGCGAGATGCTCGCCGCCGCCGAGGCCCTCGCCGACCTGCTGGCCGGCCAGCGGCTGCCCGACGCGCTCGCCGCGCGTACCGCGGCGCTGCCGCCGGCATCGCGTGCGCCGGCCCGCGACATGGCCTATCAGGCGGTGCGCCGGCTCGGCCGCCTGCAGGCGATCGCCGCGCGGCTCAACAGCCGACGGCCGCCGCCTCGGATGGCGGCGCTGCAGTGCGTCGCGCTGGCCCAGCTGCTCGAGCCGATCCGGTCGCCCGCGGTCGTGGTCGACCAGGCCGTGGCCGCCGCACGCAACCTGTCGCGCGGCCCCGGCGGCGCGGCGGCCGGCTTCCTCAACGCCACGCTGCGCCGCTTCGGCCGCGAACGCGAAGCGCTCCTCGCCGACGTGCTGCGCGACCCGGTCGCGCGGTTCGACCATCCGGACTGGTGGCTGCGGCGGCTCGCCGACGCCTGGCCCGACGACTGGGCGGCGATCGCCGAGGCCGACAACGCGCACGCGCCGCTGGTGCTGCGGGTCAACCGGCGCCGCACGAGCCGCGACGCGATGGCCGCCCGCCTCGCCGAGGCGGGGCTCGCCTGCCGGCCCGTCGGCCCCGACGCGCTCGCGCTGGAGCGCGCGGTCCCGGTCGACGCGATTCCCGGCTTCGCCGACGGCGACGCGTCCGTGCAGGACGCCGGTGCCCAGCTGGCCGCGCCGCTGCTCGACGTGGCCGACGGCCAGCGCGTGCTCGACGCCTGCGCCGCCCCCGGCGGCAAGACCGGGCACCTGCTCGAGCTCGCCGACGTCGACCTGCTGGCGCTCGACGTCGACCCCGCCCGCTGCGCGCGGATCGAGCAGAACCTCGCCCGGCTGCGCCTGCCCGCGCAGGGCGGCCGCGTCGAGGTCCGCGCCGCGGACGCCGCGCGCCCCGAGACCTGGTGGGACGGTCGCCCGTTCGACCGGATCCTGCTCGACGCGCCGTGCAGCGCGTCGGGCATCGTCCGCCGGCATCCCGACGTCCGATGGCTGCGCCGACGTGGCGATATCGCCACACTCGTCCAGCAGCAGTCCCGATTGCTGGAGGCGCTTTGGCCGCTGCTCGGCCCGGGTGGTAAATTGCTCTACGTCACCTGCTCGGTGTTTCCCGACGAAGGCGAGGCCGTGGTGCACAGCTTCACCGAGTCGCGCGCCGACTGCGTGCGCCTGCCACTCGACTGGGCCTGGCCGGACGGCCGCAGGGAGCCGGTCGCCCAGCTGCTGCCACGGTCCGGGGCGACGCGCGAGCATGACGGCTTCTTCTACGCCTGCCTGACCAAACGCCAGTGAAGCGACGCACCGCCATTGCGGCGCTGTCGACGGCAGCGCTGCTGGCCTGGTTGCCCGCCGCCCGATCCGCCGACACGATCGACGTCCTGAACGTCGCCGTCGAGCCGTCCGCCGACGGCGAGGCCTGGCTGCTGTCGGCCGACTTCGCCATGTCGCTCAGCCCGCAGCTGGAGGAGGCGGTTAGCAAGGGCGTGCCGCTCACCTTCCTAGTCGAGTTCGAACTGACGCGGCCGCGCTGGTACTGGTGGGACGAGCGGGCCGCGCTCGCCACCCAGACCCACCGGCTGTCCTATCATGCGCTGACGCGCCAGTACCGGGTGCTGCTGAACGGCGTGCCGCAGTCCCACGCGACGCTGGCGGAAGCGCTCGAGGCGATGTCGCGGCTGCGCGGCTGGCGCGTGACGCCGCGCGACCGGACGCGCACCGGCACGACCTACGAGGGCTGGATCCGCCTGCGCCTCGACACCAACCAGCTGCCCAAGCCCATCCAGCTCACCGCGCTGACCAACCGGGACTGGAACCCGCAATCGGAATGGAAGCGGTTCCCCTTCTCGCCGGAGACGACCCCTCGAAGCGCGCAGTGACCCGCGCGCTGCGCTATGCGCTGTTCGTGTCGGTCGCGCTGGCGGCGGTGCTGCTGGCGATGCTCGCGGTGGCGAGCGGCAACGACCGGCTGCTCGAGAGCCACTACGGGCTGCTGCTCGGGCTGAACGTCGCGATCGGCGTCGCGCTGCTGGTGCTGGCGGGCGAACTCGCGCGCCGCCTGTGGCAGCGCTGGCGCGCCGGCCTGTTCGGCACGAAGCTGATGATGCGGCTCGCGATCGCGTTCATCGTGATGACGCTGGTGCCGGTCGGGCTGATCTTCGCGGTGGCCGTGCAGTTCCTCGGCCGCTCGGTCGAGTCCTGGTACGACGTGCCGATGGAGCGCGCGCTGGAGTCGGGCCTCACGCTCGGCCGCGCGTCGCTCGACTCGCTGCTGCTCGACCTGCAGGGCAAGACCCGGTCGATGGCCGCCGAGCTCGCCGACGTGCCGCAGGGCCAGTGGGCGCAGACGCTGAACCGGATGCGCGAGCGCGCCGGCGCCCAGGAGGCGGTGATCCTCTCCGGCAGCGGCCGGATCCTCGTGGCCAGCGGCGGAGGCTACGCGCAGCTCCTGCCCGACCTGCCGTCGCCCGCCGCGATGCGCCAGGCCCGCAACGCGCGGCTGTATGCGGCGGTCGAGCCGGTCGAGGCCGGCTCGGGCGGCGAAGCGCGCGGGCTGAAGCTGCGCGTGGTGCAGTCGATCCCGATGGGCGGGCAGATCGGCGAGGAGGTGAAGCTGCTGCAGCTGGTGCAGCCGGTGCCGCCCACGCTCGCCGAGAACGCCGAGGCGATCCAGCAGGGCTGGCGCGACTACCAGCAGCTGTCGCTGTCGCGTGCGGGGCTCAAGCGGATCTTCCGCATCACGATGACCGTGACGCTGCTGCTCACGGTGTTCTCGGCGATCGCCGCGTCGTTCCTGCTGGCCGGCTGGATGACGGGCCCGCTGTCGATGATCGCAGCCGGCACGCGCGCGGTCGCCGAGGGCGACTTCCGGCCGGTGAAGGACTACACCGGCCGCGACGAGCTGGGCGTGCTGACCAGCTCGTTCAACGCGATGACGCGGCAGCTCGAGGAGGCGCGTGCGCTGGTCGAGCGCAACCAGCAGGAGCTCGAGCGCGCCAACGCGCGGCTGGCGAGCGTGCTCGCGAACCTGACCGCGGGCGTGCTGGTGCTCGACGAGGACTTCCGCGTGTCGCTCGCCAACTCGGGCGCCGAGCGGATCCTGGGGGCCGGCGCCGATGCGATGGCCGGGCTGCCGCTCGCCGCGCTGCCGCGGCTGGGCGAGGCCGCGCCGCAGATCCTCGCCGCCTGTGCCGAGCTCGAGGAGGACGCGCACAGCGGCTGGCAGCGCCAGCTCGCGTTCCGTCGCGACGCGCTCGGCGCCGAGCGGCGCGTCGAGGCGCGGCCGGACGACGCGCCCGCGCTGACGCTGCTGGTGCGCGGCGCGCGGCTGCCGAGCCCGCAGCGCGGCTGGCTCGTGGTGTTCGACGACGTGAGCGAGGTGGTGTCCGCGCAGCGCGCGGTCGCCTGGAGCGAGGTGGCGCGGCGGCTCGCCCACGAGATCAAGAACCCGCTGACGCCGATCCAGCTCGCCGCCGAGCGGATGCAGCACAAGCTCGCGCCGAAGCTGCCCCCCGCGGAGGCCGAGATCCTGGCTCGGAGTTCGCAAACCATTGTCAACCAGGTCGGCGCGCTGAAGCTGATGGTCGACGAGTTCCGCGACTACGCGCGGCTGCCGGCGGCGCGGATCGCGCCGCTCGACCTCAACGCGGTGGTCCAGGACGTCCTCGCGCTGTACGCGCCGATCGAGGCCGCCGGCGGCCTGCGCGCCGAGCTCGCGGCCGGGCTGCCCGGGATCCTCGGCGACGCGACCCAGTTGCGTCAGGTCATCGTCAACCTGGTGAAGAACGCGCTGGAAGCCACGGAAAAGCAGCCTTCCCGCTCGATCGAGGTGGTGACCGAGCCGGTCCGCCGCGGCGGCGTCGCGACCGGCGTCCGGCTCGCCGTCCGGGACGACGGACCGGGTTTCCCGACCGGCTCGATCGGTCGCGTCTTCGAGCCCTACGTGACCACGAAGCCCAAGGGCACCGGACTCGGCCTGGCCATCGTCCGCAAGATCGTCGACGAGCACGGGGCCCGGATCGAGGCGGTGAACCGCGTCGACGAGACCGGCCACGTCCAGGGCGCGGCGGTCACTGTGGTATTTACGAGATTGGTGAAAAGCGACGACAATTGCGGCGCGCACACAACACTCGAAACGAGTCAGCCGCCGGAAGCCCATCCGGTCAGGCCGGCCGAGAGCTAGGAAGCCATGGCGGAAATTCTGGTCGTCGACGACGAGATCGGTATCAGGGAATTGTTGTCCGAGATCCTCGGCGACGAAGGGCACTCGGTCCACCTGGCCGAGAACGCCCAGCAGGCCCGCGAGGCCCGCGACCTCAACCCGATGGACCTCGTCCTTCTCGACATCTGGATGCCGGACACCGACGGCGTCACGCTGCTGAAGGAATGGGCGACCGGCGGCAAGCTCACGATGCCGGTCATCATGATGTCGGGCCACGCGACCATCGACACCGCGGTCGAGGCGACCCGGATCGGTGCCCTGGACTTCCTCGAGAAGCCGATCGCGCTGCAGAAGCTGCTGAAGGCGGTCGAGCAGGGACTCGCGCGCGGCCGCACGCAGGCCGCCCCGAAGGTGGCGCCGCAGGCCTACCACCCGCTCGCGGCCAGCACCGGCGGCGCGCCCACGATCACGATGCTGCCGGTGGGCGGCGGCCCCACGGTGCCGCTGATGTCCCCGACCGCGCAGTTCCTCACCGCGCCGGTGGCGGGCCCCGGCGGCGCGCCCTCGCAGTCGCGCGAACTGCCGCTCGACCTGCCGCTGCGCGAGGCGCGCGATGCGTTCGAGCGCGCCTACTTCGAGCACCACCTGTCGCGCGAGCACGGCTCGATGACCCGGGTGGCCGAGAAGACCGGCCTGGAGCGCACGCACCTGTACCGCAAGCTCAAGCAGCTCGGCATCGACCTGTCGAAGGGCGCGTACCGCAAGGGTACGCCGACCCAGCAGTGATGCATTGAAGATCGTCATCCTGGGCGCCGGCCGGGTCGGCGCATCGGTCGCGGAGAGCCTGGTCTCCGAGCAGAACGACATCACCGTCATCGACACCGACCCGGTACGGCTCGCCGAGCTGCAGGACCGTCTCGACCTGCGCACCGTCGTCGGCAACGCCGCGCAGCCCTCGACGCTGCGCGAGGCCGGCACCGACGACGCCGACATGGTGATCGCGACGACGCAGAGCGACGAGACCAACCTCGTCGCCTGCCACCTCGCCGCGCAGGTCTTCAACGTGCCGACGCGGATCGCGCGGGTGCGCGGTGCCGACTTCCAGGACCACCCCGAGCTGGTGGGCGAGGGCGCGTTCTCGGTCGACCACCTGATCGTCCCCGAGAAGACCGTCACCGACTACGTCGCCAAGCTCGTCGAGTTCCCCGAGGCGCTGCAGGTGCTGGAGTTCGCCGACGGCGCGGCCAGCCTGGTCGCGGTGCGCGCGCATGCGGGCGGCCTGCTGGTCGGCAAGCCGATCCGGGACATCCGGGGGCACATTCCGCAGGTCGACTCGCGGATCGTCGCGATCTTCCGCGGCGAAGGCGCCGTCTATCCCGACGGCGACACCCGGATCGAGCCCGGCGACGAGGTCTTCGTGCTGGCCGCCACCGAGCACATCCGCACGGTGATGACCGAGCTGCGCAAGATGGACAAGCCGGTGCGCCGCGTGATGCTGGCCGGCGGCGGCCGGATCGGGATGCGGCTCGCGCGCCGGCTCGCCGAACAGCGGCTGGACGTGCGGATCATCGAGCCCGACGCGAAGCGCTGCGAGCTGCTCGCCACGCAGCTGCCGCAGGACGTGCTGGTCCTGAAGGGCGACGCCACCGACGAGGACCTGCTCGAGGAGGAGAGCGTCGGCGAGATGGATCTCTTCTGCGCGCTGACCTCGGACGACGAGGACAACATCATGTCCTCGCTGCTGGCGAAGAAGATGGGCGCCCGCCGCACGATCGCGCTGATCAACCGTCGGGCCTACGCGGACCTGGTCGAGGGCGGGCGGATCGACATCGCGATCGTGCCGGCGCAGGCGACGATCGGAGAGCTGCTCGCGCACGTGCGCCGCGGCGACGTGGCCGCGGTCCACTCGCTGCGCCGTGGCGCGGCCGAGGCGCTCGAGGCGATCGCGCACGGCGGTCCGCGCTCGAGCAAGGTCGTGGGCCGCCGCATCGAGCAGCTCGAGCTGCCGCCGGGCACCACCATCGGCGCGATCGTCCGGCAGGCGCCGGGCAACCGCTCCGAGGTGATCGTGGCCCACCACGACACGGTGATCGAGCCCGAGGACCACGTGATCGTGTTCGTGGCCAACAAGCGGATGATCCCGCGCGTCGAGAAGCTCTTCCAGGTGGGGGTGGGCTTCTTCTGACCAGGCGCGGGCATCGCCCGCGCGGCGGGGGCGCGCGCCGGGCCCCCTGCGCCCCCCGGGCCCCCGCGGCCGACCGCCTCGCCGAATGGGCCGCAACCGCGGCAGGACAACCGTGACAGCCGAGTTCCCCGCGCCTACCATGGGCGCCCCACTACTGGAGACCCTCATGAGCCAACAGACCGGCACGCGCCGGCGGTTCATCACGACCGCCGGTGCCGCGAGCGGCGCTGCCGCCCTCGGCTTCCCCGCCATCGTCAAGGCGCAGACGACTTCGCTGCGCTTCCAGAGCACCTGGCCGGCCAAGGACATCTTCCACGAGTACGCGAACGACTTCGCCAAGAAGGTCAACGACATGACCGGCGGCGAACTCAAGATCGAGGTGCTGCCCGCGGGCGCCGTCGTGCCGGCCTTCGGCCTGCTCGACGCGGTCTCGAAGGGCACGCTCGACGGCGGCCACGGCGTCGTCGCCTACCACTACGGCAAGAACAACGCGCTCGCGCTCTGGGGCTCGGGCCCGGCGTACGGCATGGACGCGAACATGCTGCTGTCGTGGCACAAGTACGGCGGCGGCAAGGAGCTGCTCGCGAAGCTCTACGAGAAGGTCGGCGCGAGCGTCTACTCGTACGTCTACGGGCCGATGCCGACCCAGCCGCTCGGCTGGTTCAAGAAGCCGATCGCGAAGGTCGAGGACATCAAGGGCCTGAAGTACCGGACCGTCGGCATCTCGATCGACGTGTTCACGAAGATGGGCGCGTCGGTCAACGCGCTGCCCGGCGGCGAGATCATCCCCGCGATGGACCGCGGCCTGCTCGACGCGGCCGAGTTCAACAACGCCTCGTCCGACCGGATCCTCGGCTTCCCCGACGTCTCGAAGGTCTGCATGCTGCAGTCGTTCCACCAGAACGCCGAGCAGTTCGAGATCCTCTTCAACAAGGCGAAGCTCGACGGGCTGCCGCCGAAGCTGAAGGCGATCATCGACAATGCCGTCGAGGCCGCGTCGGCCGACATGTCGTGGAAGGCCGTCGACCGCTACTCGAAGGACTACGCCGAGATGGGCGCCAAGCAGGGCGTGAAGTTCTACAAGACGCCCGATGCGATCCTGCAGCAGCAGCTCAAGGTCTACGACGAGGTGGTGAAGGACAAGTCGTCCGATCCGCTCTTCGCCGAGATCGTCGCGTCGCAGCGCGCGTTCGCCGAGCGTGCGGTCCGCTGGGACATGGACGTCAACGCGAACCGTCGGATGGCCTACACGCACTACTTCGGCAAGAAGGGCTGACGCCCGCGCGGACGGCGACTCCGACGCCGTCCGCGAGTCCGCCCGGCCCGTGCCGGGCGGCGCGAGTTCCTCCGACCTGTCGCGCAACGCCGGAGGCGGTTCGGAGAAGACGTCGTCGCACTCGCGCCGGCGCGAGATGTCGATCGGACGCCGCCCATCGCGGGCAGGTCGTCCCGGGGCTCCGTTGATGCAGAAATTCTTCCTCGCGGTCGATCGCCTGTCGACCTTCGCGGGCCAGGCATTCGCCTGGCTCATCGTCGCGCTCACCGGCCTGATCTGCTGGGAGGTGTTCTCCCGCTACGTGCTGAACACCCCGCACGCCTGGGCCTTCGACGTGCAGATCATGATGTACGGCACGCTGTTCATGATGGCGGGTGCCTACACGCTCTCGAAGAACGGGCACGTCCGCGGAGACATCCTCTACGGCTTCTTCAAGCCGCGCACGCAGGCCTTCTTCGACCTGATCCTGTACCTCGTCTTCTTCCTGCCGGGCGTGATCGCGCTCGGCTGGGCCGGCTACACCTATGCGGCCGACTCCTGGGCGATCAACGAGCACTCGAGCATCACCGCCAACGGCCCCCCGATCTACCCGTTCAAGACGATGATCCCGATCGCCGGCGTGCTGCTGCTGCTGCAGGGGATCGTCGAGATCCTGCGCTGCATCGTCTGCCTGCGCGACGGCGAGTGGCCGTCGCGCGAGCAGGACGTCGAGGAGGTCGACGTCGACAAGCTGAAGGCGATGGTCTCGGGCGACGGCGGGCCGACGCACGCGGTCGGCCCGGTCAGCGCCGCAGGGGAGCGCTGAGCCATGCGCAAGGAAATGTACTTCGGCCTGGCCATCATGGGCCTGATCGTCTCGGCCGTGGCGATCTTCATGCCCTGGGGCAACATGGAGAGCGGCCACCTCGGCCTGCTGATGCTCGCGCTGGTCGTGGTCGCGATCATGCTCGGCTTCCCGACCGCGTTCACGCTGATGGGCATGGGGATGCTGTTCGCGTTCCTCGCCTACCGGATGCGCAACCCCGACCTCGCGATCACGCAGACCCTCGACCTGATGGTCCAGCGGGCGTACTCGGTGATGGGCAACGACGTGCTCATCTCGATCCCGCTCTTCGTGTTCATGGGCTACCTGGTCGAGCGCGCGAACCTGATCGAGAAGCTGTTCAAGAGCCTGCACCTCGCGCTCGCCCGCGTGCCGGGCTCGCTCGCGGTCGCGACGCTGTTCACCTGCGCGGTGTTCGCGACGGCCACCGGCATCGTGGGCGCGGTGGTCACGCTGATGGGCCTGCTGGCGCTGCCGGCGATGCTGCGCGCCGGCTACTCGGTGGGCGTGGCCTCGGGCACGATCACCGCCGGCGGCTGCCTGGGCATCCTGATTCCGCCGTCGGTGATGCTGATCGTCTACGGCGCGACGGCCGGCGTGTCGGTCGTCCAGCTGTACGCCGGCGCGTTCTTCCCCGGGATCATGCTCGCCGGCCTGTACGTCCTGTACGTGATCGTGCTCGCCAAGCTGCGGCCCGAGCTGATGCCGCCGCTGAGCGCGGCACAGCGCCGGGTGCCGCTCACGCCCGCGGCCGAGCGGATCGCCTCGACGGTGAATCCGAAGGTGCTGCCGGGCCTGCTCGGTGCGCTGAAGGGGTCGCGCAATCTCGCCGTGCCGTTCGGCGACATCGTCCGACAGGCCGCGATCGCGGCGATGCCGGCGCTGTTCGTCGCCGCGCTGCTGGGCGCGACCTGGAACTCGACGACCTCGCCGGCCGCCGTCGAGGACACCGCGGGGCTGGTCGAGATGGGCGCCGGCGCGACCGGTGGCGCCGAGTCGGCCGGCGGTCTCGCGGAGCCCCCGGGCACGGAGGAGGCCAAGACCGAGGGCGGGCTCGCCGAGCCGCCCTCGGAGGATGCGCCCAAGGAAGCGGGGGCTGCTGCGCCGGCCGCGTCGGGAGGGGGCGCCGAACCCGCGGGGGCGGCGAAGGCCGCCGCCGAACCCGCCACGGCCGCGACATCCGCGGCCGCCGACACGACGGCGACCACGGCGGCGGCCGCGGCCGAGCGGCTGCCCACGCCGACGTGGTGGTGGATCTTCGCCGGACTGCTGGTCGCCGTCCTCGCGTTCTACTACGCGGTGCTGACCTTCGTGCGGCTCGAAGTCTTCAAGATGCTGCTGGCATCGTTCTTCCCGCTGGCCTTCCTGATCCTCGCGGTGCTCGGCACGATCGTCTTCGGCCTGGCCACGCCGACCGAGGCGGCGGCCGTCGGCTCGCTCGGCGGCGTGCTGCTCGCGGCGGCCTACCGGCAGCTGAACTTCGGCGTGGTGAAGGAATCGGTGTTCCTCACCGCGAAGACCAGTGCGATGGTCTGCTGGCTGTTCGTGGGCTCGTCGATCTTCTCGGCGGCCTTCGCGCTGCTGGGCGGGCAGGAGCTGATCGAGCGCTGGGTGCTGTCGCTCGGGCTGTCGAAGGTGCAGTTCCTGCTGCTGTCGCAGGCGATCATCTTCCTGCTCGGCTGGCCGCTCGAGTGGACGGAGATCATCGTCATCTTCATGCCGATCTTCATCCCGCTGCTCGACAACTTCGGCGTCGATCCGCTGTTCTTCGGCCTGCTGGTCGCGCTGAACCTCCAGACCGCGTTCCTGTCGCCGCCGGTGGCGATGGCCGCCTTCTACCTGAAGGGCGTGGCGCCGCCTCACGTGACGCTGAACCAGATCTTCGTCGGCATGATCCCGTTCATGTGCATCCAGGTCATCGCGCTGGCGCTGCTCTACATCTTCCCGGCGATCGGCCTCTGGCTGCCGCAGGTGCTGTACAAGTGACATGGGTCGGCCGGGGGTTGCGCTCCGGCCGACCCTGACGATCCCCGCCTCTCCAACGTACGGGCATTGTCGACATGGCTTCGACGGGCAGCGTTCGGTATCGCATCCGCCCCCGTGCGGTCTGGGTCATCGCCCTGGCTTCGCCGCCGGCGTTCGCGTCGCGTGGGGCTGCCGGCGGGTCCGATCCGACGTGGCTCGGTCTCGCAGTGCTCCTGCCGGCGATCCTGGTCGCCGCGATCACCTGGCTCGCCTGGCGGCGCGAGCGGGCCGCCAGGGTCGCGGCCGAGCAGGCGCTCGAGCGCGAGCGGGCGCGGCGGCGCATGTCGGTCTCGCGACGGGTCCGTCACTTCGAGACGATGGGCCGCGAGGCCGAACGCAGCCTGACCGAGCTCGGCGCGGCGATCGACCTGGTGGACGGCCAGCGGCTCGAGCCCTCGATGCGCCTGTACGTCGCCGCGCTGCGCCGCGCGGCCTCGGCGCTCGGCGGGCAGCTGTCGCACGCGATCGACTACGAGGCGATCGAGCAGGGGCGCGTCCAGCCGCGCCCGCAGCGCACCGACGTCGTCGCGCTGCTGCGCGAGGTCGCGGCGCAGTCGTCCGCGATGGCTGCGGACCGGCGGATCGCCTATGCGCTCTTCGTGCCGCAGCATCCGATCCCGACGATGCTCGTCGACCCGATACGGCTGCGGCAGATGGTCGACGCGCTGGTCGGCGACGCACTCGACGCGAGCGGCTGCAGCGAGGTCCGCGTAGAGATGCGCTTCCGGCGGGACGAGGCCGGTGGCGATGAAGGCCAGCTGGTCGTGACGGTGCGCGACGATGCGCCGCCCCCGTCCGAAGCGGGACTCGCCCGCCTGCAGGCCTCGCTCGACGACGTGCCGGTCGAACCGTCCGGGAGCGACGGGGGATCGGGTCAGGCCGGTGCCGTCGGCGCCAGCCTGTGGCGCGCCGGCCGGCTCGCATCGGCGCTGCGCGGCTCGCTGCGGCTGGTGCATGCCCTGCCCGAGGGTCTGGACGGGCCCGGGCTGTGCCGCGAGCTCGCCCTGCCCGTCCGCTTCGACGCGCCGGGGCTGACGCGCGGCGCGGTGCTCGAGGACCTGAACGCCGGGTTCGGCCGGCCGGCGATGCCCGCCGGCGGCGCCACCCGCGGCCGCCTGCTGCTCGTCGAGGACGACCGCGTCGTCCAGTTCACGCTGGAGCACACGCTCGGTCGGCTCGGCTGGGACGTGGTCTGCGCCGATGACGCGGAGGAGGGGCTGGCGCTGTGGCTGGCCGCGCCGACCGCGATCGTGCTCACCGACCTCGGGCTGCCCGGACGCGACGGCGTGTCGCTGATCCGCGCGATCCGCGAGGCCGAGCGCCGGCGCGGCGAGCTGCGGACGCGGATCGTCGTGCTGACCGGCGAGGCCGCGCACGGAGACCGGGCCCGCGAGGCCGGTGCCGACGAGGTGCTGGAGAAGCCGGCCGGCTCCGACGCGCTCGCCCGCGTGCTCGGCGGCGCGGTGTCGGCAGGCGTGCCGGCCGCCCAGCCGGCCCGCCACTGACCGTCAGCGACCCGGTCGCGGCGGGGCGTCCGGTCCGCGCGCGTAGAGCGCGAGGCCGGTCGCGAGGCAGGCGCCGATCAGCGCGAACATCGCGCGGTACGCGGGCTCGGGGAAGCTGGCCTCGACGGTATCCGGACCGGCCCAGGCGGCGGCCACCGCGCCGGTGGCCACCGGCATCACCGACGCGCCGATCACCTGGGCGAGATTGAGCGTCGTCATGCCGCGCCCCAGCAGGCGGTCGGGAAACAGGCTGCGGCCGTGCGCGACGATCGTCACGCCGTAGCTCGCCACGCCGCACAGGGCGACCAGCAGCGCGATCGCGACCGGCGTCGGCGGGGACGGCCACAGCGCGAGCGCGGCGAGCGTCGCGAGCGTCAGCCCGCCCCCGGTCAGCACGACGCCCTTGCGGGTGTTGAATCGCGCGTCGAGCGGGCCCACGACCAGCACGCCGAGCACCTGAGCGATCGTCATCGCCGCCAGCACGGCGCCCCGGTGTCCGGCGTCGAGGCCGTGGACGTCGTGCAGGTACGGTCCGGCCCACAGGCCCAGCACGGTCGACACCACCGCGTAGGCCACCGTCTGGATCGCGATCACCGGCGCGAGGCCGGGTGCCCGCAGCACGTCGATCACGCCGCGCAGCACGGTGCGCAGCGGTTCGGGCGCCCGCGGCGGGCCGCCGGCGGGTGCGTCGGCGTCGTCACGGAGCGTCCACCAGAACGCCGCGCCCGCGGCCGCGGTGGCCGCCGCGGCGAGGACGAAGGCGGCGCGCCAGCCGGAGGTCTCGGCGAGCGCGGCCAGCGGCCAGCCGGCGAGCAGGTTGCCGATCTGGCTGAGCGCGAAGACCCGCGACAGCGCCGTGCCGAGCCGCTCTCCGGCGAACCGGCGAGAGCAGATCAGCACCGCCGCCATGAAGTGCGCCGCGCAGCCCAGCCCGACGACGGCGCGGGCCGCGATCAGCGAGGCCTCGCCCTGCGCGGCGGCGGTCAGCAGTGCGCCGGCCACCGCGACGACCGTCAGACCGGCGACCAGCCGCCGTGGTCCGATCCAGTCGAGCATCACGCCGATCGGCAGCTGCACGACGATCAGCACCACGAAGAACATGCCGCCGGCCAGCCCGAGCGCCTGCGGGCCGAGCGACAGCTCGCGGACCAGCTCCGGCGCGATCACGCCGAGCGAGGAGCGGTGGAACTGGCTGACCAGCGTGATGCCGGCGAGCGCGGCGATCAGCCGGCCGGCGGCCGGGGGCGGGAGCGCCAGGGCGTTCAGCGCAGGGTTGCCCGACGCGACGGATCCGGCGCGGTGTCGCCGAGCAGGGCCGGCACGGAGAACGGCGGCGTCGCGTCGTCGGGGTCGAGGGTGGCACGGCGCAGCGGCGAGAGCGGCGCGGTGTCGTGGACCAGCGTCTCGGTCGGCGGCCAGTCGTCGGCGACGTCGACCTCGACCCGCGACGGCGGGCCGGCCGGGCCGGGTGCGACGGAGGGCGACTGCAGGGGGTCCGGCGCCGGAGCGTCCGGCGCGAAGAGCCGCGGGTCGGTCGCCGCGAGGGCCGGTGGCTCGGGCTCGGGCAAGGGCGAGGGCGAGGGCGAGGGCGAGGGCGAGGGCGAGGGCGAGGGCGTCCCGGCCGAGGCGGCAGCGGCGATCGCGTCGCCGATGATCGTGTCGCCGACGGTCGTGTCGCCGTCGGGCGGGTCGCCGTCGGGCGGGTCGCCGTCGGGCGCCAGGAAGGTCGGTACGCCGCGCAGCGCCGGGGCGTCGGGGAAGGGCAGGGGCGTGGCGCCTCGCGCCGGCGAGGCCGCCACCAGCGCGATCGAGGCCAGCGCGTGGGCGTGCGCCGCGGCCACCGACGGCTCCCGCCGGGCGATGGCCAGGCCGAGCGCGGTCTGCAGGCTCAGCATGCGCAGCACGTCGGGCCCGGGCGCCGGGCCGCCGAGCTGCGCCGCCGCGAGCCGGTCGAAGTGGAGCGCGCGGACCGGGACGATCGCGTGGTCGATCGAGCGCAGCAGCCGGTTGCCGCAGGCCGCGGCGACCGCCGCGTGAACCGCCATGGCGGCGGTGCGGAAGGCCTCCGCGTCGGCGGTGCCGACCGCGTCGGCGAGGGTGCGGACCGCCTGGAGGATCGCCTGCTGTCGCGGTCGCCCCGCATCGCGGGCGGCCTCGGTGGCGAGCGCGGGCTCGATCAGCCGACGCAGATCGGTGGCCTCGGCCAGCATCGACTCGGGACCGGGCTCGGCGATCGCCACCGCGACCAGGCCGGCATCGAGCAGGTTCCAGTCGGCCTCCGGCGCGACCGTCGTGCCGACCTTCGGCCGCGCCACCACCAGGCCCTTGCCGCCGAGGTCGGCGAGCGCCTCGCGGACCACGGTCCGGCTGACGCCATGGCGGCGACCGAGCGCCTGCACGTCGATCGGGTCGCCGGGCCGCAGTTCGCGACGCGCGATCCGACCGAGCAGGTCACGGGCGAGCTGGGCGCTGCGGGACGGGGTCTTCGCCATCCTCGGATTGTATGACCAATGCGACGCGCCCCCGAATGGGTCGCGTCGATTCCGCAGTGCAGCGTGGCGCCGACGCCGCTCCCGGCGATCCCGTCCGCGAGCGGAGCGTCGAATATGTGAGCGCCCGCTCCCGGAAAGGCCCAGTGGATCCGAGCCCGTCCGACATGCGGTCTACCACGGGCTCGTCGGGATCGGGTCCCGCCGAGGGAGCGCTCACCGCCCGTCGAGGGGCGGTCCGTCCGGCCGGGTATCGAGGAGGACGAGGGGCGGCCGGTCCGGCGGCGCGGTCGGGAGGCCGGCGACCTCGGTCGCCGGCGCCGTCATGCGTCGGCGCGGTCGCGCGCGGCGCGCAGTTCGCCGAGCACGCGCGGATCGTGCGCGGCCAGCTCGACACGCATCGCGTCGTTGTGCGCCTCGACGCGCGCGGTGTGCCAGACGTCGAGTGCCCTGGCGGCGGTGGTGATCAGGCGGGCGACCGCGCCGAGGCCGGTGCTCATCCGGTCGACGCCGCCGTGGCGGAACTCGACGATGACGGTGGCGCCAGGGGTCATGTGGATCGTGGTCATGTTCGGTGCTCCTGCTTCCGGTCGGCCTGGAATCGGTCGACCACGCCGTGAGGATGTGGCAGTGCAGCAAGACTGGCCAATGGATGTTGGAAATCGAAGTCATTCATGAATAGAATAGTTGTTTGAACAAGCCATTCATTCCTGTGGATCGACCGTCGGTCCCGGTCAACTTCCGGACACTGGACCTGAACCTGTTGCGCGTGTTCGACGAGGTGATGGCCGAGCGCAACCTCACGCGCGCGGCCCAGACCCTGGCGATGACCCAGCCGGCCGTCAGCAACGCGCTGCGCCGCCTGCGCGACGCGCTGCACGACGAGCTGGTCGTCCGCGCCGGCTACGGCGTCCAGCCCACGCCGCGCGCGCTCGAGCTCTGGCCGGCGGTGCGTGCCGCACTGGAGTCGCTGCGGGCGGCGGTGGGCACGGGCTTCTTCGACGCGGCCGCCTCGCGCGACAGCTTCGTGCTCGCGATGGCCGACGCGACCGCGGCGACCCTCATGCCGCCGCTCGTACGGCGCCTGGAGGCGGCGGCGCCCGGGCTGTCGCTCCGGGTGCGGCCCCTGCTGACCCGCGATCCGAGGGCACTGCTGTCGACCGGTGAGCTCGACCTGGCGATCGGCTACTTCCCGGCCGCGATCGCCGCGATCGACAGCGCCGCGATGCAGGAGGGCACACCCGACCCGGTCGAGCACGAGCGCCTCTACGACAGCGAGTACGTCTGCGTGATGCGGGGCGGTCACCCGCTGGCGACCGGGCCGCTGGACCTCGACCGGTACTGCGCGGCCCGCCACCTGCTGGTGAGCTTCTCCGGCCGGCCCTACGGTTTCGTCGACGAGGCGCTGGCCGCGCTCGGCCGCCGCCGCCGCGTGGTCCTGACGGTGAACCAGTTCTTCACCGCCGGGCAGGTGGTCGGATCGACCGACCTGCTGACCGTGCTGCCGCGGCGCTTCGTACCGACCACCGGCATCGCGTCGCGGCTGACGATGCGCGACCTGCCGATGGACCTGCCGATCGTCCACGTCGACCAGCTCTGGCACCACCGGAACACTGCGCGGCCCTCGCACGCCTGGCTGCGTCGCGTGGTGGCGGACGCGGCGCGCGAGGCCTTCGACGTGCACGGCTCCGAGGAGGTGCCGCCGGCCGCGATCGCCGGCGCGGACTGAGCGCCGCCGCCGGAGCGCCGCGGCCCGGTCGGTATCATCGGCCGATGCCCCCCGACCGCGCCGCCGGCCCCCTGTCGCTTCCGGCGTACCGCGTCTACTGGCTGTCACGGCTGGCGGCCACGCTCGCCGCGCAGGTGCAGGTCGTCGCGGTCGGCTGGCAGATGTACGAGCTCACCGGCAGCGCGTTCGACCTCGGCCTGGTGGGCCTCGTCCAGTTCCTGCCGAGCCTGGCGCTGATGTTCGCGGTCGGCCCGATCGTCGACCGCCACGACCGCCGCCTGATCCTCGCAGGCTGCCGGGTGCTGCAGGGCGTGGCCACGCTCGCGCTCGCCGCGGCGACCGCCGGGGGCTGGGCGAGCCGCGAGGCGCTGTTCGCCTTCGTGCTGGTGCTGGGTGCCACGCGGGCGTTCGAGATGCCGGCCGCGCAGTCGCTGCTGCCCACGCTCGTGCCCGAGTCGATGCTGTCGCGCGCGGTCGCGCTGGCGAGTTCCGCGCACCAGGCGGCCACCATCGCCGGCCCGGCGCTCGGCGGCCTGCTCTACGTGGCCGGTGCGCAGGCCACCTACGCGGCCGCGGGCCTCGTCTACGTCGCGGCGGGCCTGATGGCGCTGCGCGTGCCCGAGCGGCGCGACGTCGCCGCGCCGCGGCCGCGCGTCGACCGCGCCTACCTGTTCGCCGGCATCGCCTTCATCCGCTCGCGCCCCGCACTGCTCGGCGCGATCTCGCTCGACATGTTCGCGGTGCTGCTCGGCGGCGCGACCGCGCTGCTGCCCATCTACGCGAAGGACATCCTGCACACCGGCCCCTGGGGCCTGGGCCTGCTGCGCTCGGCACCCGCGGTCGGCGCGCTCGCGGTCGCGCTGTGGCTGTCGCGCCGGCCGCTCGACCGCGCGATCGGCCCGCTGCTGTTCGCCGCGGTCGCGGTCTTCGGCGCGGCCACGGTCGTCTTCGGCCTGTCGGCGTCGATGCCGCTGTCGTTCGCGGCGCTCGTGGTGCTGGGTGCCGCCGACATGGTCAGCGTCGTGATCCGCATGTCGATCGTGCAGCTCGAGACGCCCGACGAGATGCGCGGTCGCGTCGGCGCGGTCAACTCGGTGTTCATCGGCGCATCGAACCAGATCGGCGAGTTCGAGTCGGGCGTGGTCGCGGCCTGGCTCGGGCCGGTGCCGGCGGTGGTGCTGGGCGGCCTGGGCACGCTCGTCGTGGTTGCCGCGTGGATCCGGCTGTTTCCCGGGCTCGCCCGGCGCGACCGCCTGCAGCCGACGTCGGAGACGCGAGCGACCGCGCGCTGAGCGCCGCGCCGTGGGGCCGCGGGCCTCGTGGCCGGCGATCGTGACCGAGTGCCTGTGCGTGCGTCGCGGCGTGGCCGGATGATCGTTCGCCCGCGCCGTGCGCGCCCGCCCCCCCTGCGATGTTCCGATCGACCTGCGTCCCGGTACCCGCCGCGCTGCGCCTGCTGCTCGCCGCGATCGCGGCCTGCACCCTGCTCGCCGGCTGTGCCGCGCCGGGAGACGCACCGTCCGCGGCGCAGCGCCTGAGGACGCTGATCGCGGCCGGGGACCTTCCGTCCGCCGACGCGCTGATCGCGTCGAACCCGGCCGAGCTGGACCCGCGGCGTGCGCTCGACCTCGCGATCCGCGGCGGCCATGTCGCCGCGGTCCGGCACTTCGTCGCGGCCACCGGCCCGGACGTGCCGCTCGATCCGGACGGCAGCACGCCGCTGATCCGCGCGGTGCTCGACGCGCCCGGACCGTCCCGGTCCGAACTGGTCGCGCTGCTGATCGCTGCCGGCGCCGACCCCCTGCAGGCCGATCGGTACGGTCGCGATCCGATCGACTATGCGACGGTCCGCAATCGTGGCGAGCTGATCGCGCTGATGGGGGTATCGCGGGTCTCGGCCGGCACGCCGGTCGCGCGACGCGAGCCGACCTTCGCCGACTGGCTCGGTGCGGGTTCGCTGACGGCCGATGCCGGGCGCGACCGCCCGGTGGCGAGCGCACGACGGACGCCCGAGCCGGGCGGTCCCGCCGCTGTCCCGGACGCGCAGCCGCCGTCGGCATCGCTGCTGCTGCGCCGGTCCCCATGGCGGCCAGCCGCGCCGCCGGGCCCCGGTACCGAGCGCGCCGCGCTGCGCTTCCACGCGGACGGCGCGCTCGACGTGCTGCGGCAGCGTCCCGGGGTGGTCGACGTGGCGTCGCTGCCGGACGCGTACGGCGCGTGGCGCCTCGACGCCGGTGGCGAGCTGCGCCTGGCGATCGTCGGTCCGGCCTTCGATGTCGCGTGCCTGGGGCGGATCGATGCCGGCAGCGCGTCGGCGGCCCCGGGCCGGGTCGACGCCGGCCGCGCGTCGGCGGCACCGGGCCGGGGCGATGCCGGCCGCGCGTCGGCGGCACCGGGCCGGGGCGATGCCGGCCGCGCGTTGGAGGTCCCGGGTCGCGTCGACGCCGAGCGCGCGCCCACGACTCCCGGACGGCTCGAACTCTCCTGCGAGGCGGTGCCGCCGCCGGCGGCGGGCGCTGCCCGGAGCCTCGACCTCGCCCGGGCGATGCTCGACCGCGCGGGCACGATGCCGTCGACGTCGCCGTCGATGCTCGCGATCGCTTCGGGTCGCGTGCCGCTGCCGGGCGACGCTCGGACCGACGACGCGTCGCACGCCGAGTCCGCGCCCGCGCGGGCCGCGGTCTCGCTCGCCGGCAGCGCGCCGCTCGCCGCCTGCCGGCCGTCGCGGTCGCGGCCGCAGGCGCCGCAGCCCTCGGCGCGCGTGCTCGGGGACTGGCACTCGCTCGACATCCAGCGCTTCGAGAGCCGCGCGCCGACGTCCGGGGCACTGTGCCCGCAGACCGTTGCGCGCGACGCGGCGATGGCCGCCTGCCGCACCGGTGCAGGTCGCGATGCGGCCGTCTGCCGAAGCGTCGGCGGCTGTCCGGCCGGCCAGGTCTCGGTGGTCGCCGGACTGCCCGGCGTCGACGCCGGCTGGGTCGGCTGCGCCGCCGATCCGGCGCTCGCGCGGCGTCACGCCCTCGACGCATGCCGCGCCGACCTCGGATGCGATTGCCAGGTCGCCGCGTTCTCCGGACGCAACCTGCTGCCCGTCTCGGGCGGCGCGACCTGCCCGGCGCCGAAGCGCTGACTCGGGGGCCGACCTGCCCGCGGTGCGTGCGCCGCCGGGCGAGCACGGCGCGCCGCGGTCGTGCCCGAAATGCAACGGGCCCGCGCGAGGCGGGCCCGTCGAGGTCGGCGGCGCGCCGGCAGCCGTCGGCCGTCAGCGCAGGGTCGCTCCGCCTCTAGCGCAGCGACCGGTTGATCGACTCCAGCGCCTTCGCCCCCGGGATCAGCTCGCGCTCGCCCAGCCGGTTGAACGGCGTGGCCACCGTGTTCAGGTGTGCGTGCATGTCCTCGGGATGCGGGTCGACGAAGAGCAGCCCGGTCACCACCTCGCCGCGCGCCTGGTGCTGCGCGATGTAGTTCATCGCGGCGACGCGGTCGGTCGGGTCGTAGCCCTCGGCGAGCCGGCGCAGCCGCATCGTCGAGCCGTCGGCCTGCGGCACGTCGACGTAGCCGCCCGGCACGACGTCGGCCGTCTGCTCGGCGGCGAGGTCGATGAAGTCGATCCGGTTCACCGCCTCGTTGTGCTGGCGCACGTACTCGTAGCTCTTGGTGCTGCCCGCGTGGTTGTTGAACGCCACGCAGGGGCTCACCACGTCGATGAAGGCCGCGCCCGGGTGCTCCATCGCGCCCTTGATCAGCGGCACGAGCTGCTTCTTGTCGCCCGAGAAGCCGCGCGCGACGTAGGTGGCGCCGAGCTGCAGCGCGAGCGAGACCATGTCGATCGGCGCATCCGCGTTGACCACGCCCTTCTTCGACTTCGAGCCCTGGTCGGCGGTGGCGGAGAACTGGCCCTTGGTGAGGCCGTAGACGCCGTTGTTCTCGACGATGTAGACCATGTTCACGCCGCGTCGCATCACGTGCGCGAACTGGCCGAGGCCGATCGAGGCCGAGTCGCCGTCGCCCGAGACGCCGAGGTAGAGCAGCTCCCGGTTGCCGAGGTTCGCGCCGGTGAGCACCGAGGGCATCCGGCCGTGCACGGTGTTGAAGCCGTGCGAGTTGCCGAGGAAGTAGTCGGGCGTCTTGCTCGAGCAGCCGATGCCCGAGAGCTTGGCGACGCGGTGCGGCTCGATGTCGAGCTCCCAGCAGGCCTGCACGATCGAGGCCGAGATCGAGTCGTGGCCGCAGCCGGCGCACAGCGTCGAGATCGCGCCCTCGTAGTCGCGGCGCAGGTAGCCGACCTTGTTGCGGGCGAGCGTCGGATGGTGGAGCTTCGGCTTCGCGATGTAGGTCATTTCGCGCTCCGGGTGGCGGCGGTGATGCGGCCGATGATGAACCGCGCGGTGATCGGGGTGCCGTCGTAGTGCAGCACGGAGACGAGCTTCGCGGGATCGACCTGCAGCTCGTTGACCAGCATCGACTTCATCTGCGCATCGCGGTTCTGCTCGACGACGAAGACGGTCTCGTGATCCTCGATGAAGCGCTCGACCGATTCCGGGAACGGGAACGCGCGCAGCCGCATCGTGTCGAGCGGCACGCCGTGCTCCTCGAGCACCTCGAGCGCCTCGTCCATCGCGGGGCTGGTCGAGCCGAAGTAGATCGCGCCGAACGGCGTCTTCTTCCTCGCCTTGCGGACCACCGGCTGCGGCACCAGCGACTTCGCGGTCTCGAACTTCCGCAGCAGCCGCTCCATGTTGTAGACGTAGTCGGGGCCGGCCTCGGAGTACTTCGCGTACGGATTGCGCGTGGTGCCGCGGGTGAAGTAGGCGCCCTTCGTCGGGTGCGTGCCCGGATAGGTCCGGTACGGGATCCCGTCGCCGTCGACGTCGAGGTAGCGGCCGAAGTCGCGGCCGGAGTCGAGCATCTCGAAGTCCATCACCTTGCCGCGGTCCATCCGCTTCGTGTCGTCCCAGGCCATCGGGCGGCACAGCCGCGTGTTCATGCCGATGTCGAGGTCGGTCATCACGAACACCGGCGTCTGCAGCCGGTCGGCGAGGTCGAGCGCCGCGGCCGTGTGCTCGAAGCACTCGGTCGGATCCTCGGGCAGAAGCAGCACGTGCTTGGTGTCGCCGTGCGATGCGTACGCGCAGGCGACGAGGTCGGCCTGCTGGGTGCGCGTGGGCATGCCGGTGGACGGGCCGCCGCGCTGCACGTTGACGATGGTGACAGGGATCTCGGCGAAGTAGGCCAGGCCGATGAACTCGGTCATCAGCGACACGCCGGGACCCGAGGTGGCGGTGAACGCGCGCGCGCCGTTCCAGCCCGCGCCCACCACCATGCCGATCGAGGCCAGCTCGTCCTCGGCCTGCACGATCGCGTAGCGCGAGCGGCCCGTCTCGGGGTCGGTGCGCAGCTTCTTGCACCAGTGGGTGAAGGCCTCGGCCACCGACGAGCTCGGGGTGATCGGGTACCACGCGCAGACGCTCGCGCCGCCATACACCGCACCCAGCGCGGCCGCCGAATTGCCCTCCATGAAGATCCGGTCGCCCACCGCATCGCGCCGCTCGACCTTCAGGCCGATCGGCTCGAGGCACTGCGACGCATAGTCGCGGCCGAGGTGCAGCGCCTTCACGTTGGAGTCGAGCAGCCGCTCCTTGCCCTTGTACTGCTCGCCGAACAGCTCCTCGATCGCCTTCGCCTCGATGCCCAGCAGTACCGACAGCGCGCCCAGGCAGACGATGTTCTTCATCAGCTGCCGCTCGCGCGGCTCGCCGTAGGTGACGTTGCAGATCTCGGTGAGCGGCATGCCGATCGCGATCACGTCGTCCCGGAAGCGCTCCTTGGTCAGGAACTTCGTCGAGTCGTGGAACAGGTAGCCGCCGGGCTCGATCTCCTTGACGTCGCGGTCCCAGGTCTGCGGGTTCATCGCGACCATCATGTCGACGCCGCCGCGCCGGCCGAGCCAGCCCTTCTCCGAGACCCGTACCTCGTACCAGGTGGGCAGGCCCTGGATGTTCGAGGGGAAGATGTTGCGCGGGCTGACCGGCACGCCCATCCGCAGGATCGCGCGGGCGAAGAGCTCGTTGGCCGAGGCCGAGCCCGAGCCGTTGACGTTGGCGAACTTGACGACGAAGTCGTTGAGCGCGGTGATCGGTCGCAGGGCCGAGGCCGGCCGGGCCTGGTCGGGTTTCAGCGGCGCGTTCATGCGTGCCTCCGTTGGGCGGGCGCGGCCAGCACGGTCGATGCGCCGCCGCCGCCTCCGGCCGTGGCCGGCGTTCGATAGGGCGCGCGGTTCACGCCCGCGCCGGCGCGGCCGGGCACCTCGCCCGCGTGCGTCATCTGCAGCAGGAACTTCTGCATGTCCCAGGCACCGGTCGGGCAGCGCTCGGCGCACAGCCCGCAGTGCAGGCAGACGTCCTCGTCCTTGACCATCACGCGGCCGGTCATCTTCAGCAGGCCGGACACGTAGAGCGCCTGGTCGGCGTTCGTCGCCGGCGCGTTCAGCCGCTGCCGCAGGTCCGCCTCCTCGCCGTCGGGCGTGAAGGTGATGCAGTCCATCGGGCAGATGTCGACGCAGGCGTCGCACTCGATGCAGGTCTTCTCGTTGAAGACCGTCTGCACGTCGCAGTTCAGGCAGCGCTGCGTCTCCTTGTAGGCGGTGGCCGGGTCGAAGCCCAGCTCCACCTCGATCTTGATGCTGCGCAGCGCGGCCTCGGCCGCGGCCCACGGCACCTTGTGGCGGGCGTCGTTCGCCGGGTCGTTGTCGTAGGCCCACTCGTGGATGCCCATCTTCTGCGACGCGAGCGTGACCCCCGGCCCGGGGCGCTGCGAGACATCCTCGCCGTCCAGGTGCTTGTGGATCGAGATCGCGGCCTCGTGGCCGTGCGCCACCGCCCAGATGATGTTCTTGGGCCCGAGCGCCGCGTCGCCGCCGAAGAACACGCTCGGGATCGTCGACTGCAGCGTCTTCTCGTCGAGCTTCGGCAGGCCCCAGCGGTCGAACTCCAGGCCGATGTCGCGCTCGATCCAGGGGAAGGCGTTCTCCTGGCCGATCGCCACCAGCACGTCGTCGCATTCGTGGCGGTGCTCGGGTTCGCCGGTGGGCACCAGCGAGCGCCTGCGCTGCCCGCTCGCGTCGGTCGACCAGACGGCCTTCACCTTCTCGAAGGTCATCGCGACGATCTTCCCGTCGCGGTGCTCGACGGCCTTGGGCACCAGGCAGTCGAGGATGGGGATGCCCTCGTGCTGCGCATCCTCCTTCTCCCAGGGCGAGGCCTTCATCTCGTCGAAGGGCGAGCGGACGATGACCTTCACGTCCTCGCCGCCCAGGCGCCTGGCCGAGCGGCAGCAGTCCATCGCGGTGTTGCCGCCGCCCAGCACGATCACGCGCCGGCCGATCGACGTCACGTGGCCGAAGGACACCGAGCTCAGCCAGTCGATGCCGATGTGGATGTTCGCGGCCGCTTCCTTGCGGCCGGGCACGTCGAGGTCGCGGCCGCGCGGCGCGCCGGAGCCGACGAAGACCGCGTCGAAGCCCTCGGCGAGCAGCGCCTTCAGCGAGTCGATCCGGCGGTGGACGAACTTCACGTCGCCCAGTCGCGTCACCCAGCCCATCTCCTCGTCGATCACCGACTCGGGCAGCCGGAAGCGCGGGATCTGCGAGCGGATGAAGCCGCCCATCTTCGGCTCCTGGTCGAAGACGGTGATGTCGTAGCCCAGCGGCGCGAGGTCGCGCGCGACGGTCATCGACGCCGGGCCCGCGCCGATGCAGGCGATGCGCCGGCCGATGGGCGCGGCCGCCGGCGGCGGCATCAGGTCGGTGATGTCGCCCTTGAAGTCGGCGGCGACGCGCTTCAGGCGGCAGATCGCGACCGGTTCGGGCGAGGGCAGGTTCTCGTCCTCGACGCGACCGCGCCGGCAGGCGGGCTCGCACGGACGGTCGCAGGTGCGCCCGAGGATTCCCGGGAACACGTTCGACTTCCAGTTGACCATGTAGGCGTCGGCGTGGCGGCCGGACGCGATCAGGCGGATGTACTCGGGTACGGGGGTGTGGGCCGGGCAGGCCCATTGGCAATCGACGACCTTGTGGAAATGGTCGGGATCGTGGATGTCCGTCGGACGCACTGTCTCCTCCCTGCGCCGCCGCGGCCCGCGAGGGGGTGGCGGAACGACCGCGCCCCGGGTGGTGTCGCGCATCGGTGGGGCGGCCGTGCGCCTGGCTTGTCCGTTCGATGGTAGCACCGCACGGCACCGGTAGAATGCCGCATTTCTCCTGGAGCCTCCCCCCGAGTGCAGCGCGTCCTGGCCATCGCGCACGTCCTGGGCGGCCTGCTGATGGTGATGGCGGCGACCTATCTGCTGCCCATCGGCTGGTCGGTCGCGGCGCGCGACGGCACCACCGACAGCTTCGTCCAGGCCTCGCTCGGCACGGCCGCGCTGGGCCTCGCGCTGTGGGCCCCCACGCGCCGGCTGCGCCGCGAGCTGCAGGCGCGCGACGGCTGCCTGCTCGTCGTGCTCGGCTGGGTCGCGATGGCCGGCGCGGCGATGGTGCCCTTCCTGCTCGAGATCGACGGCCTGACCGTGACCGACGCGTTCTTCGAGTCGATGTCGGCGCTGACCACCACCGGCGCGACCGTGCTGTCCGGTCTCGACGCGCTGCCGCAGAGCCTGAACCTGTGGCGCCACGCGCTGCAGTGGTTCGGCGGCATGGGGATCATCGTGCTGGCGATCGCCATCCTGCCGCTGCTGGGCGTGGGCGGCATGCAGCTCTTCAAGGCCGAGATGCCCGGCCCGATGAAGGAGACCAAGCTCACGCCGCGGATCACGCAGACGGCCAAGTACCTGTGGCTGATCTACGTGGCGCTGACCCTGGCCTGCATGGTCGCGCTGCGCGCGGCCGGCATGGGCTGGTTCGACGCGGTCTGCCACGCGTTCTCGGCGCTGTCGCTCGGCGGCTTCTCCACGCGCGACGACAGCATCGCCGGCTTCGCGTCGCCGGCCGTCGAGTGGGTGCTGATCGTCTTCATGATGGTCGCGGTGATCAACTTCACCACGCACTTCGTCGCGCTGCGCGCGCGCTCGTTCGAGCCCTACGCCCGCGATGCCGAGGCGCGCTGGGTCTGGCTCGCGATCGTCGGCTCGGTCACGGTGATCACGGTCTTCCTCTGGTGGAGCGGCACCTATCCGGATCCGTACGACGCGATGCGGGTCGCGATCTTCAAGACGGTCTCGATGGCCACCTCCAGCGGCTACACCAGCGCCGACTACGAGCAGTGGCCGCCCTTCGCGGGGATGACGCTGCTGCTGCTGGGCGGGCTGTGCTCGTCGTCGGGCTCGACCGGCGGGGGCATCAAGATGGCCCGCACGCTGGTGCTGTTCAAGCAGGCGGCGCGCGAGCTGCTGCGCCTCACGCACCCGCGCGCGGTCCGTCCGCTGCTGCTCAATGGCCAGCGGATCGGCGACAACGTCGTGCTCGCGGTCCTCGGGTTCATGCTGCTCTACGGCGTGACCCTGATCGGCGTGACCATGGTGCTGCTCGCCACCGGCCTCGACGCCACCTCGGCCTTCGGCGGCGCGTTCTCGTGCCTGAACAACATCGGGCCCGCGCTCGGCGTGCTCGGGCCGAGCCGCAACTACGCATCGCTGACCGACTTCCAGACCTGGGTCTGCACCTTCGCGATGCTCGCCGGCCGCCTCGAGCTGCTGACGGTGTTCGCGCTGCTGACGCCGGGGTTCTGGCGCCGGTGAGCCAGGGGTTTCGGCTCGCATGCGAGCCGCCTGGCGAACGGCCGGCTCCCATGGGCCGGCCTGGTGCGTCCCGAACGTGAATCCGGCGAGAGCCGGCTGACCCCATGACCCGGCCGACAGAAACCCTGCTGATCACCGGCTTCCTCGGCGCCGGCAAGACCACGCTGCTCTCCGGCTGGCTCGCCGAGCGCCCGCCGCACGAGCGCTGGGCGGTGCTGGTCAACGAATTCGGCGCGCTCGGCGTCGATCGCGCGCTGCTGGGCGGCGACGGCGCAGACGCGGCCGTGGCGGTGGCCGAGATCGCCGGCGGCTGCGCCTGCTGCGCGGCACGGGTGGCCTTCGACGCGACGCTGGTGCGGCTGCTGCGGCGCGGCCCCTGGGACCGGCTCTTCGTCGAGACGACCGGACTCGGGCATCCGGCCCAGCTGCTCGACCGGCTGCGCGCGCCCGCGCTCGCCGACCGGCTGCGCGTGCGCCCGCCGGTGGCGGTGGTCGACGCGAGCCGGGCGACGGTCCACCTCGATCCGGCGCGGCCGGCGCACGCGATCGCCGCCGATCAGGTGGCGCTCGCGCGGCTGCTGGTGCTGAACCGCGCGGCCGAGGGACCGGCGGCGGACACGGCCGCGCTGTCCGAGCGGCTCGCGGCGCTGCCGCCCTGGCCGCGGCCGGTGCTGGCGACGGCCGACGGCCGGGTGCCGCTCGCGCGTGTGCTGGCGGCGCTGGATGCGATCGAGGAGCCGGATGCGGCCGTGGCGGCCGCGGCGGGGGGCCCGGCCGCGCCGAGCGCCCCGACCGCCGCGCCGACCGCCGCACGGACACCGACGACACGACCCGCGTCGAACGCACCGCCGGCCCCGGACGAGGCGTCGACCCCGGCCGCAAGAGCGGTCGCGCCCCCCGAGCCGCTGCGCTGGCGGCGGACCGATCCGGCCAGCGGCATCGCGTCGGCGGGCTGGTGGTGGCCAGCCGACGCCTGTTTCGACCGCGGCGCGCTGCGGGCCGCGCTCGATGCGCTCGGCGCGCCCGGCGGACCGCTCGATGCCGGTGGCGCGCTGCGTGCCAAGGGCGTCTTCCGCACGCCGCGTGCCTGGTATGCGTGGCAGTGGACCGAGGGTTGCTGCGCCTGGGACGAAACGGCGTGGCGGGCCGACAGCCGGTTCGAATTCCTTGCAAACGGGTCGATCGACCCCCAGATGGTCGATACCGCGCTTCGGACGGCCGTCTCGAAAGGATGAGTGGCGGAGAGCCGACGGATCGTCACGGACTGTCGACGCCTGTCGGTCCCCGTTGAGCGGCTGTCTGTGGGCACACGACCCACGCCGTCGGCTCGGCCACTCTTGCGACGTCCCGAGCGAGGTCCCTTTCGATGAACATGATCTACAACAGCCCGAACTACTGCGTCGTGGAGTTCAAGTCCGCGGAGGGGCAGCCGTTCGCCGGCGGGTACGAGATCATGGACAAGGCCGCCAAGCGCGAGATCTTCCTCGGGGGCGTGCTCGCCGAGAAGTTCCGTTTCGACGTCACGCAGCTGATCGCCACCGAGCCCACGATCGAGGAGGTCGACGACTTCCTCAGCAATTTCGAGGGCCTGATGCAGCAGCCGCTGGTGCTGCACTGACGCCGCCGCCCGAGCGCGGCGCGTCGCGGCGTCGCTAGAGCTGCTCCCAGGGCAGGCCCTCGAACCGCCAGCCCGCCTGCGTGCCGCGGCGGAAGCGCTCGTCGAGCGGGCCCTCGAAGCCGTCGATCACGTTGCGGACGGCCGTCCAGCCCGCCGCCTCCAGCGCCTCGCCGGCCGAGACCGAGCGCCGCCCCGAGCGGCAGATCAGCACGACGGGCGTCGCGCGATCCGGCGCGACCGCGGCGACGTCGTCGACGAAGCGCTCGTTCATCTCGCCCTTCAGGTCGTCGGCCCACCAGACGTTGTGGGGCCGCAGCGGGTCGGCGCCATCGCGCTCGACGACCGGGTGGCCGACGAGGAAATGCTCGGCCTCGGTCCGACAGTCGATCCAGACCGCGTCCGGGTTGGAGGCCAGGAACGCGTGGGCCTCGCGGGGCTTCAGGTGGTCCATCCGCCAACCATACACCAGCGTCCGCGGCATTCCGCCGGTGCCCCGGTCGCCGGCCCCGTCGGCCCGCTCGCCGCGGCCGCGGGGCCCCGCGATCGGTGTCGTCATCGCCCGGTCACGTTGGCGTGCGCACCATCGCCGACCTCACGGGAGCGCACACGACGATGACGCTGGAAGCGGTGGTGTTCGACTGGGCCGGCACGACGATCGATTTCGGGTCGCGGGCGCCGATGGGCGCGTTCCTGCGCGCGTTCGAGCATGTCGGCGTGCCGATCACCGTCGACGAGGCGCGCGGCCCGATGGGCCGGCCCAAGCGCGACCACGTCGCCGCGCTGCTCGCGCTGCCCCGCGTCGCCCGCGCCTGGTCCGATCGCCACGGCGCACCGCCCGGCGAGGCGGACGTCGATCGCGTCCACGCGGTCTTCGAGCCGATGAACGTGGCGGTCGCCGCCGATTTCGCCGATCCGGTGCCGGGCGCGGCGGACGTGGTGCGCGCGCTGCGCCTGCGCGGCCTGCGGATCGGGTCGACCACCGGCTACACGCGCGGGATCATGGCGCCGATCCTGCCGCGCGCGGCGGCCGCCGGCTGGTCGCCCGACAGCCTCGTCTGCGCGGGCGACCTGCCCGAGGGCCGGCCCGGCCCGATGATGATGCTGCGCAGCCTGGCCGAGCTCGGCGTGCGGCGGCCGACGGCGGCGGTGAAGGTGGACGACACCGTTCCCGGCATCGCCGAGGGGCTCGCGGCCGGCACGTGGACGGTGGGCGTGAGCGCCTCGGGCAACGGGGTGGGCCTGTCGTGGGACGAATGGTCCGCGCTGGCGCCGTCCGCGCGCCGGGTCGCGGCCGACCGCGCCGCGGCCGTGCTGCGCGCGGCCGGCGCACACTACGTCATCGACACCGTCGCCGACCTGCTGCCCGTGATCGACGACATCGGGCGCCGGCTCGCCGCCGGCGAGTCGCCCGCCCCGCCGCGCTGATCGGGGGCGGCGCGCTCAGCGCAGCGCGAAGCCCAGGTGCCGCTCGAGCTCGTCGAGCGCCGGCGCGGCCTCGCCGACCTTGATCGTCCGCATCCCCAGGTCGCGCGCCGGCTTCAGGTTGATGCCGAGGTCGTCGAGGTAGACGCAGCGCGCCGGGTCGACGCCGAGCGCGTCGGTCATCATCGTGTAGATGCGCGGGTCGGGCTTGCGCACGCCGGCCTTCGCGCTCTCGATCACGTGGTGGAAGAGCCGCATGATCTCGGCCTTGTAGAGGCCGCCCATCGGGCTCACGTCCATCGCGGTGAAGTTGTTGGTGATGCAGCCGGTGCGCATCCGCTCGCGGATGCGGCGCAGCGCCTCGACCATCTCCGGGCGGATGTCGCCGGCCAGCAGCGGCAGCACCTCGGCGCCGCGGACCTCGTGGCCGAGCGCGCGGCTCTCGGCGGCGAAGGCCGCGTCGAAGCCGGCGAGGTCGAGCTCGCTGCGCTCGAGCCGCGCCCAGGCGTTGTCGTGCGGGTTGGTCGCGTTGACCGTGCGCAGGAAGTTCGCCGGCAGGCCGCGCTCGGCCTCGTAGCGGGCGAAGGCCACGAAGGGGCTCGACGAGATGACCCCGCCGAAGTCCCAGATCACCGCGTCGATCATCGGTTCACCTGCGCGTGGGTGAAGCCCGCGAGCTGCTTGTAGCGCGCCGAGATCGCCTCGAGCTCGGCCTGCGGGATCACGTCGTGGATGTGCGCGAAGCCGCCGGGCGCGCGCTCCTCGGCGATCTGCATCACCTGGTCGGGCCCGTTCTGCCGGTTCGACAGCACGATCTTCCCGGTGGCCTCGCGGCGCGCCGCCTCGTAGGCGGAGAACGCGCCGGTCGGATCCTGCGTGGCCGCGGGGAAACCCGCCGCGGCGATCGCCTCGGCCATCGCCTCGGCGTCGAGGATGCCCTGCGACGCGCCGTTCGAGCCGATCGGGTACATCGGGTGCGCGGCGTCGCCCAGCAGCGTCGTGCGCCCGTGCGTCCAGCGCTCGCGCGGATCGCGGTCGACCATCGGGAACTCGTAGATCGCGTCGGCGCCGTCGATCAGGCCGGCGATGTCGAGCCAGTCGAAGCGCCAGCCGGCGAAGGGCTCTCGGAACACCGACCGGTCCACCTGCTTGTTCCACTGCTCGCGCTCGGGCGTCGTGCCCGCGGGCACGGTCAGCTCGGCGATCCAGTTGATCGTCTGCAGGCCGTCGGCATCGGGCGTGCGCTGGATCGGGTAGCAGACGAACTTCTGGTCCTGGTGGCCGGCCTGGATCATCGAGCGGCCGGTGAGGAAGGGCTTCGCGCGGGTGGTCGCGCGCCACAGCATCCGGCCGGAGAAGCGCGCCGGGCCCTCGTCCGGGAAGAACGTGCGGCGCACGACCGAGTGGATGCCGTCGGCGCCGATCACCGCGCGCGCGCGGATCGGCGGACGGGCGTTGCCGGCGCGGTCGGCGAAGTGCAGCAGCACGTGGTCGCCGCGGTCCTCGAACCGCTGGAGGGCGTGCGAGGTGCGGATCGAGCCCGCCGGCAGCCGCGCGGACGCGGCCTCGAACAGGATCATCTGCAGCCGGCCGCGGTGGATCGAGAACTGCGGGAACGCGTAGCCGGCGGCCAGGCCGCGCGGCTCGGCCCAGATCTTCTGGCCGTGCTTGTTGAAGAAGGCGAGCTCGGCGGTCTCGACCGCGGTCTCGGCGAGCGTCGGCTGCAGCCCCAGGCCCGAGAGCACGCGCACCGAGTGCGGCAGCAGGTTGATGCCCACGCCGAGCGGGCGCACCTGCTCGACCGCCTCGAACACCGTGCAGCCGATGCCCTTCGCGTGCAGCGCGAGCGCCGTCGTCAGCCCGCCGATGCCGCCGCCCACGATCGCGATGTCGATCGTCTCGATGCCGTCGCTCCCCTGCATGCTCCGCTCCGTCAGCCCTGCTTCGCCCGCTCGGCGGCGCGCTCGGTGAGCAGCTCCGAGGCCACCTTGAATCCGGTCACCGAGGTGGGCACGCCGGCGTAGATCGCCGCCTGCTGCAGCAGCTCCTTCAGCTCGGTCGGCGACAGCTCGCGATCGAGCCCGGCCTTCGCGTGCAGCCGGAACTCCTCCCAGCGCGCGAGCGCCGACGTGATCGCGAGCACCACCAGCCGGCGCGTGCGGTCGTCGAACACCGGCCGGGTCCAGACGTCCTGCCAGGCCCAGCGCGTGATCATGGCCTGGAAATCGGCGGTGAACGGGTCGGCCTTCTCGATCCGCGCGTTCACGTAGGCCTCGCCGAGCGCCTGCTTGCGCCGCGCGATCCCGCGCTGGTACTGCTCGACCAGCGTCGCGTCGGCGGCCACGCCGGTGACCGGCGCCGCGCCCGCGGGCAGCGCGCCGCTGGCGAGGTGCGAGCCGGGCACCGGCTCGCCCTGCGTGCGCTCGGGCGCGAGCGTCGGCACCAGCATCGCGACGAAGGCGGGCGGGTCCTCGGAGTGCGGGATGTGCGCGCAGTCGAGCTCGACGAGCGCGGCGCCCGGGATCCGCTCGGCGATCGCGCGGCCCATCGCCGGCGGCGTGGAGAGGTCGTGCGTGCCGACGACGACCGTGGTGGGCACCGCGATCGACCCGAGCGCGTCGAGCAGGTCGTGGTCGCGCACGGCCGCGCAGCAGCCCGCGTAGCCGACCGGGTCGAGCGACAGCACGGTCTGCGCGACCGAGTGCAGGTGCGCGGTGCCGCGGGCGCGGAAGCGCGCGGTGAAGAAGCGGCCGAGCACGGTGTCGAGCACCGCGGCCATCCCCTTCTCCTTCACGGTCGCGATGCGGGCGACCTGCGGCGCGGGGTCGGCGCGGCCGGTGGTGTTGCAGAGCACGAGCCGGCGCAGCCGCGCGCCCGCGTGGATCCCGATCCACTGGCCGATCATGCCGCCCAGCGAGATCCCGCAGCAGTCGAAGCGCTCGAGGCCGGCCGCGTCGGCCACCGCGAGCACGTCCTTCGCGAGCAGCTCGACGGTGTACTCGCCGGCCGGCGCGTCGGACGCGCCGTGCCCGCGCATGTCCATCCGCACCACCCGGAAGTAGTCGACCAGCCGCGGCATGACCGGATCCCACAGGCAGTGGTCGGTGCCGAGCGAGTTCACGAGCACCAGCGGCGGCAGGGCGGGGTCGCCGTCGACGCGCCAGTAGAGGCGGGCGCCGGCGTGGCTGACGAAGGGCATGGCGGGTCTCGGTGTCGGGGGTGTCGGCGGATTATCGCAGGCGGCTCAGGCCGCCCGCCACGCGGCGAGCGTGCGGTCGATCATCGTGTCGGCGTCGCCGCGCTGCGCCCGCGGGTCGAACAGCGCGTCGAGCGTCGCATCCGGCAGGGCCGCCGCGAGCGCCGCGTCGGCCGCGCGCGCCTGCGCGAGCGCATCGCGCAGCGGCACGCCGCGGTCGATCGCGTCGGCGCAGATCCGCTCCATCGCGGCCTGCGCGGCGGGCCTGCCCAGCGACCCGGCCAGCGCCACGGTGACCGCCTCCGCGTACACGAAGCCGCCGGTGCGCCCGAGGTTCGCGCGCATCGCGGCGGCGTCGACGCGCAGCCCGTCGATCGCCTCGCCGATCGCCGCGGTCGCGCTGCCGGCGGCCTCGAAGAGCGCCCCCAGCGTCCACCAGTCGGACTGCCAGGTGCCGAGCCCGCGCTCGTGCTCGCCCGCCTGCTGCGCGAGCAGCGTCGCGACCAGCCCGGGCGCGCGCAGCCCGGCCTGCAGCGCGAGCATCGCGGCCACCGGATTGCGCTTGTGCGGCATGGCGGACGAGCCGCCGCGGCCCTCGCCGCTAGGCTCGAAGGCCTCGGCCACCTCGCCCTGCATCAGCAGCGAGAGGTCGCGGCCGATCCGCGCCATCGCGCCGGCCACGAGCGCGAGCTCGGAACCGAGCCGCGCGACGCGGTCGCGGCTGCCGTGCCACGAGAGGCCGGGGTCGGCGAGGCCGAGCGCGTCGGCCATCGCCGCGGCCACCGCGTCGCCGCGGCCGCCGAGCGCCGCCCGGATGCCCGAGGCGCCGCCGAGCTGGAGCGTGCGCATCGCATCGAGCGCCGAGGCGAGGGCGACGCGCCCGCGCACCAGCGGCGAGAGCCAGCAGGCCGCCTTCCAGCCGAAGGGCACCGGCGTGGCCGGCTGCAGGAGCGTGCGGCCGGTGACCGGCGTGTCGCGGTGCGCCTCGGCGAGCCGCGCGAGCGCATCGCCGGTGCGCGCGAGCTGCGCCTGCAGCTCGGCGCCGGCGGCGGCGGCGGCCAGCGCCAACGCGGTGTCGGCCACGTCCTGGCTGGTCGCGCCCCAGTGGACCCAGCGCGCGGCCGCCGCGTGGTCGCGCGCGACCTCGGCGGTCAGTGCCTTCACGAACGGGATCGCGAGCGTGCCGGCCCGCCGCGCCGCGGCCGCGAGCGCCGAGGGCTCGAACGGATCGGTGCCGTCGTCCGGCCGGGCGGCCGACGCCTGCGTGCCGGGCGCACCGCCGTCCGCCCGCGCGTTCGAGCCGGGGGCCACGCCCGCGACGGCGGCCGCCGGGCCGAAGCGCCGCACGCAGGCCGCCTCGATCGCGCGTGCGACCTCGTCCGGCACGATCCCGCAGCGCGCCTGCGCATCCGCGAGGGCCGCCTCGACGCGCGCCATCGCCGCGAGCAGTGCCGCGTCGTCGAAGTGCCGCGAGACGGTGTCGCTCGCGAACTGGCCGCGCAGGGTGTCGGTCATCGGGTGGCGTGGGCGGAGCGGGCGCGGCGCGCGCCGCGGGGCGCCGCATCATCGCCCCGGCCTCGCGGCGCGCGCAAGGCCGCCCGCGGGGGCCGGCGCTAGAATCGGCCGACCGCGCAGGCGACCCGGAGACCGCGATGATCAGCGCCGAGCAGAACGACCGGATGACCCGCACCGGGCCGGGCACGCCCGCGGGCGAGCTGCTGCGGCGCTACTGGCAGCCGGTGGCGCTCGCCGAGGAGCTCGCGGGCGACCGCCCGCTGCGCCCGGTGAAGGTCCTCGGCCAGGACCTCGTGCTGTTCCGCGACGAGCGCGGCCGCCTCGGCCTCGTCGACCGCGACTGCCCGCACCGCGGCGCCGACCTCGCCTACGGTCGCCTCGAGGACGGCGGCCTGCGCTGCCCGTTCCACGGCTGGCTGTTCGACGTCGAGGGCCGCCTGCGCGAGGCGCCGGCCGAGCCGGACAACTCGCCGCTGCTGACCCGGCTGCGCCAGAAGGCGTATCCGGCGGTCGAGCGCGCCGGCGCGATCTGGGGCTACCTCGGCCCGGGCGAGCCGCCGCCGTTTCCCGCGCTCGACCCCTTCGTCGCGCCCGACACGCACGTCTTCGCGTTCAAGGGCCTGATCGACTGCAACTGGCTGCAGGCGGTGGAGGTCGGCATCGACCCGGCGCATGCGTCGTTCCTGCACCGCTTCTTCGAGGACGAGGACCCGCGGGCCGCCTACGGTCGCCAGTTCCGCGACGCATCGTCCGGCTCCGACCTGCCGATGACCCGCGTGATGCGCGAATGCGTGCGGCCCGCGATCACGGTCGAGCCGTCCGAGCACGGCCTGCGGCTCACCGCGCTGCGCGAGGTCGACGCGCGTCGGCTGCACGTGCGGATCACGAACCTCGTGTTCCCGCAGGCCTTCGTGATCCCGCTGTCGCAGACGATGGCGATCCTGCAGCTGCACGTGCCGATCGACGACACGCACAACTGCTGGTACGCCTTCTTCACCAGCTTCGACGCGCCGGTGGACAAGGCCACGATGCGCGCGCAGCGCCTCGAGCTCTACGAGCTGCCCGACTACCGGCCGAGGAAGCACCGCGGCAACGACTGGGGCTTCGACCCCGCCGAGCAGCGCACGCGCACCTACACCGGCATGGGCGAGGACATCAACGTCCACGACCAGTGGGCGGTCGAATCGCAGGGCCCGATCCAGGACCGCACCCGCGAGCACCTCGCGACCACCGACCGCGCGATCGTCGCCTACCGGCGGCTGCTGAACCGCGCGATCGACGCCGTCGCCGCCGGCGGCACGCCGCCCGGCGTGCTCGACGCCGAGGCGGCGGCCCGCCTGCGCGGACCGGTGACCGTCGACGGCCTGTGCGCGCCCGAGGGCTGGCAGCAGTACTGGCGCGACGTCGACGCGCGCCGTCGCGCGGCCTGCGGATGGTGGGTCGCCTCGGGCGCGCCGGTCTCGCTGGTGGCGCCCGTCGGCGGCGTGCCGGCCGAGACCGTGCCGCGCTGACATGGCCACCGCCTCCTTCGTCGAGCGGCACGGCCTGTGGTGCGCGGCGCAGCGCGAGGCCGCCGACCGGATGCTCGCCGCCGTCCGCGACCGCGGCCTGCATTCGGTGCGCTTCGCGTTCGCCGACCAGCACGGCCTGCTGCGCGGCAAGACCGTGGCCGCCCCGGCCGTCGCGTCCGCGCTCGCCGCCGGCGTCGGCGTGACCACCACGCTGCTCGCCAAGGACACCGCGCACCGCACGGTCTTCCCGGTCTTCACGCCGGGCGGCGGCTTCGGCCGGCGCGAGATGCAGGGCGGCGCCGACATGCTGATGGTCGCCGACCCGACCACGTTCCGCGAGCTGCCGTGGGCGCCGGGCACCGGCTGGGTGCTCTGCGAGCTGCACTTCCACGACGGCCGCCCCGTGCCCTTCGACCTCCGACGGCTGCTGCGCGCGCAGCACGAGCGGCTCGAGCGGACCGGCCACGCGTTCGTCGCCGGCCTGGAGGTCGAGTTCCACCTCTACCGCCTGCTCGACCCGCGGCTCGGCACCGCGGACGCGGGCACGCCGGGCGTGCCCGGTGCGCCGCCCGAGGTCGCGCTGCTGCACCAGGGGTACCAGTACCTGACCGAGCTGCGCTACGACCGCATCGAGCCGATGCTCGAGCCGCTGCGTGCCGCGCTGGTCGGCCTCGGGCTGCCGCTGCGCTCGCTCGAGGTCGAGTTCGGACCGAGCCAGTGCGAGCTCACCTTCGCGCCGCTGCGCGCGGTGCAGGCCGCCGACGCGATGGTCCTGCTGCGCAGCGCGATCAAGCAGGTCGCGCAGCGTCACGGCCTGCACGCGAGCTTCATGTGCCGTCCGCGGCTGCCGAGCGCGATGTCCTCGGGCTGGCACCTGCACCAGTCGCTCGCGCGGCTCGCCGACGGCGCGAACGCCTTCGTGCCCGACGACGATGCGCCGGCCGGCTCGCCGCTGTCCGACACCGGTCGCCGCTGGCTCGCGGGCCTGCTCGCGCACGCCGAGGGCGCGTCGCCGTTCGCCGCGCCGACCGTCAACGGCTATCGCCGCTATCGGCCGAACTCGCTCGCGCCCGACCGCGTCGCCTGGGCGCAGGACAACCGCGCCGCGATGCTGCGCGTGCTGGGCGGCGCCGGCGACCCCGCGACGCGGATCGAGAACCGCGCGGGCGAGCCGGCCGCGAACCCCTACCTGTACGTCGGTGCCCAGATCGTCGCCGGCCTCGACGGCCTGGCGCGCACGCTCGAGCCCGGGCCGTCGGCCGACGCCCCCTACGAGGCCGACGCACGCCGCCTGCCCGCCGACCTCGGCGCCGCGCTCGACGCGCTGCTCGCCGACCCGGTGCTCGTCGAGGGCTTCGGCCGCGACGTCGTCGACTGGTTCGCCGGCCTGAAGCGCGCCGAGCTCGCGCGCTTCGCCGCCGAGGTCAGCGACTGGGAGCACCGCGAGTACTTCGACCTGTTCTGATCCGAACCCCGTTCCCGAAGGACCCCATGCCCGCCGTGATCTTCGTGCTGCCCGACGGCAGCGAACGCCGCGTCGACGTCGCCGCCGGCACCAGCGTGATGCTCGCCGCCGTGGACCATGCCGTGCCCGGCATCATCGGCGACTGCGGCGGCTGCGCGTCGTGCGCGACCTGCCACGTCTGGGTCGACCCCGCCTGGGCCGCGCGGCTCGCGCCACCGGATGCGGTCGAGGACGAGCTCCTCGGTTTCGCCGAGGCCGAGCGCAGGCCCACCAGCCGTCTGGGCTGCCAGATCGCGGTCGACGCGTCGCTCGACGGCCTGCGCGTCGCGGTGCCGCCGCTGCCCTGAGCCCGGCGCGCGGCGCGTCCGACGCCCGCGTCGCGCGAACCGGCTCCGTGACCCAAGGAAATCTTTCGGTGTAGGCTTGCCGTCCAGACCGAAACGACCCGGCCGGCGACCGAATTCGCCGGATCCGCCCACAGGAGACCCCGATGATCCTCCGCCGCATCGCGACCGCCGTCGCGCTGACGCTCGGCCTCGCCGCCGGCGCGCACGCGCAGCAGACCGTCACCCTGAAGTTCCACACCTTCATGGCGCCGCAGTCGAACGTCTGGCGGTCGATGCTGCTGCCGTGGATGGAGAAGGTCGAGAAGGATTCGGGCGGCCGCATCCAGTTCGAGAAGTACCCGGCGATGCAGCTCGGCGGCACGCCGCTGCAGCTCTACGACCAGGCGCGCGACGGCGTCGTCGACGTGGTCTGGACCCTGCAGGGCAACACCCCGGGCCGCTTCCCGCGCTACGAGGTGTTCGAGCTGCCGTTCATGATGACGAACGCCGAGGCCACCTCGCGCGCCTACTGGGAGTACACCCAGACCTGCGCGGCCGGCGAGATCAAGGACACCCAGCTGATCGCGGTGAACGTGCACGGCCCGGGCATGTTCCACTCGGTCGCCAAGCCCATCCGCACCGTCGCCGACCTGAAGGGCATGAAGGTCCGCGGTCCGACCCGCACCGTCACCAAGCTGCTCGGCGCGCTCGGCGCCACGCCGGTGGGCATGCCGCTGCCGCAGATCCCCGACGCGATGTCGAAGGGCGTGATCGACGCGGCCGTCGTGCCCTGGGAGGTCACGACCTCGGTGAAGATCGACGAGCTCTCGAAGTTCCACTCCGAGTTCGAGGCGAAGGCCGGCGGCCTCTACACCACCGCGTTCGTCATCGTGATGAACAAGGCGAAGTACGACTCGCTGCCGCCCGACCTGAAGGCGGTGATCGACCGCAATTCCGGCGTCGATGCCTCGGGCGCGCTCGGCCGCGCGCAGCAGGCCGGCGACGCGCCGGCGCGCAAGATCGCCGCCGAGGAGCGCAAGAACCAGATCGTCACGATCTCGGGCGCCGACGTGGAGGGCTTCCGCAAGGCGGCCGACCTGATCGACGACGAGTGGGTCAAGGACATGGACAAGCGCAACTTCAACGGCAAGCAACTGCTGCAGTGCGCGAAGGACCTGATCCAGAAGCACACCAAGTGAGCGCCGGCGCGCGCGCCGGCCGCGGGCCGGGGCGCGCGCGGCGTCCCGCGCGAGCGCGCCCGCCGCGCCGTGCGGCGACCCGCCGTGCGGCGACCGTGTCGACCGCGGCGACGATCCCGACGAACCGAGCCGGCCCCGGCGGGGCGGATCCCAGACCATGAGCTTCGACGACCCCGTCGGCCGGACCCTCGAGCGCCTCGCGCAGGGCCTCGCCGTCATCGGTGGCCTCGCGCTGACCGGCATCGCGCTGATGTCGCTCTATAGCGTCGTGATGCGCAACCTGTTCGGCGCGCCGATCGTCGGCGACTTCGAGCTCGCGCAGATGGGCTGCGCGGTCTCGGTCGCCGCGTTCCTGCCGTTCACCCAGCTGCGCGACGGCAACATCCTGGTCGACTTCTTCACGCAGAAGGCCTCGGACCGCACGAAGGCCGTCCTCGACGGCTTCGGCGCGCTGGTCGTGGGCGCCGCGCTCGGGCTGCTCGCCTGGCGCACCGGCGTGGGCGGGCTGGACGCGCTGCGCAACGACGAGACCACGATGATCATGGGCCTGCCGACCTGGTGGGGCTACGCGCTGATGGCGCCGTCGATCGCGGTCGCGTCGGCTGCGGCCTTCTACGGCGCGTGGCGCCACTGGGCGCTCTCCGAGGTGTCCGATCCCGAGGAGCGCTCGTGATGGGCGGCACCGGCGTCGCGCTGCTGCTCTTCGCCGGCATGCTCGTGCTGATGGCGATCCGCGTGCCGATCGCGCTCGCGATGTTCGTGCCGGGCGCGGTGGGCTTCGTCGTGCTGGCGGGCTGGGCGCCGTTCGCGGCCTACCTGAAGGGCCTCGCCTGGGCGCGGCTCGCGAACTACGACCTCACGGTGATCCCGCTGTTCCTGCTGATGGGCGCGTTCGCGACCCAGGGCGGGCTGTCGCGCAGCCTGTTCGCCGCGGCGAGCGCGATGCTCGGCCACCTGCGCGGCGGCCTCGCGATGGCGGCGGTGATGGCCTGCGCGGCCTTCGGCTCGGTCTGCGGCTCGTCGGTCGCCACCGCAGCCACGATGGCCAAGGTGGCGCTGCCGGAGATGATGCGCCACCGGTATTCCGGCCGGCTCGCCACGGCCACGCTGGCCGCCGGCGGCACGCTCGGGATCATGATCCCGCCGTCGGTGGTGCTTGTGATCTACGGCATCATCGCCGAGCAGAACATCGCGAAGCTGTTCGCCGCGGCGATCATCCCCGGGCTGATCGCGACCGTCGGCTACATGATCGCGATCGCGGTCTACGTGCGGCTCTTCCCGGAGCACGGGCCGGCCACCGATCGCGCGTCCTGGCGCCAGCTCGCGGGCGCGCTGAAGGACGTCTGGCCGATCGCCGCGATCTTCCTGGTGGTCTTCGGCGGCATCTACGGCGGCTGGTTCACGCCGACCGAGGCCGCCGCGATCGGCGCGTCGGCCACCTTCCTCGCGGCGCTGGTCCGCGGCGAGCTGACCCGCGCGAAGTTCCTCGAGTGCTTCTACGACACCGCGGTCACCACCGGGATGATCTTCATGATCTTCCTCGGCGCCGACGTGATGAACTCGGCGCTGGCGCTCTCGCAGTTCCCGGCCGCGCTGTCGGCGATCGTCAACGGCCTCGGCCTGCCGCCGCTCGCGGTGATCTCGGGCATCCTCGTCTTCTACGTCGTGCTCGGCTGCGTGATGGACGAGCTGTCGATGATCCTGCTGACGCTGCCGATCTTCCTGCCCACCGTCGTCGGGCTCGACCTCTTCGGGCTGCCGCCGGACCAGAAGCTGATCTGGTTCGGCATCCTGGTGCTGATGGTCGTGGAGATCGGGCTGATCGCACCGCCCGTGGGGCTCAACGTCTACGTGATCAACGGGCTCGCGAAGAACGTGCCGATCGGCGAGAGCTATCGCGGCGTGGTGCCGTTCCTGATCAGCGACGCGATCCGCACGACGATCCTGCTGATGTTCCCGCCGGTGAGTCTCTGGCTGGTGAAGGTGCTGGTGCCCTGATCGGCGCGCTCAGCCCGTCCGCCGCACCCCGGGCAGCGCGAAGCTCCGGTCGACCAGCCCCGCCCCCGGCTCGTACAGACGCCAGTTCAGCACGTAGCGCCCCTCGGGTGCCGGCAGCCAGTTCGCGCGGCCGCGCGCGTCCGCGGGCGCGTCGTGCTGCAGCCTCACCACCAGCGAGCCGTCCGCCTCGCGCTCGACGCCCGGCGTGCGGTCGCCGATCGTGTACCGGTCGACCGGGTTGTCGACGAAGAAGCCGCGGCCGTCGGGCTCCATCCGGTACATCGACAGCGACCAGAACGCGCCCACCGGCAGGTCGGCCGGCACGGACAGCGTGCAGGGCGTCGTGCCCTCGAGGCGGGCGCCGTCGGCCGACTGCGCGCAGGTGGCGTAGATCGCCTCCTCGCGCGGCAGCGCGCCCAGCCCCAGCAGCGCGATCATCGCGCGGTAGCCGTGGTCCTCGCCGAAGCGGCCGATGTGGTCCAGTCCCGAGTACCAGTGCGGGCCGACCTGCGACCGGCGCGCCGGATCGCCCGGCCGCAGCCGCTGCCGCAGCTCGGCCATGCCGCGCGCCCAGGCCTCGCGGACCGGCTCGTCGAGCTCGGACCAGGCGTCGACCGCGCCCGGCACCAGGCCCACCGGCGCGCAGCGCGCGAGCAGCGCCGCGTCGCGCCCCGGCACCGGGTTGCGGCCGAGCGCCTCGTTGGCGAGCGCGAGGAACGCGCGCGGGTCGCGCTCGTCGGGCAGGGTGGCCCAGCGTCGCGCGGACGCGGGCGCGTCGAGCCGCATCGCGTCCTGCAGCGCATGCACCGCCGGCAGGTCCGGCTCGCCATCGATCAGCACGCGGCCCAGCAGCCACAGGTCGTTCGACGCCATCCGCAGCGGCGTCGCGCCCTCGGGCGGTGCGCCCGTCCAGCCGGGCGGCGCGAGCCACAGCGTGCGCGCGTCGCCGCCGTGCGTGCGGCGCGAGACCAGGGCCGCGTTGTCGGTCCACGGATCGAGGAACGCGACGCTGAAGTAGCGCTCGCCCATCGCCGGATACGCGAAGCGCACCGGACCCGCCGACAGGTCGAGCCATGCGATCGAGTAGAGCGTGTCGTTGTTCGGCATCGTGATCCAGCGGTCGCGATGGTCGAGCAGGCGGCGCGCGTGGGACAGCGTGTTCGCGTCGAAGCGGGACGGGTTCGCCGCGTTCTCGGTCGCGTTCCAGCGGGTGCGCGCGAGGTCGTGGACGGCGAAGGCGTAGAGCGACGCGTCGGCGATCCGCGCGTCGAGGTCGGTGGGGGTCTGCATCGGGTCATCATACGGGCGCGCGCAGGCGCGCCCCGCCGTGCGTTCCGGTCCTGCCGCGCCCCGTCGCGGCGGCGTCCCGAGGCGCCGCGGTCCGCGTGGGTCCCCGACGGATCCACGATGCGCGGGCGCCCCGCCGGTCGCTGCGCTACAGTGCCGGGACCCCCACGGATCCCGGAGCCGCCATGTCCGCCGTCCGCCGCGCCCTGCTCGCGATCGCCGTCGCCGCCGCCCCGGTCGCGGCCCCGTCCCAGGAGCTGCCCTCGCGCAAGCCCGGGCTCTGGGAGATCACGATGCAGGTCACCAACGCGCCGTCGCAGACCATGCGGCAGTGCATCGACGAGAAGACCGACGCGCAGATGCAGCGGATGGCCCAGGGCATGGGTCAGCAGCAGTGCTCGCGCAACGTGCTGACCCGCGACGGCGACCGCTGGGTCGGCGAGTCCGAGTGCCGCTACGGCAACTCGGTGGCCACCAGCCGCAGCGTCTTCGCCGGCGACTTCGACAAGGGCTACAAGGGCGAGGTCGACGTGAAGTACTCGCCCCCGATGGGCGGCATCTCGCAGAGCAAGGTCACGATGCTCGCGAAGTGGGCCGGCGCCTGCCCGGCCGGCTGGAAGCCCGGCGACATGGAGATGCCCGGCGGCATGGGCCGCGTCAACGTCAACGAGATGATGGGCGCCGGCGCGGCGAAGGCGCCGAAGAAGTAGCCCCCCGCCGGGCCGCTCGCGGGCCCGGGTGCCGGCCGCGCGCCGAGGGTTCGGCGCGCCGTCCGGTCAGCGCGCCGCGCGCCGCCCCGTGACCGGCCGCGATGCGTCCGACCCGAGCGTGCCCCGCAGCGCGTCGCCCGTCGCGTCGAGCACCAGCCTGCGCCGCGCCGCGCCGTCCTGCGATTCGAGCGCGAGCCGCGTGCCGTCCAGCCTGCCCTCGACCGGCACCGCGCGCTGGTCCGCGCCGGTCAGGGTGCCGCGCACCACCTGGAAGCGCTGCTCGAGCCGCAGCGTCGCCGGCCCGCCGCCGGGCAGTCCGTCGAGCGTCCAGTCGCCGGCCACGCGGGCCGGGACGATCCACAGGAACAGCGGGTTCTGGTCGGCCAGCCGAACCGTGCGGTCGGGCTCCCAGGTGTCCATGTCGAAGGCGTTCGACACCACGCGCGTGCCGGGGCGCATCGCGAGGATCGTCGGCCGCAGCTTCAGGTTCAGCGCCTGCCCGAGGTAGAGCGTCAGCACCGTCGCCTGCGAGAAGTCCTCCTTGAAGATGTCGCCGTGGACCATCCGCACCCGGTCGGTCACGCCGGCGCGCTCGGCGTTGCGCTGCGCGAGCGCCGACAGCTGCCCGTCGTACTCGATCCCCACCGCACGCGCGCCGAACCGGCGGGCCGCCCAGATCGGGATCTTGCCGTCGCCGGAGCCGAGATCCACCACGAGGTCGTCGGCCGTCACCGCCGCGAGCTCGAGCATCGGCAGCACCAGCCCGTCGAGCGTCGGCACCCACATCACGTCCTTGCCGCTCTGCCCGACCAGCGGGCGGTACCGGTCGTCGCCGGCACCGCCGGTCGAGCAGGCGGCCAGCGGGCCGGCGATCAGCGCGGCGAGGACGGAGCGGCGGGCGAAGGAGCGCATGGCGGGGCGGGGCGGTCGCGGACGGACCGCGAGCTTGACAGCGAGGCGACGCGATCGCAATCGGCCGCGCCGGCGGCCGCGGCGCCCCGCGTCAGCCGCCGCGCAGCCGGGCGACCACGTCGGCCACCCGCTGGCCGGCGCGCAGCCCGGCACGGATCGCCGAGTCGTTGACGCGGCTGATGACGCCGCTGTCGAGCCCGTCGGCCGCCTCGCCGATCCGCGCGGACTCGTGCGAGTAGGTGGCCGCGATCACCGAGACCTGCTCGAGCATCGCCAGGCCGACGATCCCGGCTCCCTCCTTGCCGATGCCCGCATCGTTGAAGAAGACCGCATGCGGCTTCGCCGGCATGCCGAGCACGTAGCGTGCCGCGGAGACGCCGCCGTGCGAGCCGCTGACGACGACCGCGCCCGCCATCGAGGGGTCGACGACGGCGATCGAGTCGATGAGGTAGAGCGCCTTCTGCATGGGGAGGGAGCACCGGCCGGTACGATGTAGTCTAGTCCTGCCCCCGACCGCTGTCGAAACCTTCCATGTCCGAAACCATCCTGAGGACCGCCGACGGCCTCGAGCTCGCCGGCCTCGCGCTGCGCCCCGCCGGCACGCCCAAGGGCGCCGTGGCGATGGTCCACGGCTTCGGCGAACACGCCGGCCGTTACGCCGACCTGCATCGCGCGCTGCTCGGCGCCGGTTTCGCGGTGGGCGCGGCGGACCTGCGCGGCTTCGGCCGCTCGCCGGGCCCGCGCGGCCACATCGACGGCTGGGCCGACTACCGGCGCGACGCCGCGGCCATCGTGTCGCTCGCCGGCTCGCTCGCGCCGGGACGGCCGGTCTTCCTGTTCGGTCACAGCATGGGCGGGCTGATCGTGCTCGACCACGCGCTGCACGCGCCGCAGGGCCTGGCCGGCGTGATCGCGAGCGGTCCCGCGCTCGTGCAGGGTACGCCGCGCCGGCCGCTGCGCGAGCTGGCCGCGCGGCTGCTGTCGCGGCTCGCACCGCGCACGACCGTGGAGCTCGGCCTCGACCCGGCCGGCATCTCGAGCGACGACGCCGAGGTCTACGCCTACCTGTCGGACCCGCTGGTGCACGGCCGCGCGTCGATGCGCTGGGGCGCCGAGATCCTGCGCACGATGGCCGCGACGCTCGAGCGGGCGGCCGAGTTCCCGTGTCCGCTGCTGCTGCTGCACGGGGCCGACGATCCGATCAACTCGCCCGAGGGCAGCCGCCGGTTCGCCGCCGCCTGCGGCCATCCCGACCACGCGCTGCGCCTCTATCCGGGCTGCCGCCACGAGGTCCACCACGACCGCGAGCGCCGCCGCTTCGAGCGCGACCTGCTGCGCTGGCTGTCCGAGCGCGCGATGCGCGCGCCGCCGTCGCGCGCCGGCGGCTCCGCCGCGGCCGGCCGGCCGCCCGAGGTCGACGAGGACGAGGACGACGACGTCGCGCCCGCGCCGAGCGCCTCGTCGTGAACCGCCGCTGGGTCGTGCTCGGCGCGCTGTCGGCGGCCGTCGCGGTGGCCGCCGGCGCATTCGGTGCACACGCGCTGAAGGCGAGGCTGTCGCCCGAGGCGCTCGCGGTCTGGGAGACCGCCGCGCGCTACCAGACCGTCCACGCGCTCGCGCTGCTCGCGGTCGCGCAGGCCGCCGGCGCCTGGCGCTCGCGGCTCGTCGAGGCCGCGGGCTGGGCCTTCTTGGTCGGCACCGTGCTGTTCAGCGGCAGCCTCTACGCGCTCGCGCTGAGCGGCGTGCGGGGGCTCGGCGCGGTCACCCCGTTGGGTGGGGCCGCCTTCCTCGCGGGCTGGGGCTGCCTCGCCGCGGCCGCGCTGCGCGCGCGCTGATCGGCCCGGCCATCCGTCCGTCGGGTCGCGCTGCCTCCCGGCTCCAGCGCCGCCGCATCCGTGCCGACAATGGAGTCACCGGCGGTGCGCGTCCCGCGCGCGGCCCAAGACAAGGACTCACCCATGCAGCACGACCTCGCCCTCGCCGACCGCGCCGCGCCGCGCAGCCCCACGCGCGACAAGACCGCCGCCCAGAAGGCGGTCGAGTTCATGAGCCAGCTGGCCGGCTTCGCGCCGATCCGCTCGGTCCGATCGTCGGAGGTGGAGGCTGTCCGCAACCTGGTCCACGGTCACCTGGTGACCGCGCTGCATCCGGTCGCCGACCCGCAGGCCTCGCCCGAGGGCGTCGACCTGCTGCGCGTGCGCTGGGGCGGTGCCGGCGCCGAGTCGGTCGAGCACTTCAGCGAGATGCTGTCGGTGGCGATCGTGCAGTCGGCCCGCCACGAGGAGACGATCGGCGAGGTCGACGACGCCCGCCTGCGCGCCCGCGCGCTCGCCGACCACTTCCGCACCACCTACGGCGTCGAGGGCTTCGCGCTGTTCTGACCGCCCGCGGGCGACCGCCGCGGCGCCCGCGCGTCGCGGCGCGCCGCCCAGCGGCGCCGCGCCGCGCGCGGCCGACCGCCCGGCCGGGGCACGGCCCCCCCGTCAGTCGAGCGCCCTGCGCGCGATCCGCTCGGCCGGATCGTCCGGATTCAGCTTGATCCTGAACCCCAGCCGCTCGCAGAACCGCAGCATCGACAGGTTCTCGCCGAGCACGATCCCCTCGATCACCGAGTAGCCGCGCGCGCGGCCGGCGTCGAACAGGCGCAGCATCAGCTCGCGGCCCAGCCCCGAGTGCTGCATCCAGTCGCCGACGACGATCGCGAACTCGGCCACGCCGTCCTCCCAGGTCGGGATGATCCGCGCGACCCCGACCAGGCGCGAGCCCGGCCCGCCCGGCGTGCCGCCCCCGTCGCGGTGCAGCGCCACCAGCGCCAGCTCGCGGTCGTAGTCGATCTGCGTGAAGCGCTCGATCATCGCGTCCGACAGCTCCTTCACCGGCATCATGAATCGGCGGTAGAGCGTCTGCGGCGACAGCCGCGCGACGAACTCGCGCTCGAGCGCGGCGTCCTCGGGCCGGATCGGCCGCAGCAGCACGACCTCGCCGTTCCTCAGCGTCACCGTCTCCTCGAGCTCGCGCGGATACGGATGGATCGCGAGATGGCCGTAGGCGCCGCGCCAGCGGACCTTCATCGTGTCGGCCGGGGTCTTGACCTCGATCCGCGCGTCGAGCGCGGTCACGCGATCCTCGTCGACCACCAGCGGATTGATGTCGAGGCTCGCGATCCACGGGCATGCACACACCAGCGCCGAGAAGCGCACCAGCGTCTGCTCGAGCTTCGGGAAGTCGATCCCGGGCACGTTGCGGTAGGCGCGCAGCAGCCGCGCCACCCGCGTGCGCGCGACCAATGAGCGCGCGAGCAGCGGGTTCAGCGGCGGCAGTCCGATCGCCACGTCGTCGATCTGCTCGACCGCCACGCCGCCCGCGCCGAACGCGATCACCGCGCCGAACATCGGATCGGTCGCCATCCCGAGGTAGACCTCGCGCTGGTGGCGGGTGCGGACCATCGGCTGCACGACGAGGCCGGCGATCCGCGCATCGGGCCGGATCCGCGCGACGCTCTCGAGGATGTCCTCGGCCGCCGCGTGCGCGGCCGCGCACGACTGCACGTTGATCCGCACGCCGCCCACGTCGGACTTGTGGCCGATGTCCGGCGACAGCACCTTCAGCACCACGGGGAAGCCCAGCCGCGACGCGGCCGCCGCCGCGCCCTGCGGGTCGGCCGCGACGATCGACGGCGGCGCCTCGATGCCGAAGAAGCCGAGCAGCGTCTTCGACTCGACCTCGTCGAGCAGCGTCCGGCCCTCGGCCAGCACCTTGTGGTACAGCGCCTCGGCCGCGGCCACGTCGGGCGCGTAGCCCTCGTCGATCGCGACCGGCGTCTGGCGCAGCTTCTGCTGGTTGTTCGCGAAGCTCTGCAGCAGCCCGAGCGCATCGACCGCGTTCTCGGGCGACAGGAACTGCGGGATGCCGGCCTGGTCGAGGCGGCGCTGGCCGGCCGCGGCCGACGCGCCGCCGGCGAGCACCGCGGCGACCAGCTTGGGCTGGTCCGCGGCCGCGCGCACGATCGCCTCGGCGGCCCGGTCGGACGAGGTGACGGTCTGCGGAACGAAGAGCGCCAGCGCGGCGTCCACGCCCGGATCCGCGAGCACCGCCTTCAGCGCGGCCTCGATGCGCCCCGCATCGGCGTCGGTCAGCACGTTGACCGGGTTGCGGTGCGAGCCGCGTCCGGGCACCGCCGCGTCGAGCGCGGCCACCGTCGCCTCCGACAGCGCGGCGAGCTCGAGCGGGCTGGCCGCGACCGCGTCGGCCGCGATCACGCCCGGCCCGCCGCCGTTGGCGACGATCGCCAGCCGCGGCCCGCCGGGACGCTTGCGCAGCGCGAGCAGCCGCGCCGCCGCGAGCAGCTGGAACGTGGTGTTCGCGCGCACGGCGCCGGCCCGCGCGATCGCCGCGTCGAACACGCGGTCGTTGCCGGTCAGCGCGTCGGAGTGCGAGGCGCCTGCGGCACGCCCCGGCCCGGTGTCGCGGCCGGCCTTCATGATGACCACCGGCTTCACGCGCGACAGCGCGCGCACGCTCGACATGAAGCCGCGCGCGTCGTGCACGCCCTCGAGGTAGAGCAGCACGCTGTCGGTCTGGTGGTCGAACAGGTACCAGTCGAGCAGCTCGCCGAAGTCGAGGTCGAGCGCGCGACCGAGCGACAGCACCGACGAGAAGCCGATGCCCGAGGGCGCGGCCCAGTCGAGCAGCGCGCTGAGCACCGCGCCCGACTGCGACAGCAGCGCGACGCGGCCCGGCTTGACCCGGCCCGGCGAGAAGCCCGCATCGAAGCCGCTGCCCGGCCGCATCAGCGCCATGCAGTGAGGGCCGACGATCCGCACGCCCTTCGCCCGCGCGTGGCGCAGCAGCGCGTCCTGCTCGTCGTGTCCGTGGTCGGCCGACGGGTCGAAGTCCGTCGAGTAGACCACGACGAAGCGCGTGCCCTTGGCCGCGCAGTCGTCGACGACGCCGGCGAGCGCGTCGGCCGGCACCGCGGCCAGCGCCACGTCCGGCACGAAGTCGAGCGCGGCGGCGCTCGCCGCGCAGCGCACGCCGAGCACCTCGGTCCGCGTCGGATCGATCGCGGCGATCCTGCCCCCGAAGCCGCCCGCCTGCAGGGTCTGCAGCAGCAGCCGGGCGATCGCGCCTTCGCGGTCGGTGGCGCCATACAGCGCGACGGACGTCGGATCCAGCAGCGGGGAGAGGCGGTGTCGGCTCATCCGCCGATTATGGTGCCCGCCCGCGGCGCGGGGATGACGGGTATCAAGCCCGGCGGGGCGCCGCGGATCGGCTGCTCAGTCGAACCCGAACGCCGCGCGGAACGAGCTCGGGATCTCGGCCGCCCGCAGCCGCTGCGGGTCGGTGGGGTGGGGCGCGCCGAGGAAGCGCACCTCGAAGCCCTCCAGCCGCAGCTCCTCGCCGCAGACGATCCGGTGCTCGATGCGGAACGACTTCGTCTCGAACGAGACCACCTCGCTGCGCACCTCGACGTCGTCGCCGAAGCGCGTGGGGCGCAGGTAGGTCGCGCCGGTCTGCATCAGCGGCAGCCCGAGGTAGCCCTGCGCGCGCAGCGCGTGCAGGCCCACGCCCGCGCGCTCGGCGAGCCGGTGGCTCGCCGCGTCGAACCACTCGTAGAAGTTCGGGTACCAGACGATGCCCGCGGGGTCGCAGTGCCCGAACTCCACGTGCACCGGCAGCACGCTCGAGCGGACCCCCGCGGTCATCGCGCCCGCCTCACCGGGCGAGCGTGGACAGCGCCGGCAGCGAGGGGTCGACGATCCGCGCCGCCTCGTCCAGTTCGGCGAGCGTGCCCAGGTCGATCGGCAGCCCGTCGGCCCGGGCCGCGCGCGAACGCCGCTCGGGGTCGCCCGGCATCATGATCCGGTCCGTCGCGCCCGACAGCGGCGCCGACTGCACCCAGTCGCAGAACTCCCGCGCCTCGTGCGCGAAGTGCTCGGCCGACCCGATGCGGTTCGGGTCGAAGACGATCGTGAACATGCTGTTCCAGATCCCGAACTGCATCGTCCGGTGCGCGGGCGCGGCGGTCGCCCCGCCGGTGAGCGCGGCGCCCAGCAGCTCGCAGACCATCGCGAGCGCGTAGCCCTTGTGGCCGGCCGCGGTCTGCAGTGCGCCGTGCGGGCCCTCGGGCGGCTCGAACATCACGTTCGGGTCGCGGGTGGGGCGGCCCATCGCGTCGATCAGCGAGCCCTCGGGCACCTGCACCGTGGGGTCGGACTTCTTCTTGTTCCAGGCCACGCGGACCTTGCCGTGCGCGATCGCGCTGGTGGCGAAGTCGAGCAGGAAGGGCTCGCCGCCCTGCCGCGGGATGCCGACGGTGAACGGGTTCGTCAGGAAGCGCGCGGTGCCGCCGCCGTGCGGCGCGACCATCGGGATCGTGGACACCGCGTTGGTGAAGTGGATCGACGCGAGGCCGGCCGCGACCGCCTGCTCGGCCCAGTGGCCGACGCGGCCCAGGTGGTGCGAGTTCCTCAGGCCCATCACGCAGACGCCGTGCTCGCGCGCGCGGGCGATCGCGATCTCCATCGCCTGGTGCGTGACCGACTGGCCCATGCCGTGCCGGCCGTCGACGGTGATCATCGGGCCGTTGTCGACGACCACCTCGACCGTCTGGTTCAGCTGCAGCTCGTTCACCTTCCACGACTTCACGTAGCGCGGCGCCATGCCGACGCCGTGCGAGTCGTGGCCGGCGAGGTTCGCGCCGACGAGGTGGTCGGCGGTCAGCGTCGCCTCGCGCGCGCTCGATCCGGCGCGCTGCCACAGGTCGACCATCCAGCGGTGCATGGTCTCGGGGTGGACGATCTTCTCGGCCATGGCGCGTGTCTCTCTCGTGTCCTCGGGTGGCGGCAATGGTAGCGCGATCGTCCGCTATGCTTGCCGGATGAACGGTTTCGAATTCGACCTGCACCTGCTCGGCCCGCTCGTGAACCGGCTCGTCCGCGAGCTGTCCACCGGCCATGGCTGGTGGGCCGCCGTCGCCGTCGTCGTCTGCCTGGGCCTGGCGTGGCTCGTCGCCGGCAGCCTCGAGCGGCGCCTCGTGGCGAAGGGGCCGGCCCGGCTCGCGGTCGCCTGGGCCCGCCGCGTGGCCTGGCCGCTCGTCGCGCTGCTGCTGATGCTCGTCGCGCGCTCGGTGCTGCAGCGCTTCGTGCCGGTGAGCCTGCTGTCGGTCGCGATCGCGCTGCTGGTCTCGCTGGCCGCGGTGCGGACCGTCGTGCTGGTCCTGCGGCAGACCTTCCGGCAGGCCCGCTGGATGGGCACCTTCGAGCGGACCATCACCGCGGTGATCTGGGGCCTGGTGGCGCTGCACGTGCTCGACCTGCTGCCGGTGCTGCTCGACACCCTCGAGGCGATCGCGATCCCGCTGGGCAAGTCGAAGCTGACGCTGCTGCAGCTGATCACCGGCGTGTTCACCGTCGGGCTCGCCGCGGTGCTCGCGCTGTGGGCGAGCCGGGCGATCGACGCGAGGCTGGCCGGCGAGGTGGACGTCGACGTCGGTGCCCGGGCGGTGATCAGCCGGATCGCGCAGCCGGTGCTGATGACGCTCGCGCTGCTGGTCGCGCTGCCGATGGTGGGCATCGACCTGACCACGCTGTCCGTGTTCGGCGGCGCGCTCGGCGTCGGCCTCGGCTTCGGCATGCAGAAGATCGCGGCCAACTACATCTCGGGCTTCATCATCCTGCTCGACCGCTCGATCGAGCCGGGCCGCCTGATCCGCGTCGGTACCAACCGCGGCATCGTCACCGACATCCGCACCCGCTACACCGTGCTCAAGGGCATGGACGGCGTCGACTCGATCGTGCCGAACGAGATGCTGGTGAGCTCGGTGGTGGAGAGCGAGACCTTCACCAACACCAACCAGCGCGTGGCGGTGCAGGTGGGCATCGGCTACGCGAGCGACGTCGAGCGCGCGATGGCGCTGATGGTCGAGTCCGCCCGCGCACAGTCCAGGGTGCTGCAGGATCCGCCGCCGATGGCCTTCCTCGTGGCCTTCGCCGACTCGGCGATCACGCTCGAGGTGGGGTTCTGGATCAAGGATCCGACGGCCGGCACCCTCGCGCTGCGCTCCGACGTGAACCTCGCGATCCTGCGGGCGTTCCGCGAGCAGGGGATCGAGATCCCGTTCCCGCAGCGGGTGGTGAAGATCGAGGGCGGCACCGCGGCCGGCGCCGCCGCCTGATTCACTTCACGCGGACCCTCAGCGTGCCGACACCGTCGACGCGGCCTTCCATCAGGTCGCCCGGCTTGACTGCGCCCACACCCTCGGGGGTGCCGGTGTAGATCAGGTCGCCCGGCTCGAGGCGCCAGACCGCCGACAGGTGCTCGATGGTCTCGGCGATGTTCCAGATGAGCTTGGACGTGCTGCTCGTCTGCTTGACCGTGCCGTTGACCTTCAGCTCGATCGCGGCATCGGTCGCGCCCGGGGCCTGCGCGGCCGGCACGATCGGGCCGATCGGCGCCGACTCGTCGAAGGCCTTGCCGATCTCCCAGGGCCGGCCCTGCTTCTTCATCTCGCCCTGCAGGTCGCGGCGGGTCATGTCCAGGCCGACCGCGTAGCCCCAGACGTGCTTCATCGCGTCGGCGGCCTTGATGTTCGCGCCGCCCGTGCCGATTGCCGCCACCAGCTCGAGCTCGTAGTGGAAGTTCGACGTGCCGGGCGGGTAGGCGATCTCGCCGGTCTCGCCCTCGGGCACGAAGACCACCGCGTCGGCCGGCTTCATGAAGAAGAACGGCGGCTCGCGGCCGGTGAAGCCCATCTCCTTGGCGTGCTCCTCGTAGTTGCGGCCGACGCAGTAGACGCGGCGGACCGGCCAGGATCCGCCGCCGGCGACGGGGACGAGGACGGGCTGGGGGGCGGGGACGACGGTGCTCATTGGGGCGGGGGAGTCGGGTCGAGGAAGCCGCGACTCTAGCAGCCCGGCCGGGGCGGCCGCAGTCCACCTCGCGTCGCGGCGGCCGCTCCCCGCCTCACGGGGTGGGACGGCTCGCGCTCAGTCGCCGTCGGGCACGAACGTCAGCGCGACGCCGTTGTTGCAGTAGCGCAGCCCGGACGGCGCCGGGCCGTCGTCGAAGACGTGGCCGTGGTGGCCGCCGCAGGTCGCGCAGTGGTACTCGGTGCGCGGCCAGATCAGCTTGAAGTCGCGCTTTGTCTCGAACACGCCCGGCAGCGTCGTGAAGAAGCTCGGCCAGCCGGTCCCGCTGTCGAACTTCATGTCGCTGCGGAACAGCGGCGTGCCGCAGCCCGCGCAGGCGAAGGTGCCCGCCCGCTTCTCGTCGTTCAGCGGGCTGGTGCCCGCGCGTTCGGTGCCCTCGCGGCGCAGCACCTGGTAGGCCTCGGGGCTCAGCGCCGAGCGCCACTGTTCGTCGGTCTTCTCGATCCTGCTCATGGAGTCGGTCCTATCGGGCCTCGGGGGCGTGGGTCGTGCCCGGTGCTCAGGCCTGACGGCCGGCCCGCGCCATCGACGCGAAGCGCACCACCTGGTCGGCGACCATCCGGCACGCGGCGAGCGCCGTCTCGTCGGGGGCTCGCCCGTCGCCGCCGAAGGGCCTGTCGCGGCCGTTCAGCGTGGCCGCGAAGGGCGTGGGCCAGCCGCGCAGCGCGTGCACCACGGCGCGCAGCGACGCGAGCGTGGAGCCCAGCGCCTGCGCGCCGTCGGCGACGACGATGCAGCCGACGGCACGGCCGTCGAGGTAGGGCCGCGCGTCCTCGCGCAGATCCTCGGTGAAGTCGATCGCGTTCTTCACGAGGCCCGAGATGCCGCCGTGGTACGAGGGCGTGGCGATCAGCACGCCGTCGGCGCGGCGCAGCGCGTCGACCAGCGCGGCCGCGGCCACGCTGCGCCCTTGGCGGGTGGGATCGTAGGTCTCGGCGGGCATCTCGGCGGCGCCGAAGAGGCGGGTCTCGCAGCCCGCGGCCGCGGCGGCCTCGAGCGCGACCTGCAGCGCGCGTTCGGACGTGGAACCGGGGCGGGTCGTGCCGCCAAGGCCGACGATGAAGGGTGGGGTGTGCATCGGGCCTCTGGAGCATCCGGACGGGCGTGCCGACGCGTTGCCGCGCCGTTTCGGCCGATGCTAGCATGGCCCCGGACCCCGGCCGAGCGGGCCGCGGTTCGCGCCGGAACGGCGCCCGCCGACGGCGATACAACGACCACAGACGAGGAGACACGGATGTCGCATCGCATGCGCTTCGGCATTTTCCTGGCACCGTTCCACAAGCCCGGCATCAATCCCACGCTGGCCCTCGAGCAGGACCTCGAGCTGATCCAGTGGCTCGACCGCTGCGGCTACGACGAGGCCTGGTGCGGCGAGCACCACTCGGCGGGCACCGAGCTGTCGGCCTCGCCCGAGATCTTCATGGCGGTCGCGTCGCAGCGCACGCGGCACATCCGGCTGGGCACGGGCGTGGTCAGCGTCTCGTACCACAACCCGCTGTGGGTCGCCGAGCGCATCGTGCAGCTCGACCACCTCACGCGCGGCCGCGTGATGCTGGGCGTCGGGCCCGGCTCGCTGCCCACCGACGGCGCGATGATCGGCCTGTCGCAGACCCAGACCCGCGGCCTGCTCGAGGACGGCCTGGGCATCATCCACCAGCTGCTCACCACCGACACGCCGGTGAACTTCGAGAACGACCGCTGGACGCTGCGCGATGCGCGGCTGCACCTGCGTCCGTGGTCGAACCCGCTGTTCGACCTCGCGGTCGCGGCGGTCGCGTCGCCCACCGGCCCGAAGCTCGCCGGCCGCTACGGCTGCGGGCTGCTGTCGATCGGCGCGACCACCGCCGCCGGCTTCGACGCGCTCGCGCTGCACTGGGACGTGATGCAGCAGCAGGCCGCGCACTACGGCACCACGGTCGACCGCTCGAAGTGGCGCCTGGTCGGCCTCGTGCACTGCGCCGAGACGATGGAGCAGGCCTACCGCGACGTCGAGTACGGCATCGAGCAGTGGTTCGACTACTTCCAGGCGGTGGCCGCGTTCCCGCAGATGGCGGTGCCGGGCGCGAACGTGAAGGAGATGATCTCCTTCATCAACGACTCGGGCTTCGGCGCGATCGGCACGCCCGACATGGTGAAGGCGCAGATCGACCGCCTGTGGGGCCAGTCGAACGGCGGCTTCGGCGCGTACCTGATGCTCGCCCACAACTGGGCGAACTTCGATGCGACGCGTCGCAGCTACGACCTGATCGCGCGGCACGTGTTCCCGCACTTCCAGGGGCAGCACCAGTCGACGATGGATGCCTCGGCACGGGCGCGCGCGGCGCGACCCGCGCTGGCCGACGTGCACATGAAGGCGGTCGAGGCGGCGGGGCAGAAGTACGCCGCGGAGGTCGCGCAGCGCGGCAGCGTGCACTAGCGGGGCGCGGCCGACGGGCCCGGTGGCGCGCCGCGGGCGTGTCCGGGTCCGTCGAGCCGGTCGGTACCGTGGACCCCGGTCGCGACGCGGCCGGGGTCAGCGCGCCGGCGGTGTCGCCGAGCGACGCAGCCTGAGCGAGCGCATCGCCTCGCCGAAGTAGGCCCGCGACGCGGGCAGGTCGACGCAGGCGTAGTCGTGGAAGCTCGCCTGCAGCGCGGTCGGGCCGCGCACCAGCACCTGGACGCAGACCCGGTGGCCGCGGTCGGGCTCGTGCGCCTCGAACACCGCGACGCAGCCGTCGCCGAGCGGCGACCGGTCGTCCCTGAGGAACAGCCAGTGGAAGCCGGGCATCCGGCCGAGCCGGCCCTTCACGACGCCGACGATCGCGCGCGTCGCGTGCCCGGCCTCCTGCGTCGGATCCTCGAGCTCGATCACCGAGACCTCGAGCCCCTTGCTGCCGTCGCCCGCCGCGATCGCCACCGGCTCCAGGCCCGGACGCAGCGTCCAGTCGAGCGGCAGCGTGATCGCCCAGCGGCCGAGGTCGAACGTCTGCCCCTGGCCGGCGACGCGGCGTTCGTGCTTCGGAAACCGGCTGCGCGGGTCCCACGGCGACATCGGGCGATCTCCCGGGAGGAAGGGGCGGGCGGACGCCTCCGAGCCGTCTGACCGACGCGTCGCCAGGTGCACTCTACTGCGGTGGCCGAGTCGGCGCACGTCGAGCCGGGCGCCGGCACGATCCACGGCAACCGCGCCGCACGCCACGGCCAGCCGAGCGCGTCGAGGACCCGCAGCGCGAGACCGTCCGCGCCGGCCTCGGGCACGAAGCACACAGCCGGACGGAGCCGAGCCGCTCGACGAGGTGCGACCCATGCAGGAACAGCCGCGACACCATCGTCGTGCCCGAGATGCGGCGCGTCCAGGTTTCCGTATCGCCCGTCGCGTGGCGCTCGAACCGCAGGGCGCCGGTGCCCCGCAGCGAATGGAGCCTGCGCGGCGACGAAGGGAGCGCGTCGAACGAACGGCCGAGGGCCCGCACCTGCGGCCAGGCGCGAGACGAGCCGTCGGCTGCTTCGCGACCGTGCCGGTGCACGAGGAGGCAGCGCGCCGGCCGGTCTCAGGCAAGGATGGCACTGCGCACTTCGCTCGGGAAGCGGCCGATTCGCGTGCGACGGTGGCCCGATCGGACCCCCGCCGCCCGCGGTCCGATCACCGTGTCGCGGACACCGGCTCGCTCGCACGCGGTTCCCAGCCGCCGCCCAGCGCCCGGTACAGCTGGATCACCGCCCCGTAGGTCGCCGCGGTCGACTGCGCGAGCTGCAGCTCGGAATCGAACAGCACGCGCTGCGAATCGAGCACCTCGAAGTAGCTCGAGATCCCGTTCAGGTAGCGCAGGTCCACCAGCCGCAGCCGCTCGCGGCTCGAGGCCACGATCCGCTCGAGCGCCTCGCGCTGCTCGCGCCGTCGCTGGAACGCCGACAGCGCATCCTCGACGTCGCGCAGCGCGCCCTGCACCGTGCGGCCGTAGTCCTCGACCGCGATCCGCTGGCGCGCGGCCTGCGCGTCGAGGTTCGCCTCGAGCCGGCCGCCGGTGAAGATCGGCAGGGTGACGCCCGGCGTCACCGAACCCACGGCCCGGTCCGCGCCCAGCAGCTGCGACAGCTGTGGGCTCACCAGGCCGAGGAAGCCGGTCAGCGAGACCGAGGGCAGGAAGGCCTTGCGGGCGGCGTCGACGTCGGCGTCGGTCGCGGCCACCGCGCGCTCGGCGGCGATCACGTCCGGCCGGCGGCGCAGCAGGTCCGACGGCAGGCCGGCCGGCAGCGCCGCCGGCACGGGCATCTCGCGCAGCGTGCTGGTGCGTGCGATGGTGCCGGGGTTGCGGCCCAGCAGCACGGACAGCGCGTTCTCGGCGGCGCCGCGCTGGCGCTCCAGCTCGGCGATCGCCTGCTCGGCCTGCGCGAGCGAGGTCTCGGCCTGCGTGACGTCGACCATCGAGACCACGCCGGCGTCGAAGCGCAGCCGGATCAGCCGCGCCGAGTCGCGACGCGAGTCCCGGGTGCGGTGCGAGACCGCGAGCTGCTGGTCGACCTCGAGCAGCTGCAGCCAGCCGCCGGCGACCGACGCCACCAGGCTCACCTGGGCCGCGTAGCGCTGCGCGTCGGTGGCCTCGACGGAGAGGCGCGCGGACTCCACCTGCGACCGGATCCGGCCCCACAGGTCGATCTCCCAGGTCGCCACCCCGAGCCCGAGCGAATAGGACTCGCTGTTGCGCTGATTCGGACCGCGCTGCAGGGTGGCGCTCGCGTCGGCCGCCACCGTGGGCAGCAGCGCGGCGCGCGCCAGGCCGACCTGCGCGCGGGCGAGCTCGATCCGCTCGGCCGCGATCCGCAGGTCGCGGTTGTTGCGCAGCGCCTCGTCGATCAGCGCCGGCAGTTCGCCGTAAGCGAAGAACGTCCGCCACGACGGCTCGGCGAGCGACGGACCCGGCGCGTTACGCGCCTGGTAGGCCGCGGGGACCACCGGCGCGCGGCCCTCGGGGGCGGCCGGCGCGGCCGGCGGGGTGAGCATCGAGCAGCCGGCCGCGAGCGCGGCGGCCAGCGCGACGGCGATCGGACGCGCGGACGGAACGGGGCGGGCCATCACGGGTGTCCTCCGTCGTGCGGCGCGGCCGACGGCGGCGCCGCGGCGGTCGCCTCCTGCCGCGCCCCGCTCAGCCGCGACACCACGTAGTAGAACAGCGGCGTGAAGAACACGCCGATCAGCGTCGCGGCGATCATGCCGCCCAGGATGCCGGTGCCCACCGAATGCTGGGTCGCGGCGCCCGCGCCGTCGGCCTTCACCAGCGGCAGCACGCCGAGGATGAAGGCCAGCGAGGTCATCACGATCGGCCGCAGCCGCTGCCGGCCCGCGTCGATCGCCGCATCGAGCAGGCTCATGCCCGCCTCGTGCTGCTGCTTGGCGAACTCCACGATCAGGATGCCGTTCTTGCCGGCGAGTCCCACCAGCGTGATCAGCGAGACCTGGAAGAACACGTCGTTCGGGCTGTGCCGCAGCAGCAGCGCCACCAGCGCGCCCAGGATCGCGATCGGCACGATCAGGAACACCGCCACCGGCAGGCTGAAGCTCTCGTAGAGCGCGGCGAGGAACAGGAACACGAAGATCAGCGACAGCACGAAGATGCCGGCCGCCTGGCCGCCCGCGACCCGCTCCTGCAGCGACTGCCCGGACCACTCGAAGGACGTGCCCTCGGGCAGCTTCTCGGCCGAGATCGCCTCCATCGCGAGCAGGGCCTCGCCCGACGAGCGGCCCGGCGCCGGCGCGCCGTTCAGCTGGATCGACGGATAGCCGTTGTAGCGGGTCAGCGCGATCGGCGCCGAGCGCCACTCGGTGCGCATCAGCGCGGCCATCGGCACCAGGTTGCCCTCGGCGTTGCGGACCTGGAAGCGCTGCAGCGCGGCGGGGTCGGCGCGCCAGGCCTGCTCGGCCTGCAGCTTCACCTTCAGGCTGGTGCCGAACGCGGTGAACTGGTTGACGAAGGACGAGCCCAGCAGGCTGCCGAGGGTCGAGTACAGGTCCGACAGCGGCACGCCGAGCGCCTTGGCCTTGTTGCGGTCGACGTCGAGGAACAGCGTCTGGACGTTGGGCGCCGCCACGCTGCGGACCGCGAACAGCGCCGGATCCTGCTGCGCGGTGGCCACCACCTCGGCCACCGCGGCGTCGAGCTTCGCGCGGTCGCCGTCGAGCGACAGCAGCCGGTAGTCGAAGCCCGCCACCGAGCCCATGCCCGAGATCGGCGGCTCGTTGAGCGCGAAGACCCGCGCCTCGGGGATCTGCAGCAGCTGCCGGTTCAGTCGCGCGAGCACGTCCTTCACGTGCTCGCCCTCGCCCTTGCGCGCCTCCCAGGGCTTGAGCGTCGCGAAGACGAAGGCCTGGTTCGCGTAGCGGTAGAAGATCGAGAAGCCGACGATCGCGATCTGCTCCTGGACCGTCGCCTCCTTCGCGAGGATGGCCTCGGCCTTCTTCAGCGCCTCGCGCGTGCGCTCGACCGACGCGCCCGACGGGGCGTCGACCACCACGTAGATGGTGCCCTTGTCCTCCTCGGGGACGAAGCCGCCGGGGATCTTCGCGAAGAGGTACACCACGCCGCCGATGAGCACGCCGTAGACCAGCAGGAACACCAGCTTCCTCGACAGCATCCCGCCCACCGCGGCCGCGTAGCCGTCGGTCACCCGGTTGAACAGCCGGTCGAAGACCTGGATGGGCTTCGGCTTGGTCATCCCGGGCTTCAGGATCAGCGCGCACAGCGCCGGCGTGAGCGTCAGCGCGGTGATCGCGGACAGCAGCGTCGAGATGGTGATCGTGATCGCGAACTGCTTGTAGAGCGTGCCGGTCACGCCGCCCAGGAAGGCGATCGGCACGAACACCGCGCAGATCACCGCGGTGACGCCGACGATCGCGCCGCCGATGCCCTGCATCGCCTTGCGGGCCGCGGTCCGCGCATCGCAGTGCTCGTCGTGCATGATCTTCTCGACCGCCTCGACCACCACGATCGCGTCGTCGACCACGATGCCGATCGCGAGCACCATGCCGAACAGGGTCAGCATGTTGATCGAGAAGCCGGCGAGCAGCAGGCCGGCGAGCGTGCCGACGATCGAGACCGGGATCGCGAGCAGCGGGATCACGGTGGCGCGCAGGCTGCCGAGGAAGACGAACACCACCACCAGCACGAGGACGAAGGCCTCGACGAAGGTGTGCAGCACCAGCTCGATCGACGCGTTGACGAACTTGGTGGTGTCGTACGAGATCTGCCAGCGGATCTCGGGCGGGAAGGCCGTGGCGAGCCCGTCCATCCGCGTGCGGATCGCCTTCGCGAGCTCGAGCGCGTTCGCGCCGGGGCGCAGGTAGACGCCCATCGCCACCGCCGGCTTGCCGTTCAGCCGCGACTCGAACTGGTAGTCGTCGGCGCCGAGCTCCACGCGCGCGACGTCGCGCACGCGGACCACCGAGCCGTCCGGCAGCGAGCGGATCACGATGTCGCGGAACTGCTCGACTTCGACCAGGCTGCCGGCGGTCTGCACCGGGAAGGTCAGGGTCTGGCCGCGGTCGGCCGGCGCCTGGCCGATCTCGCCGACCGGGAAGTTCTGGTTCTGCTCGCGGACCGCGGCGATCACCTCGTTGACGGTGAGCCGGTACTTGGCGAGCCGGTCCGGGTCGGCCCAGAGCCGCATCGCGTAGGGCGACGCGAACAGGCTCACGTCGCCCGCGCCGGGCAGTCGCTTGAGCTCGTTGACGATCTGGCTGTTCGCGAGGTTCGCGATGTAGGTCGCGTCGAAGCGCGGGTCGTCGGACTGCATGACCACCACCAGCAGGATCTGCGGGTTGGTCTTGTCCACGCGCAGGCCCTGGCGCAGCACCTCCTGCGGCAGCAGCGGCTCGACCCGCTTGGACCGGTTGCTGACCTCGACCGCCGCGAGGTTCAGGTCGGTGCCCGGCTCGAAGAAGACCTGCAGCTGCATCAGGCCGCTGGCCGACGAGGTCGACTGCATGTAGAGCAGGCCGGGAATGCCGTTCATCTCGCGCTCGAGCGGCGCGGCGACCGTGGTCTCCAGCGTCTCGGGGCTCGCGCCCGGGTAGACCGCGGTGACCTGCACCTGCGGCGGCGCGACGGTCGGGTACTGCTCGACGGCGAGCTGGGTGCCGGCGAGCGCGCCCACCAGCGCGATGATGACGGCGATGACGGTCGCGAAGACCGGACGGTCGACGAAGAATTGCATGCGCGCCTCCTACTTCTTCGCGGGAGCGGCAGCGGGAGCGGGCGGCGCGGCGGGCGCTCCGGCCGGCTTCGGCTGGTACGGCGCCGGTCGCACGGTCATGCCAGGCTGGATGCGCTGGATGCCGTCGACGACCACCGTGTCCCCCGCGATCAGGCCCTTCTCGATCACCCAGTCGTCCTTGATCCACTCGCCGACGACGAGGTCGCGGCGCTCGATCCTGTTCTCGGCATTGACGACGTAGGCCACGTGCCCGTTCGGCACCTTCACGACCGCGCGCTGCGGGACCAGTATGGTGTTCGGACGCTCGCCCGCGGTCAGCTGCACGCGGATGAACATCCCGGGCTGCAGCC
>JBJOKE010000035.1:0-100306 GCA_046046245.1 Pseudomonadota bacterium | reverse complement strand
ACATCCACGACCTGCTGACCCTGCGCTACAGCCGCGTCGACGACGGCGCCATGGTGTTCTCGAATCCGGACGTGTCCGCCCGGGCCCAGGCGGCGGCCGAATAGCGCGAGCCGCCGCCGGCGACCATCGAAGGGCCGCCGGCATCCGAAGCCGGCAGGCCCTCAGGCCGGCACCGATGGCAAGCCCGACAATGCCATCGCCAGTTCGGCCTCGTCGTAGGTCTGGTCGACCAGCTTGCCGGAGAAGTAGGCGCTGTAGGCGCTCATGTCGAAGTGGCCGTGGCCGCACAGGTTGAACAGGATCACCTCGCTGCGCCCTTCGGCCTTGCAGCGCAGCGCCTCGACGATGGCGCCCTTGACCGCGTGGTTGGCCTCCGGCGCCGGCACGATGCCCTCGGCGCGCGCGAAGGTCACGCCGGCGGCGAAGCACTCGGTCTGGTGGTAGGCGGTCGCCTCGATCAGTCCGAGCTCCTTCAGGTGCGAGACCAGCGGCGCCATGCCGTGGTAGCGCAGGCCGCCCGCGTGGAAGCCCGGCGGCGTGAAGGTCGAGCCCAGCGTGTGCATCTTCGTGAGCGGCGTCATGTGGCCGGTATCGCCGAAGTCGTAGGCGTACTTGCCGCGCGTGAGCGACGGGCAGGCCGCAGGCTCGACCGCGACGATCCGCGGCTTGCGACCGCCGCGCAGTCCGTCCCCGATGTACGGGAACGCGATGCCCGCGAAGTTCGAGCCGCCGCCGGTGCAGCCCACCACCACGTCGGGCCAGGCGCCCGCCATCTCCATCTGCTCCATCGACTCCAGGCCGATGATCGTCTGGTGCAGCAGCACGTGGTTCAGCACCGAGCCGAGCGCGTACTTCGTGTCGTCGCGCTGCGCGGCCACCTCGACCGCCTCGGAGATCGCGATGCCGAGCGAGCCCGGGTGGTCGGGCCGCTTCTCGAGCACGCTGCGGCCGTAGGCGGTCTCGTTCGACGGCGACGGCAGGCAGCGGGCCCCGTAGGTCTCCATCAGCGCGCGCCGGTACGGCTTCTGGTCGTAGGACACGCGGACCTGGAAGACCAGCACCTCGAGGCCGAAGAGGCTGCCGGCGAAGGACAGCGACGAGCCCCACTGCCCGGCACCGGTCTCGGTCGACAGACGCTTGATGCCCGCCTCCTTGTTGTAGAACGCCTGCGCGACGGCGGTGTTCGGCTTGTGCGAGCCCGCGGGGCTCACGCCCTCGTACTTGTAGAAGATCTTCGCCGGCGTGCCGAGCGCCTTCTCCAGGCGATGCGCGCGGAACAGCGGCGCGGGCCGCCACAGCCGATAGACCTCGCGGACCGGCTCCGGGATCTCGACCTCGCGCTCGGTCGTGACCTCCTGCATGATCAGCGCCATCGGGAACAGCGGCGCGAGGTCGTCCGGCCCGACCGGCTGCAGCGTGCCGGGATGCAGCACCGCGGGCAGCGGCTTGGGCAGGTCGGCCTGGATGTTGTACCACCGCTTCGGGATCCGGTCCTCGGGCAGCAGGTACTTGGTCGGTTCGCTCATGGTCTCCTCCGGTCGGCGGCTCGATGGTGTCGCGCATGATGCCCGCGGAGATCGAGCGCGCGCAATCGGCGCGGCGCATGCAGGCAGCGGCGCGAGACGCCTCGCGCCCCGCGAGCGGTCAGCGCGCGCCGGCCGCGACCAGCAGCCGCGCGACCTCGTCCTGCCCGCGGCGCCTCGCATGCGCGAGCGGCGTCACGCCGTCGCGATCCGGCTTCGACGGATCGGCGCCATGGGCGATCAGCATCCGCACGATCTCGACGTAGCGCGCGCCGCCGTCGCCGAGCACGACCGCCTCGAGCAGCGCGGTCCATCCGAGGTCGTTGACATGGTTCACGTCGATCGGGGTCTGCAGCAGCGCCCGCACCGTGTCGACATGGCCGTAGTGGGCGGCCGGGATCAGCGCGGTGCCGCCGTGGCGGTTGCGAGCCCGCAGGTCGGCCCCCGCCGCGGCCAGCATCCGCGCGACCTCGGCGTGGCCGCGCGCGCCGGCGACGAGCAGCGCGGTATCGCGGGCGTCGTCCTGCGCGTCGAGGTTCGCCCCCGCATTGATCAGCTGGCGGACGACCGCCGCATGGCCGTTCGCCGCCGCGGCGATCAGCGCGGTCCGTCCGGTGAGATCGCGCCCGTGGACGCTCGCGCCCTCCTGCAGCAGCCGCGCCACCTCGGGCGCGTCGCCGGCGGTCGCGGCACGGATCAGCGCCGCGTCGCGGCCGGGCGGGCCGCCCGACTCCGGCACCCGGCCCTGAGCGACCGTCACGCCGGGCGCGAGCAGCACCGCGGCAGCGATCACCGCGCGCCGGCGGGCGTGGGCGACGACGGGGGGCAGGATCGTGCGCATGGGAACCTCCGGGTCAGCGACGGGCCGCTGCGCGCCTGGCGGGCCCGGACGCCGCGGCGCGCGGGGCGGCCGCCGGGACACGATCGGCACCGATCACCGCGCCGAACAGGTCGTGGGCGTCGGACGCCTCGATCGCGACCTCGACGAACGCCCCCGCACGCAGCGAAGGATCCGGGGCGACGTGCACCACGCCGTCGATCTCCGGTGCGTCGGCGCTCGTGCGCCCGACCGCGCCCTCGGGTCCCGCCGCGTCGATCAGCACGCGCTGCACCGTGCCGACCTTGCGCTTCAGGCGCCTGCGGCTGATCCGCTGCTGGACCTGCATGAACCGCTTGCGCCGGTCCTCGCGGACCTCGTCGGGCAGCGCGCCCTCGAGGTCGTTCGCGGTCGCGCCCTCGACCGGCGAGTAGGCGAAGCATCCGACGCGGTCGAGCTCGGCCTCCTTGAGGAACGCCAGCAGATCGTCGAACTGCGCCTCGGTCTCGCCGGGAAAGCCCGCGATGAAGGTGCTGCGCACGGTCAGCTCGGGCACGACCCTGCGCCAGCCCTGGATCCGCTCGAGATTGCGCTCGCCGCTGGCCGGCCGCTTCATGCGCCTCAGCACCTCGGGATGCGAGTGCTGGAACGGCACGTCGAGGTACGGCAGAACCAGCCCCTCGGCCATCAGCGGCAGCACCTCGTCGACGTGCGGATACGGATAGACGTAGTGCAGCCGCACCCAGCCATCGTGCTCGCGCGCGGCGAGGCCCAGCTCGCGGCACAGCTCGGTCATCCGCGTGCGGACCGGGCGGCCGTCGACGAAGTCGGTCCGGTACTTCAGGTCGACGCCGTAGGCGCTGGTGTCCTGGGAGATGACCAGCAGCTCCTTCACGCCGGACTTCAGCAGCGCGCGCGCCTCGCGGACCACCTCGCCGATCGGGCGGCTGAGCAGGTCGCCGCGCATCGACGGGATGATGCAGAAGCTGCAGCGGTGGTTGCATCCCTCGGAGATCTTCAGGTAGGCGTAGTGCCGCGGCGTGAGCTTCACGCCGGCCTCGGGCACCAGATCGACGAAGGGATCGTGAGGCCGCGGCAGGTGCGCGTGCACGTGCCCCATCACCTCCTCCAGCGCGTGCGGACCGGTCACCGCGAGCACGCTCGGGTGGACCTCGGCGACCAGGTTGCCGCCGTCCTGCCCCGCCTTCGCACCGAGGCAACCGGTGACGATGACCTTGCCGTTCTCGGCGAGCGCCTCGCCGATCGCGTCGAGCGACTCGCGGACCGCGTCGTCGATGAAGCCGCAGGTATTGACCACCACCAGGTCCGAGTCCTGGTAGCTGGGCGCGATCACGTAGCCCTCCGCACGCAGCTGCGTGACGATCCTCTCGGCGTCCACCAGGGCCTTCGGGCAACCGAGCGAGACGAAGCCCACGCGGGGCGGCTCGGCGACCGCGGAGGCGGGGGCACGGGGCGCGGCCCGGGGCCGCTTGACGTTGACGGACGACATCGCGATCGGGCGCGCGGCCCGCAGGACGGTTAACCCGTCATTCTATCGCGCCGGCCGCGGCTGCCTACCCGCGGCGCACCCGAGGTCCGCGGAGGCCGGAGCGGGCCGATCCGGGGCTCCGGGAACTCACTTCTTGCCGGGCTCGCCGGTCGCGCCGGGCGTCGGCCCCGCACCCGGCGCACCGGGCATCCCGGGCGCGCCGGGGAACGGGAAGCTCTGGAACACCGACCGCGCCTGCTGCTGCATCTGCTCCTGCATCTGCACGAACAGGTTCTTCGACTGGTCGATGTAGTGGCTCATCATGCCCTGCATCATCGGCGCCTGGACCTGCATGAACTGCGTCCAGAGCTCGGGGCTGACCGGCAGGTTCTTGCCGTCGTAGAAGGCCTTCGACTGCTCCTGGAACTTCTGCTGGATCTCGACGAAGGCCACCATCGACTTCTCGAGGTAGGCCCCCATCATTCCCTGCATCGCGTGGCCGTAGAACCGGATGATCTGGGAGAGCATCTGGGAGGAGAACAGCGGCGCGCCGCTGGCCTCCTCCTCGAGGATGATCTGCAGCAGGATGCTGCGGGTCAGGTCCTCCTCGCTCTTGGCGTCGATGACCTTGAAGTCCTCGGTGTCGAGCACGAGCTGCTTGACGTCGGCCAAGGTGATGTACGCGCTGGTCTGGGTGTCGTAGAGCCGACGGTTCGGGTACTTCTTGATCAGGCGCGTGGCTTGGGCCATCGAGGTCTCCGGGTCTTTGCCGCGGCGCATCATCCCATATGAAGGCCGCCGTTGCACGAGAAGTCGGCGCCGGTCGTGTAGCCGGCATCGTCGGTCGAGAGCCAACCGCAGATCGAGCCGATCTCCTCGGCCTTGCCCAGCCGCTTGACCGGGATCGTGGCGATGATCTTCTCGCGGACGTCCTCGCGGACCGCCATCACCATGTCGGTGGCGATGTAACCCGGGCTGACAGTATTGACCGTCACGCCCTTGGACGCGACCTCCTGTGCAAGCGCCATGGTGAAGCCGTGCATGCCGGCCTTGGCCGCCGAATAGTTGGTCTGACCGAACTGGCCCTTTTCGCCGTTGACCGACGAGATGTTGATGACCCGACCCCAGCCCTTGTCCATCATCCCGTCGATCACCTGCTTGGTCACGCAGAACAGGCTGTTCAGGTTGGTGTCGATGACTGCCTTCCAGTCGTCCAGCGCCATCTTGCGGAACGCGCCGTCGCGGGTGATGCCCGCGTTGTTGACGAGGATGTCGGGATTGCCGTGCTCGGCCTTGACCTTGTCGAAGGCCGCCTTGGTCGACTCCCAGTCGGAGACGTTACCGACCGACGCGAAGAACGAATAGCCGTCCTTCTTCTGCTCGGCGAGCCATTTCTCGAAGTCGCGGGTGGGGCCGCAGCCCGCGATCACCGTGTACCCCATGTCGTGGAACTTGCGGCAGATGGCGGTGCCGATGCCACCCATGCCGCCGGTCACGTAAGCGAGTTTCGTCATCGTTCAGTCTCCCTGGAGCCCCTGGCGGGGCGTTGGTGGATGTTCAGGATTGCGGGAACAGCGTGGCCGCAGCGCCTTCGGGCCTGGCCTTGATCTTCACGTAGCGGCCCGGGGCGGGCTCGAGCGGCGGGTGCTGCGCGTCGCCGAGATCCGCAGGCGCCGCGCGCGTGCCGCCCTTGAAGCCCTCGAGCCAAGCGGCCCAGTCGCTCCACCAGCTGCCGGGCCTCTCGGTCGCCGCGGCGAGCCAGTCGTCGGGGGACGCCGGCAGCGACTCGCCGACCCAGTAGCTGCGCTTGTTCTTCGACGCCGGGTTGATCGCGCCGGCGATGTGCCCGGAGGCGCCCAGCACGAAACGCACGTCGTTCGACAGCAGCTGCGTCGACCCGTAGGCGGCGCGCCACGGAACGATGTGGTCTTCCTTCGCGCCGAACACGAAGGTCGGCACGTCGATGCGGCCCAGGTCGATCTTCTGACCGATGCAGGTGAGCCGGTTCGGGATCCTCAGCTCGTTCTGCAGGTACATGTGCCGCAGGTACCAGCAGTACAGCGGACCCGGCAGGTTCGTGCTGTCGGAATTCCAGTAGAGCAGGTCGAACGGCGGAGGATCCTCGCCCTTCAGGTAGTTGGCGACGACGTAGTTCCAGACCAGGTCGTTCGGCCGCAGGAACGAGAAGGTCGTCGCGAGCTCGCCACCGGTCATCAGGCCACCGGCGCCCAGCGTCTGTTCCCGCCAGGCGACCTGGGCCGGGTCGATGAACACGCCGAGCACGCCGGGCTCGGCGAAGTCGAGCAGCGTCGTCATCAGGGTCAGCGACTCGACCGGACGCTCGCCGCGGGCCGCGAGCGCGGCCAGCGAGGTGGCGAGGATCGTGCCGCCGACGCAGAAGCCGAGCGCGTTGATCGTCTCGCTCTTCGAGATCGCCTGGACGCGGTGGATCGCCTCGACGGTACCGCGTTCGATGTAGTCGTCCCAGGTCAGCTGTCCGTGCTCGGGCTGAGCGTTGATCCAGGAGACCAGGAAGACCGTGTGGCCCTTCGACACCGCGTGTGCGACGAACGAGTTCTCGGGCTGCAGGTCGAGGATGTAGTACTTGTTGATGAAGGGCGGCACCAGCAGCAGCGGCCGGTTGCCGACGGTCGGCGTGCTCGGCGAGTACTGGATCAGCTCGATGACGTCGTTGCGGAAGACGACCGCGCCCTTCGAGGTGCCGACGTTGCGGCCGACCTCGAACGCGTTCTCCTCGGTCATCGAGATGTGGCCCTTCGCGATGTCCGCGAGCAGGTTCTCGATGCCATGGCGCAGGCTCGCGCCGTTCGAGTCGAGCAGCTTGCGCTGCGCCTCGGGGTTGGTCGGCAGGAAGTTCGACGGCGACAGCGCGTCGACCCACTGCTGCGTGAAGAAGCGGATCCGGTCGCGGGTCTTGGGATCGGCATCGACCGCGTCGGCCATCCGCTGCATGAAGTCGGCATTCAGCAGGTACATCGCCGCACTCCACGCGTACGGCGTCTGCTGGCTCCATGCGGGCGACGCGAAGCGCTTGTCGCCGAGCGGAGGCGCCGCGCCGTCACCGGCGAGGAACTCGGACCACATCTTCTGCAGGCGGCTCGCGTACTCGTTCTGCAGCGAGACGAGGCGCGCCGGATCGATGGTCCACATCGGGATCGCGCCGGCCAGGTCGGTCAGGGGGAAGCCCGCGCCCGCCAGCTCCTTCGCGCCCTGCGGCGCGGTCGGCCCGGTGCGGGCGGCGGACGCCGGCTCGGCCGGTGCGCCGGCCGCACGCGCGGCCCGCGCCTTCGGGGCGGGCTTCGCGCCGCGCTTGGGCGCGGCGGTCGGCCCGAGCTCGGACTCGCCCGTGGGGCGCGTCGCCGCGCCTCGCTTCGGTCGGGCCGACTGGGCCGGCGCGGAGGCCCGGTTCGAACGCGGTTGCCGGGTTGCAGCCATGGACACCCCTGTCTGTCTTCGTGTCGCCGCATTATGCTGCAGCCGCCTTTCACGAATCTTGCGCGCGGCCATCACCCGTGTCCACGCGCGTCCGAGTGCCCGCCGTGTACATCGTCGCCATCGCCTGGCTCTACGTCGTCCTCATGATGGCGCTCACCGAGACCTCGGTCGTCGCGGGCATCGCGACCTTCGCGCTCTACGGCCTGGCGCCGCTCGCGCTGTTCCTCTGGCTCGTGGGCACCCCGCAGCGGCGGCGCAACCGGCACTCAGCCGGCGATCCAGAGCAGTGACGCGAAGCGGCCGCTGCGGCGGTCGCGGCGGTGCGAGTAGAAGCGGGACGCGTCGGACACGGTGCACAGCGTGCCGCCGGTCACGTCGTGCACACCCATCGCGGCGAGCCGCAGGCGCGCGAGCCCGGCCAGGTCGGCCCACCACTTGCCGGGCGCGGGGCCGGGGACGAACGCGCCGGCTGCGTCGGCGTCGAACGCGACGAAGGCGTCGCGGACGTCGTCGCCCACCTCGAAGGCCGAGGGCCCGATCGCAGGGCCCAGCCACGCCTGCACCCGCGCGTCGTCGCCCACGCGCGCGCGCAGCGCGTCCACCGCGGCCTCGGCCACGCCGGCCGCGAGACCTCGCCAGCCGGCATGCGCGACGGCGACCCCGCGCCCGTGGGCATCGGCGAGCAGGATCGGCAGGCAGTCGGCGGTCATCACGGCGAGCACCGTGCCAGGCGCGGTCGCGACCGCTGCGTCGGCCACCGGAGGTGCGTCGGGCGCCGCGCCGTCGGCGTCGTGGACCGACACGCCGTGGACCTGCGACAGCCATCGGATCGCACCGGGCAGCAGGCGCTGCAGGCGCGCGCGGTTCTCGCGCACCGCTGCCGGATCGTCGCCGACATGCTCACCGAGGTTGAGCCCGCCCGCGGCCCCGTCGGCCAGACCGAACGGCCCGGCGCTGACGCCGCCCGCGCGCAGCGTGGTCAGTGCCCGCACCGACGGATGCGGGGTCCAGTCGGGCACGAGGACGGTCGGCGCTGCGGCGTTCATGCGGCGCGACCCACGTCCGCGCGGCCAGGCACCGACAGCCCGCAGGCCTCGAGCAGCCCGACGAGATCCGCCGGGATCGGGCTCGCGAACGACAGCGCGGCGCCGCTCGTCGGATGCGCCAGATCCAGCCGCCAGGCGTGCAGCGCCTGCCGTGCGACGCCGGCACGCGGACGCCCGCCGTAGAGCGCGTCGCCGACCAGCGGATGCCCGCGACTCGCGAGGTGGACGCGGATCTGATGCGTGCGGCCGGTCTCGAGCCGGCATTCGACGGCCGAGGCACCGTCGCCGGCGGCGAGCCGACTGACGTGCGTCACCGCAGGCTTGCCACGGCCCGCCGCGACGACGGCCATCCGCAGCCGGTCGCGCGGGTCGCGGCCGATCGGCGCATCGATCGTCATGCGCTCCGGCGGCACGCCCTCGACGACCGCGACGTAGCGCCGGCCGATGTCGCGCGCGGCGAGCGCGGCCGTCAGCCGCTCGAAGGCGCGCTCGCTGCGCGCGACCATCATCAGCCCGCTGGTGTCCTTGTCGAGCCGATGGACGATGCCGGCGCGCGGCAGCCCGGCCGAGTCGGGCCGCGCGTGCAGCAGGCCGTTCATCAGGGTGCCGCGCCAGTTGCCCGGCGCGGGATGCACGACGAGGCCCGCAGGCTTGTCGACAACCATCAGGTCGGCGTCCTCGTGGACGATCGCGAGCGGGACCTCGTCGGGCTCGAACGCCCGCTCGGCCTCGGTCGGCAGCGGCGAGACCTCGATCGACTCCAGCCCGCGCAGCCGGCGGCCGGGCAGTGCCGGCGCGCCATCGACGGTCACCGCGCCGAGCGCGATCCAGCGCTGGATCCGCGTGCGCGAGACGCCCTCGATCGCGCCGGCGAGGAACCGGTCGAGTCGCTGGCCGGCGCCCGCCCGCACATCCGGACGCAGGAGCACAGCATCGCCGGCGCCGAGCGGCTCCTCGTCGTCGACCGGCGCGACGCCGGACGCCCCCCCTTCGCTATAATCGGTCGGTTGGACTTGCATGGAACGGTGGGATGACGACGAACTCGATCCGCGCGCTCGGGCGTGCCGCGGCAGCGGCGATCGTGCTGGCGGGACTGGCCGGATGCGGCATCTTCGGCCAGGGGCAGGTCGATCGTACCGCGAAGATGACCCCCAACGAAATCTACGCCGAGGCCAAGGACGAGATGGCCTCGGGCCGCTACGGCGAGGCGGTCAAGCTGCTGACGAAGCTCGAGTCGCGCTACCCGTTCGGCACCTGGGCGCAGCAGGCGCAGCTCGACCAGGCCTACGCCCACTACAAGGACAACGATCGCACGCAGGGGCTGGTCGCGATCGAGCGCTTCATCCGGCTCTACCCCACCAGCGACAAGCTCGACTACGCGTACTACCTGAAGGGCCTGATCAACTTCAACGAGGACCAGGGCCTGATCGCCTCGGTGGGCGGCCAGGACCTGTCCGAGCGTGACCTGAAGGCGGCCCGCGAATCCTTCGAGGCCTTCCGGCAGGTGCTGGTGCGGTTCCCCGAAAGCAAGTACGCCGAGGACTCGCGGGCGCGGATGCGCTACCTGCTGAACGCGATGGCCGGCGGCGAGGTCCACATCGCGCGCTACTACTACAACCGCGGCGCCTTCCTCGCCGCGGTGAACCGCGCGCAGAGCGTGGTCGCGCAGTACCAGGACGCGCCGGCCGTCGAGGAGGCGCTGTTCATCATGGTCAAGTCCTACGAGAAGCTCGGGCTCGAGGAGCTGCGCGCCGACTCGGAGCGGATCCTGCGCCGCAACTTCCCCGAGACCACGCTGTTCACGACCGGACTGAACCTGTCGAGCCGGTCGTGGTGGGAGGTCTGGCGCTGACGGCTGCGTGCCGCGGCGCTCAGGTGGCCGCGTCCTCCGATACGCCCGGCAGGAACCTCAGGGCGTCCTGCCAGCGCTCCACCCGCGCGAACCGCGGCAGGCTGGCGATCAACCGCCGTCCGTAGCCGCGGGTCACCAGCCGCTCGTCGCAGACCACCAGCACGCCGCGGTCGCGCTCCGAGCGGATCAGCCTGCCGGCGCCCTGCTTGAGCGCCATCGCGGCCGCCGGCAACGACTCGTGCGAGAAGGGATCGCGGCCGGCGCGGCGCAGCGCCTCGCCCCGGGCTTTCACCACCGGGTCGTCGGGCGGCGCGAACGGCAGCTTGTCGATGATCACCAGCGACAGCGCGTCGCCGGCGACGTCCACGCCCTCCCAGAAGCTCGCGCTGCCCACGAGCACCGCGTTCGGCTCGCTGCGGAAGCGCTCGAGCAGCAGCGGACGCGGCGCCTCGCCCTGCACCAGCCGCGTCAGGCCGACGCCGTCCGAGGCGTCGAGCTCGGCGAGCCGATCGGCGATCTCGCGCATCGCGCGCAGCGTGGTGCACAGGAAGAACGCACGGCCGCGATTGGCCTTGACCAGCGGCCAGGCCGCCTGCGCGACACGCTGCGCGAAGCCGGGTGCAGACGCCTCGCCGAGTCCGCGCGGGATCCACAGCGCGGCCTGCGACGCGAAGTCGAAGGGGCTCTCCCAGCGCTCGCAGCGGGCGTCGTGCAGGCCGAGCGCATCGACGAAGTGACCGAAGTCGCCGCCGACCGACAGCGTGGCCGACAGGAACACCCACGCGCGGGGCGTGCCGGCACGGTGCTTCTCGAACGAGGCCGCGACCGACAGCGGCGTGCGCCGCAGCGTCGCGTGCTGCGCGCCGGTCTCGGCCCAGACGACGGCGGGGTCCTCGGCGCCAGCGACCGGGTGCGGCGCGAACGCGTCGTCCTCGACGACACCGTCCGCGGCATCGTCGCGATCGGGCGCGGCGAACGGGCGCTGCGCGCCACGGCCTTCGGCCGCGAGCGCGGCCGACCAGCGCTGCAGCCGCTCGCCGATATCGGTCGCCCGCAGGCCGCAGCGGTCGAGGTCCGGACCACGTCCCGCGTTGTTCGCGACGATGGCTGAGACCGACACCAGGTCGGCCAGCACGGCGTCGAGCGCATCGTCGAGCTCGGGCAGCATGCGCAGCTGATCCGTGGTCCAGCGCCGAGAGAGCGCGCCGCGGGCACCGCCACGCAGCGCCTGCGCGCGCGAGTCGGGGGCCTCGAAGGCCAGCCGCAGCTCGCGGCTCGAGTGCTCGAGGCGATCGGCGAGCGCACGCCAGTCGGCGCCGTCGGGCGCCTGCACCACACCCGCCCGGACCAGGTCGCGGGCGAGCTCGAACAGCTGGCGCGTGGAGACCGCCTCGCCGAAGAACTCGGTCGCCGCCTCGGGGAGCTGGTGCGCCTCGTCGAAGACGACGGCGTCGGCCGTCGGCAGCAGTTCGCCGAGCGAGTCCTCGCGCAGCGCCAGGTCCGCGCAGAACAGGTGGTGGTTGACGACCACGAGGTCGGCATTCATCGCCTCGCGCCGGGCGCGGACCACGAAGCAGCGCGCGAGCTCCGGACAGTCCTGGCCGACGCAGTTCTCGCGACTCGAGGTCGCCCAGGCCCAGGCCGCATCGTCCTCGGCGAGCTCGGTGCACTCGGCACGATCGCCGGTGGCGCTGCTCGCCGCGAAACGGGCGATGCGACGCAGCTTCGCGGGCGTGGCGGGGTCCGGAAACCGACCGTCGGTCAGGTGCCGCTGGAGGTGGTGGTGACAGACGTAGTTCGCCCGCCCCTTCAGCAGCGCCGTCTGCAGCCCGGCGCCGAGCGCGGCGCGGACCGCGGGCAGGTCACGTGCGTGCAGCTGGTCCTGCAGGTGCCGCGTGCCGGTCGAGACCATCGCCTTGCCACCGGCGAGCAGCAGCGGGACCAGGTACGCATAGGTCTTGCCGGTACCCGTGCCGGCCTCGGCGACCAGCGTCCCGCGCTCGGCGATCGCACGACCGATGCTGTGCGCGAGCGCCTGCTGGCCGGCGCGCGGACGGAAGCCCCGGATCGCGCGGGCGAGCGCGCCACCCTCCGCGAGCGCGTCGCGGGCGGCGTCGGGCAGGTCGGGATCGACGGCGCCGGGCAGCGCGTCGGACGTCACGCGGGGACGTCCGGGGTCAGCTGCATCTGCAGCAGGACGATGGTGTCCTTGATCTGGAGCTTGCGCTTCTTCAGTCGGCGGACCTGCAGTTCGTCGACCGGCACGGTCTCGATCAGGCCCGCGATCGTGGCGTCGAGCCCACGATGCTCGATCTGCAGCTCGGCGATCCGGCGTTTCAGGGCCTCGGGGTCTCGCATGCGTCGAAGGAGTGGTGCGTGCCGATGAGTGGTCGTTCCCGCCCCCCTGCGGGGCGTGGAATGATAAGCCGCACCATGAGCCCCGTCCACGCCGCCGCGACCGCCTCCGATACCGCTCCGCCCACCGCCTCCACGCTGGCGGTCGCGGCCTGTGCGGTCCAGCATCTCGGCGACCGCCCCGAGCAGCAGGACCGCGTTGCGGTGCTGAGGGGTCGCCGCGCCCCGCGCTGCGTGCTGGCGCTGCTCGCCGACGGGGTCGGCGGTCGCAGCGGCGGCGCGCTCGCGTCCGAGCAGGTGATCACCACCGCGCAGCGTCGTTTCGACGAGTTCTGCCCTAGCGAGCCGGCCGAACGCTTCTTCGAGGACCTCGTCGGCGAGCTCCACGTCGTGCTGCAGATCGCCGGCGCCGCATCCGCGCTCGAGCCGCACTCGACCCTGGCCGCGGTGCTGATCCAGCCGGACCGGGTCGACTGGTGCCACGTCGGCGACAGCCGGGTCTACCATGTCCGGGAGGGGCGGGTCCGCCATCGGTCCGTCGACGACACCTACGGGGAGCAGCTGCGTCGGGAGGGGCGGTTGTCGCCCGAACGGGCACGGCTGCACCCGGCCGCCGGCCGCCTGACCCAGGCGCTCGGCGGCTCGCGGGTGCCCTGCCCGACGGTCGGCGGCCTGCGCGCGCCGCGCGCCGGCGATGCCTTCCTGCTCGCCTCCGACGGCGCCTGGTGCGACCTCGGCGACGACGAGATCGCCGCTGCCGTCTCGACTCACGCCGCCCCGCGGGACGCGCTCGCCGTCCTGCTGGCGCAGGCCCGCGAGCGAGCCGCAGGGCGCGGCGACAACTGCTCGATGGTGCTGCTGGCGATGGTGGCGGTCGAGGCCCACACCGAGCCGGTCGCGGCCCGGGACTGACGGCCACGCCGCGCGGCGACGCGGGCGGGTTCAGCGCATCGGGGTGACGGTCGGCGCCTCGGGCGTGCCCGGCGCCTGCGGCAGCGCCGGTGCGGTGCGCGGCGGCGGGTCCGGCAACGGCACCGGCTGCGCGCTGCCCGTCGTACCGTCGGACCTCGCCGATCCGCGGGCGCCCGGCCGGCGCGACGGGGGCTGCTCGGCACGCTGCCGGGCCTCCGCCTCCCGCCGCTCCCGGTCTGCACGACGCGCCTCGCGCCGCTCCGCTTCGCGCCGTTCCGCGGCCTCGCGTTCCCGTTGCCGGGCCTCGAGCATGCGCGCGCGCGCCGCCGCGTTCTCGGCGTCCTGTCCGGCGCGACGCTCCGCCTCCTCGCGCCGCGCCCGGACCTCGGCCTCGCGGCGGGCACGCTCGGCCCGGTTCGCCTGCGCCCGTTCCGCGAGTGCCGGCGCTTCCGCCTCCCGCCGGGCCGCCTCGGCCTCGGCCGCCGCCCGCCGGGCCTCGTGGCTGCGCAGGTTCTCCTCCCGGCGCTCGGCGTCGGACCCGGCGACGCGGGCGCGTTCGGCCAGGTCGGCCGCGAGGCGCTCGTTCAGCTCGAGCGCGCGCGCCTCGCGCAGCGTCCGGTTGGCGGCCACCTCGATCCGGTCGAGGCGCCCGCGGGCTTCGCGCTCGCGGGCGTCGACGTCGGCCCAGCAGCGGTAGACGAAGAAGCGCCGGTAGCAGGCGATCCGTTCGCGCAGCAGGCCGTCGTTCGCCTGCTCGCGGGCAACGCGGACGGCCTCCTGCAGCGCCCGCGCCCGCTCGACGTCCATCGGCGCATCGGGATCGACGCCGGGCAGCAGCGCGGTCGGATCGACGCGCGGCGGGGTGGCCCCGGCAACGGGCTCCGGGGCGGGTGAATCGATCGTCGTCGCCAACGCCGGGGGCGGGCCTGCAGCGGGCCCTGCAGGGCCGGGTGCCGCGGTGCCCGAAGGTGCAGTCCCGATGGGGGGCTCGTCGACCGGAGCGGATCGCTCGGGGATCCCGAAGCGGATCTCCGCCGGCTGTCCGGCGGCCATCCCGGCCCCCAGGCCCAGCCACAGCGCGACCACCAGCCGCGCCGTCGGGGCGCACCGGCGCGCCTCGCGGCGACCGACGGCGGGCGGTCGGGTGTCGCCACCGACGTCAGCCACCCTGCCCTCCCGCGTCCGGCTCCGGCCCGCGCATGCCGGGCAGCGGCGTCCCGGTGCCCGGCGGCGCGCCGATGTTGGGGAAGTACAGGCCGGTCAGGTTGCGATCGTGCACGGGCGGCTCGACCTGCCCGTGCCGCCCGCCGTAGCGACGCCAGTCGCGGACCCAGAAGGTGTCGTCGACCACCGAGCGCAAGCCCTTGGTCTCCCGATCGCCGATCAGCACGCCCTGGACCCGGAGCCCCAGCCCGCGTCGCGCCTCGTCCAGCGCGGCGACCGTCGCGGCGGTCGGTCCGAACTCGCCGTCGGAGGCGATCAGCAGGTCGGCCTGCCGCCAGCCTTCGGCGCGGACCCGGGCCAGCGCGCGCTCGATCGGTTCGACCACGTCGGTGCCGCCGTGGAAGCTGGCCGCGACGAAGTCGGCGAGGCGCTGCAGCCCGTCGAGGTCCGACGACAGCTCGCATTCGGCCACCTGCCGGGCGCCGCTGAACGCGAAGACGACGCAGCGCCGGCGCTCGGCCGCGGCCGTGCGCAGCGCCTGCACGACGATCGCCTTCGCGACCCGCTCGGGGCCGCCGGCCATGGACGCCGAGGTGTCGACGCAGACGACGATCGGGCCGGCCTCGAACACCGGGCGGGTGACCGGCCTCGGGACGCGGCGCAGCCCTGGCGCCTCGACCCACGCCGATTCGACCCACCGGTCGCGGTGCCGCCAGCCGAGCAGCGCCTGCTCGGCGAGCCGGGCGGCGAACAGTCGCCGCAGCGCGCGGGCCCGCCCGGGCGACAGCCCGCGCGACCGCCACAGCGCCTCGGTGGGCAGCATCCTCGCCGGATCGCCGGTGCGCCGCACACCGTCGACCTCCACCGGCGTGCCCGGCAGCTCGACCTCCACCGGGCGGCGGACCCACTGCGGCGGCCCGCCGTCGCCGGGCGCCGCGTCCTGCTCCACGCGGACCGCGTCGGCCGGCCTGGCGCGCCCGAGCCGACGGATCAGCGCAGCCAGTTGCGGCATCCGCTCGACGAGCTCCCTCGCCTCGAGGATCCGCTGCCAGGACGCCGATCGCAGCAGTCCCTGGAGCTCGCTCCAGCGCGCGAAGTTCGCGACGCCGTCGAGCGACTCGACCAGCCGCATCACCTCGTGCAGGGCCTCGCCGCGCTCGACCCATTCGCCCTCGAAGGCCGTCGCGACGCGAGCGATCGCGACCGCGCGCGGCATCGCGTCGGACAGCTTCGCGACCTGGTCGCCGTGCCAGAGCAGCGAGCGCAGCACCTGGTCGGCGACCGCCGGCTGCGAACGCGACAGCGCCGCGAGCCCGAGCCGATCGAACGACGGCCGGAACCCTTCCGCCAGATCGTTCGGCAGCGCCGTCGCCGGCACGTCCGCGATCGGCGAGCGTCCCGCGAGCAGTGCAGCCCTCGCGGCCTCGACCCAGGCGAGCCGCTCGAAGGGATCGCCCTCGTTGTTGACGATCGCCGGCAGCCAGAGCGTCCGCGGCAGCGCGTCGAGCGCCGCGAGCCTCGCCTCGAGCGCCTCAGGCCGAAACCGCTGCGGGGACGCGACCATCGTCGGACTCGGAGAGCGGCAGCGCGGCGAACGCGTCGCGGGTGCCGGCCAGCGTCGCCCGCAGCGCGTCGACCGCGCGCTCGCCGGCATCGAGCCGATCGAGCACGGCCCGCGCGAACGACGGCGTGACCCAGAGGTTCGAGCCGAGCTCGGCATCGAGGGTCGAGCGGTGCGCGGCCGCGCCGGCGAGCCAGCCGTCGACCTCGGCGAGCAGCGCGTCGAGCTGCGCCAGCCGCGCCGCGACGTGGGTCGCGCCGAAGCGGCGGCGTCGGCTGAACGCGGACATCCGCGGCGCGGCGTCGGTCATCGTGCCCTCGTCGGCGCCGCCGAGGCCGCGGGCCAGGGCGAGCTTGCCGCTGTCGTCGAAGGCCAGCTCGGTCGAGGTCTGCTCGATCTCGAGCTGCTTGTCCCAGGCCTGCACGATCCGCGCGAGCCGCTGCGGCTCGAGCGATCGCGCGCCGCCCAGGCGCTCGGCCACCCAGTCGTCGATCCGCCGGGCCTGGGTCGCGTCGGTCGCGAGCAGCCAGCGCAGCACCCACAGGTCAGCATCGCCGATGCGCGGGCGTCCGTGCGACGCGGCCGCGACGCGCAGCACCCGCACCGCCTGCACCCACCGCCGGTCCGAGACCTCGACCGCCGCCTCGGCGAGACGGGCGCGCAGCGCGGCGAGCGCCTCGAAGGTCTGCGCGGGCAGCACGACGGCGTCGGCCGCCGCGTCGATCCGCTCGCGCAGCGTCGGGATCGCGTGTCCGCCCGCGCCCCGTCCGTCCGGACCGGCGTCGCCGCGCTCGGCGCTGCGCAGCAGCGCCTCGAAGCCGTCGTCGGCCACGGGCTCGACCGTGCACCGGAACAGGAAGCGATCCAGGAACGCCCGCAGCGACTCGTCGGAGGGCACCTCGTTGCTGGCCGCGACCATCGTCTCGAGCGGCACGCCGATCCGTTCGGCTCCCTGGTCGAAGGCCCGCTCGTTCAGCAGCGTCAGCAGCGCGTTCAGGATCGCCGAGTTCGCCTTGAAGACCTCGTCGAGGAAGGCGACGGTGGCGGTCGGCAGGTAGCCGTCGATCTCGCGCAGGTACCGGCCCTCGTCGAGCGCCGCGAGCGACAGCGGCCCGAACAGCTCCTCGGGCACGGTGAAGCGCGTGAGCAGCCGCTCGAACATCCGGCCGCCGACCAGGTCCCGCAAGCGACGTGCCAGCGCGCTCTTCGCAGTCCCGGGCGGGCCGATCAGCAGCACGTGCTCGCGGCACAGGGTCGCGAAGAGCAGGCAGCGCGCCTGCTCGTCGCGGCCGACCAGGCCGCAGGCGAGCCGCGCGATCGCCGCACGCAGCGCATCGGCCACCGCGGCCGCATCGGTGTGGGAAGCTGTCGTCAACCGCCGTCCTCCGTCGACGCCGATTGTCGCACGGCCGCAGCGGCCGCCCGCGGCCCTCAGGCGAGCTTCTCTGCGACGCCGCGCCGCGGCGCCTCGAGGTATTCGCGCGACTGCATCTCGACCAGTCTGCTCGCTGTACGCACGAATTCGTGGGCCATCGCGCCGGTGGTGTACAGCTGCTCGGCCGGCCCCTCGGCCGAGATGAGCAGCTTCACCTTCTGGTCGTAGAACACGTCGACCAGCCAGGTGAAGCGACGCGCCTCCGAGGACATCGCTGCGCTCATCCGCGGCACGTCGGACAGGATCACGGTATGGAAGCGCGTCGCGATCTCGAGGTAGTCGAGCTGCGAGCGCGGCCCACCGCACAGCGTCGCGAAATCGAACCAGACGACGCCACCTGCACGCCGCTTCGCGCGCAGCTCGCGGTGCTCGATCGTCATCCGCGGGTCCTCGTCCTGGGTCTCGGCCACACGTGCGAAGGCCTCGGCCAGCGTCGCGTCGGCCTCCGGGCCCGAGGGCACGAGGAAGGCCGGCACGGTCGCCATCGTGACGCGCCGGTAGTCGACGCCGGCGTCGACGTTGATCACGTCGAGGTTCGCCTTCAGCAGCGCGATCGCCGGCAGGATCGACTCGCGGTGCAGGCCGTCGGGATACAGGTCGTCGGGCCGGTAGTTCGAGGTCATCACGAAGGCCACGCCATGCTCGAAGAGCCCGTGCAGCAGCCGCTCGAGGATCATCGCGTCGGCGATGTCGGAGACGTGGAACTCGTCGAAGCAGATCAGCCGGTAGCGGCGTGCGATCCGCTTCGCCACCTCGTCGAGCGGATCCTGGACCGCCTTCAGCTCGCGCAGTTCGCGGTGCACGCCCCGCATGAACTCGTGGAAGTGCAGCCGGGTCTTGCGCACCAGCGGAACGGTCTCGTAGAACACGTCCATCAGGAAGCTCTTGCCGCGGCCGACGCCGCCCCACATCCAGACGCCGCGAGGGATCGCCGGCCGGTTGAGGAGCTTCTTCAGGCGGTTCGAGCGGCGCGCCTTGTAGGCCACCCACTCGTCGTGCATCCGCTGCAGCCGCTCGACGGCCGCGCGCTGCGCGGGATCCTCGGCGTAGCCGCGCTGGGCGAGCTGCTCGGTGTAACGTTCGAGGACGTTCATGCGGAACGGGGATGGCGGCCCGGACATCCGGGCCGCCGCGCGTCACATGTTGAGGGCGCGCTTGTCGACCGCGAGCGCGGCCTCGCGCACGATCTCGGACAGCGACGGATGCGGATGGCAGACGCGCGCGATGTCCTCGCTCGAGGCCTTGAACTCCATCGCCACCGCGGCCTCGGCGATCATGTCGGACGCACCGATGCCCACGATGTGCACGCCCAGGACCTCGTCGGTCGCGGCATCCGCCAGGACCTTCACGAAGCCCTCCGGCGCGTTCATCCCCAGCGCACGACCGTTGGCCGCGAACGGGAACTGCCCCGCCTTGTAGGCCCGCCCCGCCGCCTTGAGCGCCTGCTCGGTCTGGCCGACCCAGGCGATCTCGGGCGCGGTGTAGATCACCCACGGGATCGTGTTGTAGTCGATGTGCGGCTTCTGGCCGGCGATCAGCTCGGCGACCATCACGCCCTCGTCCTCGCCCTTGTGGGCGAGCATCGGGCCGCGGACCACGTCGCCGATCGCGTAGACGTTCGGCACCCTGGTCGCGCAGTGGTCGTCGACCGGGATGAAGCCGCGCTCGTCGGTGCCGAGACTGATCGCCTCGAGGTTCAGGCCCTCGGTGTTCGGCACCCGGCCCACCGACACGATCAGTCGGTCGACCTCGAGCGATTGGGTCGCCCCCTGCGCATCGGTCCAGGCGATCGACACGCCCTTCTTCGACACCTTGACCTCGCCGATCTTGGCGCCGAGATGGATCTTCAGCCCCTGCTTGGTGAAGATCTTCCAGGCCTCCTTCGAGACCGATTCGTCGCAGGCCGCGAGGAACCCGGGTAGCGCCTCGAGCACCGTCACGTCGGCCCCCAGCCGGCGCCAGACCGAGCCCAGCTCCAGCCCGATCACGCCCGCGCCGATCACGCCGAGCTTCTTCGGCACCGCATCGAGCGCCAGCGCGCCGACGTTGTCGCAGACGACGACGTTGTCGACCGGGAGGTTCGGCAGGTGACGCGGATTCGAGCCGGTCGCGATGATCACGTGCTTCGCGTCGACCCGCTTCGGACCCTCGGCCGTCGCGATCTCGAGGCCCACCATGCCGTCGTTCCCGCCGGTGAAGGCCGCGTGGCCCTTCAGCCAGGTGATCTTGTTCTTGCGGAACAGGAACTCGATGCCCTTGGTCATCTTCGAGACGATCGCATCCTTGCGGGCGACCATCTTCGGCACGTCGACCTTCGGCGTGCCCACCGTGATGCCGTGCTCGTCGAGGTGGTGCGCGGCCTCCTCGAACTTCTCGCTCGAGGCCAGCAGCGCCTTCGACGGGATGCACCCGACGTTCAGGCAGGTGCCGCCGAGCGCGCCCTCGCCCTTGGGCGTGAGCCACTTCTCGGCGCACGCCACCTTCATGCCCAGCTGCGCCGCGCGGATCGCCGCGACGTAGCCGGCAGGGCCGGCTCCGATCACGACGACGTCGTACCGTTCGCTCGCCATGGCCGCCCCTTACAGGTCGAGCAGGAGACGCGCCGGATCCTCGAGCGCCTCCTTGATCGACACCAGGAACAGCACCGCCTCGCGACCGTCGATGATCCGGTGGTCGTAGGACAGCGCGAGGTAGTTGATCGGCCGGACGACGACCTGGCCGTTCTCGACCACCGCACGGTCCTTGGTCGCGTGCACGCCGAGGATCGCCGACTGCGGCGGGTTGATGATCGGGGTCGAGAGCATCGAGCCGAACACGCCGCCGTTCGAGATCGAGAACGTGCCGCCGGTGAGTTCCTCGAGGCCCAGCTTGCCGTCCTGCGCCTTCTTGCCGTACTCGGCGATCTGCTTCTCGATCTGCGCGAAGTTCATCTGGTCGGCGTTGCGCACGACCGGCACCACCAGGCCGCGCGGCGAGCCGACGGCCACGCCGATGTCGAAGTAGCCGTGATAGACGATGTCGGTACCGTCGATCGAGGCGTTGACGACCGGGTACTTCTTCAGTGCGTGGACCGCGGCCTTCACGAAGAAGCTCATGAAGCCGAGCCGCGAGCCGTGCTCCTTCTCGAAGCGGTCCTGGTACTTCTTGCGAAGGTCCATGACCGGCTGCATGTTCACTTCGTTGAAGGTCGTCAGGATCGCGTTCGTGGCCTGCGACTGCAGCAGGCGCTCGGCGACGCGCTGGCGCAGCCGCGACATCGGCACGCGCTGCTCCGGACGGCCCTCGAGCATCTTGTTGACGTCCAGCGGTGCCGGCACGACGGGCAGCGCGCTGCCCGGCGCACCGGTCGGGATCGCCGGGCCGGGCGCGGGCGCGGCCACCGGTGCGGGCCGGGTGGCGCCTGCTGCGACCGCGGCGATCACGTCGCCCTTGGTCACGCGACCGTCGCGGCCGGTGCCGGACACCTGCGCGGTGGACAGGCCGGCCTCGGCCATCATCTTCGCCGCCGCGGGCATCGCGACGTCCGACTTCGAGCCGCCGGTGGACGCCGGGGCGGCCCCGGTGCCGGGCGCGGCCGCGGGGGCCGGCGCCGACGCGGGCGCCGCCGCCGCGCCGGCTTTCGCCTCGGTGTCGATGATGGCGATCACCTCGCCGGAGACGACCGTGCCGCCGTCGCCCTTGAGGATCTGCGCGATCACGCCGGCGTCCGGCGCGGGCAGCTCGAGCACGACCTTGTCGGTCTCGATGTCGATCAGGTTCTGGTCGCGCTCGACCGCTTCACCCGCCTTCTTGTGCCACTGCAGCAGCGTGGCTTCCGCAACCGATTCCGACAGCTGCGGGACCTTGACTTCGATGAGAGCCATGTTGACTTACGACGCTTTCTTGGATTTCGATTTCGGGGCGTCGCCCAGGGCCGCGGTGAGCAGGTCCTTCTGCTGGGCGTAATGCTTGTCGTAGTAGCCGACCGCCGGCGAGGCCGACGCGGTACGGCCCGCGTAGGAGAGCCGCTGGCCCTCCTTCAGCGCGTCCTGGATGTGGTGCTGGACGAAGAACCAGGCGCCCTGGTTCTGCGGCTCGTCCTGGCACCAGACGACCTGCGTCGCGCCCGGGTACTTCTTCAGCTCCGCCTCGAGCGACTTGTGCGGGAAGGGATAGAGCTGCTCGATGCGCAGCAGCGCCACGTCCTTCAGCTCGCGCTCGCGCCGCGCGCCCAGCAGGTCGTAGTAGACCTTGCCGGTGCAGACGACGACCTTCTTCACGCCCTTCGCATCGATCGACGCGTCGGTCTCGCCGATGACGGTCTGGAACCCGCCGCGGGCCAGGTCGTTCAGCGGGGACACCGCCTCCTTGTTCCGCAGCAGCGACTTCGGGGTCATGATGACCATCGGCTTGCGGAAGGTCCGGATCATCTGCCGGCGCAGCAGGTGGAAGATCTGCGCGGGCGTGGTCGGCTGGCAGACCTGCATGTTGTGCTCGGCACACAGCTGCAGGAAACGCTCCAGGCGCGCCGACGAGTGCTCGGGGCCCTGCCCTTCGTAGCCGTGCGGCAGCATCATCGTGAGGCCGCAGGCGCGGCCCCACTTCGTCTCGCCCGACGAGATGAACTGGTCGATCACGACCTGCGCGCCGTTGACGAAGTCGCCGAACTGCGCCTCCCAGATCACCAGGGCGTTGGGCTCCGCGGTCGCATAGCCGTACTCGAAGCCGAGCACCGCCTCTTCCGACAGCACGGAGTCGATCACGGTGAAGCGGCCCTGGTTGTCGCCGACGTGCTCGAGCGGGATGTAGTAGCCCGAATCCCAGCGCTCGCGGTTCTGGTCGTGCAGCACCGAGTGACGGTGCGTGAACGTGCCGCGGCCGGCGTCCTGGCCCGACAGGCGCACCGCGTAGCCCGAAGCCAGCAGCGTCGCGAAGGCCATGTGCTCGCCCATGCCCCAGTCGAGCGGCAGGTCGCCGTGCCCCATCGCACGACGGTCGGCGATCACCTTCTCGACCAGCGGGTGCAGCTTCAGCGTCGCCGGCACCGTCGTGATCTTCTCGGCGATCCGGCGCAGCTCGGCGATCGGCACCGCGGTATCGGCGGCATCGCTCCACTTGCGGTTCAGGAACGGCATCCAGTCGACCGCGAACTTGCTCTTGAAGTTCGAGATCACCGGGTCCTGCGTGTGGCGGCCCGCGTCCATCGCGTCGCGGAACCCCTTGACCATCGCGTCGCCCTCGCCGGCCTTCAGCACGCCCTGCGCCTCGAGACGGTCGGCATACAGCTTGCGGGTGCCCGGGTGCTTGGCGATCGTCTTGTACATCAGGGGCTGGGTCAGCGCCGGCGTGTCCTGCTCGTTGTGCCCCAGCTTGCGGAAGCAGACGATGTCGACGACGACGTCCTTGCCGAACTGCTTGCGGAAGTCCATGGCCAGCTGCGTGACGTAGACGACCGCCTCGGGGTCGTCGCCGTTCACGTGGAAGACCGGCGCCTCGATCATCTTGACGACGTCGGAGCAGTAGATCGTCGAGCGCGAGTCGCGCGGGTCGGACGTGGTGAAGCCGATCTGGTTGTTGATGACGATGTGGACGGTGCCGCCCGTGCCGTAGCCGCGGGTGAGCGCGAGGTTCAGCGTCTCCATGACGACACCCTGGCCGGCAAAGGCCGCGTCGCCGTGCACGATCACCGGCAGCACCTCGGCGCCGTCGTGGTCCCCGCGCCGGTCCTGGCGCGCGCGCGCCGAACCCTCCACGACCGGGTTCACGATCTCGAGGTGCGACGGGTTGAAGGCGAGCGACAGGTGGACCGGACCGCCGGGGGTGGACACGTCCGACGAGAAGCCCTGGTGGTACTTGACGTCGCCCGACGGCAGGTCGTCCGCGTGCTGGCCCTCGAACTCCGCGAACAGGTCCTTGGGCATCTTGCCCAGCGTGTTCACCAGCACGTTCAGGCGGCCGCGGTGGGCCATGCCGATCACGAACTCCTGGATCCCCTGCGCACCGCCGTGCTGGACCACCTCGTCCATCGCAGCGATGAAGCTCTCGCCGCCCTCGAGCGAGAAGCGCTTCTGGCCGACGTACTTGGTGTGCAGGAACTTCTCGAGGCCCTCGGCCGCGGTGAGCTTCTCGAGGATGCGGCGCTTCTTCTCGGCCGAGTACTTCGGCTTGGCCCGCGTGCTCTCGAGCCGCTCCTGGATCCAGCGCTTCTGGGCCGGATCGCTGATGTACATGAACTCGGCGCCGACCGTGCCGCAGTAGGTCTCGCGCAGCGCGCGGACGATGTCGCGCAGCGGTGCGCTCTCGAAGCCGAAGTAGGTGTTGGCGGCCGAGTAGATGTTGGCGTGGTCGCCTTCGGTGAAGTCGTAGAACGCCGTCTCGAGCTCGGGGATCTGCGGGCGCTCCTGGCGCTTGAGCGGATCGAGATCGGCCCAGCGCGAGCCGAGGAAGCGGTAGGCCGCCACCAGCTGCTGGACGAAGACCTGCTTGCGCGCGGTGGCCGCGTCGCCGCCCATGACGCGCGGCTGCAGCGTGCCCTCCTTCGCGCGCTCGGCGAAGGACTGGACGATCGGCGCGTGCGCGACGTCGGGGGTCTGCGCGTTGCCGTCGGCGGCCGGCACCATCTGCATGGTGTCGAAGTACTGCCGCCACTGCTCGGGAACCGAGCCCGGGTTGTTCAGGTAGGACTCGTACAGTTCTTCCACGTACGGCGCGTTGCCGCCGAACAGGTACGAGTTCGAGTTGAATGCCTTCATCATCGCGCCTCACCTCCCCTGACGAGTTTCTCGTCGAAAGTGCGGGGGAGGCTCGCGTCGTGTCCTCCCCCATCCGCTCGCCGGCTCCGACCGGTATCGCGGACGCTCCTGCCCGGACGCCGCATACGTGGGTGGGCCCCGACAGAATCGCGCGATGGTAGCACGTCGGTCCTTTCGCCGGTCTTACGGATAAGCCTCGTCGGGGCCACGCTTCTCGGCGTTTCGACCGCCTCAAGGCCGCCGCTCATCACCCGATAACACCGGTGAGCGGCCTTCCCGGCCGATGAACGGACAGGCCAGGAGGACCGACGGTGACGACAGCGACGATCGAACACGCGAAGCGCGCAGGCCCACGGGCGACGTGGCGTCGCGGCGACTCGGCGCCCGCCGGCTGGCGACGCGGCGGCACGGCGACCCGAGCCACGCTCGTCGACTGGGTCGAACACGCAGGCGATCCGATGATCGCGGTCGACCGCCACGGACGGCTGCTGCTCGCGAACCCCGCGTTCTCGCGGGCGTTCGCGATGGACGCGAGCCGGATGGCGGACCTGACCATCGACCGCCTCGTGCCGCTGCTGGCTGCGCCGCGGCTCGGCCGATGGCTGGACGAGGGCGCCGCGTCACCGGCCCGCGTCCACCGACTGCTCTCCGAGGCGTGCGCCGCGGACGGCGAACGCTTCCTCGTCGCCGTCACCGTTCTGCGCGTGCGCGACGCGGGGCCCCGCGACGCCGCGGCGGTGCTCGCGCTGCGTCCGCTCGACGCGCCGCGGGGCATCGTCTCGCCGCCCTCCTGCAGCGCGGGCACACAGCGCGGCACCGGCGCCGACACCGTCGCGATCGGTCCGTTGCTCGACGCCGTCTGCCGGTCGCTCGACGACGTCGACGCACGGCGCCGCTGCCGTCTTGCGCCGCACGATCCGGGTGCCCGGATCGCGGCCGACCCGGAAGTCGCGCGCGACGTGCTGCTGCGCGTGGTCGACAACGCGTGCCGACATGGCGGGGCCGAGGGTCCGGTCACGCTGCGCACGCGCATCGAGGCCTGCGAGCCCGCGGGCGCACCGCCGGGCGCAGCGGCGGCGGAGCATGTCGTGGTGACGGTGGCCGACCGCGGCCCGGGGTTCACGCGATCGCAGCTGCAGCGGGCCTTCGAGCCCTTCGGTCGTGGCGCGGCCGGTCACGGTGGCACGGGGGTGTCACTGGCCGTCGCGCGTGAGCTGCTCGAATCCCAGCTCGGCTGGATCGAGCTGCGCAGCACTGCGGGGGTCGGCACCGAGGTCGACGTCTGGCTGCCCGCCGCGCCGGGGGCCGAGGGCGGCTGACGCACCGGCGGCCCCCGGCGCCGGCTGCAGCGCCCGCGCGCGCGAAGGACAAGAAAAGCCGGCCCCGCAGGGCCGGCCTTCGGACGCCGCGGCAACGGGTGCCGCCGGCGAGCCGCCGATCAGCGCTGGTCGATCGGCTTGACGTCGCGACGGACGGAGCCGGTGAACAGCTGGCGCGGCCGGCCGATCTTCTGGTCCGGATCCGAGATCATCTCCGACCACTGCGCGATCCAGCCGACCGTGCGGGCCAGCGCGAAGATGCAGGTGAACATCGAGGTCGGGATGCCGAGCGCCTTCTGCACGATGCCGGAGTAGAAGTCGACGTTCGGGTAGAGCTTGCGGCTGACGAAGTAGTCGTCCGACAGCGCGATCTGCTCGAGCTTCATCGCGAGCGCGAACAGCGGATCGTTCTGCAGGCCGAGCTCGCCGAGGACCTCGTAGCAGGTCTCGCGCATCAGCTTGGCGCTCGGGTCGTAGTTCTTGTAGACCCGGTGGCCGAAGCCCATCAGCTTCACGTTCGAGTTCTTGTCCTTCACCTTCGCGATGAACTCGCCGATCTTCTCGATGCCGCCCTGACGCTGGATGTCGTCGAGCATCTCGAGGCAGGCCTCGTTCGCGCCGCCGTGCGCCGGACCCCACAGCGTGGCGATGCCCGCGGCGATGCAGGCGAACGGGTTGGCGCCCGACGAGCCGGCCAGCCGGACGGTCGAGGTCGACGCGTTCTGCTCGTGATCGGCGTGCAGGATCAGGATGCGATCGAGCGCGCGGACCAGCACGTCGTTGACGACGTAGTCCTCGCACGGCGTGCCGAACATCATCCGCATGAAGTTCGCCGAGTACGACAGTTCGTTGCGCGGGTACATGAACGGCTGGCCGGCCGAATACTTGTACGCCATCGCGACCAGGGTCGGCATCTTCGCGATCAGGCGGATCGCGGAGATGCGGCGATGCTCGGGATCGTTGATGTCGAGGGAGTCGTGGTAGAACGCCGACAGCGCGCCGACGCAGCCCACGAGCACCGCCATCGGGTGCGCGTCGCGGCGGAAGCCCTGGAAGAACCGGGTCATCTGCTCGTGGACCATCGTGTGCCGCGTCACGCGGAACTCGAAGTCCTTGTGCTGCGCGCGGTTCGGCAGCTCGCCGTTCAGCAGCAGGAAGCAGGTCTCGAGGAAGTCGCAGTTCTGCGCCAGCTGCTCGATGGGGTAGCCGCGGTAGAGCAGCTCGCCCTTGTCGCCGTCGATGTAGGTGATCTTCGATTCGCACGCCGCCGTCGACATGAATCCCGGGTCGAAGGTGAACTTGCCCGTCTGGCCGTACAGCTTGCGGATGTCGATGACGTCGGGACCGACGGTGCCCGAATAGATCGGGAATTCGAGCGACGGCGTGCCGTCGGAGAAGCTCAGCGTGGCTTTTTGCGTGGAGTTCATCGGTCGCCCTGTGGATGCGTGCGGAACGAGTGGGGTCGGTCTTTCGAAGGATTGGCGGGGCGATCGCCCGGAGGGCCCCCGGCCGCGCTCAGGCGGTGCGCAGCCGATCGAGGATCCGGCGCGCGTCGGGGTCGTCCAGGTCGCCGCCCGGCTCGGTGCGGCCCAGGATCAGGTCCATCAGGACATTGTCGGTCAGATCGAGCAGTCGATCCAGCCCGGCCACGTCCGCGTCCGTGAGCGCGAATTCGTGGCGATCGAGGAAGCGCGTGAGGACGAGGTCGTTCTCCAGCAGGCCGCGCCGCGCGCGCCAGCGCAGTCGCCGGCGACGCGCGGGATCGTCCTGGTGCTCGCCCGACGCGGCGCGGTGATCGGCGACGTCCGGCGCGACCTGTTGCACGATCGGCTCCCCCGTCCTCAGACCGCGCGACGGACCATCAGGTCCTTGATCTTGCCGATCGCGAGCGTCGGGTTCAGGCCCTTCGGGCAGACGTCGACGCAGTTCATGATCGTGTGGCAGCGGAACAGCCGGTACGGGTCCTCGAGGTCGTCGAGGCGCGCGCTCGTCGCCTGGTCGCGGCTGTCGGCGATGAAGCGGTAGGCCTGCAGCAGGCCGGCCGGGCCGACGAACTTGTCCGGGTTCCACCAGAACGACGGGCAGCTGGTGGAGCAGCACGCGCACAGGATGCACTCGTACAGGCCGTCGAGCTCGTTGCGCTCCTCGGGCGACTGCAGGCGCTCCTTCTCGGGCGGCGGCGTGTCGTTGATCAGGAACGGCTTGATCGAGTGGTACTGCTTGAAGAACTGGGTCATGTCCACGATCAGGTCGCGGATGACCGGCAGCCCCGGCAGCGGCTTCAGGACGATCGGCTCCTTCAGGTCGCGCAGGTTCGTGATGCAGGCGAGCCCGTTCTTGCCGTTGATGTTCATCGCATCCGACCCGCAGACGCCCTCGCGGCAGGAACGGCGAAAGGCGATCGAGTCGTCGGTCACCTGCTTGATGCGCATCAGCGCGTCGAGCAGCATCTTGTCCGTCGGCAGCAGCTCGACCGTCAGGTCCTGCATGTACGGCTTGGCGTCCTTGTCCGGATCGTAGCGGTAGATCGAGAACCGGACGGTCCGGGTCTGGACCTTGGCCGAGGCCGAGGTCGGGGCGTTCACGACTGCGTTCATCGAATACAACTCCTCGTCAGAACGTCCGGGCCTTCGGCTGGAAGGTCTCGACGGTCAGCGGCTTCATCGACACCGGCTTGTACTCGAGCCGGTTGCCCTCGCTGTAGAACAGCGTGTGCTTGATCCAGTTGGCGTCGTCCCGGTTCGGGAAGTCGCGGTGCGCGTGCGCGCCGCGGCTCTCCTTGCGGGCATCGGCCGAGACGATCGTGGCCTTCGCGGTCTCCACCAGGTTCGCCAGCTCGAGGGCCTCGACACGCGCGGTGTTGAAGACCTTCGACTTGTCGTTCACGTGGATGCGATCCGCCCGCTCGGCGAGTTCCATGATCCGGGTCACGCCCTCGGCGAGTAGCTCGGACGTGCGGAACACGCCGCAGTGCGCCTGCATCGTGCGGCGGATGTCGTTGGCGACGTCCTGCACGTTCTCGCCGGAGCTCGAGCCGTCGAGCTTGGCGAGCCGCGCGAGCGAGCCGTCGCCGGCCTGCGCCGGCAGCGCGCGGTGGCCCTGGTCCTTGAACTTCGCGTCGACGATGTGGTTGCCGGCCGCACGACCGAAGACCACCAGGTCCAGCAGCGAGTTCGTGCCGAGGCGGTTCGCGCCGTGGACCGACACGCAGGCGCATTCGCCGATCGCGTACAGCCCCTCGACGACCGCGTTCGGGTTGCCGTTCTTCGGCGACACCACCTGGCCGTGGTAGTTCGTCGGGATACCGCCCATCTGGTAGTGGATGGTCGGCACGACCGGGATCGGATCCTTGATCGGGTCGACGTTGGCGAACTTGATCGCGATCTCGCGGATCGACGGCAGCTTCTTCATGATCTTCTCGGCGCCGAGATGATCGAGCTTCAGCAGCACGTAGTCGCCGTCGGGCCCCGCGCCCCGACCCTCCTTGATCTCCTGGTCCATCGAGCGCGAGACGAAGTCGCGCGGGGCCAGGTCCTTGAGCGTGGGGGCATAGCGCTCCATGAAGCGCTCGCCGTCCTTGTTCAGCAGGATGCCGCCCTCGCCACGCACGCCCTCGGTGATGAGCACGCCCGCGCCGGCCACGCCGGTGGGGTGGAACTGCCAGAACTCCATGTCCTCGAGCGGGATGCCCGCCCGCGCCGCCATCCCCATGCCGTCGCCGGTGTTGATGAAGGCGTTGGTGGACGCGGCCCAGATCCGGCCCGCGCCGCCGGTGGCGAGCACGGTCACCTTGGCCTCGAGGACCATGACCTCGCCGGTCTCCATCTCGAGCGCGACCACGCCGACCACGGCGCCGTCGGCGTCGCGGATCAGGTCGAGCGCCATCCACTCGACGAAGAACTGCGTGCGCGCCCGGACGTTGCGCTGGTAGAGGGTGTGCAGCAGCGCATGCCCGGTGCGGTCGGCCGCCGCGCAGGCGCGCTGCACCGGCTTCTCGCCGAAGTTCGCCGTGTGGCCGCCGAACGGACGCTGGTAGATCGTGCCGTCGGCGTTCCGGTCGAACGGCATGCCGAAGTGCTCGAGCTCGTAGACGACCTGCGGCGCCATCTTGCACATGTACTCGATCGCGTCCTGGTCCCCGAGGTAGTCGGAGCCCTTGACGGTGTCGAACATGTGCCAGTACCAGTTGTCCTCGCTCATGTTGCCGAGCGACGCGCCGATGCCGCCCTGCGCGGCGACGGTGTGCGAGCGGGTCGGGAACACCTTGGACAGGACGGCGACGTTGTAGCCGGCCTCGGCCAGCTGCAGCGAGCAGCGCATGCCGGCACCGCCGGCACCCACGATGACCGCGTCGAATCGACGGCGCGGCAGCCCGTTCGCGAGTTGATTCAGGACTTCAGCCAACTCAGACTCTCCAGAGAATGATCACCGCCCAGATGGCGTAACCGATCAGCGCCACCACCGTGGCGACCTGCAGCACCAGCCGCACACCGGTCGGCTTGATGTAGTCCATGTAGATGTCGCGCACGCCGACCCAGGCATGCCAGATCAGCGCGAGCACCGCGAGCAGCGTCGCGACCTTCATCCAGACCGACGCGAACAGGCCGGCCCAGGTGCCGTAGTTGAGCTCGGAGGTGAACAGCGTGGCGCCGGCGAGCACCAGCGTGTAGACCAGCAGCACGACCGCGGTGATCCGCTGCGCGAGCCAGTCGCGCAGGCCGTAGTGCGCGCCGACGACGATTCGACGGGTGGTCATCTCAGAAGGCTCCGAACAGCTTGAGGGCGTAGACGGCGGTCAGCACGGCGGTGACGCCTAGGACCACGGTGGCCGACGAGCGGGCGGCCTCCTTCTGGATGCCGACGTGGCGATCGAGAAGCAGATAGCGGATGCCGGCGACGGCGTGGTGGATGAAGGCCCAGCCGATCACAAGGAGCGCCAGCTTGCCGGGCAGGCTGCCGACGACGGCGCGATAGGACTCGAAGCTGAGTTCGCTCGTGATGCTCTGCTGGAGCAGGTAGAGCATGAAGGGGATGCCGACCAGGAACAGGAGCGCGCCGCTGATCCGGTGCAGGATCGAGACGATGCCGGCGGGCGGCAGCCTGTAGGACAGGATCTGGGAGACGTGGATGTTCCGGTACTGCGGTCGCGCTTTCTGGGCGGCGAGATCGGCCATGGATGCCTCGGACGGTGCTCTGGAGTCTGTGGACGCTCGGGCACGCCGGAGGTTGCGGCCCGCGCGCGCCAGTCCGCGCGGTGCCCGCCTCACCCCCGACCTCCCCGTTATTCGGTCGGGCAAAACCGCAACATTCTGACTGAAATTTCGCGGCGCACCAATTCTCAGCTCAGCTCGTTGGAATAGTGGTGGTCACGTGTCACGTACCAGCCACGACGGACCTCCACCGGCCTGTCTCCGTATGTCGAGGACACACGCTCGACAAGCAACAGAGGCGAGCCCTCCCGGACCCCGAGCGCACGCGCCTCGGCCTCGCCGGCGGCGACCGCCCGCAACCGTTCGCGGGCCCGGATCATCCGCGTGCCGAATTCCGTCTCGAGCAGGGCGTAGAACGGCCCGCTGTAGGCGGACAGGCGCTCGGCGGTGAGCCCGCGGAAGGTCGCGCCCGGCAGCCAGATCTCCTCGACGACGGTCGGCACGCCGTCGAACTCGAGCAGGCGGCGGATCATGACGACGCTGTCGCCGGCCTTCAGCTCGAGCGAGCGGGCGATCTCCTGCGGCGCGCGCAGGCGGCGGCATTCCAGGAAGCGGCTGCTGGGCTGGCGCGGCTCGCCGCCGTCGTCGGGCCGCAGCCGCAGGAAGCGGATCTGCGCGCGCGGCTCCTGGTGGCTCGCGACGAAGGTGCCACGGCCCTGCCGGCGCACCAGCAGGTTCTCGGACGCGAGTGCGTCGATCGCCTTGCGGACCGTGCCCTGGCTCACGCCGTAGCGCGCGGCGAGGTCGATCTCGCTCGGGATCGCCTCGCCGGGACGCCACTCGCCCGACTGCAGGCTGCCCACCAGCCGATCGCGGATCTGGCGATACAGCGGGCTGAAGGTGACCGAGCTCATGGCGCCGCATCTGACCATGCGCGGCTCCGCTTGTCCAGCATCTGATGTCTTATATAAGTTATCTCTCCAAGTTGACACTCCATCGGCCCCGCTCCTACACTCGCGCTCGATTTCGACCCCTCCCAAGGACGACCATGAGCAAGCCCGCCAAACGCGTCGCCGTCACCGGCGCCGCCGGCCAGATCGGTTACTCGCTGCTGTTCCGGATCGCCAACGGCGACATGCTGGGCAAGGACCAGCCGGTGATCCTGCAGCTGCTGGAGATCCCCGACGAGAAGGCCCAGAAGGCCCTCAGGGGCGTGATGATGGAGCTCGAGGACTGCGCGTTCCCGCTGCTGGCGGGCATGAGCGCGCACGGCGACCCGATGACCGCGTTCAAGGACGCCGACTACGCGCTGCTGGTCGGCGCCCGTCCGCGCGGCCCGGGCATGGAGCGCAAGGACCTGCTCGCGGCGAACGCGCAGATCTTCACCGCCCAGGGCAAGGCCCTCAACGCGGTCGCCTCGCGCGACGTCCGCGTGCTGGTCGTCGGCAACCCGGCGAACACCAACGCCTACATCGCGATGAAGTCGGCGCCGGACCTGCCGAAGAAGCACTTCACCGCGATGCTGCGCCTGGACCACAACCGGGCGCTGTCGCAGATCGCGGCCAGGACCGGCAAGCCGGTCGCGGCGATCCGCAAGCTGTGCGTCTGGGGCAACCACTCCCCGACGATGTACGCCGACTACCGCTTCGCGACGATCGACGGCCAGTCGGTGAAGGCGATGATCGCCGACCCGGTTTGGAACAAGGACACGTTCCTGCCCACCGTCGGCAAGCGCGGCGCGGCCATCATCGAGGCGCGCGGCCTGTCGTCGGCGGCCTCGGCGGCCAACGCCGCGATCGACCACATGCGCGACTGGGCGCTGGGCACGAACGGCGAGTGGACCACGATGGGCATCCCGTCGGACGGCTCGTACGGCATTCCGCAGGACGTGATGTACGGCTATCCGGTGGTCTGCAAGGACGGCGGCTACGAGATCGTCCAGGGGCTCGAGGTCGACGCGTTCAGCCGAGAGCGCATGGACCTCACGCTGAAGGAACTGCTCGAGGAGCGCGACGGCGTCGCCCACCTCCTTCCCTGAGCCCGCGGCGGCGGCCGCCCGCCCCCGCCCGGGGGGGGGGGGCCGCAGCGACCGCGCGGCCGCTGCGGCGGGAACGGGCGGTCTCCTGCCGGGGCGGGGTCCGGCGCCGCGCGGCGAGACGCGCGACCCCCTTCCCGGCGCCGCCGGGCGACAATGGCGGTTTGGTGCCTCCTGGAGAGTCGTCCGTGTCCCAGCCGTCCCACCTCGTGTCGCGTGCACTCGCCGCCTTCGCGGCCACCGTGCTGAGCGCCGCGGCGCTCGCTGCAGAGCCTGCCGTCAAGCCCGCGGCCGCACCTGCTGCCAAGCCCGCCACCGCGCCGCAGAAGCCCGCCGCCGCGAAGCCCGCGAAGCGCCCCGCCAACGTCCCGCCGCCCACCACCGCCGAACAGATGGCGGAGCTGCCGCACGCCGACGAGGAACAGCGCCAGGCCGCGACGCTCGTCCACTACGGCAAGTACGTCTGCGACGAGAAGTTCGAGGTCTTCGTCGAGAAGAACCCCATCTTCGATGGCTATGTCGACGTCCGCTACAAGAAGGACGTCTGGGTGATGAAGCCCGTCGCCTCCAGGACCGGCGCCGTCCGCCTCGAAGACACGCGCGGCCGCGTGCTGCTCGTCCAGATCCCGTTCAAGTCGATGCTGCTGAACACGCAGACCGGCCAGCGGATCGTCGACTCGTGCCAGCACGACCAGCAGGTCGCCGCCGAGCGCGAGGCCAAGGCAGAACCGGCGAAGCAGTGATCGCGCGCCGCGACGCCGCGTGATGGCCGCCCCTGCCCCACCCCGCCCCCCGCGCGCGACCGCGGGGGCGGCGCGTGGCGCGCGGCGGGCGCCGCCGCGACCGCGGCTGGCCGCGGTCGTGCTGCTCGCGGCGATGGCCACGGCACTCGGCGAGCCTGCGTCGGTCGAGGCCCATCCGAAGCGCCGCCCGGGTCTCTGGGAGGTCCGCAGCACCAATGCCGACTCGCTCGGCCTGCCTCCGACGCGGTTCTGCGTCGGCGAGCAGACCGATTCCGAGCGTGCGCACCTCGACCGCAGTCCGGGGCCGCGCGGCTCGTGCAGCCTCGGCGAGTTCGTCCGCTCGGGCGAGGCCTGGGTGGCCGAATCGATCTGCCGCGAGGGCAAGTCCACGGTGACGAGCCGCGCCGTGGCCACCGGCGACTTCGAGAACGAATACCGGATCGACACGATCGTCCAGCACGCGGCCGCCGGCGTGCGCCCGCGCGAGGACCGCGAGGCGGTCGTCGCCCGCTGGCTCGGCGCCTGCGAGCCCGGACAGCGGCCCGGAGACCTGGTCGTGCCCGGCATGGGCACGCTGAACATGGACGACGGCACCTTCCGCGCCGAACCGCCGACGCGCACGCCGCGCGCCGTACCGCCGCCCGCGCGGCCAGCCCCCCCGTCGCAGTGACGCCGCCGCCGCCCGGCGCGACGCCTGCCCCCCCACGACCGTGACCCGTCGAGAGGACCCAGATGGCCGATGACGCGTTCAGGACCCTGAAGACCCTCCAGCTCGCGGCCGGCCCGGGCGCGCGCTTCCACTCGCTGCCCGCGCTCGCGAAGACCTTCCCGAACGTGCGAAGGCTGCCGGTCTCGATCCGGATCGTCCTCGAGTCGGTGCTGCGCAACGTCGACGGCAGGAAGGTGACCGCGCAGCACGTCGAGCAGCTCGCCGGCTGGAGGCCGAACGCGCGGCGCGTCGAGGAGATCCCGTTCATCGTCGCACGCGTCGTGCTGCAGGACTTCACCGGCGTGCCGCTGCTCGCGGACCTCGCGGCGATGCGCAGCGTCGCCGCGGCGATGGGCCGGGATCCGAAGCGGATCGAGCCGCTGGTGCCGGTCGACCTGGTCGTCGACCACTCGGTGATGATCGACCACTACGGCACGCCCGATGCGCTGGACCTGAACATGAAGCTGGAGTTCAGCCGCAACGCGGAGCGCTACCAGTTCATGAAGTGGGGGATGCAGGCCTTCGACACCTTCAAGGTCGTCCCGCCGGGCATCGGCATCGTCCACCAGGTCAACCTGGAGCACCTCGCGCGCGGCGTGCACGTGCGCGGGCACGGACGATCGCGGATCGTCTATCCCGACACGCTGGTCGGCACCGACAGCCACACGACGATGATCAACGGCATCGGTGTCGTCGGCTGGGGCGTGGGCGGGATCGAGGCCGAGGCCGGCATGCTCGGCCAGCCGGTCTACTTCCTGACGCCCGACGTGGTCGGCGTCCACCTGAAGGGGCGGCTTCGCGAGGGCGTGACCGCCACCGACCTGGTGCTGCGGATCACCGAGATGCTGCGGCGGGAGAAGGTCGTCGGCACCTTCGTCGAGTTCTTCGGCGAGGGGACGGCGAGCCTCGCGGTCCCTGACCGCGCGACCATCGCGAACATGGCGCCCGAGTACGGCGCGACGATGGGCTTCTTTCCCGTCGACGAGCGCACCCTCGCCTACTTCGAGGGCTCGGGGCGCACGCAGGCCGAGGTCGCGCTCTTCGAGGCCTACTTCCGGCAGCAGGGGCTGTTCGGCGTGCCGATGCCCGGCGAGCTCGACTACTCCAGGGTGGTGGAGCTCGACCTCTCGAGCGTGGTGCCCTCGGTCGCCGGCCCGAAGCGGCCGCAGGACCGGATCGAGATCGGGAACGTCAAGGCCACCTTCGCCGAGCTGTTCTCCGCACCGGTCGCGGACAACGGCTTCGCGAAGCCGGCCGCCGAGCTGAGCCGGTCGGTGGAGACGCCGTCCGGGCTGCGGCTGCGCCACGGCGACGTGCTGATCGCGGCCATCACCTCGTGCACCAACACCTCGAACCCGGGCGTGATGCTCGCCGCGGGGCTGCTGGCGAAGAAGGCGGCGGCGCGCGGGCTCAAGGTCGCGCCCCACGTGAAGACCTCGCTCGCGCCCGGCTCGCGCGTGGTCACCGAGTACCTGCGCCGCGCGAAGCTGCTCGAGCCGCTCGCGGACCTGGGCTTCGCGCTGGCCGCCTACGGCTGCACCACCTGCATCGGCAACGCGGGCGATCTCGCGCCGGAGATCAACGAGGCGATCGTCGCCAACGACCTGGTCTGCGCGGCGGTGCTGTCGGGCAACCGGAACTTCGAGGCTCGGATCCACCCGAACCTGCGCGCCAACTTCCTCGCGTCGCCGCCGCTGGTGGTCGCCTACGCGATCGCCGGCAACATGGACGTCGACCTGATGACCGAGCCGCTGGGCCGCGATCCGCAGGGCCGCGAGGTGTTCATCGGCGACGTCTGGCCGAGCAGCGACGAGATCCACGCGCTGATGAAGTACGCGATGGATCCGAAGACCTTCGAGCGCCTCTACAGGAACCCGACCAAGGATCACCCGCTGTGGAACGCGGTGCCCGCGGCCACCGGCCAGGTCTACGACTGGCCGGCCTCGACCTACATCGCCGAGCCGCCGTTCTTCCGCGACTTCTCGATGACGCCGCAGCCTTCGGGCTCGATCGTCGGCGCCCGTGCGCTCGGGCTGTTCGGAGATTCGATCACGACCGACCACATCTCGCCCGCCGGCTCGATCGGGGCGGACTCGCCGGCCGGTCGCTGGCTGCGGGAGCACGGCGTCGGGAAGGCCGACTTCAACTCGTACGGCGCGCGCCGCGGCCACCACGAGGTGATGATGCGCGGCACCTTCGCGAACGTACGGATCCGCAACCTGACGGTACCGCCGCGGGCGGACGGTGCGCGCGTCGAGGGCGGGGTGACGGTCCACCAGCCGAGCGGCGAGACGCTGCCGATCTACGACGCGGCGATGCGATACCGCTCCGAGGGCGTCCCGACGGTGATCTTCGGCGGCGAGGAGTACGGCACCGGATCGTCGCGCGACTGGGCGGCCAAGGGGACCCAGCTGCTCGGCGTGCGTGCCGTCGTGGCCCGCAGCTTCGAGCGGATCCACCGCTCGAACCTCGTCGGCATGGGCGTTCTGCCGCTGCAGTTCCAGGGCGGCGACTCGTGGGCCTCGCTCGGACTGCGCGGCGACGAGACCTTCGACATCGCGTTCCCCGAGAGGATGCGGCCGCAGCAGGAGATCGGCATGACGGTCCGTTCGGTCGACGGCAGCGTTCGTACGGTGAGGCTGCTGTCGCGGATCGATACGCCGATCGAGGTCGACTACTTCCGGCACGGCGGGATCCTGCCCTTCGTGCTGCGCGAGCTGATGGCGGACTGAGGGGGAGGCCGGGCGCCGGCGTGCGCGACCGCTGCGGTACACTCGCCCAACGAACGAAATCCCATCCCGCTTGCTCAATCCACCGGCTCCGGCCGACTCCGCCCTGCCCGCCCTGCCGCGCGCGCTGCTCGTCGCGGGCCTCACCTTCGTCTTCTGCCTCCTCGCGCGGCTCGTCTCCCACGGCGAGGCGACCCAGCTCCTCTTCTGGCCGGCGGCAGGCGTCGCGTTCGCGTTCGGCTGGCGCCATGGTCTCGGCTGGACGCTGCCGGCGGCGGTGGGCGCGATCGCCTACGGCGCAGTCGTGTACCGGGCGCCGGCCCTGGCGATCGCGGCGGGCCTCGTGACGCTCGCCGGCTCGGCGCTGCCGGTCCTCGTGCTGCGGCGGCTCGGCGACTGGAAGCCCGCCGAGTACCGGCTCGAGGCGGTGGTCCGATTCCTGGCCACGACGCTGCTCGTCGGCGCGCCGGTGGCGGCCCTGGTGGCCACCGCCGCCGGCTCGGCGTTCGGCGGTCTCCCGGAGATCCACCCGCTGCATGCCTTCCTCGGCACCTGGCTCGTCGTGGCGCTCGGCACGCTGATGGTCGCGCCCGCGGTGCTCGCCTGGCTCGACGACTCGCTGCCCCAGCTCGACGCCGGCGAGCAGCCGGTACCGCTGTTCGACCTGTCGAGCGTGCTGATGACGGTCGCGGTCGCGTGCGCCAGCCTGGTGCTCGCCGCCCTCGGCCAGCCCGAGATCGCCAACGTGCTTCAGTACCTGTTCTTCCCGATCATCGCCTGGAGCGCGATCAGGATGGACGAGCGCGCGAACGCGCTGACGCTGCTGCTCTCGGCGCTGCCGCTGCTCGCCACGCGCGCCTACCAGGTGCCGCTCGCCGGCGACGGCTTCCACCGCTCGATCGAGGCGGCGGTGATGGTGTTCTGCGCGCTGGTGGTCGCGCTGGTGCTGCAGGCGGTGGCGGCCGACCGCCGGCTGGCGCTGCTGCGCGTCGCCCGCCAGGCCCGCCAGGACATGACCACCGGGCTGCTGAACGACCGCGGCCTGCTGTCGGAGTTCGGCGATCGGCTCGCGTCGACGCAGCGGCCGAACTTCGGCCTGATCGGCGTGCACCTGACCAACTTCGACTCGGTCAGCGACCTGTGCGGACCGATCCCTGCGATGCAGCTCGAGCAGGCGACCGCGGCGCTGCTGCTGCGTCAGCCGGGCGCACAGATCGCGGCGCGGCTGTCCGCCGGTCGCTACGCGCTGGTGATCGAGGCCGACACCGTGGCCCAGGTCCGTACCGTGGCGCGCGAGGCCTACTCGCAGCTCGCGGGCCAGCGCTTCGCGACAGAACACGGCAACCTGCGGCTGCAGGCCTGCGTCGGCGGCCTGCTGATCGATCGCCACGCGCTGATCAACAGCGAGGACTGCCTGTCCTCGCTGTCCGACGCGCTCGCGATCGCCGCCTCCGTTCGGGATCCGCAGCTTTTCGTCGAGCCGCTGTCGCAGATGATGATCGACTCGCGCCGGGCGCATCAGAGCAAGGTCGAGCACATCCGCGAGGCGGTCCGCGAGACGCGGCTCGAGCTCTACGCGCAGCCGGTGGTCGACCCGGAGGCGCCCGAGGGCACGATCTCCTACGAGGTGCTGACGCGGCTGCGCGACCGCGACGGCGGGCTGATCCAGCCGCCCGAGTTCCTGACGCTGACCGTGCAGGCGCAGATGTCGGTCGCCTTCGACCGTGCGGTGGTCAAGCGGGCCTTCGAGTGGCTGGCGACGAATCCGCAGGCGCTCGCGCGCACCCACAAGTGCTCGATCAACCTGTCGGGTGCCACGATGAGCGACGGCGCGATCGCCGAGTACATCCGGCAGCAACGCGCGCTCTACGACCTGCCGGCGTCCAAGCTGGTGTTCGAGATCACCGAGAGCGAGGCGATCCGCAATCCGTCGGCCGCGTCCCGGCTGGTCGACGAGCTGAAGGCGGAAGGCTTCGGGATCGCGCTCGACGACTTCGGTACCGGGCTGGCCACCTTCGAGTACCTGAAGCGCTTCCCGCTCGACTACCTGAAGATCGACGGTTCGTTCATCCGCAACGTCGCGACCAGCCCGATCGACGAGGAGATCGTGATGTCGACCGTGCGCGTGGCGCGTCGACTGAACCTGCGGACGATCGCCGAGCACGTGCACAGCCAGGGCGTCTACGAGCGGCTGCGCGAGATGGGCGTCGACTACCTGCAGGGCGATCTGTTCGGTCAGCCCCAGCCGATCGACATGCTGTTCACCCGGTTCCCGGAATTCGTCGACGCCGACGGCCCCGGGCTCGAGGCCGACGCCGCGGCCGACGCGGCGATCGCGGCTGCGGCGATGGCAGCCCGCGGGTCGCCGGGCGTGCCGGGGTCCGACGCCTGAACGCGTCGCGAGACAGCACCCGCCGACCCTAGGACGCTGCGCCCCGCGAGGCGGCCCAGCGCGCCAGGTCCGCCTCGACGTCCACGTCCCAGACGGTCCGCAGCTCGTGCCAGCGGGCACCGGCGGCAGCCAGGCGCCCGCGGGTCGCCTCCAGCACGGTGCCGGTGCCCCAGTCGATGCCGTCGAAGAGTCCGGGCAGCGGACGTGCGAGGCCGACGAGCGCGTAGCCGCCATCCTCGGCGGGCGCGAGCACCGCGTCGTGCGCGTCGAGCGCCGCGAACGCGGCGGCGAGGTCGTCGGGTCGCAGCACCGGGCAGTCGCAGCCGATGAGCACCGCACGGTCGCCGGCCGCAAGCGCGTCCTCCAGCGCCTCGCGCATCCTCGCGCCCAGGTCCGCGCCCCGCTGCGGACCGACCGACCAGCCCGCATCCGCGAGTGCCTCGAGGGCGGCGCGCGTCGGTGCGTCGGGGGGCCTGCCGCAATCGTCGTACCGCAGCTCGCGCCGGCCGACCGCGCCGTCGCGCGCGAGCGCGAGGGTCGCGGCGAACAGCCTGCGGTGGGCATCTAGCGCCGCGGCCTCGCCCACCGTCGCGGCGAGGCGCGTCTTCACCCGCCCGGGGACCGGCAGCTTCGCGAACACGATCAGGCGGGTCGTCATCGCCGACCGTAGTACCGGCGGTGCAGCCACTCGGGTGACGCACCGAGCGCATAGGCCGCCCGCCAGGCCCACATCTCGACGACGGTCCGCGCGACGCCGCGCCGCTCCCAGCGGCGCGCCGACACCGTGACCCGCTCGCCCAGGCAGGCGCAGCGCGCGACGCGGCGGGCGCGAGCGCAGAACTCGACGTCCTCCATCAGCGGGATCGCGGCGAAACCGCCGAGCGCGTCCCAGAGCGCTCGGTCGACGAAGATCGTCTGGTCGCCGGTCGCGATGCCGGTGAGCCGCGAGCGCAGGTTCATCATCGCGCCGACCACGGCGAGCGCACGACGCGGCGAGTCGAGCCGCACGTCGAAGCGCCCCCAGCGGGCGCCGGCGGCAGTGGCGGCGCGCACCGCATCGCCGGCGCCCGGGGGCAGCCGCACGTCGGCGTGCAGGAAGAGCAGCAGGCCGCCGGTGGCCCGGGCGGCGCCGGCGTTCATCTGCGACGCCCGGCCGCGCGGCGCGGCGATCACCCGGGCGCCGGCGTCGGCCGCGATCGCGGGGGTGCCGTCGACGCTGCCGCCGTCGACGACGACGACCTCGTCGGCCTGCGCGCGCGCGTCGCGCACGACGCGCGCGATCGACGCGGCCTCGTCGAGCGCGGGGATGACGACGGAGAGTGTCGGCGCGGCGGTGCTCATCGGCGGTCGTTCAGGTCCCGGACGACGACGCGGCGCGCGAGCGGCACGCGGACTCGCGGACGAGGTTGCGGTCGGGCTCGGCGGACACGAGCGGCAGGCCGGGCGCGTCGTCGGGCGATGCGGCCGGCGACGTCGCCCGCGACCGGACGGCCGAGGCGGCGAACGCCGGCAGCACGGCCGGCAGCACGGCCGGCATCCGGCGGCGACGGGCCGGCGCCTTCACCCGAGCCTCCAGCGTTGCCAGCGCGCGACCCAGCCGAGCAGCCGCTGCGGCGCACGGGCCCGCTTCCACGCACCGGCCGTGAACTTCGCCGACTCCGCGAAGGTGGGATAGGCGTGGATCGTCCCCAGGATCGCGTTCAGACCGTGGCCGTGCTTCATCGCGGCGACGAAGCCGGCGATCGACTCGCCCGCGTGCTCGCCGACGATCGTCGCGCCGAGGATGCGATCGCTGCCGGGCGCGGTCAGCACCTTGACCCAGCCGCGGGCCGCACCGTCGGCGATCGCGCGGTCGAGGTCGTCGAGCCCGTAGCGGGTGACCTCGAACGCGACCCCGCCCGCTCGCGCCTCGCGCTCGTTCAGCCCGACACGAGCAACCTCCGGGTCGACGAAGGTGACCGCCGGCATCAGCCGCCAGTCCACCCGCCAGCGTCGCACTCCCCCGAACAGCGCGTTGACCGCCGCGTACCAGGCCATGTGCGCGGCGGCGTGCGTGAACTGGTACGGCCCGGCCACGTCGCCCACCGCGTAGACGTTCGGCAGGCGCGTACGCAGCGACGCGTCGACGGCGACCGTGCCGTCGGCAGCGAGCGGCACCCCGAGCGCCTCGAGCCCGAGCCCCTCGACGTTCGCGCGCCGTCCGACCGCACAGAGCACCTCGTCGAACGGGATGCGTCGCTCGCCGTCGGCGTCCGACACGACCATCACCCGCTCCGCTCCCGCCAGCTCCACCCGAAGCGCCCGGTGGCCGCGGCGGACCTCGATGCCTTCGCCGGCCAGGCGCTCGGCGACGAAGGCCGAGACCTCGTCGTCCTCCCGGGACAGCAGCCGCGGCGAGGCCTCGACGATCGTCACCATCGACCCGAGACGCGCGAAGGCCAGCGCGAGCTCGCAGCCGATCGGACCGCCGCCCAGCACCAGCAGCCGGCGCGGCAGCGTCCGCAGGTCCCAGACGGTGTCCGAGGTGAGCGGGCGGGCATCGGCGAGGCCGGGGATCGCGGGCAGCACCGGTCGCGCGCCGGTCGCGACGACGATCGCGCGGGTCCGGATCAGGCGGGTCGTGCCGTCGGCCGCGCGGACCTCGACCTCCCACGGCGAGCGGATGGTCGCGGCGCCGAGCGCCACGTCGACGCCGAGCCCGGTGTAGCGCTCGACCGAATCGTGCGGCTCGATGTCGGCGATCACGCGGCGGACCCGCGCCATCACCTCGCCGAAGTCGAGCTCGACGTCCATCCGGCGGATGCCCCAGTCGGCCGAGCGGCGCGCCTGCGCAACGAGTTTCGCGGTGCGCAGCAGCGCCTTCGACGGCACGCAGCCGGTGTTCAGGCAGTCGCCGCCCATCCGGTGCCGCTCGACCAGGGTCACCGACGCCCTGACCGTCGCCGCGATGTAGGCGGTGACCAGCCCGCCGCTGCCCGCACCGATGACGACCAGGTTGCGGTCGAAGCGCGCGGGCTTCGTCCAGCCGCGGTAGACGCGGCGCCGCGCGATCGCCTCCAGCGCCCGTCGCGCCAGCAGCGGGAACAGGCCGAGCAGCACGAACGACGCGAGCAGTGCCGGCGACAGCAGGCCGCGCGCCGACTCGAGCCGCGCGAGCTCGGTGCCCGCATTCACGTAGACGAGCGTGCCGGGCAGCATCCCGAGCTGGCTCGCGAGGTAGAAGGTCCGGGTCGCGATCGGGGTGAGCCCCATCGCGAGGTTCACGAGGAAGAACGGGAACAGCGGGATCAGGCGGATCGAGAACAGGTAGAACGCGCCGTCGCGCCGCAGCCCCGCGTCGATCGCGGCCAGCCGCGTGCCGAAGCGGGCCAGGACCGCGTCGCGCAGCAGGAAGCGCGCGGCGAGGAAGGCGAGCGTGGCGCCGAGGCTCGAGGCGAACGACGCGAGCACGAGGCCGCCCGCGAGCCCGAACAGCGCGCCGCCGAGCAGGGTCATCGCGGTCGCCGCGCCGGGCAGCGACAGCGCGGCCGCGATCACGTAGACCAGGACGTAGATCGCCGCGCTCGCGAGGGGCTGCGCGTCGACCTGCGCCTGCAGCGCGTCGCGCGAGGCCTTCAGCGCATCGAGGGTCAGCAGCCGCTCGAGGTCGAAGGCGAAGAAGGCGGCCACGGCGAGCGCCGCGACCAGCGCGACGAGCCAGCGCGTTCGGGAGCGCCGAGCCCGCGTGTCGCGGGTCGGTCCCGCCTCGTCGGTCGGGCCGCTCACGCGGGCGCGCGGTCGGTCTCGCGAGGCCGCGCGATCGTCGCGATCGTCGCGATCGTCGCGATCGTCGCGATCGAGCGGCCGTCGGGCGGGCCGCTGCGGCCGTGCCGCACGGCCGGCTCGGGGCGAGGCGCCTCCGCCATCGCTCAGGCCGCGAGCGCGCCGCCGCAGGAGCTGCCCTGTCCTGCCGTGCAGCCGTAGCAGTGGTCGCGGACCACGATCGGCAGCCCGACGAGCGCGGTCGCGGCGAGCTCGCTCACGTGCGTGCGCGCACGCCCGCCGGCGCGCAGCGGCAGCCCGAGCATCTGGTTGAAGTCGCAGTCGTAGACCCCGCCGCGCCAGTCGACGCTGACGAGGTCGCGGCACATCACCGCGTCGAGGTTCTCCGCCCGGTGCGCGCCCTTGAGCAACGCCATGTAGCCGCCGAACGCGCCCTTGGAGACCAGCGTCGAGCCGAAGCGCTGGATCGGCATGTTGGCGAGCGTCAGCAGCCGGTCGAAGCGGATCCCGAAGCGCTCGCCGAGCATCCGCCGGTAGTCGTCCTCGAGCGCGGCCTGCGGCGGCGGCAGCGACGGGCCGAGCGGGTTGTAGACCAGGTTCAGCACCAGACGGCCGTCACCCGCACCGTAGCCCAGCGCGTTCAGCCGGCGCAGGCCGTCGACGCTGCGGGTGTAGACGCCGCGGCCGCGCTGCGCGTCGACGTTGTCCTCCAGGTAGCACGGCAGCGACGCCGTGACCTCGACGCCCTGCGCGGCCAGGAATCCGGCGAGGTCCTCCTGGCCGGGCTCCGACAGCACGGTCAGGTTGCAGCGGTCGATGACCCGGACGCCGGCCCCGCGGGCGGCGCGGACGAGACGACGGAAGTGCGGATTCAGCTCCGGCGCCCCCCCGGTCAGGTCGAGCGTGGACGCGCGCGTGGCGTGCAGCGCGTCGATCACCGCGTCGACGGTGGCTCCGTCCATCGATTCCGTGCGGTTCGGGCCGGCGTTGACATGGCAGTGCTGGCAGGTCTGGTTGCAGACATAGCCGAGGTTCACCTGCAGCGTCGACAGACCGCGCCGCGCGATCGGGGGGAAATCGGTCTTCTGGAGGAGCGGCAGGACCTCGTGCATGGCGGTTTCCGGGTCGGACGGGGGCAGGTCGGGGGGTGGCGTCGGCGCTCGCGGCGCGCTTCGCACTCGACGGGGCGCCGGGCTCGGCGAGCGGTCGGCGACGCGAGCCGCCACCTTACACCGCGTCGCCGGGCCGCGCGTCGTCGCGCGGAAAGCGCGCGACGAAACCGCGATCGATCCGGTGCTTCCAGCGGGCGAAGACGGGGCCGGCGGCGCCGAGCGTGCCCCAGGCCGCGATCGCACTGCCGTCGCAGCGGTCGAGCAGCGCGAGCGCGCGTCGCTGCGGCACGTAGCGGGCCGGCCCCTCGCAGCGCGGATCCGCGCCGCCGAGACGGGCCAGGATCGATGCCGCGAGCGGCGCCCCCTGCCTCAGCGCGTGGACCCCCGATTTCGGCACCGTGCCGCCGGCGATGCTGGCGCAGTCGCCGGCGGCGAACACCCGGTCGTCGGCCGGCGAGCGCAGGCAGGCGTCGACGGCGACGCCCCCCTCGGGGCCCACCGGCAGGCCGGCGGCCCGAGCGGCCTCGGTCAGCCAGCCGGGAGGCCGGCCGCCGGTCGCGACCACGACCAGATCGGCCGGGAACGCGACCACGGCGTCCCGCGTCGCGACGAAGCGCGCCGCGCCGTCGTCGGTGCCGACGTAGCGCAGCCCGAAGCGGAGCGCGACGCCGCGCCGCGCGAGGCTGCGTGCCGCGATCGCCGCGGCCATCCGGGACAGCCCCGGCAGCAGCGCGTCGCCCGCCGTCGCAAGCTCGACGCGGCCGCCGGCCATCGGCCCGCCCGATGCACACCGCGCGGCGAGCGCGAAGGCGATCTCCACCGCCGCCGCACCGCCGCCGACGACGACGCAGCGCGGGGCGGCCGGCGCCGACGCGAGCCACGCCGTCCATCCTGCGACGAAGGCCTCGAACGGCTTCGCGCCGAGCACCGTGACCGGATCGCCCTCCAGCCCGGACGCGCCCGGCGGGTTCTCCGAGCCCACGTTCAGGGACAGCAGTTCGTACGGGTACCGGCGACCGCCGGCGCCCACCACGCATCGGGCCGCGAGGTCCAGCCCGACCACGGCATCCTCGATCCAGTCGATGCCGGACGCCTCGGCGACCCGCCGCAGGTCGATCGCGCACGCCTCGAACGGATGCCGGCCAGCGAGCCAGCCCGGCATCATCCCGGAATACAGCAGCCGCGGGGACGGCGCGACCAGGGCCAGCGAGGCGCCCCGGGCGGCCGCCGCGACGAGGGGTCCGGCGACCAGATGGGTATGGCCGCCGCCGGCCAGCAGCACGCGCGTCATGGCCCGGATCATACGGCCGGGTGTCGCGGCGAACCGACAGCACCTGCCGTTCGGGGCCCCGATCCGTACCGCTGCACGGCCGACGGATGCCGCGCGAAGCCAGCCGGGCAGTAATGCGCAGACCCCTTCGCGAGCCTCCGCTGGAATCGCCTCCATGCTGTCGAACCACGAACTGGAACGCCTCAACGAATCCGACATCGGCCGTCGGCTGACCGACGCCACCGGCATCACCGGCGTGGTGCGGATCGAACCACGCCCCGTGCGCCGCGTCGTCGTCGACTTCTCCGTCGGCCTCGGCGAGCCCGGCCGGCAGCGCGAGATCAAGGTCGGCACCTGGCCGGACCGGACACTCGCCGAGATCCGACTGAACGCGGAGCGGATGCGTCGTGTCGAGGACGCCGTACCCGCAGCGGCAACCGCCCGCGCGCTCCAGCAGGCGCCGGCCTCGTCGGTGACCTCGGTGCCGGCCAAGGGCCTGGCCGCCGACTGGATCGCCGCGCGCGACGGTGCGGGGCCGCTGTTCGACACCCCGCCGGCCGCGCCTCGGCAGGTGTTGACGCTCGATGTCGCCGAGGTCTTCGATCGCTGGCGCGTCGCCGCGCTGGCCGGCCGCAAGGACGCCGGCGAGTCCGTCCGCCGCAGCATGCACAAGGACGTGCTGCCGACGCTGGGTGACGCGGTGGCGAACTCGGTGCGGCGTGGCCAGGTCGTCGCGGTGCTCGAGCGCATCGTCGAGCGCGGTTCGGCCCGCCAGGCCGGCTGCGTGCTCGCCGACCTGCGCCAGATGTTCCGCTGGGCGGTGCAGGCCGGCTTCGTCGAGGCCGACCCGACCGCCACCCTGCGCAAGGCCGACTTCGGCGGCGCGCCGCAGGCGCGCCGTCGCCGGCTGACCGACGACGAGGTCGCCGAGCTCGCCTCGAAGATGCGCGGCGCGCGCCTCGCCCGCCACATCCGTCACGCGATCTGGCTGATGCTCGCCACCGGCGCACGGATCGGCGAGATCGCGCACGCGCGCTGGCAGGACATCGACCTCGAGGCGCGCACCTGGACGATCCCCGCGTCGCACAGCCACAGCGGCCGCGATCACGTGGTGCCGCTGTCCGACTTCGCGATCCGCCACTTTCAGCCCGAGGGCGAGACCCGCCGGTCGGACGTGTGGGTCTTCCCGGGCCGCTACGCGTCGGAGGCACTGTCGCCGAAGGCGCTGGGCAAGCAGATCCGCGACCGCCAGCGCGGCAGCCACATCCGCGGCCGCGCGAGCGGCACGACGACGCTGCTGCTCGCCGGCGGCGCGTGGACCCCGCTGGACCTGCGCCGAACCGCGGCCGCGCTGCTGGCCGAGATGGGCGTGCGCCCGGACGTGATCGGTGCCTGCCTGGACCATGCGGTGCGCGGCGACGCGCAGCGCGCCTACCACCGGCTGCCGACGCTCGATGAGCGCCGGGCGGCGCTGCAGCGGCTGGGCGAGCGGCTCGATGCCATCGAGCGCTCGCCGCAGGACGAGAGCCGCCGCGCGGCCTGATCCCGACCCGCGTCGAACCGAACGGACGGCCCGCCTCGTGCGGGCCGTCTTCATTCCGGCACCGGCCGCGGCAGCGCACGCAGCGCGAGCCAGCCGGCCACGCACAGCGCGGCCGAGCCCCACAGTGCCTGCGCCCCCCAGCGCTCGAGCGCCAGGCCGAACAGGTAGGGGGCCACCGCCTGCGCGACCCGTGTCGGCGCCATCAGCACGCCCTGCCGCTCGCCGTAGCCGACCGGCCCGAACAGCGCGAGCGGCAGCGCGCCACGGGCGATGGTCATCAGGCCCCCGCCGGCGCCGTGAAGCAGCGCGAACAGCGGCGCGAACGCCGGTCCTCCGATCAGCAGCACCAGCACCGCGGCCGGATGACCGAGGGTCGCCACCCCCGCGACCTTGAGCGGATCCGCGCGGCGCAGCGGCCAGAACTGCGTCAGGCGGCCGAGGACCTGGGCGGGTCCCACGATCGCGCCCACCGCCACCGCCGCGGCGGCGGTCGCGCCGGCCGCCTCCAGCAGCCGCGGGCCGTGGGCGGCGAACGAGGTCGTCACGAACCAGGTCGAGGCGAACAGGAAGGCGAGCAGGACCGTCGCGAGGCGCTCGCGGGTGCCGGGCCCGACACCCCGCTCGCTCGCGCCGTGCGTACCGAGGCCGCTGCCGGCGCCTGCGCCGGCTGCCGCTGCGGTGCCTGCGCCGGCGCGGCGCCCGTCCGGAACCGCCCGTCCCACGGTCGACCCGTCCACCGGACGGGCCGCACGGGCCGGCCCGGCCGGTGCCCTCGGCAGACAGGCGTGAAGCGGCAGCGCGACACCCAGGTGCAGCAGCGCCCACCCGACGCACGCGCCCCGCCAACCCCAGCGTGCCTCCATCCATGCCGACAGCGGCCAGCCGACCGTGCTCGCGAAGCCGCCGAACAGCGTGATCCCGGTGATCGTGTCCTTCGCCGCGGTCCCGTAGAGCCGCACCACGGTCGCGAACGCGGCCTCGTACAGCCCTGCGCCCATCGCCAGGCCCACCAGCCCCCAGGCGAGGAACAGCGTGGGCCCGTCCCATGCGGCGCCCAGGGCGGCGAGTCCTGCCGCGAACAGCAGGTTCGTGCCGACCAGCACCGGGCGGCCGCCCCAGCGGTCGATCGCGCGGCCCGCCGACGGGCCGACCAGCGCCGAGCCGACCATCGCCACCGAGAACGCCAGGAAGACCGTCGGCACGGACACGCCGAGGTCCCCGGCCATCGGCTCGGCGAGCACCGCCGGCAGGTAGAACGTCGACCCCCAGGCCAGCAGCTGGCCGATGCCGAGTGCCGTGACGACCGCGGCCCGGTGCATGAGACTCCCCCACCCTCGTTCGGCCGCCCCCCCGATGCTAGACCGCCCCACTCCGGTCGTCGTGGAGAAAGGACAAGGGCCTGGAACCTCTCGGCTCCAAGCCCTTGTTTTCTGATGGTCGGGACGGCGGGATTTGAACTCGCGACCCCCTGCACCCCATGCAGGTGCGCTACCAGGCTGCGCTACGCCCCGAAAGCGCCAGAGTATAGCAGACCCCGCCGGCCCCTCAGGAGGTCCGCATCGGGAGCAGACGCAGCAACCGGCGACGGGCGCGGGCGAGCCCGATGCGGGCACGCAGCAGCGCGACCTGCCGCCGCTCCGGCGGCGTCAACTGGGCGAGGAAGTGTCCCATCTGCTCCCGCGCCGCCCGGGCCGCATAGCCGGATCCCTTCGGGTGGCGGACGTGCAGCGAGCGGTCCCGCACGATGCGCAGCCGCGCCGTCCGGGCGAACGCGAGCGCCGCCCAGTCGATGCCCCATCCGAGGTTGTTGCAGTCGTAGTCCATCCGGCGCAGCCGCTGGACGACGGGTTCGGCGATCGCCCAGACGATGCCGTCGGTGTGGACGGCCTCGCACAGACCCTTGCCGGGCAGCGGCCTCACCTGGACCAGGTCGATCGTGAACGGGGTGTAGTCGATGTCCGGCGCCCACACGCCCAGACCGGGATCCGCGGCGAAGACCTCCGCGCAGCGGCGGGCGAGCGCGCCCCAGTCGTCGCACTGCGCGTCGGCCTGCACCAGCAGCAGCACGCCGCCCCGATGGGCGTCGAGGAGCCGCCGGAACTTGCGGCCATAGAACCAGGCGTCGGGCACCTTGACCCAGTCGCCGGCGCCGCCTTCCTCTCGATCCTGGCCATTCGAGTAGACGACGGTCAGCTGGTCGATCCGGTCGCGCAGGCCGCTCGCGATGGCACGCGCTGCCTGCTCGCGCCCGGTCCAGCAGACGACGCAGGCGTGCACGACGACCCGACCGTCGCCGCCGGCAGGTACTGGATCAGACCCCCGGGTCGCGACCGCTGCCACCTCGTTCAGCGGTCCGGCTGACCGTCCGGCAGGAGCAGTTCGAGCGCCGCGAGCAGGTCCTCGCGGAGCGCAACCAGCGGCGCCGTGTCGGCGGTGTCGATCACCTCGGGCGACGCGGAGGTCTCGGGCGCAGGCGGCTCGGCCGCCGGCGCATCGCGGCGACGGCCGCCGGGTGCCGCCTCGCCGAGGCGGTTGCGCGCGCCGCTGATGGTGAAGCCCTGCTCGTACAGCAGTTCACGGATCCGCCGGACCAGCAGCACCTCGTGGTGCTGGTAGTACCGGCGGTTGCCGCGTCGCTTCATCGGCCGCAGCTGGGTGAACTCCTGCTCCCAGTAGCGGAGGACGTGCGGCTTGACGCCGCAGAGTTCGCTGACCTCGCCGATGGTGAAGTACCGCTTCGCCGGGATCGGCGGCAGCGGCACTCGGGCATCGTTCTTGCCGGGTGCGGCGGCGCTCATCGGCGGGTCGCGCCCTCGCACACCGCCGGCGACGGACCCGCGTTCATGCCTGCGGCAGGCGCTCGATCAGCGCCTTCAGCTTCTGGCTCGCATGGAACGTGACCACGCGCCGCGCGGAGATCGGGATCTCCTCCCCGGTCTTGGGGTTGCGGCCCGGACGCTGCGGCTTGTCGCGCAGCTGGAAGTTGCCGAAGCCCGACAGCTTGACCGATTCGCCCCGCTCGAGCGCGTCCCGGATCTCGTCGAAGAAGGTCTCGACCATGTCCTTGGCTTCGCGCTTGTTCAGGCCCACCCGCTCGAACAGCATCTCGGCGAGCTCGGCCTTCGTCAGCGTGAAACCCTCGTCGGCACGCAGCGCATCCACGCCGAGCGAGGCGGCGAGATCGCGCTCACGAGCCTCGAGCGCGAGGTCGGGTCCGAGATCGGACGGGGACGATTGATTCATCGTTGGCGTCGTCAGGACGACCTCAGTCGGGCTCCGCGTGTCTCGCCCAACCGGGCCGTGATCGCCCTCATCGCCGCATCGACCTCGGCGTCCTCGAGGGTGCGCTGAGTATCTTGCATCCAGAATCGGAAGGCAAGACTTTTCTCCTTATTTTCCAACCCCTTACCGCGATATTCGTCGAACAGCCTCACGTCCTGCAACGATTTCAGCAGGGTGTCCGAGCGGCGCAGGGCGTCGATGTCGGCGAGCAGCTCGGCCGCCGGGACCCCCTCCGGCAGGACGAAGGCGAGGTCGCGGATCGCGGGCGGAAAGCGCGAGAACTCACGGTAGGACGGCACCTCCCGCCGCAGCAGCACATCGAGGTCGAGCTCGAAGAGGACCGGCGCCAGTCCGCTCAGGTCCAGCGGCCGGACCAGTCGCGGATGCAGCGCGCCGAGCCAGCCGACCGTCCGGCCGCCGGCGTCCCGCAGCCGGGCAGCCTGGCCAGGGTGAAGCGCCGGATGCACCGCGGCCTCGAACCGCAACGCCCCGTCGCCTGCGACGGCTTCGAGATCGGCCTTCACGTCGAAGAAGTCGACCGCCCGGGATGTCGCGCCCCACTGCTCGTCGAGCGCCGGACCCCAGGCCAGTCCGCCGACGCGCCAAGGCTGCGCGATGCCCGGCACGGACAGCGGCCCGCCGGGCGCACCGGCGTCGCGCAGGAAGACACGCCCGACCTCGAACAGCCGGACCCGAGCGGCCTTGCGGTTCTGGTTGTGGCGCAGGTTGCCGAGCAGCCCGCCCCAGAGCGAGGTCCGCATCACGTCCATCGTCTCGGCAATCGGGTTCAGCAGCCCGATCGGCGCGGGACCGCCGCCGCCCTCGCCCGCCAGCAGCGCCTCGACCTCGTTCGAGACGAAGGCGAAGTTGACCACTTCCTGCCAGTCGCGATCCGCCCAGATCCGCTTCAGCAGCGATACCGAGCGGCGGTCCTCGGGCACCGGGCGCATCGACGCGCTCGCGCGCGGCGGTCGCACCGGCAGCCGCTCGAAGCCCCAGATCCGGACGACCTCCTCGATCAGGTCCTCCTCGATCTCGAGGTCGAAGCGGCGCGTCGGCGGGGAGACGGTGACGACTGCGTCGGCCCCGTCCGCCGCCACGCCCCGCGCGACGGTGTAGTCCAGCGCGAGCCGATCGAAGGCTGCCGTGCAGTCGGCGAGCCCGATGTCCGCGCCGATGACCTTGCGGGCCCTCGCCACGCGCAGCGACACCGGCTTGCGCTCGGGCAGCCCGGTGACGGTGTCGTCGACCGGGCCCGCCTTCCCGCCGCACACGTCGACGATCAGCCGGCTCAGGTACTCGAGGTGCTCGACGGTCGTCGCAGCGTCGACGCCGCGCTCGAATCGCTGGGCCGCGTCGGTCGAGAAGTTGTAGCGGCGCGCGCGGCCGGCGATCGAGGTGGGCCACCAGAATGCGGCCTCGACGTAGATGTCGGTGGTGTCGAGCGTGACCGCCGTCGCCTCGCCGCCCATGATGCCGGCCAGGCTCTCGACCGACTGCGCGTCTGCGATCACGCCGACCGGCAGCCCGTGCTCGTCGGGCCCGAGCTCGACGGTGTTGCCGTTGAGCAGCTCGAGTCGCTCGCCGGGGCGCCCCCATCGGACGGTCAGGCCGCCTCGGATCTTCGCCAGGTCGAACACGTGGGTCGGGCGGCCGAGCTCGAGCATCACGTAGTTCGAGATGTCGACGAGCGCCGAGATCGAACGCTGGCCCGAGCGCTCCAGTCGCTCCCTCATCCACGCGGGCGTCGCCGCGCGCGCGTCGACGCCGCGGATCACGCGGCCGCTGAAGCGACCGCAGAGCTCGGGCGCCTCGATGCGGACCGGCAGACGCTCGTCGAGCTGGGGCGTCACCGGCACGATCGCGGGCAGGTTCAGCGGCGCGCCGGTGACCGCCGCGACCTCGCGGGCGACGCCGGTCACCGACATGCAGTGCGCGAGGTTCGGCGTGAGCTTGAGCAGCCACAGCATGTCGTCGAGGGCGAGTGCGTCGCGCAGCGGCGCGCCGGGTTCGAGCGACGCATCGAGCGACAGCAGCCCGGCGTGGTCCTCCGACAGGCCGAGCTCGCGCGCCGAGCACAGCATGCCGCGGCTCTCGACGCCGCGCATCGTCGCGACACCGATCTTCATGCCGCCGGGCAGCTCGGCGCCGGGCAGCGCGCACGGCGCCTTCATGCCGGCCGCGACGTTCGGCGCGCCGCAGACGATCTGCTGCGGCTCGCCGGCGCCGACGTCGACCCTGCAGACGTTGAGCTTGTCCGCGTTCGGATGACGCTCGACCGCGAGCACGTGGCCGACGACGACGCCGGAGAACGGCGGCGCCGCCGGCGTCCGCTCCTCGACCTCCAGGCCGGCCATGGTCAACGCGTGGGCAAGCGCGTCGCTCGTCATCGCGGGGTTCGCGTAGGCACGCAGCCAGCGTTCGGAGAATTTCATCGGTGGCTCCCTGTGTCTCGTGCGGGGCTCAGCGGGCGAACTGCCCGAGGAAGCGCAGATCGTTCTCGTAGAACATCCGCAGGTCGCCGACGCCGTAGCGCAGCATCGCCAGCCGTTCGATCCCCGAGCCGAACGCGAAGCCGACGTAGCGCTCGGGATCGAGGCCGATGTTTCGGACCACGTTCGGATGCACCTGCCCGGAGCCCGAGACCTCGAGCCAGCGACCGGCGAGCGGGCCGTCGGCGAATCGCATGTCGATCTCGGCCGACGGCTCGGTGAAGGGGAAGTACGACGGCCGGAAACGCACGTCGAGGTCGTCGCGCTCGAAGAAGCGCCGCAGGAACTCGGAGTAGACGTTCTTCAGGTCGGCGAACGAGATGTCCTCGTCGATCCACATGCCTTCGACCTGGTGGAACATCGGCGAGTGCGTGGCGTCGGAGTCGACGCGGTAGGTCTTCCCCGGCGCGATCACCTTGATCGGCGGCGAGTGCATCCGCGCGTAGCGGATCTGCATCGGGCTGGTGTGGGTGCGCAGCAGCAGCCCACGCCCGTTCGCGTCCTTGCCGTCGACGTAGAAGGTGTCGTGCATGGACCGCGCCGGATGGTTCTCCGGCGTGTTGAGCGCGGTGAAGTTGAAGAAGTCCTCCTCGATCTCCGGTCCGTCGGCGACGTCGAACCCGATCGACCGGAAGATCGCCTCGATGCGCTCGATCGTCAGCGTGACGGGATGGACGCCGCCACGACCCGCGCCGCGTCCGGGCAGCGTGACATCGATCGCCTCCTCGGCGAGCCGGGCATCGAGCGCCGCCTGGTCGAGGGCCTGCTGGCGCGCGCCGACCAGCGCCTCGATCGCCTGCTTGACCTCGTTCAGCCGCTTGCCCACCGGTCCGCGCTCGGCGGGTGTCAAGGTGCCCAGCGCCTTCATCCGCGCGGTCAGCAGGCCATCCTTGCCGAGGAAGCGGGCCTTCGCGTTGGCGAGCGCCGCGCCGTCGGCCGCAGCCGACACCAGGGAGCGCGCCTCGTCGACCAGGCCCTGCTCGTCGTGCTTCACGCTGTCGTTCATCCCGTCCGTCCCGCGAGGAAGGTGGCGCACGCCCGCGGCGGACGCCGGAAAGAAAACGGGGCCGTCGCCGGCCCCGTCGTCCGCGGAGCCGCGAGGGCTCCGCCTGTCATCGATGCGATCACTGCGGACCGGCGCGCACGAGGCGCCCCGTCCGGTCGGCGATCAGGCGCCGATCGAGGCCTTCACGCGGCTCACGATCGCCGCGAACGCCGGCTTGTCGTTGACCGCCAGCTCGGCCAGCACCTTGCGGTCCAGCCCGATCGCGGCCTTGTTCAGGCCGGCGATGAAACGGCTGTAGTTCAGGCCGTGCTCGCGGGCCGCCGCGTTGATCCGGGCGATCCACAGCGAGCGGAACACGCGCTTGCGGGTGCGGCGGTCGCGGTACGCGTACTGGCCGGCCCGCATGACCGCCTGCTTGGCGATCCGGAACACGTTGTTGCGACGGCCGCGAAAGCCCTTGGCCATCGCGATGATCTTCTTGTGGCGGGCACGTGCCGTTACACCACGCTTGACTCGAGGCATCTGAGGCTCCTGTCAGGCGTACGGCATCATGGTCCGGACGCTCAGCACGTCGGACTCATGGACCTGGGTGGCACCGCGAAGCTGACGCTTGTTCTTCGTCGTCTTCTTCGTGAGGATGTGGCGCTTGAACGCCTGGCCCCGCTTGATCGAGCCGCTCGCGCGGACCCGGAAGCGCTTCGCAGCGCTCTTCTTGGTCTTCATCTTGGGCATGACTGCTCCAGTCTGACACCCCTGCCAGGTGGCCCGGTTCGTCGACCGTGCGCTTGGCTGACCCGAGGGGCTTCTCCTGCCGGCGACGCGCACATGGCGCGCGCCCCGCCGGGGAACTCACCACTATACCAGAAGAATCAGCGCCTTACTTCTTCTTCTTGGGGGCGATGATCATGATCATCTGTCGCCCTTCGAGCTTGGGCATCGACTCGACCTGCCCGACCCCGTCGAGGTCGGTACGGATCCGCTCGAGCAGGCGCACGCCGAACTCCTGATGGGCCATCTCGCGCCCCCGGAAGCGCAGCGTGATCTTGGCCTTGTCGCCCTCTTCCAGGAAGCGGTTCAGGTTGCGCAGCTTGACGTTGTAGTCGTTGTCATCCGTGCCGGGCCGGAACTTCACTTCCTTGACCTGGATGATCTTCTGCTTGGCCCGGGCCTCGGCGGCACGCTTCTGTTCCTGGTACTTGAACTTGCCGTAGTCCATGAGCCGCGCGACCGGCGGCTGGGCGGTCGGCGCGATCTCCACCAGGTCGACGTCGGCCTCTTCGGCCATCCGCATCGCCTCCCGCGTGGACACGATGCCCAGCGGCTGGTTGTCGATGCCCATCAGGCGCAGTTCGGGGACGTTGATCTCGCCGTTGATGCGGTGTCCGCGGTCCCGCTCGTTCGCAGTAGCTATGCTGTCATCTCCATGGGGTCGATCTCACGCCGGTACGAACGGCAGAAGGCCGACGACCCGCGAACCACCGGCCACGGAAGCTCAGGACTTCCGGTGGGCGACGTCTTCGGCGAGGCGTCGGCTGAATGCGTCGACGGGCATGGGCCCCAGATCGACGCCTCCGCGCACGCGTACGGCGACCTGCCCAGCCTGCCGCTCCTTCTCGCCCACCACGAGCAAGTAGGGAACCTTCTGCAGGCTGTGCTCGCGGATCTTATACGCGATCTTTTCGTTCCGCAAATCGGTCCGGACTCTAAATCCTTGTTTTTTCAGCGATTGCGCAACGTCGCGCGCATAGTCGGCGTGCGCCTCGGTGATGCTCGCCACCACCGCCTGCACCGGCGCCAGCCAAGCCGGGAAGGCGCCCGCGTGGTTCTCGATCAGGATCCCGATGAAACGCTCCATCGACCCCACGATCGCACGGTGCAGCATCACCGGGTGCTTGCGCGTGTTGTCCTCGGCGACGTACTCGGCGCCGAGCCGGTGCGGCATGTTGAAGTCGACCTGCATCGTGCCGCACTGCCAGTGGCGGCCGAGGGCGTCGCGCAGGGTGTACTCGATCTTGGGCCCGTAGAACGCGCCGTCGCCCGGCGCGATCGTGAACTCGACGCCCGAACGGCGCAGCGATTCCATCAGCGCATGTTCGGCCTTGTCCCAGAGCTCGTCGGAGCCGACCCGCTTCCCGGGCCGCGTCGCGACCTTGTAGAGGATGTCGGTGAAGCCGAAGTCGCGGTAGACCGCGTGCAGCAGCGCCGTGTACGTCACGCACTCGTCGAGGATCTGGTCCTCCGTGCAGAAGATGTGGCCGTCGTCCTGCACGAAGCCGCGCACGCGCATGATCCCGTGCAGTGCGCCCGAGGGCTCGTTGCGGTGACAGGCGCCGAACTCGCCGTAGCGCAGCGGCAGGTCGCGGTAGCTGCGCAGGTCCGACTTGAACACCTGGACGTGGCCCGGACAGTTCATCGGCTTGACCGCGTAGTCGCGGTTCTCCGACGCCGTCGTGAACATGTTGTCCTTGTAGTTCTCCCAGTGCCCCGACTGCTCCCACAGCGTACGGTCGAGGATCTGCGGGCAGCGGATCTCCTGGTAGCCGTGGTCCTGGTAGACGTGGCGCATGTACTGCTCGACCTGCTGCCACAGCTGCCAGCCCTTCGGATGCCAGAACACCATGCCGGGCGCGTCGTCCTGCAGGTGGAAGAGATCGAGCTGCCTGCCGAGCTTGCGGTGGTCGCGCTTCTCGGCTTCCTCCAGCATGTGGAGGTAGGCGTCCTGGTCCTCCTTCTTCGCCCACGCCGTGCCGTAGACGCGCTGGAGCATCTCGTTCTTCGAGTCGCCGCGCCAGTAGGCGCCGGCGAGCTTCATCAGCTTGAAGACCTTGAGCTTGCCCGTCGACGGCACGTGCGGGCCGCGGCACAGGTCGACGAACCGGCCTTCCCGGTAGAGCCCGATCGGCTCGCCGGCGGGAATGCTCGCGATGATCTCGGCCTTGTACTTCTCGCCGATCGACTCGAAGAACTTCACGGCCTCGTCGCGGTCCCACTCCTCGCGAACCACCGGCTCGTCCTTCTTCGCGAGCTCGGCCATCTTGGCCTCGATCGCGGCGAGATCCTCGGGCGTGAACGGGCGCTTGTACGAGAAGTCGTAGTAGAAGCCGTTGTCGATGACGGGGCCGATCGTGACCTGCGCGTCGGGGAACAGCTCCTTCACGGCGTAAGCCAGCAGGTGCGCCGTGCTGTGCCGAATGACGTCGAGGCCGTCGGGGTCCTTGTCGGTGACGATCGCGAGCCGGGCGTCGTGCTCGATGCGGTACGAGGTGTCGACCAGCGTGCCGTCGACGCGACCGGCGAGCGCGGCCTTCGCCAGACCCGGGCCGATCGATGCGGCCACCTCGGCGACCGTGGGCGGCGCCGCGAACTCGCGCACGGAACCGTCGGGCAGGGAGATCTTCGTCATGGTCGGATCCTGGGTCGTGCCGGCCTCGTCACCGGCTCGAAGCATTCCGGCAAGGAGACCGGAGCAAAAAAAAAGTGCGGACGAGCCGCACTTTCTTCGGGGACGCTGATGCGCGTGCGAACTCGGCCGGTGCCTATCGGGTGCGGGTCGTTCGGACGCTGACTGCCACGGCGCTCATCACAGGTCCCAACGGGATGTTGGTAGGCGCGATTGGATTCGAACCAACGACCCCCACCATGTCAAGGTGGTGCTCTAACCAACTGAGCTACGCGCCTGCGAGAACCCATGACTCTATCAGCAACCCTGGCCGCTTGTCCAATCCGCGCGGCGCGATCCGACGATCGACGCGGGCGGCGCGGTATGCTGCGTGCCGCGGTGTCGCGCCACGCGCGGTCGCGCCGTTCCCGCTCGCCTGCGACCGCCGGAGGCCCGCTGCCCGTTACCACGACGACCCAGAGACCTTGGCCACGCACAGCCCCTTCAAGAGCCGCGGCGGTTTCGGGCGCCTCCTCGGCGCCACCCGCTATTCGATCGGCGGCCTTCGCGCCGCCTGGCGCCACGAGGCCGCGTTCCGGCAGGAGCTCGCGGCCTGCGCGGTGCTCGTGCCGATCGCCCTCTGGCTGCCGGTCGCGCCGCTCGCGAAGCTCGCGCTCGTCGCCTCGCTGCTGCTGGTGCTGATCGTCGAGCTGCTGAACTCGGCGCTCGAGGCGGTGGTCGACCGGATCGGCGTCGAGCGGCACGAGCTGTCGGGTCGCGCCAAGGACCTCGGCAGCGCAGCGGTGCTGTTCGCGCTGCTGCTGGTCGCGGCGACCTGGGGCACGGTGCTGTGGCCGCTCGCGGCGAAGGCGCTCGGCTGAGGCCCTGCGAACCGCTCAGCCGCGCCGCACGCCGCGTGCGAGCACGCTGACCGGCAGCAGGCCGACCAGCACGATCACCAGCGACGGCAGCGCGGCCTCGCCGAGGCGCTCGTCGGCCGCGAAGTGATAGGCGACGACGGCGAGCGTGTCGAAGTCGAAGGGGCGCAGCACCAGGGTTGCCGGCAACTCCTTCAGGCTGTCGACGAACACGAGCAGGGCCGCGGTCGCGAGGCTCGGCCGCAGCAGCGGCCAGTGCACGCGGCGCAGCGTCTCGAACCAGCCGGCACCGAGCGTGCGCGCGCTCGCGTCCATCGACGGGCTGATCCGCTTCAGGCCGGCCTCGAGCCCGTGCTGCGCGACCGCGAAGAAGCGCACGCAGTAGGCATAGACGACCGCGACTGCGGAGCCGCCGAGCAGCAGGCCGGTCGCCCCGAGCGCCGCCCCCGCGCGGTCGACGGTGCCGACGACGACCAGCAGCCCCACGCCGAGCACCACGCCCGGCACGGCATACCCGGCGCCCGCGAGCGCCGCGATCGCCGCGACCCACCGCGACTGCGCGAGCCGCACGGCGTATGCGAGGCCGAGCGCGAGCGGCAGCACGACGGCCACGGCGAGCGTCGACAGCAGCGCGGTATGGGCCGCCCAGCGAAGCAGCCGCGGGTCGATCGTCGCGCCCTCCCCCAGGCCCGCACGAACCAGCAGGATCACCGGGGCGACGAAGCCCGCGAGTACCGGCAGCGCGCAGGCGAGGCTCGCGCCCCAGGCTGTCGCGCCGTGCAGGCGCCGCGGCGCAGCGTGCCGCGGACCGCGTGCGTGGAAGGCCATCCGGCCGCGCTGGCGCCGCTCCAGCCAGACGAGGACCAGCACCGCCGCGAGCAGCACCAGCGCGAGCCGCGCGGCAGCGGCCCGGTCGCCCAGGCCCTGCCAGGCGCGGTAGATGCCGGCGGAGAAGGTGTCGACCGCGAAGAAGTTGACGGTCCCGAAGTCGGCGAGGGTCTCCATCGCGACCAGCGTGAGGCCGGCCGCGACCGCGGGGCGGGCGACCGGCCAGGTGACGCGCCACCAGACCTGCGCGGCCGGAAGCCCGAGCGAGCGCGCCGCCTCGGCGAGCGAGGCATTGCGCTCGGCGAAGGCGTTGCGGGCGAGCATGTAGACGTACGGGTAGAGCGCGAGCGACAGGAAGAGCGCCGCCCCCGGCAGCGAGCGTACCGGCGGGAACCACCAGTCGGCCATCGAGCGGCCGGTGACGGCCCGCAGCCAGGTCTGCAGCGGGCCGCTGGTGTCGAGGAAGTCCGTGTACGCATAGGCGAGCACGAAGGCCGGCATCGCCAGCGGCAGGATCAGCGCGACCTCTAGCAGCCGTCGACCGGGGAACTCGTAGGCGGCGACCAGCCAGCCCGCGCCAACCCCCAGCAGCGTCACGCAGGCCGCGACCTGCACCACCAGCAGCAGCGAGGTCAGCGTATAGCGCGGGAGCACCGTCTGCACCAGATGCAGCAGCGCGTCCGCGCCGGTGGGCTGCAGCGCGACCCAGGCGAGCGCGACCAACGGCGCGACGACCGCGGCGGCGACGGCGCAGGCCAGCCAGCCGAGCGGCGAGCGGCTCATCGGGCGGCGGGCGGCGGCACGGCCGCACCACGGGTCGGGCTACAATCGTCCATGCGGATGAGAATTATAGGCACTCGCATCTGATGGACCGCGCCCCCGTCGACGCCGTCGACCGCACCGCGCCGCCCGACGCGACGGCGGCGGTCGCCACGACCGGCGAGCGCGCCGCCTCCGACGCGCCCTCGCTGGCGGTCGATGGGCTGTCGGTCGCCTTCGATGCGGACGGCCGGCGGCTGCAAGTCCTCGACACGCTGTCGTTCGCGCTGGCGGGAGGCGAGATCGGCTGCCTGCTGGGCAGCTCGGGCTGCGGCAAGACCACCGCGCTGCGCGCCGTCGCGGGCTTCGTGCGCCCGGACGCGGGTACGGTGCGGATCGGCGGGCGCGAGGTGTCGTCGCCGAGGGCGGTGCTGCCGCCCGAGCGACGCGGCGTCGGCGTCGTGTTCCAGGATTACGCACTGTTCCCCCACCTCGACGTCGCCGACAACGTCGCCTTCGGGCTGCGCGGCCGCCCGGCCGCCGCGCGGCGCGCGCGCGTCGACGCGATGCTCGCGCTGGTCGGGCTGGGCGGCGCCGGCGACCGGTTCCCGCACGAGCTCTCGGGCGGGCAGCAGCAGCGGGTTGCGCTCGCGCGCGCGCTCGCGCCCGCGCCGGCGCTGCTGCTGCTCGACGAGCCCTTCTCCAACCTCGATCCCGACCTGCGCGAGACGCTCGCGCTGGAGCTGCGCGAGATCCTGAAGCGTGCCGGCACGACGACGCTGATGGTCACGCACGACCAGTACGAGGCCTTCGCGCTCGCGGACTCGGTCGGCGTGATGGAGCACGGGCGGATCGCGCAGTGGGACGAGGCCTACCGCCTCTATCACCATCCGGCGAGCCGCAGCGTCGCGGACTTCGTCGGGATGGGCGTCTTCCTGCGCGGATGGCTGCTCGAGGACGCCGGCGTCGCGCAGCTCGAGGTGGAGCTGGGCACGCTGCCGATCACGCAGCGCGAGGACGTGGTGGCAGCCCGCGCGAACGCGGGGCCGGGCGGAGAACTGGTGGTGCTGCTGCGCCCCGACGATGTCGTCCACGACGACGCGAGCCCGATCCAGGCGTGCGTGCTGCGCAAGGCGTTCCGCGGCGCGCAGTTCCTCTACACGCTGCAGCTGCCCAGCGGGCAGAAGCTGCTCGCGCTCGTCCCGAGCCACCACGACCACCGGATCGGCGAGGCGATCGGCATCCGCTTCGCGGCCGACCACATCGTCACCTTCCCGTCGAACTGAACCGCGCCGGGAGGCTCGGCAGATCTTCTCGGCGCGTCGCGGCGCAGGACGCTCAGCGGATCATCGCGGCGCGGCGCTGCGAGAAACGCTCGCGCAGCTCGTCGATGCGCAGCGACATCGCGCGCCGATCGGGGCGCCGCACCAGGAGCACCACGGTCCGGCGCGAATTGATCCAGGCGACCTTCACCTCCTGGGGGATGCCATCGCGGCCGACCAGCTCGAGCCAGGCGCCGCGCTCCAGCTGCTCGAGCGCCTCGTCGGGATCCATCCTCAGGCGCTGCGGGTCGGCGGGGAAGTCGCCGAGATCGAGATCGCCGAGCACGGACAGCAGCCGCTGGTCGCCGGATCGCGGCGCGGGGGCGGGGGAGGATGCGGCACGGGGCGCGCCGCCGCGGTTGGGCGGGGTGTCGTGCGCAGCCCGGACGGGGTCCTCGGGAGGGACGTCGATCCAGCGTGCAGCCGGGCCTCGAAGCGAGGCGTCGTCGGCCGGCAGACCGGCCTGCGTGGACACCGCGGCGCCCGGAAGCGGATCGTGCGACCGGTCCTCGCGCGCGCCGGCCGCGGCCGCTTCGGGGGCGCTGCCGACGCTCGGCGGACGTGCCTCGACCGGCCCGGGCGTGCCGCCGACGGACTCGCCGAAGGACGGGCCGACAGGCGGCACGTCGTGGCCGGCACGGGAGGCGGTCTCCCGAGGCGGGTCGGTGCCGGCCGTCCGCTGCGGCCAGGGCTCGACGGGCCCGTCATCGTCATGGTCGTCGTCGTCTTCCGGTCCGAGTCGTTGGATGCCGCGGCGAGGCGGCTCCGGTCGGTCCGACGAGCGCCGGAACCAACCGAGGCGGGCGCCAGGCGACGGCGCCCGCCGGGTGCGGTCGTCCGCCGGGATGCGGCGGGAGGCGGCCTCCCGATCGTCGCCGAGGTCCGGGTCGTCGCCGAGCCCGCCGTCATAGGTCGATGGTGCCGTCGGCACGCCCTCGGCCGGACGCGCCCCGGGCGCAGCGAAGGCCGCCGGCGAGGGCGGGCTCGGGGCCGATCCTGGCGCCGGCGCACGCACCGGGCCGGACGCAGCCGTCGGCACGGACCTCGCCCCAGAAGCCCGCGCGGCGCCGGCACGCGGCGCCGCCCCCCCCTCGTCCAGCGGCTCGACGGGTTCGTCCGCGAGCCGCTCGTCCAGCGTCGGCAGCACGCCGTCATCGAGGGCAGCGTCGGCATCGGCGCCCCCGACCTGCTCCGACGCATCGGTCGCCACCATCGACGGCCCCGCATCGGTCCCGGTGTCGGTGCTTCCGTCGCGCGGCACCTTCTGCATCTTGCGCAGATGGATCAGGAAGAGCTCGTCGAGAAAGGAACGGAACTCCTCGGGCTTCGCCCCGCTGTCGCTCATGCCCTGGGTCAGCAGGCGGATCAGCGGCGGGATCCGCGACGCGAGCTGGCTGCGGCTGGGCCGGGGTGCGGATTCGTCGAGGCTCCAGAGCAGGTCGTCGACGACCTGCATCGCGAGGCGATAGGCGCTGCTGTCCTCGCCGTCCCGAAGCGCCGCGGTCCGCAGGTGCCGCAGCCAGACGCCGAGCACGAACTCGCGCACCGAATCGGGCACGTCGTGGCGGGCGAGCCGCTCGTGCAGCGCGTCCTCGAGACGCCGGGTCACGACCAGCTCGCGATCGCGCGACGGGCGGCGGCTGTAGTCGCGACGATTGCGCCGCCCGGGCGTGGCCTCGAGCGCGCGCCGCTCCTTCGCCACCTTGGCGACGATCTGCGTGACGCCCTGGGCCGCCCGCGTGTACTCCTTGCGGACCTGGTCGCCCAGCACGACGGATCGGGACTGGAACGCGTGCGCGACCACCTCGACCGCGCGCACCACCGTCTCCAGGCGACGGTAGAGCTCGCTGCCCTGGACCACGTCGTCGGCATAGGCGACGGAGATCGCCGCGATGTGCTCGACCAGGCGCCGAACCGATCGCCGGTCGTCGCCGAGGTAACCCGCGTCGAGCGCGGCGAGCGTGACCGCAGGATGCTGCAGCCGCCACAGCAGCGGCTGCGCGGCATCGGGCATCCGTGTGTCGTCGATCACGTAGTCGAAGAGGCCGGCCACGAGATCGAGCGCTGCGAGCTGGCCCGGGGCGGCGTCCACCGCCAGCATCCGCGCCCGCAGCGCGTCGAAGAACCGCTGGCGCGCGTCGCGGGTGTACGGGGCGATGCCGACGTGATGGGCGAACGCGACGGCGTCCTGCTCGAGGGCGTCGGGCTTCGGCAGCGTCGAGGCGTGACGGTACGCGGCCTCCGGGCGGCCAGGCGCGACCGGCTGCCGACCGAGCACCTCGGCAACCTCGTTGGCACGGGTCAGCGCATCGGCGGTGCGGGCGAGCGCAGCGGTCTCGGCGGGGACGGTCGCCCCCCCCTCGGCCGGGACGGCCTCGGCGGCCTCGGCGGGGACGGGCGCGGCGGCCTCGGCGGGGACGGGCGCGGCGGGCGCGGCGGGGATGGGCGCGGCGGGCGCGGCGGCGGCGGGCACGGCGGCAACGGGCGCGGTCAGCGGGGATGCGTTGTCGACGAGGGCGGGCGCGGTCCCGTCGCGAAGGGCATCGGAGATCGACGTCGCAGCGACGGCCGTCGACGCGCCCGTCGGCGCGTCCCCTGCGGTGGAGGTCTTCGCATCTCCCGACGGACCGATCGCGACGGGAAGCGACGGCGGCGGCCCGGGCTGCGGTTCGGGCTGCGGTTCGGGCTCCGGAGAGCGCGGCTCGACCCCCTGCTCCGCGAGCCAGGCATCGGTCACCTCGATCGCGGATGCCAACCGCGGCGCGAGCGCCGGAATCGCCGCCGCACGGGTGGCGCCGCGGGTCGCACGCTCGGCGGTCAGCGGGCGGAGCGCCTCGAGCGCCGCGGCGGCCAGCACCGTCGCACCGAGCGGCGCCCTGGCGTCGTCGCTCACCGTGCGCGTCAGCGCGTCCACGCGCCGCATCGCGCGGTCGTAGGCCGCGCCGAGGTGCTCGCGCACCGCGTTCGCGACCTCGTCGGCGAGGATCTGGTGGTCGAGCTCGTCGTCGGCCATCAGCGCCAGCAGCGGCGGCTCCCCCTCCCCCGGCGCCGACTGGTTCAGCTCCAGCATCCGGAAGGTCAGGTCGTACAACCGCGCGAGTGCGCGCCGGGCGCGCGGCTCGGCCTCGGCCCGCAGCGATGCCGAGCCTTCGGCGAGTCGCCGGCGATCGGCCAGCGAGCCCGCGCCGTCGGCCGCCGCCTCGATCGCCGCGGCGATGCCGGGCAGCGCGTCCGAGACGCCCGCCAGGAAGGCGCGCCCCAGACGTTCGCGCGCTTCGGTGAACAGGCTGAAACGGTCGATATCGGGCACGACGCTCGGAATTCCGGAACCGGTCCGAAGGGGGAGACCGCGAGGGTCCGATCCTACGGCATCGTCCGGCGCCCCTTTGTGATGGAATTGACGGCCCGGGCGCCCGCGGGCGGCCCGTCTCCGCAGCGGTCCCATCCGATGATCCACGCTCCCTCCGTCCCCGCTCCGTCGCGCGCATGAGCGCCGCCGCACCGCCCCGCGGCCCGCTGTCCGGGCTGCGCATCGTCGAGTTCTCGGCCTTCGTCGCCGCCCCGTCGGCCTGCCTGGCGCTCGCGCAGCTGGGCGCCGACGTGATCCGCGTCGACCCGCCAGGCGGCAACATCGACGCGAACCGGCTGCCGGTCAACGCCGACGGCCGCAGCCTCTACTGGGCTTCCCTGAACCACGGCAAGCGCTCGATCGAGATCGACCCGCGCTCGCCTGCCGGCCGCGGGCTGATCCGCGAGCTGCTCGCCGCCCCCGGCGAAGGCGGCGGCATCTTCGTGACGAACCTCGGCGTCGACGGGGAACTCGGCTACGAGGCGCTGCGCACGCATCGGCCCGATCTGATCATGGTCAGGCTCGCCGGCTCGTCCGACGGCGCGAACGCGGTCGACTACACGGTCAACTGCGCGACCGGCTTCCCGCTGGTCACCGGCAACGGCGACGCACCCGTCAACCACGTGCTGCCGGCCTGGGACCTCATCGCCGGCATGACGATCGCCACTGCCGTCCTCGCCGCCGACCGCCACCGACGCCTGACCGGCGAGGGCCAGGAGGTCCGGCTCGCGCTGTCCGACGTCGCCTTCGCCGCGACCGCCAACCTGGGCTATGTCGCCGACGCGCAGGTCAACGGCAGCGCGCGCGCGGCCGACGGCAACTTCCTCTACGGCGCCTACGGCGACGCGTTCCGCACCGCCGACGGCCGCTGGGCGATGGTGGTGGCGATCAGCGACCGGCAGTGGCGCGCGCTGGTCCGCGCGGTGGGCGTCGAGGACGCGCTCGGGGCGGCCGCCGCCGCCCTGGGCCACCGCCTCGATACCGAGGACGGCCGCTGGGCGGCACGCGAGCTGATCTCCGCCGTGCTGCGGCCCTGGTTCGCGGCCCGCACGCTCGCCGAGGTCTCCGCCGCCTTCACCGACCGCGCGCTGCTCTGGGGACCGTACCGCAGCGCCGCGCAGATGCTCGCCGAGGACCCGCGCGTCTCGGCCGCCAATCCGATGTTCGCGGAGCTGGACCACCCCGGCTACGGCCGCTTCCTCACCGCCGCGAGCCCGCTCGAGTTCTCCGCCTGCCCGCGTATCCCGCCCGCTCCCGCCTCGCGGATCGGCGACGACACCGCGGGCGTGCTGGCCGATGTCCTCGGCCTCGCCCCCGACGCGATCGCGGCGCTGCACGCCGCCGGTACCATCGGCGGCCCGCTGCCCCCCGCACCCGACACGCCGGCCGTACCGGCCCGACCGAGATGAATGCACCCCTGCCCCGTTCCGCCACCGCCCTCGCCGACCTCGACGCCGCCTGCGCGCAGGCGCTCGACGCCGCAGACCGACTGGTCGAGTCGCTGCGCGCGGCGCTGCGCCCCCTGCTCGCCGCCGACCCCGACGCCGGCACCGGCGAGCAGGCCCGCAGCCACGGCCTCGCCTGGGCCGCGACCTATGCCCGCGCGCTGCGCGAGACGCTCGGCTGGTCGCGCCGGCTCGCCGCCGACGGGCGGCTCGGCGAGCTCGAGTCGCTGATCCTGCAGGCCGCCTTCGGCGAATACCTCGCGCAGCTCGCCGGCGGCCTGCCGATGAGCCAGGGCGAGACCTTCCGCGCCGAGACGCTCGACGAGGCCGCGGCCGCCACCTTCGCCGCCGACCCGGCAGTGCGCCGGCTGCGCCTGCAGGGCTTCGCTGCGCCCGTCCGCGCCCGGATCGCGGTACTGATCGCCGACGGCCGCGCGAGCCGCGCGTTCGGCGACCCCGGGTTCGACGACCCGGCGCTCGCCGAGATCCGCAGCCAGTTCGCACGCTGGTCCGACGATCACGCCGAAGCCGCGCACCGCTGGCACCTGGCCAACGACCTGATCCCCGACTCGGTCATCGCCGAGCTCGGCGCGCTCGGCGTCTTCGGCCTGACCGTGCCCGAATCCTGGGGCGGCTCGGGCCTGGGCAAGTCGGCGATGTGCGTGGTGACCGAGGAGCTGTCGCGGGGCTGGATCGGCCTGGGCTCGCTCGGGACCCGGACCGAGATCGCCGGCGAGCTGATCCTGGCCGCCGGCACCGATGCGCAGAAGGCCGCGTGGCTGCCGGGTCTGGTGAGCGGCGCGATCATCCCCACGGCCTCGTTCACCGAACCCGACACCGGCAGCGACCTCGCCTCGCTGCGCACCCGTGCCGAACGCGGTACCGCCGCCGACGGCCGCCCGGTGTGGCGGCTCCACGGCAACAAGACCTGGACCACGCACGGCGCACGCAGCGACCTGATGACGCTGCTCGCGCGCACCGACCGCGACGCGCCCGGCTACAAGGGCCTGTCGATGTTCCTGGTGCCCAAGCCGCGCGGCACCGATGCCGTACCGTTCCCTGCGCCCGGCATGCGGGGCGGCGAGATCGAGGTCCTCGGCTACCGCGGGATGAAGGAGTACGAGATCGGCTTCGACGGCTACGAGATCCCCGGCGAGGCGCTGCTCGGCGGGCTTGAGGGCCAGGGCTTCAAGCAGCTGATGCGGACCTTCGAGAGCGCGCGCATCCAGACGGCCGCCCGCGCCGTGGGCGTCGCGCAGAGCGCGCTCGAGCTCGGCCTGGGCTACGCCTGCGAGCGGATGCAGTTCGGACGGCCGATCGTCCGGTTCCCGCGGGTCGCCGACAAGCTCGCGTGGATGGCGGTCGAGATCATGGTGGCGCGGCAGCTGACGCTGTTCGCCGCGCGCGAGAAGGACGCGGCGCGCCGCTGCGACCTCGAGGCCGGCATGGCGAAGCTGCTGGCCGCACGCGTGGCCTGGGCGGCCGCCGACAACGCGGTCCAGGTCCACGGCGGCAACGGTTACGCGCAGGAGTACCGGATCAGCCGAGTGCTGGTCGACTCGCGGATCCTCAACGTCTTCGAGGGTGCGGCCGAGATCCAGGCGCAGATCGTCGCGCGCGCGCTCGTCGACTGAAACGCCGGGCGTGCAGCCCGTCCAGGGGGTCGCGACGCCGGGTTTCGCGCGCGATCGCACACCCGTCCGACCGTCTGTCCGGGAGCATCCGCCGCACGTTCATCGTGTCCGCGGTGCGGCTCCCTGTGCAGCGCACCGGTCGCTAGAGTCGACGCGTCGCCCAACGATGGAAGACTCTTCCACCGACACCATGGAACACGCCGAGATCGAAACCCCGGTGATCGCCGCTGCCGACGCCCCGAACTCTCTGGGCATGCTGCTCGACCCCGCAGCCGCCCTCGAGGCCGCCAGGCGGATGCAGCACTGGTACCAGAGCACGCCGCAGGGCGCGGCCCACTCGCTGTTCGGCCGCGACGGCCGCCGCGTCGAAGGCCGACCGCGGATCGCGCAGGACGACGAGTCCGACACGGATTCCGAAGCCGGCTGACCGGCGGCACGCCGCCGGCCGCGATCAGGCGGTGGCCGTGCCCCTCGCTGCGCTCGGCTTGCCTGCGCAGCCGCATCGCCCGCCGCCGCAGCCGCCTGCCGCGCGCGGAACCGCCGCCGCCTCGCGCGGCCGCACGGCGAAACCCGCCGCCGAGATCGCCGCGGCCACCGCGGCCGCGTCGGCCGGTCCCTCGACGTCCACCCGGCGCGTCGCGACGTCCGCCCGGACCGTCGCCGCCGGCGCGACCCGCACCACCGCTGCGCGGATCGCGCGCACGCACCCGCCGCAGGTCATGTCCGCGATCTCGTAGGTCAGCATGTCGATGCTCCCGGAAAGGCTGTGGAGCGTCGATCCTCGACCCTGACGCGATGGCAAGGTCAAGCGCCGGCGACGGTCAGCCTGCGTCCCGCGTCGCCTCGGTGCGCAGGCAGCGCACGACATGGTCCGCGGCCAGCACCACCGGCTCGGGCGGCGCCAACCGGCATGCCTCCTGGGCATAGCCGCAGCGCTCGGCGAACGCGCAGCCTGCCGGCAGGTTCGCCAGATCCGGCGGCGAGCCCGCGATCGTCTTCAGTCGGGTGCCGCGCGCCAGCGCATGGCCGCCCGCCCGCCCCTGCAGCAGCGCGAGCGTGTAGGGATGGCGCGGCTCGCGGACGATGGTCCGGACCGGCGCCTGCTCGACGATCCGGCCGGCGTACATGACCGCGAAGCGATCCGCGACCTCGACCGCCGCGCCGATGTCGTGCGTGACGAAGACGATCGACAGCCCGAGCTCGCGCTGCAGTTCGCGCAGCAGCAGCAGGATCTGGATCTGCACGGTCGCGTCGAGCGCGGTCGTCGGCTCGTCGGCCAGCAGCACCTGCGGGCGGCAGGCGAGCGCGAGCGCGATCATCGCCCGCTGCCGCATGCCGCCGCTCATCTCGTGCGGATAGGCGTCGAGCCTGCGCTCGGGGCTCGGGATCCGCACCCGCTCGAAGAGCTCGAGCGCTCGCTTGCGGGCATCGGCCTCCGACACCGGCTCGTGCCGCCGGATCGACTCGACGATCTGCCGGCCCACGGTGTAGACCGGATCGAGCGCGAGCAGCGGCTCCTGGAAGATCATCGACGCCACACGGCCCCGATAGTCTGCGAGCGGCCGCGTGCCGAGCGACAGCACGTCGTGGCCGGCGACGCGGATCGAGCCCTCGATCCGCGTCGAGCGTGCCGGGTGCAGCCGCAGCAGCGCGCGCAGCGTGACGCTCTTGCCCGAGCCCGATTCGCCGATCAGCGCAACGGTCTCGCCGCGGCCGACGTCGAGGTCGACACCGTTGACCGCTCGCACCGGCTTCGGGCCGGTGCCGAACGCGACCCGCAGGTCGCGGACCCGGACCACCGCTTCGGCATCGGGCAGGGGCTTCGGGACGGCGCTCATCGGCACTCCTCCGCGCGGACGGAAGCCGGGACGACACGCATCATGCGGCCTCCCGCGCGGCCGGCGCCCGCGTGTGGCCGGACCCCGGCTCGTGCATCAGGCAGGCGACCGCGTGCGGCGTCACCCGCGACGACAGCGTCGGCACGCGCTGCGCGCAGGCCGCCTCCGCCGATGCGCACCGGGTGTGGAATCGGCAGCCCGACGGCGGGTTGATCGGATTCGGCGGGTCGCCTGCCAGCGGCGCCTCCTCGGTCCTGCGATCCGGATCCATCGTCGGCATCGAGGCGGTCAGCGCGCGCGTGTAGGGGTGCAGCGGCTCGGAGAACAGCGCCTCGCCGGGTCCGAGCTCGGCGACCTGCCCGAGGTACATCACCATCACGCGGTCGGACACGTACCGCACCACATGCAGGTCGTGGCCGATGAACACGTAGGTCAGCCCGAAGGCCTCCTTCAGGTCGAGCAGCAGGTTCAGCACCTGCGCCTCGACCGACTTGTCGAGCGCCGAGGTCGACTCGTCGAGGATCACCAGACGCGGCTGCAGCGCGAGCGCGCGCGCGATGTTGACGCGCTGCCGCTGTCCGCCCGACAGCTCGTGCGGATAGCGCTCGGCGAAGCGGCGCGGCTCCAGCCCGACCCGCGCCAGCAGGTCGCGCGCGCGCTCGACCGACTCGCGCGCCGGCACGCCGTGCACCCGCGGCCCGAAGGCGATCGAGTCCTCGATGGTCAGGCGCGGGTTCAGCGACGAGTAGCTGTCCTGGAACACCATCTGCACCTGGCGCCGGTACTCCTTCAGCGACAGTTCGCGGCTGCCCACCGCCTTGCCGTCGAAGATGATCTCGCCCGCGTTCGGGTCGAGCAGGCGCATCAGCAGGCGCGCCGCGGTGCTCTTGCCGCAACCGGACTCGCCGACCACGCCGAGCGTCTCGCGCTCGTGCACGGTGAAGTCGATGCCGTCGACCGCGCGGACCACGGCCGGGCGGCCGTCGTCGGCCTTCTTCCCCTTGAGCGGGAAGTGCTTGACCAGACCGCGGACCTCGAGGAGGACCTTCGTCGGCTTGGCGATGTCGTCGCTCATTGCTTCACGTCCATCGCCGAACGCAGGCCGTCGGACAGCATGTTGAAGGAGATCGAGGTGACGAAGATCATGGCGCCCGGCAGTGCGGCGACCCACGGCTGGGTGTAGATCGCCGTGCGCAGCGTGTTCAGCATCAGTCCCCACTCGGGCTCGGGCGGCTTCACGCCGAGCCCGAGGAACGAGAGCCCCGAGGCCAGGATCATCGAGACCGCGATCAGGCTGGTCGCATAGACGAAGATCGGCCCGAGCACGTTGCCCAGCACATGGACGCGGACGATGGTGAACGCGTCGGCACCGGAGGCGCGCGCGGCCTCGACGAAATCGCGTCCCCTCACCTGGGTGGTCACGCTCTCGGCCACCCGCGCGATCGGCGGCACGAAGACCAGCGTGAGCGACAGCAGCGCGTTGAAGATGCCCGCGCCCAGCGCACCCGAGAGCGCGATCGCGAGCAGCACCGACGGGAACGCGTAGAACACGTCGATGGTCCGCATGATCACGGTGTTGATCGCGCCGCCCGCGTAGCCGGCGAGGATGCCGAGCGCAGACCCGATCACGAAGGCGCAGATCACCGGCGTGATGCCCATGAACAGCGACAGGCGCGCGCCGATCATCAGCCGCGACATCATGTCGCGGCCGAGCTCGTCGGTGCCGAGCGGGAATCCCTCGGTGCCGATCGGCTTGAGCCGGCTCAGCATCGACGACTTGTACGGATCCGCGGGCACCAGCCAGGGCCCGAACAGCGCGAGCAGCAGCAGCAGGCCCACCATCGCCGCCGCGACCATCGCGACGCGATCGCGGCGCAGCCGCCGCAGCACGCTCGACCAGTAGCCCGGACCGCGCTCGAACACCGGCGCGGGCACCTTCGAGGCGTCGACCGCCACGTTCAGCATCGGTCAGCTCCTCGAGATCCGCGGATCGAGCGTGCTCTGCACGACGTCGACCAGCAGGTTCAGCAGCACGAAGAACATCGCCAGCACGAGGATGGTCCCCTGCAGCAGCGGCAGGTCGCGCTGGAAGATCGCGCTGTTCAGCAGGAAGCCGGTGCCCGGCCACGAGAACACCGTCTCGATCAGGATCGAGCCGCCGAGCAGGTAGCCGAGCTGCAGCCCCATCACCGCGAGCGCGGTCGGCGCGACGTTCTTGACCACGTGGCGGAACACGCCGAGGTCGGTCAGTCCCTTCGCGCGAAGCCCGACGACGAACTCCTGCGCGAGCGTGTCCGCGACCAGCGCGCGGACGGTGCGCGAGATGATGCCCATCGGGATCACGCTCATCGTGATCGCCGGCAGGATCAGGTGCTTGACGTGCTCCCAGTTCCACTTCCAGTCCGATGAGCCGCCGGGCCCGGCGCCGGTGGCGGGCAGCCAGTTCAGCTGCGCGGCGAAGACGATCACCAGCACCATGCCGAGCCAGTAGTGCGGCACGCTGACGCCGATCACCGACAGGAACGAGGCGGTCTTGTCCGCCCACGAGTCGCGGAAGTAGCCGGCGACGAAGCCGAACAGGCAGCCGAAGAAGAAGCCGATCGCGGTCGCCACGCTAGCGAGCAGCAGCGTGTTGCCGACGGCGCGCAGCACCTCCGAGGCGACCGCTCGGCCGGTGGCGATGGAGGTCCCCAGATCGCCCTGGACGGCGCGGACGATCCAGGAGGCGAACTGCTCGGGATACGAACGGTCGAACCCGTAGAGCGTCCTCAGCTGCTGCTGGAGCTCGGCCGATGCGTCGGGCGGCAGCACCGAGACCAGCGGATCGCCGGGCGCGAGGTGCACGAGGGCGAAGCAGACCAGCGCCACGCCGAGCATGATCGGCAGCGTGTAGACGACGCGTCGGGCGAGATAGACGAGCACGGGCGGGTTCCGGAAATCGGGGCGCCGGGCAAGGGCCCCGGCGGAGTCGACCGCGCGCCGGTCCCGCGAACGGGGTCCCGGCGCGCGCGAGGCGCAGCAGGCGCGACGGGAGGCCCCGCCGCGCGGCGCGCGTGCCTCAGTCCATCGTCATCGTCGCAATGTCGATGAACCAGCTCTTCGGCTGGACGACGTTCTTCACCTTCTGGCTCATCGCACGCGGACCGACGTCATGAGCGATCCAGACGAAGGGCGCCTCCTCGACGATCCGGGCGTGCAGCTTCGCGAGGGCCTCGTCACGCTTCTTGTCGTCGAACGCGCTGCGGGCATCGGCGATCAGCTTGTCGAACTCGTCGTTGCCGAAGTAGCCCCAGTTGTTCGACACCGGCGGGAACGTCTTCGTGCTGGTGAACCGCACCATCGCGAAGAACGGGTCCATCGCCGCGAAGCTGACGTTGATCGCGTTCGCGCCGTTGGCGGTCGGATCCTTCGCGCCGCGACGCCAGTTGGTGAACAGCGTTTTCCACTCGATCACGTCGAACTGCACGTCGAAGAAGCACTGCTTCAGCGACTGCTGGACGAATTCGTTCATCGGCAGCGGCTGCATCTGGCCCGAGCCCGAGGCCGAGATCTGCACCTTGACCTTCAGCGGCTTGGCGGCGCTGTGGCCGGCCTCGGTCATCAGCTTCTTCGCCGCGTCCGGGTCGTAGCGGATGTCGAACTTCGGATTGCCCCACCACGGATGGCCCGGCGTGACGGTGCCCTTGGGCACGCCCATCATGCCGCCCAGCAGCTTCAGGATGCCGGTACGGTCCACGCAGAGGTTCGCCGCGTGGCGCACGCGCTTGTCGAGCCAGGGCGAGCCCTCGGCGAACGACAGCTGCCACGGCCAGACGTGCGGCTGCGGGTTGAAGTACATCTTGTAGCCGCGCTGGGTGATCGTCGCCATCGCGTCGGGCGACGGCGCCTCGATCCAGTCCACCTGGTTCGACAGCAGCGCCGCGGTCCGGGCGTTCGCCTCGGGCATCGGCACCATCACGACCTTGTCGATCTTGGGCACGCGCTTCGGATCCCAGTAACCCTTGTTCGCCGCGAGCTCGAGCCGCTCGCGCGGCACGAAGCGGGTCATCCGGAACGGGCCGCTGCCCGAGGCGTCGGCCGCGAAGGCGACCCAGGCCTGCTTGGCGCGCTCGACGTTGTCGGAGACGCTCGCCGGCACGGCCTTGAACTTCGCGTCCCAGTGGGCCGGCGAGGCCATGAACAGGTTCGACAGGTTGATCGGCAGGAACGCGTCCGGCTCGGTCGTCGACAGCTCGACCGTCAGGTCGTCGATCTTGCGCGCGCTCTTGAGCGTGGGCATCCGCGACGCGGTGACGCCGACCTGGCTGGCATCGAAGTGCACCGCCGCCTTGTCCAGCACCTTCTGCACGTTCCAGACGACCGCGTCGGCGTTGAAGGCCGAGCCATCGTGGAACTTCACGCCCGGCCGCAGCTTGAAGATCCACTTGGTCTTGTCCTTCGCGTCCACCGCCCACGACAGCGCGAGGCCGGGGATCAGCACGCTGGCCGCATCGGCCTTGGACAGGTCCCAGTGGGTGAGCGCGTCATACATCGGGATGCCGGTGAACCGGTTCCCCTCGAAGCCCTGGTCGGGCTGGCCGAGCGTCCGGGGAATGTCGGCGGCGGTCATCGCGATCCGCAGGGTCTTCTCCTGCGCGAAGGACGGGGCGGCGGCGAGCGTGGCCGACAGGGCGACGGCGGATGTCAGGAAGGCGGCAGCCACGCGGGACTTCCGGAACACGAGCGGCATCAGGGGGCTCCTTGTTGTGTATCGATCTGGTCGGCGCTTCACCGGCCGACGCGCCTCAGGCGCAAGGGGCGTGCCAGTTCCGTCGAACGCCCCGCGGCAGTGCATCCTGACGCCGCGGGCCGCTTCACGGGCGACCGCGCCCCATTTCCGCGAGGGCGGCGCTCCGCGAGCGTGCGCGGAGCACCGTCGACGTGCAGGCCGGGTCCGCGGACCCGGTGGCCGCGACAGTCGGTTTGTATCAGTCGGGGTCCACAGGCGAGGCGAGTTCCCCCACGCAGTCGTTAGGAATCCGGGGCATTGAACGGAGGACCGGGGTTCCGTGCTTCAGGCGGATGGTCCGGGCGCGATCACGCAGCGCCGGATGGCCCGAAAAACAAGAAGCGCCCGGTGGGCGCTTCTCGAGGTCGCTGGCGGAGAGGGTGGGATTCGAACCCACGGTGCCGTTGCCGGCACGCCTGATTTCGAGTCAGGTACATTCGACCACTCTGCCACCTCTCCGTGGTCTTCATCGTCCACCGCCAGCACGGTCGACGAGAGCAATCAAGACCGCGAGGATAGCACGAAAGACTGCCGGCCATCCGTCGGCCGGGAACGGCCGACGGGGGCAGCCTGCGGACATCCGATGTCCGGGCGGCCACGGCGACGGCGATATGCTCCGGCGAGCAGTCGCCTCGCCGTGCCGAGGCGCCCCGTCACCCGTCCTCGCCGGATCCGCCGATGAAGCTCAAAGCCGCCCTGTCGCTCCTCGCCGTCGTCGCCCTCCTCACGCCGCTCGGCGCGATGATCGGCCTCTACGACACCACGTTCGACGAGGTCGCCGGATTCGCCGGCCCGGCGATCGGCGCCGGCACCGCGATCCTCTTCACGCGCCTGGTGTCGCGGCGCGCCTGAGGCCGTGCACCGCCGCGGCGGCGTGTCCGCGCGCCGGGCAGCAGGGGCACGCGTCCGCGCTGCGGCGCACCGCGGACGCGCTCAGGCCGCGCGCAGCACCTCGAGACCGCCGAGATACGGCCGCAGCGCCGCCGGCACGGCGATCGAGCCGTCCTCGCGCTGGTGGTTCTCGAGCACCGCGACCAGCGTGCGCCCGACCGCGAGCCCGGAGCCGTTCAGCGTGTGCACGAGTTCCGTCCTGCCCTGCTCGTTGCGCAGCCGTGCCTGCATCCGGCGCGCCTGGAACGCCTCGCAGTTCGAGACCGACGAGATCTCGCGGTAGGCCGACTGGCCGGGAAGCCAGACCTCCAGGTCGTAGGTCTTGGCGGCACCGAAGCCCATGTCGCCGGTGCACAGCGCCATCACGCGGTATGGCAGCTCGAGCCGCTGCAGCACGCGTTCGGCGTGCCCCACCATCTGCTCGAGCGCCTCGTAAGACTGCTCTGGCCGGACGATCTGGACCATCTCGACCTTGTCGAACTGGTGCTGGCGGATCATGCCGCGGGTATCGCGACCGTAGGCGCCGGCCTCGGACCGGAAACACGGGGTGTGCGCGGTCAGACGCATCGGCAGCGCGTCGGCCGCCACGATCTCGCCGCGGACCACGTTGGTCAGCGGGACCTCGGAGGTGGGGATCAGGTACATCGGGGGGCCGTCGTCCTCCCCGCCCTTGCGGACCGAGAACAGGTCGTCCGCGAACTTCGGCAGCTGGCCGGTTCCCCTCAGCGTGTCGGCGTTGACCACGTACGGCGTGTAGCACTCGACGTAGCCGTGCTCGCCGGTGTGCAGGTCTAGCATCAGCTGCGCGAGCGCACGGTGCAGCCGCGCGATCGGACCGCGCATCAGCGCGAAGCGCGCGCCCGACAGCTTCGCGGCGGTCTCGAAGTCCAGGCCGAGCGGCGTGCCGAGATCGACGTGGTCCTTCGCGGGGAACCCGAGCGGCGCAGGGTCGGCGCCGCCGGGCGACCAGCGCCGGACCTCGACGTTGTCGTCGCTCGAGCGGCCCGCAGGCACGGACTCGTGCGGCAGGTTCGGCACGGTCGCGAGCCAGGCGTCGACCCGCCCCTGGATCGCGGCGTTCGCCTCCTCGCTCGCCTTCAGCTCGTCGCCGAGCCCGGCCACCTCGGTCATCACGGCCGAGACGTCGCCGCCCTTCGCCTTGATCTGGCCGATCGACTTCGACAGCGCGTTGCGCCGGGCCTGCAGCGTCTCGGTGCGCGTCTGCACGGCCTTGCGCTCGGCCTCGAGCGCGCGGAACGCATCGGTGTCGAGGGAGAAGCCCCGCGCGGCGAGCCGGGCGGCCACCGCGTCGAGGTCCTTGCGGAGCAGTTGGATGTCGAGCATGGCCGACATTCTAGCGGGCGGGTCCCGAGGCGCGCCCCGCAGGTCGCTCAGCCCGCGCGGCGCGCCTGCGCGTCGAGCCCGCGCAGCCAGTCGAGCTTCTCGGCGATCTTCGTCTCGAGCCCCCGCGGCACGGGCCGGTACCACGCCGGCTCGTCCATGCCGTCGGGCATGTAGTGCTCGCCGGCCGCGTAGCCGTTCGGTTCGTCGTGCGCGTAGCGGTAGTCGCGCCCGAAGCCCTGCGCCTTCATCAGCTTCGTCGGCGCGTTGCGCAGGTGGACCGGCACGCCGCGCGAGCCGTCGCGCTTCACGAAGTCGCGGGCCTCGTTGTAGGCCGAGTAGCCGGCGTTCGACTTCGCCGCGCAGGCGAGGTAGATCACGGCCTGCGCGATCGCGAGCTCGCCCTCCGGCGAGCCCAGCCGTTCGTAGACCTCGGCGGCGTCGAGCGACAGCCGCAGTGCGCGCGGATCGGCGAGCCCGATGTCCTCGATCGCCATGCGGACCACGCGCCGCGCGAGGTAGCGCGGGTCGGCACCGCCGTCGAGCATCCTCACCAGCCAGTAGAGCGCGGCGTTCGGATGCGAGCCGCGGACCGACTTGTGCAGCGCCGAGATCTGGTCGTAGAACGCGTCGCCGCCCTTGTCGAACTGGCGGACGCGCTCGGCGAGCACCTGGGCGACGTGGGCCGCGGTCAGTCGCCTCGGACCGCCCTCCCCGCCCGGCTCGCGATCGAGCGCGCCCGCGGCGGTCGCGGCGAGCTCGAGGTGGTTCATCATCCTCCGGCCGTCGCCGTCGGCCGACTCGACCAGCATGGTCAGCGCCTCGTCGTCGACCTCCAGCCCGTCGAGGAACCGCTCGCAGGCGCGCGAGGCCAGGGTGCGCAGGTCCTCGCCGTCGAGCCGCCGCAGCACGTAGACGGCGGCCCGAGACAGCAGCGCGTTGTTGACCTCGAACGACGGGTTCTCGGTGGTCGCCCCGACGAACGTGAACAGGCCCGACTCGACGTGCGGCAGGAAGGCGTCCTGCTGGGCCTTGTTGAAGCGGTGGACCTCGTCGACGAAGACGATCGTGCCGCGCCGCGCGCCCTCCTTCTCGATCCGGGCGAGCTCCACCGCCTCGCGGATCTCCTTGACGCCGGCGAGCACCGCCGAGATCGCGACGAAGCGGCAGTCGAAGGCCTGCGCGAGCAGCCGGGCGAGCGTGGTCTTGCCCACGCCCGGCGGCCCCCAGAAGATCATCGAATGCGGCCGCTTCGCGTCGAGCGCGGTGCGCAGCGGCTTGCCGGGTGCGAGCAGGTGCGACTGGCCGACCACGTCCTCGATGCGCGCGGGCCGCATCGCCTCGGCGAGCGGCAGGCCGGCGTCGATCACCCGGCGTCCCTCACTGGACGACGTCGACGCCCTTGGGCGGCGTGAAGCGGAACAGCCCCGCATCGAGCCCGGGGTTGCGCTCGATCTTCGAGAAGGTGAAGCGGGTCGTCTGGCCGAACGCGTCGCGGACCTCCATCGCCTCGGGCAGCCCGCCGCGAAAGCCGATCCGGATCCAGTCGAAGCCCGAGTCCTTCTGCTTCGGCACCGCCTCGAGCCACTCCAGCCCGCCGGCCGCGCCCGCCTCCTTGAGCACGAAGCTCGCGTCGAGGTCGTTCGATCCGAACAGGATCGCCGCGGGCGTGGCCGAGATCGCGTCGCCCACCTTGCGGACGGTGACCTGCTTCAGGTCCTTGTCGTAGAACTGCAGCCGCTCGCCGTCGGTGACGATCAGCTGCTCGTAGGGCTGGACCACCTCCCAGCGGAAGCGGCCCGGCCGGGAGAACGAGAAGCTGCCCGCCGAGGCCTCGGCGGGACGGCCGTTCGAGCGGATCTGCTGCTGGGTGAACTGGCCGCGAGCCGACCTGGTCGCGGTCGCGAAGTCGCGCAGCTGGTCGATCGCGGCGGCGGCGGCCGGTCGGGGCAGCGCGGCGGCGGCGGCCAGGACGGCAATGGCGACCGCGGCGCGCAGCCGCGCGGCGAGGGGGGCGGAGGCGCTCGGCATAGGACGCCGATGGTAGCGCACCCCGGCTGCGGACCATCGCGCCGCCGCCGCCGCCGCCGCCGCGGCCCGGCCCGGCCCGGCCCGGCCAGGCCCGGCCAGGCCAGGCCAGGCAAAAGGATCCCGTAGAAGGCCCGACGCGCGACCGGAACGACCGCGTACGCTTGGACGGCACGCGCCCGCGGCCTCGTCCGGTCAGTCGTCTTCCCTGCGCGGCACGATAATGTCGCGGTTGCCGTTGGTGGCCATCGCCGACACCACGCCCGACTTCTCCATCTGCTCGAGCAGCCGCGCCGCGCGGTTGTAGCCGATCCGCAGGTGCCGCTGCACCAGCGAGATCGACGCGCGCTTGTGCTGCAGCACGACCGCCACCGCCTGGTCGTAGAGCGCGTCGGCCTCGCCGTCCACGCCCGCCTCCTGCAGCGTGGCCTGCAGCCCGCCGAAGCCCACCGCGCTGCCGGTGTCGACCGACTCCGCGGCCACCCCGCCCTCGAGGATGCCTTCGACGTAGTCGGGCTCGCCGCCGCGCTCCTTCCAGTGCGCGACCACGCGGTGGACCTCGTCGTCGGCGACGTAGGCGCCGTGCACGCGCACCGGCAGCCCGGTGCCCGGCGGCATGTAGAGCATGTCGCCCTGCCCCAGCAGCGTCTCGGCGCCCATCTGGTCGAGGATGGTCCGCGAGTCGATCTTCGACGACACCTGGAACGCGATCCGCGTCGGGATGTTCGCCTTGATCAGCCCGGTGATCACGTCGACCGAGGGCCGCTGCGTGGCGAGGATCAGGTGGATGCCGGCCGCCCGCGCCTTCTGCGCGAGGCGCGCGATCAGCTCCTCGATCTTCTTGCCGACGACCATCATCAGGTCGGCCAGCTCGTCGATGACCACGACGATGGTCGGCAGCTTGTCGAGCGGCTCGGGCGCGTCGGGCGTCAGCGAGAACGGGTTGTGGATGACCTCGTCCCGCTTCTTCGCCTCGGCGATCTTCGCGTTGTAGCCCGACAGGTTGCGGACGCCGAGCTTCGACATCAGGCGGTAGCGTCGCTCCATCTCGGCCACGCACCAGTTGAGCGCGTGCCCGGCCTGGCGCATGTCGGTCACCACCGGCGCCAGCAGGTGCGGGATGCCCTCGTAGGTGCTCATCTCGAGCATCTTCGGGTCGATCAGGATCAGCCTGACGTCGGCCGGGCCGGACTTGTAGAGCAGCGACAGCAGCATCGCGTTGATGCCCACCGACTTGCCCGAGCCGGTCGTGCCGGCGACCAGCAGGTGCGGCATCTTCGCGAGGTCGGCCACGATCGGCCGGCCGGCGATGTCGTTGCCCAGGGCCAGCGTGACCGGCGACATCGAATCGGCGAACACCTGCGAGGCCAGCACCTCGGACAGGCTCACCGCCTGGCGCCGCGCGTTCGGCAGCTCCAGGCCCATCAGGCTCTTGCCCGGGATCGTCTCCACCACGCGGATCGAGGTCAGCGACAGCGCGCGGGCCAGGTCCTTCGACAGGTTGACGATCATCGAGCCCTTGATGCCGGTGGCCGGCTCGATCTCGTAGCGGGTGATGACCGGACCCGGATAGGCGGCAACCACGTTGGCCGACACGCCGAAGTCGGACAGCTTCTTCTCGATGAGGCGCGAGGTGTACTCGAGCGTCTCGGGCGAGACGGTGTCGCGCTGCTCGGGCGGCGCATCGAGCAGCGAGATCGGCGGCAGCTCGGTGTCGCTCGGCAGGTCCGCGAACAGCGGCTTCTGCCGCTCGCGCTGGGCCCGCTCGGACTTCTCCACCGGCGGCGCAGGCGGCTCGATGCGCACCGGCTCGGGGTCCTGCTCGATGATCTTCTTCTTGACCGCGACGGTCTCCTTGCGGACCTTGGTCGCGATCTGGCCGGCCTGGCGGTCCCGCCGCGCGTCCCAGCGAGCGCGGCCGAACTCCACCACCGCCTCCAGCCCGGCGCCGACCCGTTCGAAGATCGTCAGCCACGACAGCCCGGTGGCGAGCGAGAAGCCGACCGCGGTCAGCAGCAGCATCAGCAGCGTGCCGCCGACCGCGCCGAGATGGGTCAGCATCGGCTGCGCGAGCAGCTGTCCGAGCAGGCCGCCCGGCGCGAGCGGCAGCGTGACCGAGAGCGCGGACAGCCGCGAGGCCTCGAGCGACACGCAGCCGGCGAACAGCATCGCGAAGCCGGCCCAGCGGTCCCAGCCGAACGGCGCCTCGTCCATCGCCTCGCGGCGCTCGGCGAGGCGCCGACGGTGCAGGTGGCGGTAGCCCGAGACCACCCGCAGCAGCAGGAACCCCGCCCACAGGTAGGCCGAGACGCCGAACAGGTAGAGCATCAGGTCGGCGAACCAGGCGCCGACGCGCCCGCCGAGGTTGTGCACGTCGCGGACGGCCGCCGCGTGCGACCACCCGGGGTCGTTCTTGTCGTAGCTCAGCAGGATCAGCGCGACGAACAGCGCCAGCGTGCACAGCAGCAGCCAGCGGGCCTCCCGCAGGAGGACGAGCGCGCGATCGGACAGCAGCGAAGCGCGGATCGGGCCGCCGCGGGTATTCGCGGCGCCCAGCGTGGTGGCACGGGCCATCGGTTCCTTCTACGACATGGACACCGATCCCGGCCGCCACGCGGCCGCCGGGCTCAGTGCAGGTACGAGCTCAGCTTCTCCCGCAGGACCAGCTTGCCCTCGGGGGCCGGCACGATGTAGCCGTCCACCTCGAGCCCCTTCATGACGCGCGAGACCATCTCGCGCGACGCACCGATCATCTTGGCGATCTCCTGGCGCGGCAGCTTGCTCTTGACCACGCGCTCGCCGCCCACCTGCTCGGAGAAGTCCAGCAGCACCCGCGCGACGCGACCGTAGACGTCGAGCAGCGCGAGCGTCTCGATCTTCTTGTCCGCCTCGCGCAGCCGCTTGACCAGTCCCTTCATGATCTTCAGGGACATGTCGTGGCTCTGCGCGAGCATCGCCTTGAAGCTGTCCTTGTTGATCGCCATGAAGTCGCAGGACTCCAGGGTGATGACGCTCGCCGACCGCGGCGCGTCGTCGATCAGCGACATCTCGCCGAAGCACTCGCCCGGTCCGAGCACGGCCAGGATCACCTCCTTGCCGTCCGTGTCCGAGCGCTGCACCTTGGCCCGCCCCGACAGCAGGATGTAGAGCGATTGCGACGGCTCGCCTTCCGCGACGATCGTGCGACCCTTCGGAAAGGCACGCCGCACGCTGCCGGCAGCGAGCGCGTCGAGCTGCGACTCGCTCAGGCTGGACAGCAGGGGTACCCGCCGCAGGAACGCCTTGTTTTCTTCGTGCGCCATAGTCACCTCGTGGATATCCGGAACCCGGAGGCCTGGACACCCGGTGCATTTATCATTGTGCACCAAGCGCGGCCGATTTCAAAGGAATTGGTCGAAGAGCTAACGCCAACTCGCTGTTTTCAAAGCGTTTACATAGGACTCTGACTCGATGACCGCCGCCAAGCACGCCCGGCTCCTGATCCTGGGCTCCGGCCCGGCCGGCTACACCGCCGCCGTCTACGCGGCGCGGGCCAACCTGAAGCCGGTGCTGATCACCGGCATCGCCCAGGGCGGGCAGCTGATGACCACCACCGACGTCGACAACTGGCCCGCCGACGCGACCGGAGTCCAGGGGCCGGAGCTGATGCAGCGCTTCCACGCGCATGCCGAACGCTTCGACACCGAGTTCGTGTTCGACCATATCCATTCGGTCGACCTCTCGTCGCGTCCCTTCCGGCTGACGGGCGATTCGGGCAGCTATACGTGCGATGCGCTGGTGATCGCGACGGGCGCGTCGGCGAAGTACCTCGGCCTCGAGTCGGAGCAGGCGTTCATGGGCAAGGGGGTGTCGGGCTGCGCCACCTGCGACGGGTTCTTCTACCGGAACCAGGAGGTCGCGGTGATCGGCGGCGGCAACACGGCCGTCGAGGAGGCGCTCTACCTGTCGAACATCGCGAGCAAGGTGACCGTCGTCCACCGGCGCGACCGCTTCCGCGCCGAGGCGATCATGATCGACAAGCTCATGGCGAAGGTGGCGGCCGGCAAGGTCGAGGTCCGCTGGAACACCGTGCTCGACGAGGTGGTGGGCGATGCCTCCGGCGTGACCGGCGTGACGCTGCGCCACCTGCCGTCCGGCGAGGCCTCGCAGAAGGCGCTGACCGGGGTCTTCATCGCGATCGGCCACGAGCCGAACACCAAGATCTTCGAGGGTCAGGTCGAGATGGCCAACGGCTACATCGTGACCCGCAGCGGGCTGCAGGGCCTGGCGACCATGACCAGCGTCGAGGGCGTGTTCGCCGCCGGCGATGTCCAGGACCACGTCTACCGGCAGGCGATCACCAGCGCCGGCACCGGCTGCATGGCCGCGCTCGACGCGCAGCGCTGGCTCGAGGCGCAGGACGCGGCCTGAGCGGCGGCCGGACCGGAGCGGACGACGACGTGGCCGCCAAGGGGAACCCGCTCGGCGGGCTCGCCGCGCTGGGCGGGCTGAGGGACGCGCTGCGCGACCAGGCACGTGCGAAGGCCGAGGCCGAGGCGCGGGCCCGGGCGGAGCAGGCTCGGATCGAGCGCGAGCGCAACGTGTTCCGCGAGGCGGTGGGCGACGCGGCGCCGCTGCGACCCACCGGCCGCGTCGACCCGATGCCGCTGCCGGTGCCGCCGGTGGCGAGGCAGTTCGAGGACGACGAGTCGCGCGCGCTCGCCGAATCGATCTCCGACGAGATCGACGTCGAGCGCCTGCTCGACACCGACGAGAACCTGTCCTACCGCCGCCCCGGGGTCGGCCCCGACGTGCCACGCCGGCTGCGGCGCGGCGACTGGGTGATCCAGAAGCAGCTCGACCTGCACGGGCTGCGCGTCGACGAGGCGCGCGAGGCACTCGCCGGCTTCCTGCTCGACTGCCTCAAGCGCGAGATCCGCTGCGTGCGGATCGTCCACGGCAAGGGGCTCGGCTCGGTCAACCGGGAGCCGGTGCTCAAGGGCAAGGTGCTGAAGTGGCTGACCCAGCGCGACGAGGTGCTGGCGTTCTGCCAGGCCGGCCCGAACGACGGGGGCAGCGGGGCCCTGATCGCGCTGCTGCGGCCCCCGCCGTCACCGGCGGCGCGGCGGCGCAAGGGCTGAGCGTCCGGAGCCGCGGACCGACGGGGCGGCGGCCGGCGCGCGGATCGTCGCGAACTCGGGCCGGGTGCACAATGCGGCGTCGTCGTCACGGTCCACGCCGGGAGCCAGCCCACCTTGGACGCCCTCGTCCAGCACCTGCCCGAGCTCGCGCTCGCCGGCGCCCTCGCCTGGGGCGCGGGCCTGCGCCTGTACCTCGTCGTCGCGGCCCTGGGTCTGGCCGGTCGCCTCGGCGGCTTGCCGCTGCCCGAGCACCTCGCTGCGCTCGCGAGCCCGGTGGTGATCGGCGCGGCCGGCTTCATGGCGCTGATCGAGCTCTTCGCCGACAAGCTGCCCTGGCTCGACACCCTCTGGGACGGGCTGCAGACCTTCGTCCGGATCCCCGCCGGCGCGGCGCTGGCCGCCGGCGTGTTCGGCGACTCCGGTACGGGCGTCGCGCTGGCGGCCGCGCTGCTGGGCGGCTCGGTGACCGCGGCCACACATTTCTCGAAGGCCGGCGCCCGCGCCGCGGCGAACACCTCGCCCGAGCCGTTCTCGAACCTCGCGCTGTCCTTCACCGAGGACGCGCTCGTGATGGGCGGAGGCTGGCTCGCCATCGCCCACCCGGCCGTCTTCCTGGCGCTGCTCGCGGCGTTCCTGGTCGCCGCCCTGCTGCTGGTCGGCTGGCTGGCGAGAGGCTTCCGCCGCCTCTTCAGACGGCCAGCAGCAGGTTCGCGAGCGCAGCCGGCTCGGTGACCATCATGTCGTGGCCGGTGTCCATCGTGACGTAGCGCCACGTCGGGTCGTCGCGCAGCCGGTCGTAGACCGCCTGCATCGGCCGGTAGGACGGATTCGTCGCCGCGACGTAGGTACGCGGCAGGCCATCGCTTCCGCCGTTGCGCAGCACGATGCCGCCGAGGTAGGTGCCGATCGGCATCGGCCCCATCCGCCGCTGCAGCCACTTCACGTCGTCGACCGCGGTGACGCCCAAGGCGGCCGGCGGCGGGGCCGGCAGCGCGATCCCGGCGCCGTGCTCGCGGATGGCGGCGAGTCGCAGCTGCCGATCCTCGGGGGTGTTGAAATCGGCCCAGCGCCACTGGGTCGAGCCGGGCGGCGGCACGACCGCGTCCAGGTAGACGCAGTGGGCGATGCGCTCCCGCAGCCGATCGGCCACGCCGTGGATCACGTTGCCGCCATAGCTGTGACCGACGAGGATCAGCTCGCCGGCGAGCTCTTCGGTGTCGATCACGCCGAGCACGTCCTCGACGTGCGTGCCGAGCGACACGTTCGCGGCGAACAGGTGGGCGCGGTCCCCCAGGCCGGTCAGCGACGGCGCGAAGACCCGGTGCCCGGCTGCCGCGAGCCTCGGCGCGACGCGCGCCCAGCACCAGCCGCCGTGCCAGGCCCCGTGGACCAGGACGTAGGTGCGGGCCGGGCCGGCCATCGCGTCAGATCGCCTCGTTGCCGGTCTCGCCGGTCCGGATGCGGATCACCTGCTCGACCGCCGTCACGAAGATCTTGCCGTCGCCGATCCGGCCGGTGCGCGCGGCCCGAACGATCGCGTCGATGGCGGCGTCGAGGGAGGCGTCGGGAACGACGACCTCGACCTTCACCTTCGGCAGGAAGTCGACGACGTATTCGGCGCCGCGATAGAGCTCGGTGTGGCCCTTCTGGCGGCCGAAGCCCTTGACCTCGGTGACCGTGAGTCCGGTGACGCCCACCTCGGCCAGGGCCTCGCGGACCTCGTCGAGCTTGAACGGCTTGATGATCGCGGTGATGCGTTTCATGGAGCTCTCCAGCGCAGGTATCCGGCCGATTGTAGCCGTCAGTCGCGGAACTTCGACGTGATGGGATACCGCCAGTCGCGCCCGAACGCGCGCGGGGTCACGCGGATGCCGACCGGTGCCTGCCGGCGCTTGTATTCGCTGATGCGCATCAGGCGCACCACCTTGTCGACCGCCTCGCGCGGGTAGCCGGCGGCGACGATCTCGTCCACCCGCCGGTCCTCTTCCATGTACATCTGCACGATGCCGTCGAGCTGGTCGTACGGCGGCAGCGAGTCCTGGTCCTTCTGGTCGGGTCGCAGCTCGGCGCTCGGCGCCCGGGTGATGATCCGCTCGGGAATCACCTCGGCGAGGCCGTTGCGGTAGGTGCAGAGCCGGTAGACGAGCGTCTTCGCGATGTCCTTGATGACCGCGAAGCCGCCGGCGAGATCACCGTAGAGCGTCGAGTAGCCGACTGCCATCTCCGACTTGTTGCCGGTCGTCAGGACGATCGAGCCGAACTTGTTCGACAGCGCCATCAGGATCGTGCCGCGGATCCGAGCCTGCAGGTTCTCCTCGGTGGTGTCGGGCTTCGTGCCGGCGAACTCGCCGGCGAGCGTGCCGAGGAAGGCGTCGAAGCAGGTCGCGATCGGGATCTCGTCGTAGCGCACGCCGAGCCGCGCGGCCATGTCGCGCGCGTCGATCCAGGAGATATCGGCGGTGTACCGCGACGGCATCATCACCGCGCGGACGCGGTCTCGGCCGAGCGCGTCGACCGCGATCGCCAGGGTGAGCGCCGAGTCGACGCCGCCCGACAGCCCGATGATCGCGCCGGGAAAGCCGTTCTTTCCGATGTAGTCGCGCACGCCGAGCACGAGGGCCGAATAGACCTGCGCCTCGAGCGGCAGCGCCGGCTCGATCGGCCCGGTGAGCGTGCCGTCGTCGGCGACGTCGACCAGCAGCAGGTCCTCGGTGAAGGCCTTCGCCTGCGCGGCGAGCGTGCCGTCGGCGTTCAGCGCGAACGACATGCCGTCGAAGACCAGCTCGTCCTGCCCGCCCACCAGGCTCGACAGCACGATCGACAGCCCCTGCGCGCAGACGTTGTCGCGCACGACGCCCATGCGGTCGGCCTGCTTGTGGAGATGGTAGGGCGACGCGTTCGGGGCCAGCAGCACCCGGGCCCCCGCGGCCTTCGCCGCGGCCGGTGCGGCGGGGAACCAGAAGTCCTCGCAGATGACGACGCCGAGGCGCAGTCCGCCGACCTCGACCACCAGAGGATCGGCGCCCGGCTCGAAGTAGCGCTGCTCGTCGAAGACCCCGTAGTTCGGCAGTTCGCGCTTGCGGTATTCGCCGACCACTCGGCCCGCGTGGACCACCGACGTCGCGTTGTAGCGCGCGCCACCGTGCTCGGACGGATGGCCGAGCACCAGGTGCAGCGACGGCCATGCCCGGCTCTGTTCGACGAGCATGGCGAGCGACGCGCGCGTCCTGTCATAGAATGCGCCGCGCAGCAGCAGGTCCTCGGGCGGATAGCCGACGAGCGACAGCTCGGGCGTGACCAGGACCTGCGCGCCCGCCTGCACGGCCCGCTGCGCGGCCTCGGCGATCCGGTTCCGGTTGCCGTCGAAGTCACCGATGACCTGGTTCAGCTGAGCACTGGCGATCCGGATGGGCATGGGCAGGAACGGAGGGTCGGCGCGAGCCGGCGATTATCGCATGCGGGTCGTCGACGACGTCCGCACGCTGAGCGCCGCGCAGTGGGATGCGCTCGCGGGCGCCGGGGGGCCGGGGCCGTTCGTCCGGCACGCCTTCCTCGCCGCGCTGCAGGCCACCGGCTGCGTCGGCGACGAGGCGGGATGGCGGCCCCATTTCATCGTGCTCGAGGACCGGCGCGACGGCACGCTGGCCGCGGCCGCGCCGCTCTACCTGAAGTCGCATTCGTACGGCGAATACGTCTTCGACTGGGCCTGGGCCGACGCCTACCGCCGTCACGGCCTCGCCTACTATCCGAAGGGCCTGGTCGCGGTGCCGTTCACGCCGGTCCCCGGCGCGCGGCTGCTCGCACGCGACGACGCCGCCCGCGACGCGCTCGTGGCCGCGCTCGTCGGCGCCTGCGACGACCTCGGCCTGTCCTCGCTGCACGTCCTGTTCCCGCGCGAGGCGGACGCGGCTGCGCTCGCGCGGGCCGGGTTGATGCGCCGCGTCGGCGTCCAGTTCCACTGGACCAATCCCGGCTGGTCGAGCTTCGACGACTATCTCGCGGCGCTGTCGCAGCCCAAGCGCAAGAAGATCCGGGCCGAGCGCCGCAAGGTCGAGGAGGCCGGCGTGCGGGTGACGATCCTGGAGGGCACGGCGATCGCCGAGGCCGACTGGGCCTTCTTCGCGCGCTGCTACCGGACGACCTACGCGCAGCACCACTCGACGCCGTACCTGAACCGCGCGTTCTTCCTGGAGCTCGCGCGGACGATGCCCGAGGCGCTGGTGATGGCCCGCGCCGAGCGCGCCGGCTCCCCGATCGCCGCGGCGCTGCTGATGCGCGACGCACACGCCCTGTACGGCCGCTACTGGGGCGCGCTCGAGCACGTGCCCTGCCTGCACTTCGAGGCGAGCTACTACGCGCCGATCGACTGGGCGATCCGACACCGCATCGAGCGCTTCGAGGGCGGCGCGCAGGGCGAGCACAAGATGGCGCGCGGCTTCCTGCCGGTGCAGACCTGCTCGTACCACCGACTCGCGCACCCGGCCTTCGCCGACGCGGTGGAGCGGTTCCTCGAGCGCGAGGCCGGCGGCGTCGACGCCTACCTCGACGAGCTGTCCGACCGCTCGCCGCTGCGCGGCGCGAGCGCCGGTCCGGGTCCGGTCGACGGCAGCGACTGACCGATCGGGCGGGGCGACGCGACGCCGCTCCGCCCGGCACCGATCAGAACTGCGGCTTGACCGTCGCGGCCTGGTAGCGCTCGAGGCCGTCGACGATCTCGGTCGCCGCCTCCTCCGGCCCCCCCCAGCCGAGGACCTTGACCCACTTGCCGGGCTCGAGGTCCTTGTAGTGCTCGAAGAAGTGCTGGATCTGCTGGAGCCTAACCGGGTTCAGGTCGTCGAACTTCTTCCAGTGCGAGTAGATCGGCAGCACCTTGTCGATCGGCACGGCGAGCAGCTTGGAGTCGCCACCGGCCTCGTCGTCCATCTTCAGCACGCCCAGAGGACGGCAGCGGATGACCGCACCGACGGTGATCGGGTGCGGCGTGATGACGAGCACGTCGACCGGGTCGCCGTCGTCGGCGATGGTGTGCGGGATGTACCCGTAGTTGCACGGGTAGTGCATGGCGGTCATCATGAACCGGTCGACGAACAGCGCACCGGTGGTCTTGTCGACCTCGTACTTGACCGGATCCGCGTTCATCGGGATCTCGATGATCACGTTGAAGTCGTTGGGGATGTCTCGGCCGGGGCCGACTCGGTCCAGGTTCATGAGGTGTCTCGCTCGAGATGGGTGGAGGCGTTTTCCGGCATTGTAGCAGTGCATGCTGCGCCGCAGCACGCCAGCCGTCGCGGCCGGATCGCGGATAATCGGACGGATCCCCCAGACAGGTCGCCGGCGCCGCGGCCGAGCCCCCGGAGTCCGCCCGAATGCTGCCCAACCCCATGCGCTTCGTCCACTTCATCGACAACGAGTCGGCGCCCGCGTCGGGCGGCGAGTCGCTGCCCGTGATCGACCCCTCCACCGGCGCGACCTTCGCCCAGATCGCCCGCGGCACCGCCGCCGACATCGACCGCGCGGTAGGCGCCGCACGCGCGGCCTACCTCGGCCAGTGGGGTCGGCTGTCGGCGGTCGATCGGGGCCGCCTGCTGCGTCGCTGGGCCGATGCGGTCGAGGCACACGTCGACGAGCTCGCGCAGCTCGAGTCGCAGGACACCGGCAAGCCGCTGAAGCAGGCCCGCGCCGACGCGATCGCGCTCGCCCGCTACTTCGAGTTCTACGCGGGCGCGGCCGACAAGCTGCACGGCCAGACGATCCCGTACCAGGACGGTTACACCGTGCTGACGATCCGCGAGCCGCATGGCGTGACCGGGCACATCGTGCCGTGGAACTACCCGATGCAGATCTTCGGCCGCTCGGTGGGCGCGGCGCTGGCCGTCGGCAACGCCTGCGTCGTGAAGCCGGCCGAGGACGCCTGCCTGTCGCTGCTGCGCGTGGCATCGCTGGCCGCGGCCGTGGGCTTTCCCGCCGGTGCGCTGAACCTCGTCACCGGCCTGGGGCCCGAGGCCGGCCAGGCGCTGGCCGAGCATCCGGGCATCGACCACATCTCGTTCACGGGCTCACCCGAGACCGGCAAGCGCGTGGCGATCGCCGGCGCGGCCCACCACTGCCCCGTGACCCTGGAGCTCGGCGGCAAGTCGCCTCAGCTGGTCTTCGCCGACGCTGACATCGACGCGGCGCTGCCGGTGCTGGTCAACGCGATCGTCCAGAACTGCGGGCAGACCTGCTCCGCGGGCAGCCGCGTGCTGGTCGAGCGAGCGATCTACGAGCCCCTGCTCGAGCAGCTCGCCGCACGCTTCTCGGCGCTGCGCGCGGGGCCGGCCGCGATGGACCTCGACCTGGGGCCGCTGGTCAACCGCAAGCAGCAGCAGCGCGTCTGGGACTTCCTGTCCGACGCGCAGGCCGGCGGCGTGGAGATGATGGCCCAGGGCGAGATCGTCGACGATGCCCCGTCCGACGGCTTCTACCAGGCCCCGGTGCTGATGCGCGACGTACCGTCGACGCACCGGCTCTGGCAGGAGGAGGTGTTCGGACCGGTGCTCGCCGTCTCGCCGTTCGACGACGAGGCCGAGGCGATCGCGCTCGCGAACGGCACGCAGTACGGACTCGTGGCCGGCGTCTGGACGCGCGACGGCGCGCGCCAGATGCGCCTGGCGCGACGGCTGCACTGCGGCCAGGTGTTCGTGAACAACTACGGCGCCGGTGGCGGCGTGGAGCTGCCCTTCGGCGGCGTCAAGGCGAGCGGGCACGGACGAGAGAAGGGGTTCGAAGCGTTGTACGGGTTCACCACCCTGAAGACCGTCGCCATCCGGCACGGCTGAGCCGGGGTGTCGGCGAGCCCTGCTCGCAGCCGGCCCGGCGGGGTGCCGCATGCTCGCGCCACCCCTTGGCTCTGACCGGACGTGAATCCGGAGATGGGCGGCTGGCTGGCTAGGGCCCGTTCCCGCCCACCGCCGCCCGCGCCGCTGCCCGATACGCGCCGGCCGCCTCCTCCGCCTTCCCCAGGGTCTCGTACAGATCCCCGAGCGCCGCGAAACCGTCGACCGTCGGCAACCGACGCGTCGCGAGCTTCAGGTAGTCCTCCGCCTTGCCCCAGAGCTTCTCCGCGGCGCACAGCCGACCCAGCGCGAGCAGCAGCTCGGGCTCGTCGCCGTAGCGTGTCCGCCAGGCCTCGAGCCGCTCGAGGCGATCACGCAGCGAGGGTCCGCCGATCCGCGCATAGGCGGCGGGCAAGGGCTCGGCGAAGCCCGCATCCAGGGCCTGCTCGACGATCCGCCGACCGTCGTCGGGCGCACCGGCAACGGCCAGCGCCACGGCCGTCTGTGCGGCCAGCTCCGGCTGCGCGCGCTCGTCGGAGCGCAGCGAGCGCCAGAGCTCGCGCAGCGCGACGGCGTCGCCCGCCTTGCGCGCGACCAGCTCGCCGTACGCCTTGTCGCGCAGTCGCCGGACCGCCGACGGATGCAGCGCGTCGCGCTTCTCGACGAGCCGCAGCGTCCGCAGCACGTCGTCCCAGCGCTCCGCCTGTTCGTAGGCCCGCAGCGCGGTTCGCAGCGACACGATGTGCCGCGCGCCGCGCGCATGCATCCGCTCGACGATCTCGATCGCCTCCTGCGTCCGGCGGTCCTCGACCGCCAGCTCGGCCTGCGTCATCAGCAGCGCGTTCGTTGCCGCCGCGTCGTCCTGCGCGTCGGCGAGCCAGCGGTCGCGACGCACCGTCTCCTGCATCCGCTGCGCCGAGCGCGCGGCGATGAGGGCCGCCGGCGCCGCGGTCGTGGGGTTCGACTGCGCGATCCGCGCATGGCGTTCCACGCGCGCATGCCGCCCCTCGAAGTACGCGAGCACGGCGTCGCGCAACGCGGCGACCGACAGGTCGAGCTGCCGGCGCGCGCGGTAGTCCCGCACCCGCCCCGGCAGCCCGAGCGCGCGCGCGGTGCCGATCAGCAGCAGGTGCAGCGCGCCGAAGGCGACGACCAGCAGCGCCAGAGCGAGGTTCACCGACACCTCGACCCGATACGGCGGCCACAGGATGGCCACGTTGCCGTGGTTGAAGCGCATGAGGAGCGCGAGCCCGACGGCAGCCGCGAAGGCCACCAGCAGCCAGACCATCCAGCGCACGGCGGCTACCTCGCGTCGCTCGCCGCCCGGGCGGCGCGCACCGCCGCGACGCTCTCGGCGAGCGACGGCAGGTCGACCGCGAGGCGCGTGGCCTGCAGCTGGCGCAGCGCTCCCTGCGCGGCGACGACCGACTTGTGCTGGCCGTCGAACCACTTGTCGATCGCCGCGGTCGCGCGGCCGAGGTCGGCCCGGAACAGCTGCTCGTTGCGCGCCAGCAGGTTCAGCCGCGCGTTGAGCAGCTGCAGCCGCAGCGACTCGCGGGCCAGGAACCGCTGGTCCGGCGACAGCAGCAGCGCCTCGGGCTGGTCGACGCGCTGCACCCGCACCAGCGCCCGCAGCTCGGCGACGAACGCGTCCCAGCCCTGCTGGCCGGTCCGCGCCACCCGCTCGGGCAGGCCACGCAGCCCGGGCTGGAGATCAGCCCCCCCGGCACGGGCCCCCGCCGACGCCGCCCCCGCGAGCTGCACGTCGGCCAGCAACGGCATCTGCTCGACCATGCCGACGACCGCGTCGAGCCGGTTGACGGCCGCCGCGAAGTCGGCGAGCGGCACCGCCTTCAGGCGCTCGATGTCCCGGGTGATGACACGACGCAGCCCGATCGGGGCCGACTGATTCGAGCGCGCGAGCACCTGCTCGGCATCGGACAGCGCCAGCAGCGCGCTCTGGACGTTGCCGCCGAGCTGCAGCTGCTGGGCGGCGATCATGATGGAGTTCTCGACGTCAGCGAGCATCAGGTCGCCGCGCGTGCGCGCCATCTCGTCGTAGAGCTGGCGCAGCTGCGACTGCTGGCCGAGCGAGTCGGCGATCTTCGCCTCCAGGATCGCAGCCTTCGCCTGCGTCTCGCGCAGCGTGTCGCCGAGCAGTTTCAGCTGCTGGTCGCGCTGACCGTCGCGCAGCTCGGCGTCCTGCAGCCGTCGGACGAGATCGCGCTCGACCCGGCCCATCCGGTCCTGGACGAACCAGGCGCCCAGGGCCACGAGCATCCCGACGGCCACCAGCGTCCAGGCGGGCAGGCCGCGCCGGGCCGCCTCGCCGGAAGACCGCGCGGACCGGTCGGACGCGCGCCGTCCCCCGGTGGCCGCCCGCTCGGGTGCCGCGTCGGTCGACGGGTCGGGGCTCGCCGCCGCACGCGCGGGGGCCGCTGCAGTGGCCTCGGAGGGTTCGCTGGTCATGGTCGTTCGCGTCGCAGCGATTCTATCTCGGCGGCCAGCGCGTCCGACCCGGGTGCGTGGGTGATGACGCGTTGCCACCCCTGCCGGACGAGGGCTTCGGCGATCCGCGGATGCTGCGTGAGCACCGGCTGCCGCAAGGCCCAGGCCGCACAGGGAAGCGTCGCGACGAAGGCGGCGAGTCGCGCACCGGCGTCCGTGCTCGCGACGCTGAAGCACGCCGGCGCATCGGCCGCCGCACGCGAGACGAGCCGACCTGCCGCGTCCGGGGGCGGCCCGGCGTCTCGGGCGGCATACACGGTGATCGCGTGCAGCGCGGCGCCGCGCGCCTGCAGCACGTGCAGCCAGGCCTCGCGACCGTCGGCGCGGCGCAGCACCGCGATTTCGACGCCGTCGAGCCGCGCGAGCTCGTCCCGCGCGAGCAGCGCGTCCGCGTCGAACGGCGCTGCGCGCGGCTCGATCACCGGCGCGGCGTCGAGGCCCCGCAGCCGCCCGAGCCAGCCGGCGAGCGCCTCGCGGCTGCCCGGCCCGATCAGCCCGAGACCGGTGCCCGCAGGCCAGGCGAGCCCCCGGTGCGACAGCCCGCCGAGCGTCACCTCGATCGCCGCCGGACTCGGCCACAGCGCCCAGCGGCAGCGGGCGAGCGTCCGTGCGAGCGCCTGCCAGTCGAAGCCCGGTACCTCGTCGATCTCGGTCAGCGGCCATTCGACCGCATCGGCCCCGCGCGCGCGCAGCGCGGCGGCAAGCGAGGCGGCGCGGCGCGCCGGCTGGGTGAGGACGACGAGGCGGTCCGCGACGGCGCGTTCGGTCATCGGCGTCGCGCCGGACGACCCGCCCGCGGCGGGCCGTGCCGGCTCAGCGCAGGCCGATCGCCGCGCGCTCGCCGAGCGCCTCGGCGGCCGTGTAGTCGGCGCCCTCGCCTTCGCGTTCCGGGCCGCCGCGGGATGCATCGACCGGCGTCGGCGTCCGGACCTCGGTCCGGCGCACGCGTCCGTCGGTGGCGAGCAGCGCGTCGAGCTTCAGCAGGCCATCGGGCTGCACGACCGCGTAGGCAGCGAGCGGGATCCGGCAGCTGCCCCCGAGTGCCCGCGACACCGAACGCTCGGCCGTCACCTCCAGCCACGTCCGGCGGTCGACCAGCGGCGCCAGCCACGCCCGCACGTCGCGGCGCCCCGACAGGATCTCGATGCCGAGCGCGCCTTGTCCCGGCGCCGGCAGGCTGGTCGCCGGGGGCATCACGTCGCGGATCCGGTCGGCGAGCCCCAGGCGCTTCAGGCCGGCCGCGGCGAGCACGATCGCATCGTAGTCGCCGGCGTCGAGCTTGCGCAGGCGCGTGTCGAGGTTCCCGCGCAGCGGCAGGATCTGCAGGTCCGGGCGCCGCTCCGACAGCTGCGCGGCGCGCCGCAGGCTCGAGGTGCCGACTCGCGCGCCCTGCGGCAGCGCATCCAGGGATGCGAAGCGCGGAGACACGAATGCGTCACGGGGGTCCTCGCGCCGCATCACCGCCGCGAGCTCGAAGCCCTCCGGCAGCTCCATCGGCACGTCCTTCAGCGAATGGACGGCGAGGTCGGCACGCCCGTCGGCCAGCGCCACCTCGAGCTCCTTGGTGAACAGCCCCTTGCCGCCGATCTCGTTCAGCGAGCGATCGAGGACCTGGTCACCCATCGTGGTCATGCCCAGCAGCTGCACGTCGCAGGCCGGGTACAGCTCGCGCAGGCGATCGCGGACGTGGTGCGCCTGCCACAGGGCGAGACGGCTCTCGCGCGTCGCGATGACGAGGCGTACGGGCGGAGGGAGCGCCGGACCGGCCGAGGCCGACGCCACGGACGTGCTCAGCTCACCAGCCCCTTGACGATGGACCACTGCCGCCGGCTGACCGGCAGCTTCTCGGGCACCTCGCGCAGCACCACCTGCCAGTACGGATCGCCGGCCTCGCCCTCGCCCGTCGGGGTGACCCGCTCGAAGCCGGCGATCGACGGCCGCGCGACGAGCGCGTTGCGGTGGATGCGCACGAACCGGTCCTTGAACTCCTCCTCGAGGGACGTCAGGGACTCCTCGATCAGGAACTCGCGTTCGCGGGTCCGGACGGTGATGTACTTGAGCTCGGCCTTCAGGTAGAGCACCTGCTCGAGCGGCACCAGGATCACGCGACCGCGCTCGTGCACCGACAGGTGACGGCGTCGCGTGTTCGTGGCCTTGACCAGCTGGTCGATCGCCTCGAGGTGCTCGGCCGGGAGCAGCGTCTGCGCACGCTTCAGCGCACCGAGCAGCCGCTGCGCACGGACCGGCTTGAGCAGGTAGTCGAGTGCGTTGACCTCGAAGGCCTCGACGGCGAATTCATCGAACGCGGTCACGAAGATGACCAGCGGCATCGGCTTCGGATCGTCCTGGTCGCCCTCGCCGGCACGTGCCGAGATGTGGCGAGCCAGCTCGATGCCGGTCATGCCCGGCATCTGGACGTCCATCAGCACGATCTGCGGTCGCTGCGACTCGATCTGCGCGAGCGCTTCGGGCGCGTTGGCGGCCTCGCCGACGATGCGATGGGGGAACTCGGGCGCGAGATCGGCCAGCACCTCGCGCAGACGGGCACGCGCCGGTGCCTCGTCGTCAACGATCAGGATCGAAGTAGCGTCGGACATCTCGGCGTCTTCTTTCTTTTCTGTAGGGGAACTCGAGAAGGACCCTGAACCGGCCGTTGTCGACGCCGGTCTTGAGCTCGGCCTCCATATCGTACAGCAGCATCAGCCTCTCCCGCACGTTGGAGAGCGCCATCTGGTTGCCCGGTCGCACAGGAGGGGTGGGTGCGAGCGGGTTCGCGATCTCGACGCGGACCCGCTCGCCGGGCCGGCTCACGACGATCTCGATCGTGCCTGGCTCGGTGTTCGGCTCGATCCCGTGGTGGACCGCGTTCTCGATCAGCGGCTGCAGCAGCAGCGACGGCAGCAGCGCGTCTCCTGGCATCTGGTCGAGCTGCCAGGCGACGTTCAGCCGGTCCCCGAGCCGAAGCTGCTCGATCGCGAGATACTCCTTGCAGGTCACCACCTCGTCGTCCAGCGGCACCAGCTCGCGCGCATCGCGCATGAAGACCCGGAACAGGTCGGCCAGGTTCTCGAGCGTGGCCTCCGCGCGGCGAGGGTCGCTGCGCATCAGCCCGAGCACGGCATTCAGGCTGTTGAACAGGAAGTGCGGACGGATCCGGGCCTGCAGCGCCTGCAGCCGAGCCTCGGAGAACGAGGGGGAGAACGCCCGCGCGCGCAGACGGAAGTACTCGATGAAGGCCCAGGCCGCCGCCCCGCCGAGCAGCGCCCGACAGCCCGCCTGCCACAGGACCTCGTCGGCGCCGAGCGCGGGTGCGGCGATGCGCAGCACGACGAGCGAGGCGAGCGCGGCGAGCAGTGCCGGGATGCCGAGCGCGATCGACCACTGCCACCGGTGCGGCCAGCCGTTGACGGCCCGGCTGAGCGGACACAGCAGCAGCAGCGAGGCGAGCGCCACCGGTTCGACGATCATGGCCAGCGCGACGAACCGGTTCGCGGCATCCGCCGGATCGGAGGAGGCCGCGCAGGCCGCCAGCAGGGCCGCCGCATTCAGCGGCACCAGCGTGCGCAGCACGATGCCGAGATTGCAGGTATCGGGCAGGATCGGGGCAGAGGCCCCCTCGGACTGGCGCCGCGCGCGCGCGGACGGATCGGCCGGAGGGCCCGCGGTCTTATAATCCGCGGTTTTTGCGTCGCTGGGCGCCATGGGCACGAGAGTATGACAGATCAGTTCGCCAAGAAATCCGAGGCGTGGTCCGCCCGGTTCTCCGAGCCGGTGGCGGAGTTGGTCAAGCGCTACACGGCCTCCGTCGATTTCGACCAACGCCTCGCCCTCTTCGACATCGACGGCTCGCTCGCCCATGCGGCGATGCTGCAGGCCGTCGGCCTGCTGACCGAGGCCGAGCTCGACGCGATCCGACGAGGCATGGCGACGATCCGCGCCGAGATCGAGGCCGGCACGTTCGTGTGGTCGATCGACCTCGAGGACGTCCATCTGAACATCGAGAAGCGGCTGACCGACCTGGTGGGCGATGCCGGCAAGCGGCTGCACACCGCGCGCTCGCGCAACGACCAGGTGGCGACGGACATCCGGCTGTGGCTGCGCGCCGCGATCGATGACGCAGGCACGCTGCTGGCAGCGCTGCAGACCGCGCTGGTGGATCTCGCCGAGGCACACGCCGAGACCATCATGCCGGGCTTCACGCACCTGCAGGTCGCGCAGCCGGTGACCTTCGGCCACCACCTGATGGCGTACGTCGAGATGTTCTCGCGCGACGCCGAGCGCCTCGCGGACTGCCGCCGCCGGGTGAACCGGCTGCCGCTGGGCGCGGCAGCCCTCGCCGGCACCAGCTACCCGATCGACCGCGAGCGCGTCGCGCGCGAGCTGGGCTTCGACGGCGTCTGCGGCAATTCGCTCGACGCCGTCTCCGACCGCGATTTCGCGATCGAGTTCTGCGCGGCGGCGTCGCTCGCGATGGTCCACGTGTCGCGGCTCTCGGAGGAGCTGGTCACCTGGATGAGCCCGCGGGTGGGTTTCATCGACCTCGCCGATCGCTTCTGCACCGGCAGCTCGATCATGCCGCAGAAGAAGAATCCCGACGTGCCGGAGCTCGCGCGCGGCAAGACCGGTCGAGTGGTCGGCCACCTGACCGCGCTGCTGGTGCTGATGAAGGGCCAGCCGCTCGCCTACAACAAGGACAACCAGGAGGACAAGGAGCCGCTCTTCGACACCGCCGACACGCTGACCGACACGCTGCGGATCTTCGTGGATCTCGTGGGCGGCATCCGCGTGAAGGCCGGGCGGATGCGGCAGGCCGCGGCGGAGGGCTTCTCGACGGCGACCGACCTGGCCGACTACCTGGTGAAGAAGGGCCTGCCCTTCCGCGACGCGCACGAGGCCGTCGCGAGCGCGGTGCGAACCGCCGCCGACGCGGGCAAGGACCTGTCGGATCTGACGCTGGATCAGTTGCGGGCGTTCAGCCCGCTCGTCGGCGACGACGTCTACGCGGTGCTGACCCCCGAGGGCTCGGTGGCCGCACGCGACCACGTGGGCGGCACCGCGCCCGCTCAGGTCCGCGCGGCGGTCGCCCGCGCCCGCGCGAGGCTGGCCGCCGCCTGACGCGGCGCTGGCGGCGCCAGGCGCGCGCGGGGCGCGACGGGCGCGCGGACCCGCGTCGACGCCCTGCCCTCGCGGCCGGGCCGGGAATCCGTTGCCCGGACCCAAAGCCGAGCTTAGAATCCGCCGGCCCGACGGCGCACGATGCGCCCGGCGACGCCGCGCGACGGTCCTCACCCGTGCCGGCGTCTCCCCCGACCCGATACGGAGACAACACGATGGAGCGTCGTTCCTTCCTCAGACAGGCCGGTACCACCGCCGCCACCGGCGGCGTGATCCTCGGCGCACCGGCGATCGTCCAGGCACAGCCCACCGTGCGCTGGCGCATGCCCTCGAGCTTCGCGAAGAGCCTCAGCACCCTGTACGGCGTCGGCGAGGTGATCTCGAAGCGCGTCGCGTCCTTGACCGACGGCAAGTTCACGATCTCCAACCACGCGCCCGGCGAGATCGTCCCGGCGCTGCAGGTCCTGGACGCGGTGCAGAGCGGCACCGTCGAGATCGGGCATACCGCCCTCTACTACTACTTCGGCAAGGATCCGACCTGGTCGTTCGGCACGGCGGTGCCCTTCGGCCTGAACGCCCGCCAGATGAACTCGTGGTGGTATCACGGCGGCGGCGACAAGGTCTACAACGAGTTCGCCGGCAAGAACGGCGTCGTGGCGCTGCTCGCCGGGAACACCGGCACGCAGATGGGCGGCTGGTTCCGCAAGGAGATCAACACGCTCGACGACATGAAGGGCCTGAAGTTCCGGATCGCCGGCCTGGCGGGCGCGGTGATGGCGAAGCTCGGTGCGGTGCCGCAGCAGATCGCCGCCGGCGACATCTACTCGTCGCTCGAGAAAGGCACGATCGACGCCGCGGAGTGGGTCGGTCCGTTCGACGACGAGAAGCTCGGCCTGGGCAAGGTCGCGAGGTTCTACTACACGCCGGGCTTCTGGGAAGGCGGCCCGGGCCTGCACACGATCGTGAACCAGAAGGCCTGGGAGTCGCTGCCGCCGGCCTACAAGTCGGCGCTCCAGGCCGCGTGCGCAGAGGGCAACGTCGACCTGATGGCCGAATACGACGCGGTGAACCCGCCGGCGCTGCGCCGGCTGCTGGCGGGCGGCGCCCAACTGCGCGCCTTCCCGAAGGTGGTGATGGATGCGGCCTACGCCGCGGCCCTGGACATCTACAAGGAGACCGCGGAGAAGAACGCGGACTTCAAGAAGGTCCACGACCACTACTTCAACTTCGCCAAGGACCAGATCTCCTGGCACCAGGTGGCCGAGGCGCGCTTCGACGGGTTCATGGCGACGACGCGCCGCTGACCCCCGCGGCAGGACGCGGGCGCGTCACCGACGCGCCCGCCGTCACGAACGAAGAAGGGCCCCGCTTGCGGGGCCCTTCTTCATCCGGGAGCCGGTCTCGGGCCGGCCCCCGGGCTCACTTCCTCGTGCCGAACGGGTCCTTCAGCGAGTCGTCGGCCGCCCCCCCGCCGGAGGAGCTCCCGAAGGGGTTCGTGAGCGAATCGTCCTTGCCGGGCGCGGCGGTTCCCGACGGATCGCTCGGCACCTCGATGCGGACCTTGTCGAGATCGCCGAGGTCCTGCTTGTCGATGAACGCGGTGACCATCTGCGGGAACCCGATCAGCAGCGCCACGAGCAGCAACTGCATCGCCACCCAGGGGATCGCACCGAGGTAGATGTCGGAACTCTTGACCTCCTTCGGCGCGATGCCCCGCAGGTAGAACAGCGCGAAGCCGAACGGCGGGTGCATGAACGAGGTCTGCATGTTCACGCACAGCAGCACCCCGAACCAGACGAGGTCGATCCCGAGCTTGTCGGCGACGGGCGCCAGCAGCGGGACGATGATGAACGCGATCTCGAAGAAGTCGAGGAAGAACGCCAGGAAGAACACGAACAGGTTCACGACGATCAGGAAGGTCGTCGGGCTGCCGCCGGTCATCGAGGTCAGCATGTGCTCGATCCAGATGCCGCCGTCGACCCCCTGGAACACGAGCGAGAAGACGGTCGAGCCGATCAGGATGAAGATCACCATCGCGGTGAGCCGCATCGTCGCGTCCATCGCCTGGCTGACGAGCGTCCACGACAGACGCTTGTGCATCGCCGCGAGGCCCATCGCACCGACCGCCCCCATCGCGCCGGCCTCGGTGGGCGTCGCGAGTCCCAGGAAGATCGTGCCGAGCACCAGGAAGATCAGCACGACCGACGGGACCATCCCCCAGAGCACCCGCCGCCAGAGCGCCCAGCCCGACAGCGTGCGGGCCTCCGGCGGCAGCGGCGGCATCATCTTCGGCTTCACGAGCGACAGCACGAAGATGTAGACCATGAAGATCGCCACCTGGGCGATCGACGGGCCGATCGCGCCGGCGTACATGTCGCCCACCGAGCGGCCGAGCTGGTCGGC
>JBJOKE010000092.1:0-82595 GCA_046046245.1 Pseudomonadota bacterium | reverse complement strand
TGTCGTTGCCGTCCGCACCGGAGTTACCGTCCGCACCGGAGTTGCCATTCGCACCGGAGTTGCCATTCGCACCGGAGTTGCCATTCGCACCGGAGTTGCCATTCGCACCGGAGTTGCCATTCGCACCGGAGTTGCCATTCGCACCGGAGTTGCCGCCGCCGCTGCCGCCACCGCCATCGCTGCCGCTGCCGCTGCCGCTACCGTTCCCGTCCGCCGCGCCGCCCCCGTCCGACGAGTCGTTGCTCCGAGCCTGGTCGCGGTTCGTCGCCACGATCGAGACGAGGCTGCGTACCTCGATCGTCGCGGCGCGCAGTGTCCCCGCGATCCGTTCGCCGGTCGCACGCACGCGCACGCCGTTGCGCAGCGTGTCGGCCGTCCCGCCGACGATGTCCGCATATGACGCGTCGACCCAGGTATCGAGCAGCCTGAACCGGGACAGCGACTGCCAACCCGCGACGACGTTCTCGACGATCGCCACCCCGGCGTCGGCCTTGGGCGCGGGCACCACCGCCAGCGTCGTCGCCCGCAGCGGCGCATCGGCCGCGGCGATCTGGCTGCCGGCCGCGGCGACCGTCGCGCCGACGCTGAGGTTGGCCGGCAGCGGCAGGTCGCGCAGGTCGACGGATTGCCCGTCGATCGACAGAAATCGGTTGGTCGCATCGAACGCGGTCACCGTGCCTCGAACCCTAGCGGCCGCCGGGGCGGCAGCGGCGGGCGTGATCTCGACACGGCTCGCGCGCAGCACGCCAGCGGTGACGTCGAGGAAGCCCCAGACCTCGGTCCGATCGCCGACCCGGAGCGCCAGGGCGCCCTCGTCGGAATTCCACACGGTTGCGGTGTCATGGCCGACGGTCAAGGCCATCACGGTGAACCGGCCCTGCGCGGCATCGATCGCACCGACCTGACCGGCGAGCAGGCTCACCACCCGGATCGAGCGGGCCACGCCCTGGCCCGTGCTCGTGTCGGCGGTACCGTCGATCTCCACGACCATGCCGAGCCCGAGCTCGGAATGCGCGCGTGCGAGGCCGAGTTCGTCGCGGATGGTCGCAGTGCTGTCGTCGAAGCGGATCCCGTTGACGATGACCGATCCGAAGCCCGAGATCGGGCCGCTCGTGAAGGTGGCGATCTGCCCGGTGCCGCCGGTGCCGACGCCGGCCACCTCTTGGCCGTCGCCACCGCCGCAGCCCGTGGCCAGCGTGGCGAACGCACCGGCGCCGAGAAGCAGCCGTCGGCGCGGCGCGGATGGCAGGGTGACCGGCGGGTCCGCAGCCGGCGAGACGGGAATGGGGCGACGGGTCATGGCGTCCTGTCGGCAGCAGGTCTGGCCGGAGCGCCCGGCTCGCGCGCCGTGGGTGCGCCATAGCAGTAGAGCCCGATCCGGACACGGTACCCGGTCTCGCGACCCGCCTCGCGGTCCGCCGCCTCGAGCTTCTGCAGCTCGGGGATCAGCGTCTTCATGAGCCGCTGCCAGAGCGCGCGGGCGCGCGTGCCGGTCATCTCGACCGACTCGGCCGACAACTTGTCCGCGAAGACCGACTGCTCGAGAAACGGAGGGCGTGCCACCGGATCACCCGCGGCGACGCGATGGCCTGCGACGAGGTTGTCGCGGACCGCCGCGAGGTGGTCGGAGACGCTCGCGCCGGCGAAACGCAGCAGTGCCTCGACCTCGCCTGAGGGCACCATGCCGTCGCTCAGAGTGACCGTGTCTGTGGCGGTCTCGAGGCTGACGAGGCCGAGCCTCAGCATCTCGTCGAGCAGCGTGCGTGGATGGACATCGGTCGTCACCGATCGCGCGAGCGACTCGAAGCTCGCCGAGCCGTCGTCCTGTGGACGGCGGGGCAGCGCGCGCGGCTGGCCCTCGCCGTCGAGCCAGACCGGCTCGCTGACCCAGGTGGCATAGACCTCGGTCGCCGGGGTCTGTTCGGAATGGACGTTGATGAGGTCGGGCGCCTCGACCAGACGCTTGACCTCCTTGCGGTGGATGCCCGAGATCACGCTCAGGCGGCTGATCGGCGGGGGGGCGTCGCCGGTCTCGGCGCGAACGGCCTCCAGCGCGGCCTCGACCATCGCGCGCTTGACCAGCTCCTCGAGCTGATTGAACTGGATGCCATGGTCCACCGCGACACGGGCCAGCGGCCGGAGAATCGCCAGCAATGCGTCGATTGCGGCCGGGGCCGCGCCTCCGGCGGCTACGGGCAATCTGGACGCGGGCGATTCCATGCGCCGATGATTGGCGGTTCAGCGGATCGGGAACAGGAACCTTTTCCGCTTTCGCTCAAACATCGATCAAGTCGGACCGAAATGCGAATCGCCCCGGGAGGGGGCACGTCATGGGCTCAGTCGGGCGCTCGTCCGGAGGGCTGCGACCAAGGCGGACGGCCCGCGACGGAAGGGCCTGGCATCAGGACGTCGGCATCAGGTAGTTCAGGGCCAGCCGACCACCGTCGGGGAAGACGGTCTGCCCGGTGAGGTACGACGCGTCGTCGCTCGCTAGGAACGTCGCGACCTTCGCCACCTCGTCGGGCTCGCCGAGCCGGCCGAGCGGTGTGCGCGACAGCAGCGTGCGCTCCGCCGCCGGCGAGCCGAGCACCACGGCGCGGGCGAGCTCGGTCGCGATCGTCCCCGGACCGATCGCGTTGACCCGGATGCCCTGGGGGGCCAGCGAGATCGCCATGACCTTGGTCAGCTGCGCGACGCCGCCCTTCGACACGCAGTAGGGCACCTGGTTCGGGATGGCGAGCACCGCGTTCACGCTCGACATGTTGACGATCGCGCCCGGGCGCCCCGCGCCGACCATCCACCTCGCGACCGCCTGGCCGAACAGGAAGTAGGACTTGAGGTTGACGCCGAGCACGCGGTCGAAGTCGGCCTCGGCGAGGTCGAGGAAGTCCGCGGAGTGCGTGATGCCGGCATTGTTCAGCAGCACGTCGATGGCGCCGAAGCGGGCGAGCGTGGCCTCCAGCGCGTGCGCTGCGGTTCGCGCATCGGCGACGTCGCCCTGCACGAAGAGCGCGCGCTCGGCTCCGATCGCCGCGACGGCGGCGGCGCCGCGGGTGGCGTCGAGATCCACGATCGTCACCTTCGCGCCCTCGTCCGCGAAGCGCGTCGCGCAGGCGAGCCCGATGCCCTGCGCGCCACCGGTCACCAGCGCCACCTTGTCCTTCAGCTTCATCCGTCGGTCCTCCGTCGTCCTCGTGTCCGGCCGCCCGGCGGTGGCCCGGCGGCGTGCGATCATCGGCGATTATGGCCTCCCCGACCGCTTCGCCCTCCGGCCGACCCCGCCCGCGGCGTGCCCGCGAGCGCGCGGCGGGCCCGGTCGCCGGGTTCGTCGTCGTGGCCGCCCTGGCGCTCGCCTGTGCCGTGCCCGCGGCGGCGCAGCCGCTGCCCGCGCCGGTCGCGGACGCGGTACGCACCGCCGCGCTGTCGCCCGCCGAGGTCGGCATCGCGGTCGTGCCGCTCGACGGCCGAGCGCCGCTGCTCGCGCACAACCCCGAGCTCCCGTTCAACCCGGCCTCGACGATGAAGCTGGTGACGACCTACGCGGCCCTGTCGCTGCTCGGGCCGGACTACCGTTGGACCACGTCGTTCGCGATGCGTGGCGCGCTCGACGGCGACGTGCTGCGCGGCGATCTGGTGCTGCGCGGCGGCGGCGACCCGAAGCTCGTCATCGAGGACATGACCGAGCTGGTCGGTCGCCTGCGCGCGGCCGGCCTGCGGGAGATCCGGGGCGACCTGGTGATCGACGACGCGTTGTACGAGATCGGCGACGAGTCCTACGAGAAGTTCGACGGCGATCCCTCCCAGCCCTACAACGTGCGGCCGCACGCCGCGCTGATGAACTTCAAGGCGACCCGGGTCGTGGTGCGCCCCGAGGGCGCGGGCGTCGCCGTCGCGCTCGATCCGCCGCTCGCGGGCGTGCCGCTGGTCAACGAGGTGAAGCTGGTCAAGGGCGCCTGCCGCTTCGGCGCCTGGGGCCTCGCGATCCGCGACGCCGGCCCCGAGGAGCGACCGTCGATCAAGGTCGGCGGCGCCTATTCGGCAGGCTGCGGCGAGCAGTCCACGATGGCCGCGGTGCTGAACCACCGGCAGTTCATCCAGGGCTTCTTCCTCGGCGCCTGGCAGGCGGCGGGCGGCGCCTGGAGCGGCCGCGCCGTCGTCGAGCGGCGCACCGATCCGCAGCTGCCGGTGCTCGCGCAGTGGACCTCGCCGCGCACGCTCGCCGACGTGGTCCGCGACATCAACAAGTTCAGCAACAACGTGATGGCGCGGCAGGTGATGCTGCAGACCTCTGCCGACCCCGCGACGCGGCAGCCGGCCACGCTCGAGCGCGCGCGCCAGACGGTCGCGCGCTGGCTCGAGCGCAAGGGGCTGCGCACGCCCGAGCTGGTGATCGACAACGGCTCCGGCCTGTCGCGGACCGAGCGGATCTCGGCGGGCTCGATGGCGAGGCTGCTGGTGGACGCGGCGCGCAGCGACCAGGCCGCGGTGCTGCAGGAGTCGCTGCCGGTCGTGGGCGTGGACGGCACGATGAAGGGTCGGCTTCGCGGCGAACCGATCGAGGGCCGCGCGTGGATCAAGACCGGCAGCCTCAACGACGTGCGCAGCATCGCGGGCTACGTGGACGCCGCCTCGGGTCGGCGCTACGCGGTGGTGATGCTCGTCAACGGACCGCGCGCGCCAGGCTCGCAGGGCGCGCAGGACGCGCTGCTGCGCTGGGTGCACGCGAACGGCTGATCACAGCCCGAGCTCGCTCCACATCGCGTCGACGCGCGCCTTGACGTCGGGCGACATCGCGATCGTGCGCCCCCATTCGCGGTCGGTCTCGCCCGGCCACTTGTTCGTCGCGTCCAGGCCCATCTTCGAGCCCAGCCCCGAGACGGGCGAGGCGAAGTCGAGGTAGTCGATCGGCGTCCTGTCGACGAGCGTGGCGTCGCGCAGCGGGTCCACCCGCGTGGTGATCGCCCAGATCACGTCCTTCCAGTCCCGCGCGTCGACGTCGTCGTCGACCACCACGATGAACTTCGTGTACATGAACTGGCGCAGGAAGCTCCAGATCCCGAACATCACGCGCTTGGCGTGCCCGGGGTACTGCTTCTTCATCGAGACGATCGCCATCCGGTACGAGCAGCCCTCCGGCGGCAGGTAGAAGTCGACGATCTCCGGGAACTGCTTGCGCAGGATCGGCACGAACACCTCGTTGAGCGCGACGCCGAGGATCGCCGGTTCGTCGGGCGGCTTGCCGGTGTAGGTGGAGTGGTAGATCGCGCGCTCGCGCAGCGTGATGCGGTCGATCGCGAAGACCGGGAACCAGTCCTGCTCGTTGTAGTAGCCGGTGTGGTCTCCGTACGGACCCTCGAGCGCCATCTCCCAGCCGTTGAGTGCCGCCGGCGGCGGCTCGCCGGTCCAGCCGAGACGGCGGGCGTGGCCTCGCGTCGCGGTGCCGTCGGGATCGGGGCGGATCGAGCCCTCGAGCACGATCTCGGCGGTCGCCGGCACGCGCAGTTCGCTCCCCAGGCACTTCACCAGTTCGGTCTTCGCACCGCGCAGCAGGCCGGCGAACTGGTATTCCGACAGCGTGTCGGGCACCGGCGTGACCGCGCCGAGGATCGTCGCCGGATCGCAGCCCAGCACCACCGCGATGGGGAAGGGCGTGCCGGGGTGCGAGGCCGCGTGCTCGCGGAAGTCGAGTGCGCCGCCGCGATGCGCGAGCCAGCGCATGATCGTGCGGTCGCGGCCGATCACCTGCTGCCGGTAGATGCCGAGGTTCTGCCGTGCCTTCGTCGGACCGCGCGTGACGACGAGGCCCCAGGTGATCAGCGGCGCGACGTCGCCCGGCCAGCAGGTCTGCACCGGCAGGCGTCCGAGATCGACGCCCGCGCCTTCCCAGACCTGCTGCTGGCAGGGCGCGCGCGAGACCTCGCGCGGCGCCATGTTCAGCACCTGGCGCAGCACCGGCAGCTTGTCCCAGGCATCCTTCAGCCCCTTGGGCGGCTCGGGCTCCTTGAGGTAGGCGAGCAGCGTGCCGATCTCGCGCAGCGCGTCGACCGAGTCCTCGCCCATGCCCATCGCGACCCTCTTCGGCGTGCCGAAGAGGTTGGCGAGCACGGGAAACGAAGACGTCCGGCCGCCGTCCATCGGTTGCTCGAAGAGCAGCGCGGGGCCTTGCGCGCGCAGCACGCGATCGGCGATCTCGGTCATCTCGAAGCGCGGCGAGACGGGGCGCGCGATGCGCCGGAGCTCGCCGCGCGATTCGAGTTGGGCGACGAAGTCGCGCAGGTCCGCGTAGCGCATGAACGGTCGAAGTACGGAGGAATGGGAGGGAGCGACCGCCTATGTTCGCACAGGGGGGCGGTTGACCGACCCCCTGCCGCTGGTACAATCCGGTCACTTCTCGGCCCGGGCATCCCGGGCCACCCCGGGCGGACGGGATCCGCCTAGTGTCAACGGATCGCTCCTCCAGAGGGCGGCCATCGCGCGGTGGAAGGACCGTGCACCGGCGCACAACGCGCCACGCCGAGCGGGCGAGCCTCCGGGCCCCGCTCGAAAAAAGACGGCCGCAGGCCGTCGCGGGACCGGGCAGCGGACGCTGCCGTTTGATGGATCGCGCCCGTCGGGTTCGACGGGTCATGCAGCGTGAGCTGCACGGGAGTACTGATGTCGGAACAACGCAGGATCGACCTGCTGTTCGCCGCGACCGTCAGGGTGCTCGCGTTCGCGCGTCTCGCGCGTCGTGCCGCCCCGGCGCTGGCGATGGTGCTGGTCGTCGTCGTTGCGGTGCACGGGACGCTCGGCGGGATCGACGCGGCCACCGTGCCGCGACTCGCCATGGACGTGCCGGCCGGGTATGCCGAGGCGCCGGCGCGGGGCGGCGTGGCCTCGCCGCAGGCGCAGGTTCGTCGCGCCGAGGGCGGCGAGCCGGCGGCGCACGAGGCCTCGCGACCCGCCGCGCCCCAGCTCGACCGCGAGCAGCAGAACATCGCGCGCTTCATCGCCTCGCGCTACCGCCTCGGCGTCGATGCGACCAGCGAATTCGTCTACCACGCCTACCGCGCCGCGCGTGACGTGAAGATCGATCCGATGCTGGTGCTCGCGGTCATGTCGGTCGAGTCGAGCTTCAACCCGAAGGCGCAGAGCCAGGCGGGCGCACAGGGGCTGATGCAGGTGCTGACCCGGGTGCACGCCGAGAAGTTCGTGCCCTTCGGCGGCATCCCCGCGGCGTTCGATCCGGTGGCCAACATCCGTGTCGGCAGCGCGATCCTGAAGGAATACCTGGCTCGCGAGGGCTCCGTCGAAGGCGCGCTGAAGTCGTATGTCGGCGCGGCGCTGGCCGAGCACGACGGCGGCTACGGGATGAAGGTGCTGAACGCCCGCGAGCGGATCGCCGCGGCCGCTGCCGGCAGGCCGATCCCCCCCGAGATCGTCGGGGTGCCGCAGCGTCCGGAACCCGAGCCGACGATGCAGCCGGTGTCGCGGATCGTCGAGACCCGCTCGCCGCTGTCGGCGGAAGACCCGAAGCCGTCGGCCGCGATGCCGGGCGCGGAGCCGGCGTCCGCGGTCGAGCTGCACGGCCGCGCGCAGACCCTGCTCGCGCCGGGCGCGAAGTCGGCCGGCGACATCTGATCGGCAGGCGGATCGCGCGAGCGTCCCGCCCGCGCGAGCGTCCCGCCGGCGTACCACGACAGGCCGCCGCAGGGCGGCCTCGTCGGTTCCCCCGTGCGGTCACCGCATCGTGCCGGCGAGGCTCAGCCCCGACCGAGGCAGCGCCCGATCCGCGCGACCGCTTCCTCGAGCTTCGCCTGCTCGGTGGCGTACGACAGCCGCAGCCAGCGCCCGGGATCGTTCGAGCCGAAGTCGTGTCCCGGCACCAGCGAGACCGACGCCTCGTCGAGCAGTCGGGAGGCGAGCGCGCCGCTGTCGCCGAAGCGCGAACCGTCCAGCCATGCGTAGAACGCGCCGTCGGGCGTGACGGGCACCTCGAAGCCCAGCCCGCGCATCGCCGGGACGATGTAGTCGCGCCGGTGGCGCAGGATGCCGCGCCGCTGCTCGTAGATCGCGAGCGACTCGGGGTCGAAGCAGGCGAGCGCCGCGTGCTGCGCCAGCGCCGACGCGCAGATGTAGAGGTTCTGGGAGAGCTTCTCGAACGCGCCGACGGTCGACGGCGGCACCACCAGCCAACCGAGCCGCCAGCCGGTCATCTGGAAGTACTTCGAGAAGCTGTTGACCACGATCACGTCGTCGCCGAGTTCGAGCGCGCTGCGCGCGCGGCCGTCGTAGCTGAGGCCGAGATAGATCTCGTCGACGATCGCGAAGCCGCCGCGCGCCCGCACCGCGCCGACGATCCGCGCGAGCTCGTCGAACGGGATCGAGGTGCCGGTGGGGTTCGCGGGCGACGCGAGCAGCGTGCCGCGGGTGCGTGGGCCCCAGTGTCGGGCGAGCAGGGCCTCGGTCATCTGGAAGCGGGTGTCGGCGAACACCGGCACGGGCTTCGCGACGCCGTCGAAGGCCGCCACGAAATGCCGGTTGCACGGATAGCTCGGGTCGGTGACCAGGACCTCGTCGCCGACGTCGACCAGCGCGCAGCAGGCGAGCGACAGCGCGGCCGACGCGCCGGCGGTGACGACGATCCGCGCCGGGTCGACGTCCACGCCGTGGCGGTCGCGATAGTCGCGCGCGATCGCCTCGCGCAGCGCAGGCAGGCCGAGCGCGGAGGTGTACTGGGTGAGACCGTTACGCGCCGCGCGTTCGAGTGCCGCGACGACCGGCTCGGGCGCGGTGAAGTCGGGTTCGCCGATCGACAGGTGGATGATCGGGCGGCCCTGCTGCTCGAGCAGGACGGCGCGCTTGACCAGCTCCATCACCTGGAACGGCGCGATCGCCGCGGTGCGCGCGGCGAGTCGGAGGTCGGACATGGCATCGGCCCCGCGGCGGACGCGCGGGGCGGGGAAGACGGGGAGCCGGCGATTCTATCGCCTGCGCGCGGTCCGTCCGCGCGCGGCCGCGGTGCCGCTCAGGACTGGACCCAGGGCAGGCCCGCGAGACGCCAGCCGCCCAGACGGCCGCGCTGCTGCGCCTCGTCGAGCTCGCCCTCGAAGCCCTCGAGGACGTTGAGCGCGACGCGCCAGCCGGCCTCGGCGGCCACGGTCGCGGCCGACTTCGAGCGCACGCCGCTGCGGCACAGGAACATCACCGGCAGGTCGCGGGGCGCGACCTCGGCGAGCTGCTCGGCGAAACGCGGATTCGGCTGCTGCGCACCGAACGCCCGCCATTCGACGAGCGGCACGCCGTCGACGCGTCCGACGTAGGTCCACTCCGCCTGCGTGCGGACGTCGACGAGCCGCGCCGCGCCGGCGCGGTGCAGCGCCCACGCTTCGGCCGGCGTGACGTCGCCGTGGTAGGACCGGCCTGCGCCCCGGGCGCGCTCGGCCGCGCGCGCGAGCAGGTCGGCGGCGCCCGTCCCGCCGGAGTCGGGCGCGTCTGCATTCGAGGCGGGTCGGGTCATGGCGGGCTGGGCGACGGGCTGCGGGTCGGCGCGATCGTAGCGAGCGGGCCGCGGCCGGGCAAATGACCTGCGGTTCGCTGCTCCGAACGCAGGCGTTCATTCGCGGCGCCGATAAGCGAATCACTTTCCGCTCGTTGGGCGCATCCCGCGCGTCGGCCATCCTCGCGTTCCGAAACCAGCAGCACGCGGCGCGACCGCGTGCCGACGCATGCCTCTCCTTCCGCCCGATGTCTCCGCCCGGGCCCGCGACGCGCGGGCCCTGCTTCGCGAAGCCGTCCTCGCCCACGGCCCGGCCGTGTTCACCACCAGCCTCGGCCTCGAGGACATGGTGGTCCTCGACCTGATCGCGGCCGAGGGGCTCGACGCCGTCGAGATCGTCACGTTCGATACCGGACGGTTGCCCGACGCCACGCACGAACTGCTCGACCGCGCGCGCGAGCGCTATCGCCGTCCGATTCGGGCGATCCACCCGGATGCGGCCGTGCTCGAGGCCTTCGTGCTCGCCGAGGGGACCAACGCGTTCCACCGCTCGGTCGAGCTGCGCAGGCGGTGCTGCGCGATCCGCAAGGTCGAGCCGCTCGAGCGTGCGCTCGCCGGCCGCGGGCTGTGGATCACCGGGCTGCGCCGCGCGCAGTCGGTCACGCGTGGCGCGCTCGAGCCGCTCGTGCGCGACGCGGACCACGGCCTGTGGAAGGCGAGCCCGCTCGCCGACTGGTCGGGCGCCGCCGTGCAGGCCTACGTAGAAGCGCACGACGTGCCGGTGAGCGCGCTGCATGCGCAGGGCTATCCGAGCATCGGCTGCGCGCCCTGCACGCGCGCCGTGCGGCCGGGTGAGGACGAACGCGCCGGTCGCTGGTGGTGGGAATCGCCGCAGACCCGGGAGTGCGGGCTGCACGTGGCCGCCGACGGCCGCATCGTGCGGGCCCGCGACGTGCAGGACGCCTGAGGGACGAGACGGACATGGACATGACCCTGGACACCGCCGCGGCCGAGCTGTTCGAGCCGGTCGCCACCGACGACGGCTGGGACGAGCTCGACGCGCTCGAGGCCGAGTCGGTGCACATCCTGCGCGAAGTCGCGGCCGAGCACGACACCGTCGCGCTGCTCTTCTCCGGCGGCAAGGACTCGGCCGTCGTGCTGCGGCTGGCCGAGAAGGCGTTCTGGCCGCAGCGCATCCCGTTCACGCTGCTCCACGTCGATACCGAGCACAACTTCCCGGAGGTCATCGCGTTCCGCGACCGGCTGGTCGCCGAGCGCGGCCACCGGCTGGTGGTGCGCTCGGTGGGCGACTCGATCCGCTCGGGCCGCGTGCGGCTGCGCCGCCCCGACGAACCGCGCAACCCTCACCAGTCGGTGACCCTGCTCGATGCGATCCGCGAGTTCGGTTTCGGCGCCTGCATCGGCGGTGCGCGCCGCGACGAGGAGAAGGCCCGCGCGAAGGAGCGGATCTTCTCGTTCCGCGACGAGTTCGGCCAGTGGGACCCGAAGCACCAGCGGCCCGAGCTCTGGTCGCTCTACAACGCGACGATCTCGCCGGGCGAGAACATCCGCGTGTTCCCGCTGTCGAACTGGACCGAGCTCGACGTCTGGCACTACATCCGCCGCGAGCGGATCGCGCTGCCGTCGATCTACTTCGCGCACGAGCGCGAGGTGGTGCGGCGCGGCGGCGCGCTGGTGCCGGTCACGCCGCTGACCCCGCCGCGCGACGGCGAGTCGGTCGAGCGCGTGCGCGTGCGCTTCCGCACGGTGGGCGACATCACCTGCACCGCGCCGGTCGAGTCCGACGCCGCCGACCTCGACGCGATCGTCCGCGAGACCGCGGTCACGCGGCTGTCCGAACGCGGCGCGACCCGCCTCGACGACCAGGCGGGCGAGGCCGCGATGGAGCTGCGCAAGCGGCAGGGGTACTTCTGATGGATCGCACCGGGAGTCCCGTGCGCGGCGGGCTGCTGCGCTTGGCCACCGCCGGCAGCGTCGACGACGGCAAGAGCACGCTGATCGGCCGGTTGCTGTACGACAGCAAGAGCCTGCTCGCCGACCAGGTGACCGCGATCGAGGCGGCCTCGCGCAGGCGCGGGCTGTCGCAGCTCGACCTGTCGCTGCTCACCGACGGCCTGATCGCCGAGCGAGAGCAGGGCATCACCATCGACGTGGCCTACCGCTACTTCGCGACGCCGGCGCGCAAGTTCGTGATCGCCGACTCGCCGGGCCACGCCCAGTACACGCGCAACATGGTCACCGCCGCGAGCACCGCCGACGTCGCGGTGCTGCTCGTCGACGCCGAGCGCGGCCTGCAGACCCAGACCCGCCGCCACGCGCTGATCGCCAGCTGGGTCGGCATCCGGCGGATCGTGCTCGCGGTCAACAAGATGGACCGCGTGGGCTGGTCGCTCGACCGGTTCCGCGAGCTCTCCGAGGGCTTCGCCGCGGTCGCGGCCGGGCTGGGGTTCGACGACGTGGTCGCGATCCCGATGTCGGCGCTGCAGGGCGACATGGTCGTCGAGCGCGGCACGCACCTCGAGGGCTTCACCGGACCGACGCTGCTCGAGGCGCTCGAGTCCGCGCCGTCGCGCCACGACCTGCAGGGATCGCGCGACCAAGCCGCCTTCCGCTTCCCGGTCCAGCGCGCGGTGCGCGTGGCGCGCGGTCGGGGCCAGCCCGATGCGTCGGCCGACGAGGACTTCCGCGGATTCCAGGGCACGGTCGCGGCGGGCACTGTCCGCGTCGGCGACGCGATCGTCGTCGCCGGCAGCGGGACCGGCGGCACCGGTGCGCGGGTCGCGCGGATCCTGCGTCTCGATCGCGAGGTGTCGGTGGCGCAGGCCGACCAGGCGGTGACGCTGGTGCTCGATGCCGAGATCGACATCTCGCGCGGGGACGTGCTCGCCGCGGCCGCCCGTCCGCCGGTCGCGAGTCCTGCCGTCGAGGCCGAGCTCTGCTGGTTCGACGGCGAGCCGCAGGCGCCGGGCGTGCCCTACCTGCTGAAGCACGGCACACGCACGGTGCGTGCGAGCCTGGCCGTGCCGACCGAGCGGATCGACGTCGGATCGCTCGAGCGCGTGCCGGCCGACGGACCGCTCGCGATGAACGACATCGGCCGCGTGTGCGTCTCGGTCCGGCAGCCGCTGCCGTTCGAGCCGTACGCGGAGAACCCCGTCGGCGGGGCCTTCATCCTGATCGACGAGGTGACCCACCGGACGGTGGGGGCGGGCGTCGTCCGCTGAGCGCGGGCCCGGCCGCCTGGCCGCCGAGGCCGCCGAGGCCGCCGAGGCCGCCGAGGCCGGCGCCGGGGCATCGTTGACACCGGCGCCGGATTGGCCGACCGTCTCGCGGCGCGGACCCGCCGCGTGGAGGAGACGACCATGCGGCCTGCCCAGCGTGCGCACATCGACACGGTGCTCGACGTCGCCCAGGCGGGGGTCGAGGCCCGGGGTGCCCAGCGGCACGAGCGCGTGATCCGCGACTCCTGGCTGCGCTGCGTGCAGGACCATCGGCTCGATCCCACGCGGATGCAGGAGGCGGTGATCCTGCCGTCGCAGCGGCTGCGCGAGCACCAGGACCAGATGGAGGCCTTCCTCCACATCGCGCGGCACGGGCTGGAGACGCTCTACCGCCAGGTGGCCGGACTCGGCTACGTCGTGCTGCTGACCGACGCGCGCGGCATCACCGTGGACTTCATCGGCGACCTGCAGCGCGAGACCAGCCTGCGCCGGGCGGGGCTCTATCTCGGCGCGGACTGGAGCGAGCCGGTCGCCGGCACCTGCGGCGTCGGCACCTGCATCACCACCGGCGAGTCGCTGACGGTCCACCTCGACGACCACTTCGATGCGACGCACATCCCGCTCACCTGCACCGCGAGTCCGATCTTCGATTCGTCGGGCGAGATGACGGGCGTGCTGGACATCAGCCAGCTCAGCTCGGCCGAGCCGAAGTCGAGCCAGGCGCTCGCGCTGCACGTCGTGGAGTCGTTCGCGCGCCGGATCGAGGACGCGGCCTTCCTGAACCGGCACCGCGCGAACTGGATCCTCCGACTGTCGGCGGCGCCGCAGTTCCTCGAGGTCGGTCCGCAGTACCTGCTCGCGCTGGATGCCGGCGGGCGCGTGGTCGGCCACAACCGCGGCGCCCAGCGCCACCTCGGCGCGGGCACGGCGCTCGTCGGCCGCCGCTTCGACGAGCTGTTCGAATCCCGTTTCGAGGAGATCGGCCGCTTCCTGCCGACCCGCGCGGCCGACCAGCGCGCGGTGATGCGCGCGGGCGGCCGCGAGCTGCTCTTCCTGTCGGCGACACCGCCGCCGGTATCGAGCGTCGGGCGGTCCGCGGGCAGGGCGACGATCCCGGCGCCGCTGGCCGCGCTGTCGGCGGGCGACGCCGCGCTGGACAGGCAGGTGGAGCGGGCGGCGCGTCTGGTCAACTCCCCGGTCAGCCTGCTGGTGACCGGCGAGACCGGCTCCGGCAAGGAGTGGTTCGCGAAGGCGGTGCACGCCTCGGGCGAACGCCGCGGCCGGCCGTTCGTTGCGGTCAACTGTGCGGCGATCCCGGAATCGCTGATCGAGAGCGAGCTCTTCGGCCACGTCGCGGGCAGCTTCTCGGGGGCGGCCTCGCGCGGCAAGCGCGGCCTGATCACCGAGGCCGACGGCGGCACGCTCTTCCTCGACGAGATCGGCGACATGCCGTACCCGCTGCAGTCGCGACTGCTGCGCGTGCTGTCCGAGCGCGAGGTGCTGCCCGTCGGCGCGACCCGGCCGATCCCGGTCAACATCCGCGTGATCGCGGCGACCCATGCGCCGCTGGAGGCGATGGTCCGGGACGGTCGGTTCCGCGCCGACCTGTACTACCGGCTGAACGCCGCGCAGTTCGCGCTGCCGCCGCTGCGCGAGCGCACGGACCTCGGCGCGATGATCGACCGGATGCTGGGGGAGGTCGTGCCGACCCCGGCGGCGCGCGCCCGGCTGATGGCCCACGACTGGCCGGGCAACCTGCGCGAGCTGGCCAACGTGCTGGGCGTCGCCACGAGCGTCTGCGAGGGCGGGGTGGTGGACGTCGACGACCTGCCGGCGCTGCGGGCGTCGGACGCACCGCCGGAGGTGCCGGGGCGGATTCCGCGCGATGCCGGTCCCCGCGCGTCCGAGCGTGGCCTCCGGCCGGCCGGGGCCGCGAACGTCGACCCTGCCGCGGACGACGACGCGCTCCTGCGCGAGCTGCGCGCCTGCCGCTGGAACGTCAGCGAGGCCGCGCGCCGGCTGGGCCTGTCACGGATGACGGTGTACCGCCGGATGCAGCGCGCCGGCATCGTGCCGCCCCACCGGATCGACTGATCCGGTCGTCGCGTGACAGGTGTCACGCGGGCCTGTGACACCCGTGCGTTCGCTCGCGCACCTCGGCGGCGGCGCGTGGCGTTCCGGATCAAGGACTTGGGTCGACGCACTCGGCTGGCACGCCTCTTGATTGCATTGGGCGAGGCCGCGCCGTCCGCGCGCCGGCCCGACCACCCGGAGGAGACATCCGATGACCGCACCGACCCCGACCGCCCGCGCCTCGCGCTGGCTCGCCTCGTTCGAGGCCGCACTCGCCGCGCGCGACATCCCCGCCGCCACCGCGCTGTTCGACGAGGACTGCTACTGGCGCGACCTGGTCGCCTTCACCTGGAACCTGCGCACGCAGGAGGGACGCGGCGCGATCGCCGACATGCTGGGCGCCCAGCTGAAGGACGTCGTGCCGAGCGGCTTCCGCATCGACGGCGAGGCGACCGAGACCGACGGCATCGTCGAGGCCTGGTTCCACTTCGAGACCCGCGTCGCGCGGGGCTACGGCCACCTGCGGCTGCGCGAGGCGCACGGCCGGGACGCAGCCTGGACGCTGCTCACCACGATGACCGAGCTCAAGGGCTTCGAGGAGCGCAAGGGCGAACGGCGGATCAAGGGCGCCGAGCACGGCGTGCATCCCGGGCGCAAGACCTGGCTCGAACGCCGGCAGGACGAGCAGGCACACCTGGGCGTCGACGAGCAGCCCTACGTGGTGATCATCGGCGGCGGGCAGGGCGGGATCATGCTCGCCGCGCGGCTGCGGCGCCTGGGCGTGCCGACGATCGTCGTCGAGCGCAACGCGCGGCCCGGCGACAGCTGGCGCAACCGCTACAAGTCGCTCTGCCTGCACGACCCGGTCTGGTACGACCACTTCCCGTACCTGCCGTTCCCGGACGACTGGCCGGTGTTCGCGCCCAAGGACAAGATCGGCGACTGGATGGAGATGTACACGAAGGTCATGGAGCTCAACTACTGGGGCTCGACGACCGCGAAGAAGGCCGTCTACGACGACGCGAAGGGCGAATGGGCGGTGACCGTCGAGCGCGACGGCCGCGAGATCGTGCTGCGTCCGAAGCAGCTGGTGTTCGCGCTCGGCGTCTCGGGCTATGCGAACGTGCCGAAGATCCCGGGCGCGGAGACCTTCCTCGGCGACCAGCACCACTCGAGCAGGCATCCCGGCCCCGAGGCCTACAAGGGCAGGAAGGCGGTGGTGCTCGGTTCGAACAACTCCTCGCACGACATCTGCGCGGCGCTGTGGGAGCACGGCGTCGACGTGACGATGGTCCAGCGCACCAGCACGCACATCGCGCCCTCGGATTCGCTGATGGAGCTCGCGCTGGGCGGGCTCTACTCGGAGCAGGCGGTGAAGGCCGGCATCGATCACCACAAGGCCGACCTGGTGTTCGCGAGCGTGCCGTACCGGATCATGCACACCTTCCACATCCCGGTGTACGAGGAGATGAAGCGCCGCGACGCCGACCTCTACGGGCGGCTGGAGAAGGCCGGCTTCATGCTCGACTTCGGTGACGACGGATCCGGGCTCTTCATGAAGTACCTGCGGCGCGGCTCGGGCTACTACATCGACGTGGGCGCGAGCGAGCTGGTGGCCAACGGCAGCATCAAGCTCCGGAGCGGCGTGGGCATCGAGCGGATCAATCCGCGTTCGGTCACCCTCACCGACGGCACCGAGCTCGAGGCCGACCTGCTGGTCTATGCGACCGGCTACGGCTCGATGAACCAGTTCCTGTCGGACCTGGTCTCGCCCGAGGTGGCCGACCGCGTCGGCAAGGTCTGGGGGCTGGGCTCGAGCACCACCAAGGACCCGGGGCCGTGGGAGGGCGAGCTGCGCAACATGTGGAAGCCGACCAACCAGCCGCAGCTGTGGATCCACGGCGGCAACCTGCACCAGAGCCGCCACTACTCGCAGTTCCTGTCGCTGCAGCTGAAGGCGCGCTACGAGGGCCTCGACACGCCGGTCTACGGGCAGGCGCCGGTGCACCACCTGCGCTGAGTCGCGACCACGCGGACCGCGCCGCGGTCCGCGTCCGTCGTCAGGCGGCGCGCGCGGCCTCGTCGGCGAGGAACACCCGCGCGCGCCGCGGCGTCAGCGCCAGCACCTCGCCCGTGCGCGGCGCGGGCCCGCGGAAGCGCTCGGCGGCGAGGCGCGCCTCGACGATGCCGCGTGCCCGCTGCATCGTCCCGGTGCGATCGATCGCAGTTTTCGTCGCTTGGGCGCCGACCCGGGCGGCGGCATGCTGGCGTCATGGACGCCTCCGACCTCGACCCGCTCCGCCACCGCGTGGCGCTCGCCGCCCGGCCCGACCTCGGCCTCGACGTCTCGCTCGACGACGACGGGCGCGTGGTCGGCCGCTTCCTGCAGGCCCGGCTCGCCAGCGTGTTCGACCCGGTCATCGAGCTCGCCGACGGCGTGGTCCGCGGCGCCCGCGCCGAGCTGCGGACCGTCGGCGCTCGCGGACCGGGGCTCGCGCCCTGGGCGGTGTTCGCCGCCGCGGCCGGGCCGGCCGAGCTCGTGCGGCTCGACCGGCTGGCGCGCACCGTCCACGCGCTCGCCTTCCAGACGATCGCGCGGCCCGGGCAGGCGCTGCACCTGTCGGTGCACCCGCGACTGCTCGATGCGGTGCCCGACCACCACGGTCGCGCCTACCGCGGGCTGCTCGACTCGCTCGGACTCGAGGCGCTGCGGGTCGTGATCGAGCTGCCGGCGATCGCGCCCGGCGACGAGGCGCGGATCGCGCCGATCGCGGCGAACTACCGCCGCCATGGCTTCGGTGTCGCGTTCCGGCCGGTCAGCCGGCGCCAGCTCGATGCGCTGCTCGGGCATTGCGCGCTCGACGCGCTGCGGATCGACGCGGACCGGCTGGTGCGCTTCGGCGCGGTCGACGCGACGCTGGAGGCCGCGCGCAGGCGCCGCATCGAGATCGTCGTCGAGGGCGTGCGCGGTGCCTTCGACGTCGAGCTCGCCCGCGAGCTCGGTGCGACGCACGTCCAGGGGCCGGCCTTCGGCGCGCCCTCGGCCGAACCCGATCTCGCCTCGACGCTCGAGGCGCGGATCGGCGCGCGGTCGCTGGCGGATCGGCTCGACGTCGGGCGCTTCCTCCGGCAAGGGATCGCCTGACGTTCGGGCGACGCTCGCCGGGCCCGCGGCGCCCGAGGCCGTCGACCTGGGACGTCGGCGCAACGACGTCCGGCGCGCGCCGCCCGGCCCCGCGACCCCGGGCCGCGATCCGGCGCCGCCATGGTGCGTCGGGTCCGTCGTCGCGCACCGCCTCGGCCCGCGACCCGCGCCGCAGGGCCCCAGCACCGGACACGGCCTCCGGCCGCCGGGGGCTGCCGGCCGCCGCGCGCACCGTCCTGGCGCAGCGCGGCGCTGGCACGCTCGTTGCATCGACTTGCACGCGAACATGTATACATGATGGCGTCCAAGACGATCGACTCCGCTCCTGCCCCGGCCCCCGGCGCCTTCGCGTCCGGCGACCGCATCGGCGATTGGCTCGCCGCCGCCCGCGCGGCCGCCGATCCGCTCGCCCATGTCGACGCGCTGCTGCGTGCCGAGATCCGGCGCGACCGCGGCGACAACCCGGTCTGGATCGCGAAGGCCGACGAGGCCGCGCTGGACGCGCAGCTCGCGGCGCTGCGCGATCGGCTCGCCGAGGCGGGCGGCGACGCGACCCGGCTGCCGCTCTTCGGCGTGCCGTTCGCGGTCAAGGACAACATCGACGTCGCCGGCTTCCCGACGACCGCCGCCTGTCCGGCCTTCGCCTACCGCCCCGAGCGCGACGCCACCGTCGTCGCGCGCCTGCGCGCCGCGGGGGCGATCGTGCTCGGCAAGACGAACCTCGACCAGTTCGCCACCGGCCTGAACGGCACCCGCTCGCCCCACGGCCCGGTGCGCAACGCGCTCGACGGTCGCTATGTGTCCGGCGGCTCCAGCAGCGGCTCGGCGGTCGCCGTGGCGCGCGGCGACGCGCTGTTCTCGCTCGGCACCGACACCGCAGGCTCCGGTCGGGTGCCCGCCACCCTGAACGCGCTGGTCGGCGTGAAGCCCACCCGCGGCCTGCTGTCGACCTCGGGCGTCGTGCCCGCCTGCCGCTCGCTCGATTGCGTGTCGATCTTCGCGCACGACCTCGGCGGCGCGACGCGCGTGCTCGCGGTCGCCCGCGGCTTCGACGAGACCGACCCGTGGTCGCGAGAGGCCGCGCGCGACGCCCTCGGCGACGCCGGCGCGTCGACGCCGCCCGCCTCGCTCTCGATCCCCGCCGCGCCCGAGTTCTTCGGTGACGCCGCGCAGCGCACCGCCTGGCACGCGACGCTCGACCGGCTGCGCGCGGCCGGGGTCGAGCTCGTCGAGGTCGACACCGCGCCGCTGTCCGAGGTCGCCGCGATGCTCTACGGCGGGCCGTGGGTCGCCGAGCGCGATGCCGCGGTCGGCGACTTCGCCCGCGCGCACCCCGACGCGGTGCACCCGGTGGTCGGCGCGATCGTGACCGGCCGCGCGGGTTCGGCGCGCGATGTCTTCGAGGCGCAGTACCGGATGGCGGCGTTGCGCCGCGGCGTCGAGCACGCGTGGCGCGCGCACGCGGCGCTGCTGCTGCCCGGCGTGCCCACGACCTACACGATCGAGCAGATGCTCGCCGATCCGGTCGAGCTCAACAGCCGGCTGGGGATCTACACCAACTTCGCGAACCTGCTCGACCTGGCGGCGCTCAATGTGCCGGCCGGACGGCGCGCCGACGGCCTGCCGTTCGGCGTGTCGCTGATCGGGGCGGGCTTCTCGGACGACCGCTTGCTCGGTCTCGCGCGCACGCTCGCGCCGGCGCTCGAACCGACCGGTGCCGACGCGGCGTCGACGGTCGCCTCGCTGGAGGCCGACGGCCACATGGTCCCGATCGCCGTGGTCGGTGCGCACCTGTCGGGCCTGCCGCTGAACGGCCAGCTGACCTCGCGCGGCGCGCGGCTGCTCGCGAAGACGCGGACCGCGCCGTGCTACCGCCTCTACGCGCTGCCCGGCACCGCGCCCGCGCGACCCGGCATGGTCCGCGACGAGGGCGGCGCCTCGCTCGAGATCGAGATCTGGGCGCTGCCCCGCGCGGGCTGGGCCTCGTTCATGGAAGGCGTGCCGCCGCCGCTCGCGATCGGGACGATCGAGACGGTGACCGGCCGCTGGGTGAAGGGCTTCGTCTGCGAGCCGCGGGCGCTCGCCGGCGCGACGGAGGTCACGGCCTTCGGCGGCTGGCGCGCCTGGCTCGCGGCCTCGCGCTGAGCCCGCCATCCGTCCGGTCCCGCGCCGTCACGCCTCATCGTCCGACGCCTCACCCCGCCACGTTTCGTCCAGCAGGAGCCGCTTCATGGATCGTCGTCGCTTCGTCCAGGGTTCGGCCGCCATCGCCGGCCTGTCGTCATCGGTACCCGCCGCCCTCGCGCAGTCCGACCGCCGCAAGGAGCTGCTGGTCGTCGCGAACGAGTTCGGGCCGAATTCGCTCGACATCCACACCGTCGGTGCGAACCGCCCGAGCTACGGCGTCTCGTGGATCTGCTACGACCGGCTGATGACCTTCGGCAGGAAGACCCTGCCCAACGGACAGGTCACCTATGACTTCTCGAAGCTCGAGCCCGAGCTCGCGGAGTCGTGGACCGTCGCGTCGGACGGCTCGCACGCGATCTTCCGGCTGCGTCGCAACGCGAAGTTCCACGACGGCACGCCGGTCACCGCCAGGGACGTGAAGTGGTCCTTCGATCGGGCGGTCAGCGTCGGCGGATTCCCGACCTTCCAGATGGCGGCGGGCTCGCTCGAGAAGCCCGAGCAGTTCGTCGCCCTCGACGATCACACCTTCCGCGTGAACTTCCTGCGGCCGGACAAGATGACGATGATGGACCTGGCGGTGCCGGTACCCAGCGTCTTCAACTCGGAGCTGGTGAAGCGGAACGCGACGAAGGAGGATCCCTGGGGCCTGCAGTGGACCAAGAACAACGTCGCCGGCGGCGGCGCGTACAAGGTCGAATCGTGGCGTCCGGGCCAGGAGATCGTCTACGTCCGCAACGACGACTGGAAGAGCGGGCCGCTGCCGAAGATCCGTCGCGTGATCCAGCGCGACGTGCCGAACGCCGGCACGCGGCGCGCGCTGCTGATCAAGGGCGACATCGACATGACCTACGACATGCCGCCCAAGGACTTCTCGGAGCTGGCCAAGGAGCCCGGGCTCAAGGTCGTCTCGACGCCGATCGAGAACGCGATGTGGTACGTCGGCATGAACGCGAAGAACAAGCCGTTCTCCGACGTCCGGGTCCGGCAGGCGGTCGCGCTCGCGGTGCCCTACGACAAGATGAACGAGGTGGCGGTCTACGGCCGCGCGATCAAGCTCTATGGGGGCTCGAACGATCCGAAGACGACGGCGTGGCCGCAGCCGCACGGCTGGAAGACCGACATCGACCGCGCCCGCGCGCTGCTGAAGGAGGCCGGCTACGAGAACGGCTTCGAGACCACGCTGGCCTTCGATCTCGGCTCGGCGACGACCAACGAGCCGATGGCGGTGCTGCTGCAGGAATCGCTCGCGCAGCTGGGCATCAAGGCGCAGATCCAGAAGATCCCCGGTGCGAACTGGCGCGCGGCGCTGCTGAAGAAGGACATGCCGCTGATCATCAACCGCTTCGGCGGCTGGCTGAACTACCCGGAGTACTTCTTCTTCTGGTGCTACCACGGCCAGAACGCGGTGTTCAACACGATGTCCTACCAGAACCCGAAACTGGACAAGATGATCGAGAACGCGCGCTTCCCCGAGAACAAGCTGGTCTACGATTCGGAGGTCCGCGCGATGATCAGGCTGGTCAACGACGACGTGCCGCGCGTGCCGCTCTTCCAGCCGCTGATGGACGTCGCGATGCGCAAGGACGTGTCCGGCTACATGTACTGGTTCCACCTGCAGCCGGACTTCCGCAACCTGTCGAAGGGCTGAAGGAGGACGGCGATGGACCGCGACGCGATCGTGGCGTGGGTCAGGGCGGGCGCGACGATGATGGCGCTGCCCGCGGCGACGGCCGACGAGGCCGCCGTGGTGGAGAACCTCGAGCGGCTCGCGGCGATCGCCGCGGCGCTCGAGCGCGTGGAGCTCGGGCCCGAGGTCGAGCCGTTGCCGGTGTTCGTCCGATGAGCGCGGTCGAGTCGATCCGCGCGACGCTCGAGCGCATCGAGCGCCTGGATCCCCGGGTCAACGCGTTCACCGCGGTGCTGCGCGAACGCGCGCTGCGGCGCGCCGCCGAGCTCGACGCCGCGCGCGCCGCCGGCGAGGCGGCGGTCGGGCCGCTCGCCGGCGTGCCCTTCGCGGTCAAGAACCTGTTCGACGTCGCCGGGCTGGTCACGCTCGCCGGCTCGCGGATCGAGCGCGAGCGCCCGGGCGCGGCCCCCGCCGCGGCCGACGCCACCGCGGTGACGCGGCTGGAAGCCGCCGGCGCGATCCTGGTCGGCGCGCTGAACATGGACGAGTACGCCTACGGATTCACCACGGAGAACACGCACTACGGCGCCACCCGCAACCCGCACGACCCGGAGCGGATGGCCGGCGGCTCGTCGGGCGGCTCGGGCGCGGCGGTCGCCGCCGGCCTCGTGCCGATCACGCTCGGCACCGACACCAACGGCTCGATCCGCGTGCCCGCCTCGCTGTGCGGCATCTTCGGGCTGCGGCCGACCTTCGGTCGGCTGAGCCGCGGCGGCGCCTTCCCCTTCGTGTTCTCGCTCGACACCATCGGCCCGCTCGCGCGCAGCGTGCGCGAGCTCGCGCTCGCCTACGACGCGATGCAGGGGCCCGATCCGCGCGACCCGGGCTGCGCGCAGCGCGCGCGCGAGCCGGCGCTGCCCGCGCTGCGCGGCGACGCGGCCGCGAACCTCGAGGGCCTGCGGATCGCGCGGCTGGGCGGCTGGTTCGAGGACATGGCCTCGCCCGAGGCGGTGGCCGCGGTCGACGCCGCGGCGGCCGCGATCGGCACGCATGCGAGCGTGGGCCGCGCGGACTGGCCCGATGCCGAGCTCGGTCGCGGCGCGGCCTTCGTGATCACCGCCGCCGAGGGCGGCGCGCTGCATCTCGACGACCTGCGCCACCGCTACGACGCGATGGAGCCGCACTCGCGCGCGCGCTTCCTCGCGGGCGCGCTGGTACCGGCCGCCTGGGTCCACCGCGCGCACCGCGTGCGGCGCGCCTGCGTCGAGCGGGTGGACGCGCTCTTCGCCGATCACGACGTGCTGCTCGCGCCGGCCACGCCGGTCACCTCGCCGCGGATCGGCGACGACTGGATCGAGGTCCGGGGCCGGCGGCTGCCGTCGCGCGCGAGCATGGGCGTGCTGACGCAGCCGGTGTCGGCCGCCGGCCTGCCGGTGGTGGCCGCGCCGATCCGCCGGGACGGGATGCCGATCGCGATCCAGGTGATCGCCGCGCCCTGGCGCGAGGATCACGCGCTGCGCGTGGCCGCCGCGCTCGAGCAGCTCGGCATCGCCGCGGCGCCCATCGCCCCGGCCTTCGCCTGACCGGACGCAGGGAGACACGATGATCGACGACAGCCAGCTGAACCTGCCCGATGTGCTCGCCGAAGTGGAGGCGGTCTTCGACCGCTACGAGCGCGCCCTCGTCTCCAACGACGTGGCGGTGCTCGACGAGCTCTTCTGGAACCACCCGATGACGCTGCGCTTCGGCGCGACCGAGAACCTCTGGAGCTACGACGAGATCGCCGCATTCCGCGCGTCGCGCCCGTCGGTGGGACTGCAGCGGCGGATCCTGAAGAAGGTGATCCAGACCTTCGGGCGGGACTTCGCCACCGCGAGCGTCCAGTTCGAGCGCGAGGGCCGGCCGAACTGGGTGGGCCGCCAGCAGCAGACCTGGGTGCGCACCGCCGCCGGCTGGCGGGTGGTGGCCGCGCACGTGAGCTTCATGGGACTGCCGCCGGCATGATCCGCCTCGCCCTGCTGAGGATCGTCGGCGCGCTGCCGAACCTGCTGGGCGTGATCGTCATCACGTTCCTGCTGACCCGCGCGCTGCCCGGCGACCCGGCCGCCTACTTCGCCGGGCAGGCTGCGTCGGCCGAGGCGATCGAGCAGATCCGCGCGCAGCTGGGGCTCGACCGGCCGCTGTACCGGCAGTTCGTGTCCTACGTCGCCGAGCTGGCGCGCGGCGAGCTCGGCCAGTCGCTCACCACCGGCCGCTCGGTCGCCGAGGAGATCGCATCGCGCCTGCCGGCGTCGATCGAGCTGACGCTGGTCGCGCTGGTGCTCGCGGTGGCGGTCGCGATGCCGCTCGGCATCGCGGCGGCTGTCCGGCAGGGCTCCTGGATCGACCAGCTGGCCCGCCTGGTGACCACTGCCGGCGTGTCGCTGCCGGTGTTCTTCACCGGGCTGCTGCTCACCTGGCTCTTCTACTTCGTGCTCGGCTGGGCGCCGTCGCCGATCGGCCGGCTCGATCCCTCGTTCTCGCCGCCGCCCGCGGTCACCGGCCTGTACCTGATCGACGCCGCGCTGGCGCTCGACGGCGAGCTCTGGCGCGCCTGTGCCGGCCAGCTGGTGCTGCCCGCGGTGACGATGGCGCTCTTCGTGCTCGCGCCGATCACGCGGATGACGCGCGCCTCGATGCTGTCGGTGCTGTCGTCCGACTTCGTCCGCACCGCACGCGCGCTCGGCCTGCGCACGCCGACGGTGCTGGTGCGCTATGCGCTGCGCAACGCGCTGCTGCCGGTGGTGACCACGCTCGGCATGGTGTTCTCCTTCCTGCTCGGCTCGAACGTGCTGGTGGAGAAGGTGTTCGCGTGGCCGGGGATCGGTTCGTTCGCGATCGAGTCGCTGACCGCGTCGGACTACGCGCCGGTGCAGGGCTTCGTGCTGACGATGGGCGTGCTCTACGTGCTGCTGAACCTGGCGATCGACCTCGCCTACCTCGCGATCGACCCGCGGGTCGCGATGAACGGCTGACGCGATGGCCGCCGTCCCCGCTTCGTCGAGCCCCGCGCGCCGCGGCGGCCACCTGCGCCACGTGCTGACCGAGAACCCGGTGACGCTGGTCGCAGCGGTGCTGTTCGCCGGTCTGGTGCTGCTCGCGCTGCTGGGACCGCTGCTCGCCCCCTACGATCCGCTCGCCACCAACCCCTCCCGCGCGCTGCAGCCGCCGTCTGGCGCGCACTGGTTCGGCACCGATTCGCTCGGCCGCGACATCCTGTCGCGCTGCATGGTCGCGGCGCGGCTCGACCTGGGGCTGGCGGTGGCCGCGGTGGCGCTCTCCTTCGCGGTGGGCGCGACGCTGGGCGCGGCGGCCGGCTTCTTCGGCGGATGGCCCGACCGGATCGTCTCGCGGGTGGCGGACACGATCATGGCCTTCCCGCTCTTCGTGCTGGCGATGGGCATCGTCGCGGCGCTGGGCAACACGCTCGCCAACATCGTCATCGCCACCGCGATCATCAACCTGCCGTTCTACATCCGCGTCGCGCGCGCCGAGGCGAACGTGCGCCGCGAGGCGGGCTTCGTCGAGTCGGCCCGGCTCGCCGGCAACGGCGAGTGGGGCGTGCTGATGCGCCACGTCTTCCCGAACCTGCTGCCGCCGATCGCGGTCCAGGTGTCGCTGAACATGGGCTGGGCGATCCTCAACGCGGCCGGCCTGTCGTTCATCGGCCTGGGCGTCCGGCCGCCGACGCCCGAGTGGGGGATCATGGTCGCCGAGGGCGCGCAGTACATCGTCTCGGGCGAGTGGTGGGTCGCGTTCTTCCCCGGTGGGGTGCTGATGGTGGCGGTGTTCGCGTTCAACCTGCTGGGCGACGCGCTGCGCGACCTGCTCGACCCGCGGAGGCGCACGTGACCGAGGCTGCGCCGCCGCTGCTCGCCGTCGACGACGTGTCGCTCGAGTTCCGCACGCGGACCGGCACGGTGCGCGCGCTCGAGCGCGTCTCGCTGACGGTGGGACGCGGCGAGATCGTGGGTCTGGTCGGCGAGTCGGGCTCGGGCAAGTCGGTGCTCTGCTACGCGCTGCTCGGCCTGTCGGACCGCGCGGCGCGGATCACCTCGGGCTCGATCCGCTTCGGCGGCATCGACCTGCGCGCCGCCTCAGAGCGCGAGCTGCAGGACCTGCGCGGCCGCGAGATCGGGATGGTGTTCCAGAACCCGCGCGCGGCGCTGAATCCCATCCGCCCGATCGGCCGCCAGCTCGAGGACGTGCTGCGGCGTCACCATGCGATCCGCTCTCAGGACCTGCGCTCGCGCGCGATCGACTGCCTGCGCGAGGTGGCGATCGCCGACCCGCAGCGGCGTTTCGACGCCTATCCGTTCGAGCTGTCGGGCGGCATGTGTCAGCGGGTGATGATCGCGCTCGCGATGTCGAGCCGGCCGCGGCTGCTGATCGCCGACGAGCCGACCACCGGGCTCGACGTCACCACCCAGGCCGCCGTGCTCGAGCTGATCCGCAAGCGGGCGCGCGCCGATCGCGTGGCCACGCTGCTGATCACCCACGATCTCGCGCTTGCGGCCGACTTCTGCGACCGGATCGTCGTGATGCACGCGGGCCACGTCGTCGAGGCGGGCCCGACCGCGCGGCTCTTCGCGTCGCCGCGCCATCCTTACACCCAGGCGCTGATCGCGTCGACGCCGGCCGGCCGCGCGTCGCTCGACGAACTGAGCCCCATCGCCGGCGGCCTGCCCGACCTGCGCCGCACCGACCTGCCCGCCTGCCGCTTCGTCGACCGCTGCCCGCGCGCGCTGCCGGACTGTCGCGATGCGCTGCGCCACGTCGCCGCCGGATCCACCGAGGATGTCGCATGCTCGAATCCGCTGCCGGTGGCCTGACCGGCGCCGCGCCCGCCGACGGGGCCGGCGACGCGCCGCTGATCGACGCCCGCGGGCTGTCGAAGCGCTTCGTGCTCGGCCGCGGCCGGCGGGCCCCCCGGCTGCACGCGGTCGACGAGGTGGATCTCGCGCTGCGGCGGGGCGAGTCGGTGGGGCTCGTCGGCGAGTCGGGCTGCGGCAAGTCGACGCTCTCGCGGCTGCTCGCGCGGCTGATCGACCCGACCGAGGGGACGATCCTGTTCGAGGGGCGAGACGTCGGGGCGATCCCGGCGCGTGCGTTCGCCACCTCCGGCACCCGCGCGCGCATCCAGCTGGTGTTCCAGGACGCGACCGACAGCCTCGATCCGCGGCAGACCGCGCGCGCGGCGATCGCCGAGCCGGTGCTGCGGCTCGGCCTGCCCGGCGACGTCGACGCGCGCGTGCGCCGCGTGGCCGACGAGGTGGGGCTGCCGCCCGAACTGCTCGACCGCTACCCGCATCAGCTCTCGGGTGGCCAGCGGGCCCGCGTGGGCATCGCTCGGGCGCTCGCGCCCGAGCCCTCGCTGCTGGTGCTCGACGAGCCGACGGCCGCGCTCGACGTGTCGGTGCAGGCGGTGGTGCTGCAGCTGCTCGCGCGGCTTCGGCGCGAGCGCGGGCTGACCTACCTGTTCGTCTCGCACGACCTGAACGTGGTGCGCCTGCTGTGCGACCGGGTGGTGGTGATGTACCTCGGGCGGGTGGTGGAGGAGGGGCCGGCGGCGCGGGTGTTCGACGCGCCGGCGCATCCGTATACCCGCGCCCTGGTGTCGGCGATCCCCGGCAGCGGCCGCGCGCCCGCGCCCCTCGCCGGCGAGGTACGCAGCCCGATCGATCCCGACCCGAACGCCTGCCGCCTCCACGGTCGCTGCCCGATCGACGACGCCGGCTGCGCGGCCGCGATGCCGGCGCTGCGGCCGGTGGCCGGCTCCCACCCGTCGCACCGCGCGGCCTGCCTGAAGCTCGACGCCTGACGCATGGCATCGTCGTCCGCCATGAAGACCGTGCGCCCCGCGGCGGTGAACCTGGCCACCCAGGTCTACGAGCGCGTCAAGCAGGACATCTTCGACTTCCGGCTGCTGCCCGGCGATCGGTTCACCGAGACCGAGATCTCCGAGCGCACGCAGGCCTCGCGCACGCCCGTGCGCGAGGCGCTCTACCGCCTCGAGCGCGATGGCTACCTCGAGGTGATGTTCCGCGCCGGCTGGCGGGTCAAGCCCTTCGACTTCCGCCAGTTCGAGGAGCTGTACGAACTGCGGATCGTGCTCGAGTCGGCTGCGGTGCGGCGGCTGTGCGAAGCCGACGAACGGCCCGAGCTCGACGCGCTGCGCCGCATCTGGACGGTGGCCGCCGACGAGCGCGAGACGGAGATGCGCGAGGTCGCGCGGCTCGACGAGGCCTTCCATGCGGCGCTCGTCGGCAGCGCGGGCAACCGCGAGATGTCGCGGGTCCACGCCGAGGTCACCGAGCGGATCCGGATCATCCGCCGGCTCGACTTCACGAAGACGCCGCGGATCGAGGCGACCTACGCCGAGCACGCGAAGATCCTGCGGGCGATCCAGCAGCGGCGCGCGGACCAGGCGGTGCTGCTGCTGCGCACCCACGTCGAGGCCAGCAAGGCCGAGGTCCGCAAGATCACGCTGCACATGCTGCACGAGGCGAGGGCACGCGCCGACGGCTGATGCCTCGCGCCGGTGCGCGCCCCCGCGCCGACGCCCTCCCGCTGACGCCCTGGCGTGCACCAACCCCGGCCTCGCACGCGCGACCTCGGCGCATCGTCGCCTCGCGCACGCCGTTTTCCGGCTCGGCACGCAACTTGCTGTGAGCGACATGCAATCTTGTATGCATGACGGTATCCCTCGGACCGAACGAGGGTGCCGACCCGAGGATCGCCCCGCGCGCCCACCCATCGCCTCGCAAGGAGTCACCATGTCCGCCACCCGCCGTTCCCTGCTGCGCGCCGCCGGCGCCACCGGCCTGCTGTCCGCCGCCGGCCTGCCGCTGCGCGCCTCCGCCCAGTCGCCGATCACCGTCGGCGTCATCTACGTCGGCCCGCGCGACGACTTCGGCTACAACCAGGCGCAGGCGCAGGCCGCCGCCGGGCTCAAGAAGCTCCCCGGCGTGAAGGTCATCGAGGAGGAGAAGGTGCCCGAGACCGTCGCCGTCCAGAAGTCGATGGAGGCGATGATCAACCAGGACAAGGCGACGCTGATCTTCGCGACCTCGTTCGGCTACTTCGACCCGCACATGCTGCGCATGGCCGAGAAGTACCCGAACGTGCGCTTCGCGCACTGCGGCGGCCTCTGGACGGACGGCAAGCATCCGAAGAACGGCGGATCGTTCTTCGGCTACATCGACGGCGGCCAGTACGTGAACGGCGTCGTCGCCGGCCACATGAGCAAGTCGAAGAAGCTCGGATTCGTGGCCGCGAAGCCGATCCCGCAGGTGCTGCGCAACATCAATGCGTTCACGATGGGCGCGCGCTCGGTCGACCCGTCGATCACCACCCGCGTGATCTTCACCGGCGACTGGTCGATGCCGGTCAAGGAGGCCGAGGCGACCAACAGCCTGATCGACCAGGGCGTGGACGTCGTGACCTGCCACGTCGACGGTCCGAAGGTGGTGATCGAGACCGCCGAGAAGCGCGGGATCATGTCCTGCGGCTATCACGCGAGCCAGGCCGCGCTGGCGCCCAAGGGCTACCTGACCGGCGCCGAGTGGGACTGGGTGACGCCGTACGGCATGCTGGTCGAGGCGGCCCGTACCGGCAAGCCGCACCCGAACTTCCTGCGCGGCGGTCTGAAGGAGGGCTTCGTGAAGATGTCCGCCTGGGGCCCGTCGCTCACGCCGAAGGCGAAGCAGGCCGGCGAGGCGGCGCTCGCGTCGATGAAGAAGGGCGACGCGATCTTCAAGGGCCCGCTGAAGGACAACAAGGGCGCGACGGTGATCGCCGGGGGCACGACGCTCGAGATGACCAACCTCGAGCTCGAGAAGATGAACTACCTGGTCGAGGGCGTCCTCGGCACGATCCCGGCCTGACGGGGGCCGGACGGAGCGCGGCCCGATGGCCTCGAGTCCCGCCGCCCTGTCCGCGGTGCGCCGGTCGGCGATCCTGTCGCCGACGGCGCTCGCGTGGCTGGTGCCGATCGGCTCGATCGTCGCCGGGCTGCTCGCGTTCGGCGTGTTCGTGCTGGCGATCGGGCGCAACCCGCTCGATGTCTACGCGACGATCGTCGAGGGCGGCTTCGCCAGCCGCTTCTCGTGGAACAACACGCTGCTGCGCGCGGCTCCGCTGATCCTCACCGGGCTCGCGGTCGCGATCCCCGCGCAGGCGGGGCTGGTGATGATCGGCGGCGAGGGCGCGCTCGCGATCGGTGCGCTGCTCGCGTCGGCGGCCGCCGTGCCGCTGCTGCCCTCGCTCGGGGCGGGCGCGCTGGTCGCGGGCGCGCTGGCCGGCATGGCGGGCGGCGCCGCCTGGTTCGCGCTCGCCGGCTGGTTCCGCGCGCACCGCGGGCTCAACGAGACGATCAGCAGCCTGCTGCTGTCGTACATCGCGATCGCGGTGTTCAACCACGTGGTCGAGGGGCCGCTGCGCGATCCGGCGAGCCTCAACAAGCCCTCGACCTTCCCGATTCCCGAGGACGCGATGATCGGCGCGATCCCCGGTCTCGACGTTCACTGGGGACTGGCGCTCGGCGTCGTCGCCTGCGCGATCGCGCAGCTCGGCCTGTCGCGCAGCACGCAGGGCTTCGCGCTGCGCGTGGCGGGCGGCAACCCGCGCGCGGCGCTGCTGGTCGGGCTGCCGGTGGGCGGACTGATCGTCGCGGCCTGCGCGCTCGGCGGCGCGGCCGCCGGCCTCGCCGGCGCGGTCGAGGTGATGGCGGTGCACGGCGCGGCGAATGCGTCGGTGCTCGCCGGCTACGGGACCACCGGCATCCTGGTCGCCTTCATGGCGCGCCAGCAGCCGCTCGCGATCGTGCCGGTCGCGATCCTCATGGGCGGCATCTCGGCGGCCGGCAGCCTGCTGCAGCGGCGGCTGGACCTGCCGGATGCGACGACGATGGTGCTGCAGGGCCTGCTGTTCGTCGCGATCCTGGCGGGCGACGCGTTCCTGCCGAGGACGAAGCGCTGATGGACGCGATCGTCACCGTCCTGATCGCCGTGCTCGGCGGCGCGATCCGCGTCTCGACGCCGTTCCTCTTCGTGTCGCTCGGCGAATGCATCACCGAGAAGTCGGGCCGCATCAACCTCGGCCTGGAAGGCACGATGGTGTTCGGCGCGATGCTCGGCTACGCGGCCTCGTACCACAGCGGTTCGCCGTGGTTCGGCGTGCTCGCCGCAGGCTGCGCGGGCGTGGTCTTCGGCGCGGTCCACGGTCTGCTGTGCAGCCTGCCGCGCGTCAACGACACCGCGATCGGCATCGCGCTGATCGTGCTGGGGCTCGGCCTCGCGTTCTTCTTCGGCAAGGCCTACATCCAGCCGACCGCACCGCGGCTGCCGTCGATCGACCTCGGCGGCTGGAGCTCGAACCCGGCGCTGCGTGCGGCGCTGCAGGTCAACGTGCTGTTCGTGATCGGCGGGCTGCTCGCCCTCGCGCTGCACTGGGGCTTCCGGAACACCCGCTGGGGCCTGCAGCTGCGCACCGTCGGCGACTCGGCCGACGCGGCGCGCGCGCTCGGGCTGCCGGTCGCCGGCACGCGGATCCGGGCGACCGCGCTCGGCGGCTTCTTCGGCGGCGTGGCGGGCGCCTACCTGTCGCTCTACTACCCGGGCAGCTGGAACGAGTCGCTCTCCAGCGGACAGGGCGTGATGGCGGTGGCCCTGGTGATCTTCGCGCGCTGGAGCCCGCTCGGCTGCTTCCGCGCGGCGCTGATCTTCGGCGGTGCGGGCTCGATCGGCCCGGCGCTGCAGGCGGTGGGCGTGCAGGCGGGCTACCACCTGTGGAATGCCGCTCCCTACGTGCTGACGCTGGCGATCATGCTGGCCAGCACCTCGAAGGCCCGTGCGTCGATCGGCGCGCCGGGCGAGTTGTCGATGACGCGCTGAGGATGGCGCGATGACGGAGGACGGACGATGAGCGGACTGGGCGGACTGAACAAGTCGCCGAACGGCGTGGTGATCGGGCTGGTGCAGCTGCAGCTGCCCGTGGTGGAGACGCCGGCGCAGCTCGCCGCGCAGACCGAGCGCATCGTCGCGATGGTCGGCAAGGCGCGGCGCAACAATGCGGGCATGGACCTGGTGGTGTTCCCCGAGTACGCACTGCACGGGCTGTCGATGAGCACGGCGCCCGAGCTGATGGTCTCGCTCGACGGCCCGGAGGTCGCGGCCTTCCGCGCGGCCTGCGTCGCGAACCGGATCTGGGGCTGCTTCTCGATCATGGAGGCGAACCCCGGCGGCAATCCGTACAACACCGGGCTCGTGATCGACGACACCGGCCGCATCGCGCTCTACTACCGCAAGCTCCACCCCTGGGTGCCGGTCGAGGCCTGGGAGCCGGGCAATCTCGGCATCCCGGTGATCGACGGGCCGAAGGGGTGCAGGCTCGCGCTGATCATCTGCCACGACGGGATGTTCCCCGAGATGGCGCGGGAGTGCGCGTACAAGGGCGCCGAGATCATGCTGCGGACCGCCGGCTACACCGCGCCGATCCGCCACGCGTGGAAGATCACCAACCAGGCCAACGCCTTCCAGAACCTGATGGTGACCGCCAGCGTCTGCCTGTGCGGCAGCGACGGCAGCTTCGATTCGATGGGCGAGGGCATGGTCTGCGACTTCGACGGCACGGTGCTGGTCGAGGGCTCGAACCGCCCCGACGAGATCATCACCTGCGAGGTCCGGCCCGATCTCGTCCGCGAGGCCCGGGCGCACTGGGCGGTCGAGAACAACCCGTACCAGCTCTGGCACCGCGGCTACGTGGCGGTGAAGGGCGGCGCGCAGGACTGCCCGTACACCTTCATGCACGACATGGTCGCGGGGCGCTTCGCGCTGCCGTGGGAGCCGGCGGTGGTGCACGTCGACGGCACGTCCTGCGGCTTCGCGGCGCCGACCCGCGCCTATGCGGGCGCGCAGGCCGCCGGACCCGACGGGCTCCCGCTGCCGGCGGCGACCGATGCCGCGCCGCTGAAGGCCGCCTGAGCGCACCGCGCCCCGAGGAGCCCCGCCGTGACCGACTTCACCCCGATCCCCGCGAACCCGTATCCGTGGCCGTTCGACGGCGCGTTCCGCGCGTCCGACACCGCGCTGGTGATCATCGACATGCAGACCGACTTCTGCGGGATCGGCGGCTACGTCGACCGCATGGGCTACGACCTGTCGATGACGCGCGCGCCGATCGAGCCGATCGGCCGGCTGCTCGCGGCGGCCCGCTCGACGGGCATGCACGTGATCCACACCCGCGAGGGCCATCGGCCCGACCTCGCCGACCTGCCGGAGAACAAGCGCTGGCGTTCGCGGCGGATCGGCGCGGGCATCGGCGATCCCGGCCCCTGCGGCCGCATCCTCGTCCGCGGCGAGCCCGGCTGGGAGATCATCCCCGAGCTCGCGCCCGCGGCCGGCGAGCCGATCGTCGACAAGCCGGGCAAGGGCTCGTTCTGCGCGACCGACCTCGAGCTGATGCTGCGCAACCGTGGCATCCGGAACCTGATCCTCACCGGCATCACCACCGACGTGTGCGTGCACACGACGATGCGCGAGGCGAACGACCGCGGTTTCGAATGCCTGATCGTCGAGGACTGCTGCGGTGCCACCGACCGCGGCAACCACGAGGCCGCGATCAAGATGGTGACGATGCAGGGCGGCGTCTTCGGCGCGGTCGGCACCTCGTCGCAGGTGCTCGCCGCCCTCGGGTGCGCGTGAGCGCGGGGTCGCGACGGTGAAGGCCCCCTCGCTGCAGACCATCGGGCTCACGAAGCGCTTCGGCGACTTCGTCGCGCTCGACGCGGTGGACCTCGACGTGCGGCCGGGCACGGTCCATGCGCTGCTCGGCGAGAACGGTGCCGGCAAGAGCACGCTGGTCAAGTGCCTGGTGGGCTACCACCGGCCGGACGCCGGCTCGATCGTCGTCGACGGCCGCGAGCGCGACGTCGGATCGCCGCAGGCCGCGCGCGCGCTCGGCGTCGGCATGGTCTACCAGCACTTCACGCTGGTGCCCTCGATGACGGTGGCCGAGAACTTCGCGCTCGCGCGCGGCGGTCTCGGTGCGGTGGTCGACTGGAAGGCCAAGGCCGACGAGATGCGCACGTTCATGGCCGGCACGCCGTTCACGCTGCCGCTCGACGTGCCGGTGTCTTCGCTCGCCGCGGGGCAGAAGCAGAAGGCCGAGATCCTGAAGCAGCTGTACGCCGACAACCGGCTGCTGATCCTGGACGAGCCGACTTCGGTGCTCGCCCCCGACGAGGCCGACGAGGTACTCGGCGCGATCCGCGGCCTGGCGCACGCCGGGCGGCTCACGGTGGTGATGATCACGCACAAGTTCCGCGAGGTCTCGGCCTTCGCCGACGACGTGACCGTGCTTCGGCGCGGCCGTCGGGTCGCCGGCGGACCGGTCGCGACGTTCGACGCCGCCCGGCTCGCCGACGCGATGATCGGCGCGGCGCGGCGCCGCGAGCTGCCGCCGCGCGACCCGGTGCCCGAGGCGGCCGCACCGCTGCTGGCGATCGACGGTCTGACCGTGACCGACGGCGCGGGCCGCCGCGTGGTCCGCGAGCTCACGCTGTCGGTCCGCGGCGGCGAGATCCTCGGCATCGCCGGCGTGTCGGGCAACGGCCAGCGCGAACTGGTCGAGACCCTGCTCGGCCAGCGCGAGGCCGGTGCCGGCACCGTCCGGATCGCCGGCGAGCGCTACCGCGGCCGGCGCTCGGAGATCGCTCGCCACGGCGTGGGCAGCCTGCCCGAGGAGCCGCTGCGCAACGCCTGCGTGGCCTCGATGTCGGTCGCGGAGAACCTCGCGCTGCGCGAGTTCGACGCGCCGCCGATCGCTCGCGCGGGCTGGCTGAGCCCGGCGCGGATCGCCGCCGCGGCGCTGCCGCGGATCGAGGGCTTCGGCGTCAGGACCCGCGGCCCGGACGCGCCGATCGGCACCCTGTCCGGCGGCAACGTGCAGCGCGCGGTGCTCGCGCGCGAGCTGTCGCGCGGCTGCCGGGTGCTGGTCGTGATGAACCCTGTCTTCGGGCTCGACTTCGCGGCGGTCGACGAGATCCACAAGCGCCTGCTCGAGGCCCGCAACGGCGGCGCCGCGGTCCTGCTGGTCAGCGAGGACCTCGACGAGCTGATCGAGCTGTCGGACCGCGTCGCGGTGATGTCGGAGGGCCTCGTGGTCTACCAGACCGACCAGGCCGCGCGAGACCGCGCGGAGATCGGCCGCCGGATGGGCGGCGCGCACGAGCCCGTTCCCGAAGCCGCTGCCGCGGCGGCCCTCGTCGGAGACCCCGCATGACGACGCCGACCGGCCCCGCCGCGACGATGCGGACGATCCGCGCCCGTCCGTTCGAGTTCCGCTTCGAGCCGGCGCGCAGCGCGATCGTGATGATCGACATGCAGCGCGACTTCATCGAGCCGGGCGGCTTCGGGGAATCGCTGGGCAACGACGTGAGCCACCTGTCGCGCGTGGTGGCGCCCGCCCGCTCGCTGCTCGACTGGGGGCGCGGGCTGGGGATGCTGGTGGTCCACACCCGGGAGGCGCATCGCGCGGACCTGTCGGACTGTCCGCCCGCGAAGCGCTTGCGCGGCGCGCCGTCGCTGCGGATCGGCGATCCGGGTCCGATGGGACGCATCCTCGTCGACGGCGAGCCGGGCGCGGACTTCGTGCCGGGCCTCGCGCCGCTGCCGGGCGAGGTCGAGATCGTGAAGCCCGGCAAGGGCGCGTTCCACGCCACGCCACTGGGCGAGGTCCTCGCCGCGCGGGGCGTCACGCACCTGGTGTTCGGAGGCGTGACCACCGAGGTCTGCGTCCAGACCACCATGCGCGAGGCGAACGATCGCGGCTTCGAGTGCCTCCTCGTCGAGGAGGCGACCGGCAGCTATTTCCCGGAGTTCAGGCGTGCCGCGCTGGAGATGATCCGCGCGCAGGGGGCGATCGTCGGCTGGACGGCCGGTCTCGCCGACGTGCTCGGGGCCTGAGCGCTGCGCTCACGCGGTCTCGGGCAGTTCGGTGCGAGCGCCGCGGCGGGCGCCGCTCGCCGAGGTCGCCGCGCCCTGGCGGATCATCGCGACGACGGCGACCAGCCGCGCGACGAGGCGCGCTGGCGCGTCGAGGCTGCGCCATCCCGGCTGCGGGTCGAGCAGCGGGGCGCCGTCCGGACCGAGCAGCGCGCACAGCAGCGACGACGCGAGCGTGCGACCGGCCAGTGCCGGCCGGTCGGTCGCCGCGACCGCCAGCGCGGTGGCGAGCGCGGTGCAGGTCGCGAAGCCGCCGAGGGGAATCGCGTCCAGCACGCCGCCGTCGGTGAACGCGTCGCCCAGGTCCAGGCCGTGGCGCCGCGCGCGCAGCGTCAGGTCGCGGACGAATCGCGAGCGAGCGAGGTCGTCGAACGCAGGCTGCAGCAGGCCGAGCACCGCCTTCAGCACCTCGGTCTCCAGCTCGTCGATCCAGGCGTGCAGCGAGCACGCGATGTCGCGCTCGCGAGGGGTGGCGCCGTTGGCGTCGACGAGATCTTGGGCCGCCAGGTCGCCGCCGCCGGGCGCTTCGCGAGCGCTCCACCAGACGCTGTCGACGGCCAGCACCTCGGCCGCGTCGCGCAGCATCTCCAGATAGGTCGCGCCGCCGGGGCGGCGCGGCGGTGGCAGGCCGCGGTGGCCGGCCAGCCCGATCCGCCAGGCGAGCGCCACGGGGTCGAGCGGGCGCGGTGCGTCATCGTGGCCGGCTAGCGCGCGGGTCAGCTCGAGCCGCTCCTCTTCGGTCGCGCGGGCGGTCGTCGACGCGAGCATCCGCGTGCTCGCGCTGGCGTGCGCGGCCGGCGGGGGCGGTACGGCGGCGACGTCGGGGATGGGGTGCAGGGCGGGGCACGTCGGCAGGGGCCTGGTCGCGATGGTGTGTGCGGTGGCCTGTGCAGCCGCCGTCACCGTGGTCGCGATCGGTGCCGCGGCCGCGGCGGGCGCGACCGGCACGGCCGGGTCGACGCGTTCGGTGCGGTCCGGGCCGCGATCCGCGGTGCGCATCGCGGCGGCGGACAGGGGGGCGTCCAGCCGCGCGATCGCCGCGCGGTAGACCGCCCACAGCCGCTCGTGCTCGCCCGACGGTGTCGCGAGTCCCCTCGCGGCGCTGACGAAGCGATGCTGCGCATCGGAGATCGGCACGAGCCGTCCGTCGGTGAGCCGCTCGTACCAGGTGCCCAGGCCCCCCAGTCGGCGCACCGACGCGTCGTCCAGGCCGGCCTCGAAGGCCGCGTCGAGGCGGACGTCGAAGGGCACGTCCAGCGCGGCCCGGTGCGCGGCCCGATGGGCGGCCAGCGGATCGTCGGCGTGGGACGGCAGCGTACGCGACGGGCCGGACCGCGCGTCGATCGGCGCGTCGGTCCGTGCATCGTTCCGCCATGCCATGCGGGGGGCGATGTGCGGGTCGATCCGAGCCGGGCGCGCGCCCGCCCGGTCCGTCGCGGCGTCGATCGCCCGCGCGACGAGGCGGTGGACGGACGGGCGGGCCGCGACCGGCCGGCCTTGCCGACCGTCGAGCGGCCGCTCGCCCAGCAGCGCGAGCAGCAGCGCACGCGCGGCGTCCGGTCCCAGTGTCGCTGCCGCGGCGGCGAGCCGGACCGGATCCGCCCTGGGCGCGCCGTCCGTGCCGGCCGCGGTCGACGCGGCGAGCGCGAGCAGTGCGGCGGCCATCTCGCCGAGCGCGGTCCCCCGCACGACGGTGGCCTCGAAGGGCGCGGCGACCGCATCACCGTCGAGCAGCAGCAGCTCGACCTCCGGCGCCGCGCCCCGCACCGTGGCGAGCGAGGTCAGCGTCCAGGCGGCGAAGCGCGGCGCGGCGTCGGCCGGGGACTCGCGCAGCGCGCGGACGGCCGCCCGGCAGGCCCGCGCCGTGTCACGGGCGGTCCGGCCGTCGGAGGCGACCCGCGGGGCGCCGCCCCGCTCCGGCAGCTCCAGTCGCAGCGCGCGATCGATCCGACGCGCCGACAGCGCACCGATCCGCTCGGCGGCGCCGCGCGCCCAGGCCGCCAGCCGCCACGGTTCGGCCGCCGAGCAGGCGCGGGCCAGCATGTCGTGGCAGTCGACGATCCGCAGCGCGGCGTCGATGTCCAGGTCGGAGGGAACGAGGGCGGAGGGCATCGGTCGCAGGAGACTCGCGCCCGATTCTGCTGCGGCGGCCCCATGGCACCGGCGGATCCGGACCGGCGGACGGATCCGTCCGCCGGGTGGCCTCCGGACGGGACGGTTTCCGCCGATCGCGCGACGGGTTATCCAGGATGGAGCGCGTCCAGGATGCCGATCGGGTCGGCGGGAATGGCAAGGATTTCCGAGAGAAGAGGGCTTGGTCGAACCCTTCGGCTAAGCCCGCCGGTCCGGTCGGGCTAATGAGGAAAGGGATCGGTTCCCATATCGCGGGTCCGCTCAGCCCGACTGCAGGGCCGCCCCCGAGGCGAGCAGCGCGTCGATCGCCGCGTCGTCCCAGCCGTGTTCCCGCAGCACCTCCCGGGTGTGCTCGCCGAGCGCGGGCGCGTGCCGCCGCACCTCGGTCGGCGTGGCCGACAGCTTGATCGGGGCGCCCAGCGCCCGGGTGCTGCCGGCCGTGGGATGCGGCAGGTCGACGACCATGCGGCGCGCCAGCGTCTGCGGATGCGACAGCGCCTCGCCGATCGTGTGCACCGGACCCGCGGGCACGCCGGCCGCCGCGAGGGCCGCGAGCCAGTCGGCGGCGTCGCGGCTGCCGAGCACCCCGTCGATCGCCTCGGCGAGCGCGGGCAGGTTCGCCATCCGCGCCGAGTTGTCGGCGAATCGCGGGTCGGTCTTCCAGTCCGGGCGACCCAGCACGTCGCACACCCGCTCCCAGTTCGACGCGTTAGCCCCGCCGATCACGATCCAGCCGTCGCGGGCGCGGAAGGCCTGGTAGGGCGCGGCGAGCACGTGGCCCGAGCCGAGCGGGCCGGGCGACGTGCCGGTCGCGAACCAGACCGACGCGTGCCAGCCGGTCTGGTGCAGCGCCGCCTCCATCAGCGAGGTGTCGACCCGCTGGCCCTCGCCGGTCTTCAGCCGGTGGACGTAGGCGGCGAGGATGCCCGAGGCGGCGAGCAGCCCGGCGTTCAGGTCGGCGACCGAACTGCCCACCTTCGCCGGCGGCCGGCCGGGTTCTCCGGTGATGCTCATCAGGCCCGCGAAGGCCTGCGCGACGAGGTCGAAGCCGCCGGCGCCGCCCAGCGGGCCGTCGAGGCCGAAGCCGCTGATCGAGCAGTAGACCAGCGAGGGCTTGCGCGCGTGCAGCGCCTCCCAGCCCAGGCCCAGCCTGTCCATCGTGCCGGGCCGGTAGTTCTCGACCAGCACGTCGGCCGAGTCGACCAGCTTCAGCAGCGCCTCGCGGCCCTCGGGGTGCTTGAAGTCGAGCGCGATGCCCCGCTTGTTGCGGTTCATCACGAGGAAGGGCGCCGAGACGCCTGCGATCCGCGGCTCGCGGTAGGCGCGCGCGTCGTCGCCGCCCGGGATCTTCTCGACCTTGATCACATCCGCGCCGAGGTCGGCGAGCAGCGCGCCGCAGGTCGGCCCGGCCATGATCTGCGCGCACTCCAGCACGCGCACGCCCGCGAGCGGTCCGGCCATCTCAGGCCCCTTCGAATCGGGGTGGCCGCTTCGCGAGGAAGGCCGCGTAGCCTTCGCGGAAGTCGGCGGTGTCGAAGCAGTCGAAGCACTCGTCGCGCTCGGCCTCGGTCAGCGGGCGCGGATCGGCGAGCCGCCGCGCGAACCGCTTGTGCCAGCGCGCGACCAGCGGCGCGCCCGACGCGATCCGGGCAACGGTCTCGTCGACCTCGGCGGCCACGCGCTCGTCGGGCACCACGCGCGAGACCAGGCCCTTGTCCCTCGCCTCGGCCGCCTCGAGGATCCGCCCCTCGAGCAGCAGCTCGAGCGTCACCGACTCGCCCACGAGCCTCACCAGCGGCGCCATCTCGGGGTAGGCCATCACCAGGCCGAGGTTCTTGATCGGCGCGCCGAATCGGCTCGACGCGCCGCAGATCCGGATGTCGGCGAGTGCGGCGATCTCGAGCCCGCCGCCCACGCAGATGCCGTGGATGCGCGCGACCACCGGATGCCGGCACGCGGCGATCGCCTCGGCGGTGCGGTGCATGTCGCGGCCGTAGTCGATCGCCTGCGCCTTGTCCGCCCGCTGGGTCGCGAACTCGGAGATGTCGTTGCCGGGCGAGAACGCACGTTCGCCGGCGCCGCGGACGACCACGCAGCGGACCGCGTCGTCGGCCGACAGCGCCTCGAACGCGTCGCCGAGCCCGCGCCACATCGACCGGGTCAGCGCATTGAGCTTCTCCGGCCGGTTCAGCACCACGGTCGCGACGGGCCCGTCGCGCTCGACGAGGATCTCGGTCATCAGTCGGCCTTGACGTTCAGGTCCCTGACCAGCTTCGAGTACTTCGCGTTCTCGGCGCGGATGAACTCGCCGAACGCGGCGGGCGTCGCCGGGCCGCCGAACTGCACGCCCTGCGGGTCGAGCTTGGCGCGGATCTCGGGGTCGGCGATGGCCTTCTTCAGCGCGTCGTCGAGCTTCGCGACGATGTCGGCGGGCAGGTTCTTCGGCCCCATCACCGAGTACCAGTTGGTCACGTCGAAGCCCCTGATGCCCTTCTCTTCGAAGGTGGGCACATCGGCGAGCTGGGGCAGGCGCCTCGGCGTGGAGATCGCGAGCGCGCGCAGCTTGCCGGCCCGGATGTGCTCGAGCACCGGCGGCATCGTGTCGAAATTGGTGTCGACCTGGCCCGCGACGAGGTCGACGATCGCCGCACCGCTGCCCTTGTACGGCACGTGGTTCATCGACGTGCCGCTGATCCGGTTGAAGAGGGCCCCGGCGAGGTGCTGGGTGCTGCCCACGCCCGAGGACGCATAGGTGAGGGCGCCGGGCTTCGACTTCGCGAGCGCCACCAGCTCCTCGACCGACCTGGCCTGCACGTTCGGGTGGACCACGAGCACGTTGGGCACGTAGCCGATGTAGGTGATCGGGGTGAAGTCGGCGATCGGGTCGAACGGGATCTTCGGCTGGACGTGGGGCGCGATCGCGTTGCTGTTCGCATGGCCGGCGAGCAGCGTGTAGACGTCGGGCGCGGCCTTGGCCACCGCGTCGGCCGCGATCACGCCGGCGGCGCCGGCGCGGTTCTCGACGATCACCTGCTGGCCGAGCAGCTCGGCGAGCTTCGGCGCCAGCGTGCGGGCGACGATGTCGGTGCCGCCGCCTGGCGCGAAGCCCACGAGCAGGCGGATGGGCTTGGCGGGCCAGGCCTGCTGCGCGAACGCGCTGGCGGGCAGGGCGAGCGCAGACGCGGCGAGGGCCGCGGCGAGCAGCGAACGTCGGGGCATCGTCATCGGGTCGTCTCCGGGAGGCGCGACGCGGCTCGTCGGCCGCGGTCGTCGGGGTGGACCGCGGCGCGCCGGGCTGGGACCCGGCGCGCCGCGGGTCGGGGTCAGGCCGCCTTCAGGTCGGCGGCACGGGGTGCGGCGGCGGGCTCGGCGAGGAAGTCGATCGCCGCCTGGACGCCGCCCTTGCGGTGCGGCACGCCGGCGGCCGCCAGGCCCATCTCGACGCCGCCGAGCGTGCCCAGCAGCGTCAGGTCGTTGAAGTCGCCGAGGTGGCCGATGCGGAACACGCGGCCGGCGAGCTTCGACAGCCCGGTGCCCAGCGACATGTTGAAGCGCTCGAGCACCACGCGGCGGAACGCGTCGGCGTCGTGGGTCGTGCCGGTCGCCGGGTCGGTCGGCATCAGCACCGCGGTGAGCGCAGGACTGTACTCGGCCGGGTTGCGGCACAGGATCTCCAGTCCCCAGCCGCGGACCGCGCGGCGCGTGGCCTCGGCGTGCCGCTGGTGGCGCGCGAACACGTTCGGCAGGCCCTCGGCGTGCAGCCGGTCGAGCGCGACGGCCAGGCCGTAGAGCAGGTTGGTCGACGGCGTGGTCGGCCAGAAGCCCTTCTCGTTGGCGACCAGGATCTCGTCCCAGGCCCAGTAGGCGCGCGGCAGCCGCGCGGTCTTCTGCGCGTCGATCGCCTTCGCCGAGACCGCGTTGAACGACAGCCCGGGCGGCAGCATCAGCCCCTTCTGCGAGCCGGCCACGGTCACGTCCACGCCCCACTCGTCGTGCCGGAAGTCGACGGAACCGAGCGACGAGATGGTGTCGACCATCAGCAGCGCCGGGTGCTTCGCCGCGTCGATCGCGCGCCGCACCGCGGCGATGTCGGAGGTCACGCCGGTCGAGGTCTCGTTGTGGACCACGCAGACCGCCCGGATCCGGTGCTGCGGATCGGCGGCCAGCCGCTCGTGCACGCGCGCCGCGTCGACGCCGCTGCGCCAGTCGCCGGCGATGAACTCGGGCTGCAGGCCCAGCCGCTCGGCGAGCTTCTTCCACAGCGACGCGAAGTGACCGGTCTCCACCATGAGCACCGCGTCGCCGGGCGACAGCGTGTTGACCAGCGCGGCCTCCCACGCGCCGGTGCCCGACGCGGGATAGATCACCACCGGGCCGGCCGTGCCGAACACCGGACGGATGTCCTTCAGCACCTTCAGCCCGAGCTTCTGGAACTCGGGGCCGCGGTGATCGATGGTGGGGTGGTCGATCGCGCGGAGCACGTCGTCGGGCACGTTGGTGGGCCCGGGGATCTGCAGGAAGTGCCGCCCCGACGGGTGTGAATTGAGCTCGAGCATCTCGCCTCCGTTTTGCATACAATATGCGAATTGGCGGGGTCGTGCAACGTGAAGACGATCAGGCCTGATTTTCCGGCCGTCAGGCCGTCACGCTTTCCCCCGGAATCGTATGCAACTCGACGCCGCCGCCTCCACCGATCTGCCGCCCGGGCTCGCCGCGCTCGATCGCCGGATGCTGCACGAGGCGGTGGCCGAGAGGCTGCGCGCGCTGATCGTCGAAGGGGCGCTCGCGCCTGGCGCCCACCTGAACGAGCGCGTGCTCTGCGAGCGGCTCGCGGTCTCGCGCACGCCGCTGCGCGAGGCCTTCCGCACGCTCGCGGGCGAGGGGATCGTCGAGGTGCAGCCCAACCGCGGCGCGGTGGTGGCCGCGCTGACGCGCGAGGACGTCGAGCACGCGTTCGAGCTGATGTCGGCGCTCGAGGCGCTGGCCGGCGAGCTCGCGGCCGCGCGCGCCACGCCCGCCGAGCGCGACGAGCTGCGCGCGCTGCACTTCGAGATGCTCGCCGCGCACGCGCGCCGCGACCTGCCCGCCTACTACCGGCTCAACAGCGCGATCCACCGCCGGCTGGTGGACTGCACGCGCAATCCGGTGCTCGCCGAGACCTATGCGCGGCTGAACGCCCGGCTCCAGGCCCTGCGCTTCCGCTCGAACCTCAACCGGGAGAAGTGGGACGCCGCCGTCGCCGAGCATGCCGCGATGATCGACGCGCTCGACGCCGGCGACGGCGTCCGGCTCTCCGCGCTCCTGCGCGAGCACCTCGACCACAAGCGCGCGACCGTGCTCGCGCAGCTCGACGCTGCCGGCGACGCGCCCGCGCGCGAGGAGTCCTCCCGATGAACGCTCCCGAACGGATCGACGGCGGCCGCCGCGTCTTCCTGTCCCCGCGGCTCGCCCGCAGCGACCTCGCCACGCGGCTGCGCCGCGAGATGCAGGGCGACGTGCTGTTCGACGCGGCGTCGCGCGGCCGCTATTCGACCGACGCGTCGGTCTACCAGGTCGAGCCGGTCGGTGTCGCGGTGCCCCGCTCCGAGGCCGACCTCGCGATCGCGCTCGACGTCGCGCGCGACCTGAAGGCTCCGGTGCTCGCGCGCGGCGGCGGCACCTCGCAGTGCGGCCAGACGATCGGCCCGGCGCTGGTGATCGACCACTCGAAATGGCTGAACCAGGTCGTGGCCTTCGATGCGCAGGCCGCCCGGCGCGATCCGGCGAACGCCACCGTCACCGTCCAGCCCGGCATCGTGCTCGATGCGCTGAACGCGTTCCTGAAGCCGCACGGCCTGTGGTTCCCGGTCGACGTCTCGACCTCGGCGCAGGCGACGATCGGCGGCATGGCGGGCAACAACTCCTGCGGCTCGCGCTCGATCGCCTACGGCAACATGGTCCACAACGTCGCCGGCATCGACGCGATCCACGACGACGGCACCGAGGGCTGGTGGGGTACCTTCACCCGCGGCGACGGCTCGGCCGGCGACATGAGCCTGTCGAACCAGCGGATCCGCGAGATCGTCAGCGGCCTGCACGCGATCGCCGACCGCGAGCGCGACGAGATCCGCCGTGTGTGGCCGACGGTGATGCGGCGCGTGGGCGGCTACAACCTCGACGTCTTCGAGCCGCGCTCCGAGCGGCCCTACACCGCCGACGGCGGCCTGAACCTCGCGCACCTGCTGGTGGGCTCGGAGGGCACGCTCGCCTGGACGAAGCGGATCACGCTCAGGCTCTCGCCGCTGCCCGGCGCGAAGGTGCTGGGCGTGGTCTCCTTCCCCACCTTCCGCGCATCGATGGAGGCTGCCCGCCACATCGTGACGCTCGGCCCGGTCGCGGTCGAGCTGGTCGACCGGACGATGATCGAGCTGTCGCGGCTCAACCCGGCCTTCCGGCCGACGATCGACTCGGCGCTGGTCGGCGAGCCGCAGGCGGTGCTGCTGGTGGAGTTCGCGGGCGAGACCCGCGACGCGCAGCTCGCCAGGCTCGCGCGGCTGCACGAGCTGATGGCCGATCTCGGGCTGCCGGGCAGCGTCGTCGACCTCGCCGACGACGCGCGGCAGAAGGCGCTGTGGGACGTCCGCAAGGCGGGCCTGAACATCATGATGTCGATGAAGGGCGACGGCAAGCCCGTGTCCTTCATCGAGGACTGCGCGGTGCCGCTCGAGCACCTCGCCGACTACACCTCGCGGCTCACCGAGGTCTTCGAGCGGCACGGCACGCAGGGCACCTGGTACGCGCATGCGTCGGTGGGCACGCTGCACGTGCGGCCGATCCTCGACCTGCGCGAGCACGGCGGCGGCGCCGCGAAGATGCGCGCGATCGCCGAGGAAGCCGCGGCGATGGTCCGCGAGTACAAGGGCGCGTTCTCGGGCGAGCACGGCGACGGCCTGGTGCGCAGCGAGTGGGTGGCCTGGCAGTTCGGTCCGCGGATCGTGCGCGCGTTCGAGGAGGTCAAGGGCCTGTTCGACCCGGAGAACCGGCTCAACCCTGGCAAGATCGTCAGGCCCACGAGGATGGACGATGCGAGCCTCTTCCGTTTCGCGCCGGGCTACGCGGTGCAGCCGCTCGAGACCGCGCTCGACTGGTCCGACTGGAACCGCCACAACGATCCGTCGGCTGACGGCGCGGCGCGCGAAGGCTGGGTCCGCGAGGGCAACGGTGTCGCGGTCTCGCCCGCGGGCGCCGGCGGCGATCCGGCCGGCGGCTTCGGCAAGGCCGTCGAGATGTGCAACAACAACGGGCACTGCCGCAAGTTCGACGCCGGAACGATGTGCCCGTCGTACCGCGCGACCCGCGACGAGCAGCACGTGACGCGCGGCCGCGCGAACACGCTGCGGCTCGCGGTCACCGGCCAGCTCGGGCCCGAGGGGCTCGCGTCGCCCGAGGTCCGCGACGCGATGGACCTGTGCGTGCAGTGCAAGGGCTGCCGCCGCGAGTGCCCGACCGGCGTCGACATGGCGCGGATGAAGACCGAGTTCCTGCACCATTGGCAGAAGGCGCACGGGCTGTCGGCGAAGGCGCGCCTGATCGCGACGCTGCCGCGCTGGGCGCCCGCGGCCGCGCGCGTCGCGCCCCTCGCCAACCTGCGCGACGCGGTGCCGGGGCTGGCCGCGCTCACCGAGCGCTGGCTGGGACTCAGCGCGAAGCGGACGCTGCCTCGGTTCCGGCGCGACGGCTTCCTGCGGACGCTGGACCGGGCAGGCGGCTCGCCCGCGGGGCAGGGCGGCCCGGTGGACACGACGCGCGCGCCGGCCGCCGATGCGGGCGCCATCCGCGAGGTCGTGCTCTGGGTCGACACCTTCGACGAGCACTTCGAGCCCGACAACGCGCGCGCCGCGCTGCGCGTGCTGCGCGCGGCCGGTCTGCAGGTGCATGTCGCGGGAGCGAAGGGCTCGGGCATCGCCGAAGGCGAGCGACCGCTGTGCTGCGGGCGGACCTTCCTGTCGGCCGGCCTCGTCGACGAGGCCCGCGCCGAAGCGACGCGCACGCTTCGCGCGCTGCTGCCCTTCGCCGAGCGCGGTGTGCCGATCGTCGGGCTCGAGCCCTCCTGCCTGCTGTCGCTGCGTGACGAGTTCCTCGCGCTGCGGCTCGACGATGCGGTGGGCCGGCCGGGTGCGGCACGGCTGCTGGCATCGAAGGCGGTGCTGTTCGACGAGTTCCTCGCCGCCGAGTCGAAGGCCGGCCGGCTGACGCTGCCGCTCAAGCCGCTGCCCCAGTCACGCGCGAAAGTCCACGGCCACTGCCACCAGAAGGCCTTCGACGCGTTCGCGCCGACGCTCGCGGTGCTGAAGCTCATCCCCGGGCTGCAGGTCGAGGCGATCGAGTCGGGCTGCTGCGGGATGGCTGGCAGCTTCGGCTACGAGGCCGCGCACCTCGAGGTGTCGATGCGGATGGCCGAGGCCGCGCTGCTGCCGGCGGTGCGCGCGGCCGACGCCGACACGCTGATCGTCGCCGACGGCACCAGCTGCCGGCACCAGATCGCCGATGGCGCGCAACGCGAGGCGCTGCACGTGGCCCGGGTCCTGGAGCGCGCGCTCGCCTGATCCGGACGCGGCTGCGCGGTGCCGGCCGCGCGGCCCCGCACGGCCCGATCAGCGGGCGCCGCGCAGCGCGTGATCGAGGCCGCGCTGCAGCGCCGCTCGCAACGTGTCGGCCAGGAAGGGCTTGGCGATGAAGTCGTCCATGCCCGCGTCGCTGCAGCGCCGCCGGTCGTCCGGGTGCAGCTCCGAGGTGACCGCGACGATCCACGGCGCGTGGCCGCCGGCCGGCAGCGCGCGGATCGCCCGCGTCGCGGCCAGGCCGTCCAGGCCGGGCATCCGCACGTCCATGATCACCACGTCGAAGGGGCGCGACATCACCTCGACCAGCGCCTCGCGGCCGTCGTGCGCGACCCGGGCCGTGATGCCGTGCCGACCGAGCACCGCGAGCGCGAGCGTCCGCGAGACCACGTCGTCGTCGACCACCAGCACGCGCAGCGCGTCCAGCGATGCGGGCTGACCTGCGGGCGCCGGCGCGGGCGCCTCGCGCTCGAACCGCGCGTCGAAGCGGAACCGCTGCGACCCGTCGGCCCGAGCGTCGATCTCCAGCCGACCGCCGATGCGTTCGAGCAGCCGCGCGCACACGGCGACCGCGAAACCGGAGCGGCCGTCGCGCAACGACGGGTCGAGGGCGAGGTCGTCGGCGTTCGCCGCGATCCGCCCGTGCTGTCCGTCGTCGGTCGGATCGCCGGCGCCGTCGAGGCGGCCGAACAGCCGCCAGCCGCCGTCGGCGTCGGGTCGGGTCGACAGCTCCAGCCGGACCTCGCCTCGCGGCGCCGTGTCGATCGCGGCCGACAGCAGCCGGAGCAGCGCCTGCCGCAGCCGCGGCGGATCGCCCACGGCCCGTTCGGGCAGTGCGTTCAGCCACAGCAGCAGGGCCAGCCCCTTGCCTTCGGCCCGCGGTCGCAGCCGCTCGACCACCTCGCGGGCGACCTGCGCCGGGGAGAACACGGTCCGGGCCGGGGTCGAGCCGTCGCCGTCCAGGCTCCACAGGTCGACCAGCGCGTCGACCGTCGCGAGCAGCGAGTCGGCCGAGTGCCGGAGCGCGTCGAGGTAGCCGAGCTGCTCCCCGTCCAGCCTCGTCGAGCGCAGCAGCTCGGCCATGCCGATCACGCCGGTCAGCGGCGAGCGCAGGTCCTGTCCGAGGGGGGCGAGCAGCGGATCGACGGGCGTGCGCGACCGGGGCATGGCGTCGCCCGTCGTCGTCGCATCGTCCCGTTTTCCGTCCGTCGAGCTCATCCGGCCCCTCGCGTGCCGCGGGCCGACACCGCCCGCGCGGCGCCCGCAGCCCCGGCGCCGGGAGAGCTTAGCCGGCCGGTCGCGGCGCGACGGCGTCGCGCGATCCGTCCGTCGGCGCGGCGGGCGGCAGGCCGTCGGCCGCACCGTGGCGGCCGATGGACGGCGCCGGAAGCGCTGCGTCGCGCGGCGTCCGCGCCACGGCCGGCACGGTCCTGCGGGCCGTGAGACCCGACGCCCTTCGGGGGTGTTCACGGCGCCGCCCCGCGGCCCTCCGGACGGTGCCGGTCGGTGTCCGGCGCCGTCCGAGCGATAATCGCGTCCGCTCACCGAACGACGACAAGGCTCCTCGCATGGCTCAGCCCCTCAACCCCGACCTGCGCCGCGCGGCGCTCGAGTACCACGAGCAGGGCCGGCCCGGGAAGATCTCGGTCACGCCGACCAAGAGCCTGGTGAACCAGCGCGACCTCGCGCTCGCCTATTCGCCGGGCGTGGCCGCCGCCTGCGAGATGATCGTGGAGGACCCGGCCAACGCCTTCCGCTACACCGCCCGCGGCAACCTGGTCGCCGTGATCACGAACGGCACGGCGGTGCTCGGCCTGGGCGCGATCGGCCCGCTCGCCGCCAAGCCGGTCATGGAGGGCAAGGGCGTTCTCTTCAAGAAGTTCGCCGGCATCGACGTCTTCGACATCGAGGTGGCCGAGACCGACCCCGACAAGCTGGTCGACATCATCGCCGCGCTCGAGCCGACCTTCGGCGGCATCAACCTCGAGGACATCAAGGCGCCCGAGTGCTTCCACGTCGAACGCCGGCTGCGCGAACGGATGAAGATTCCCGTCTTCCACGACGACCAGCACGGGACCGCGGTCGTCGTCGGTGCGGCGATCCTCAACGGGCTCGAGGTGGTCGGCAAGCGGATCGCCGACACCAAGGTCGTGGTCAGCGGCGCCGGCGCCGCCGCGCTCGCCTGCCTGGACCTGCTGCTCGACCTCGGGTTCCGACGCGAGCAGATCTGGGTCACCGACATCGAGGGCGTGGTCCACGTCGGCCGCACGGTGCTGATGGACGACGAGAAGGCGCGCTTCGCCCAGCACACCGACGCCCGCACGCTCGCCGAGGTGATCGGCGACGCCGACGTGTTCCTCGGCCTGTCGGCCGGCGGCGTGCTCAAGCCCGAGATGGTCGCGCGGATGGCGCCGAAGCCGCTGATCCTCGCGCTCGCGAACCCCACGCCGGAGATCCTGCCCGAACTGGTGAAGGAGGTCCGCGACGACGCGGTCATCGCCACCGGCCGCAGCGACTATCCGAACCAGGTCAACAACGTCCTGGTGTTCCCGTTCCTGTTCCGCGGGGCGCTCGACGTCGGCGCGACGACGATCACCCGCGAGATGGAGATCGCCGCGGTCCGTGCGGTCGCCGAGCTCGCACGCGCCGAGCAGTCCGACGTGGTGACCGCGGCCTATGGCGGGCCGGGCGTGTCCTTCGGCCCCGAGTACCTGATCCCGCGGCCCTTCGATCCGCGGCTGATCGCCAGGATCGCGCCGGCGGTCGCTAAGGCGGCGATGGACTCCGGCGTCGCCACCCGCCCGATCGCCGACTTCGACGCCTACCGGTCGCAGCTCGAGCAGTTCGTCTACCACTCGGGCAACTTCATGAAGCCGATCTTCTCGGCCGCCAGGCGCGGCGAGACGCGTCGGATCGTCTATGCCGAGGGCGAGGACGAGCGGGTGCTGCGCGCGGTCCAGCAGGTCGTCGACGAGCGGCTCGCCAAGCCCACGCTCGTCGGTCGCCCGGCAGTGATCGAGCGTCGTATCGAACGTTACGGTCTGCGTATCCGTCCGGGTCGCGACTTCGACGTGGTCAACCCCGAGTGGGACGAGCGCTTCCGCGACTACTGGCAGACCTACCATTCGCTGGTCGACCGCAAGGGCGTGACGCCGCAGTACGCGCAGATCGAGGTCCGCCGTCGCAACACGCTGATCGGCGCGCTCGCGGTCCAGCGCGGCGAGGCCGACGGGCTGATCTGCGGCTCGTTCGGCCCGTACTCGCAGCACCTGCAGTACATCGACGACGTGATCGGCCGCAAGCCCGGCGCCACCGTCTATGCCGCGATGAACACGCTGATGCTGCCGGGCCGGCAGGTCACCGTCGTCGACACCCACGTGAACGTCGACCCGACGGCCGCGCAGCTCGCCGAGATCACGCTGATGGCGGCCGACGAGCTGCGCCGCTTCGGCATCAGGCCGTCGGTCGCGCTGCTGTCGCACTCCAACTTCGGCTCGTCGAACCAGCCCTCGGCGGTGAAGATGCGGGAGGCGCTGGCGATCCTTCGCGAGCGGGCGCCCGACCTGCAGATCGACGGCGAGATGCATGGCGACGCGGCGCTCGATCCCGACTACCGCCGCGGCCTGATGCCGCGCACCACGCTCGCCGGCGAGGCGAACCTGCTCGTGATGCCGAACATCGATGCGGCCAACATCTCGTACAACCTGCTGAAGACGGCCGCGGGCAACAACATCGCGATCGGGCCGGTGCTGCTCGGCGCGGCGCGCCCGGTGCACGTCCTGACGGCATCGGCGACCGTCCGTCGCCTCGTCAACATGACCGCCTGGACGGTCGTGGACATCAACGCCTCCCGCTGATCCGGCTGGGCGGCCGCGCCTGCGCGGACGACGCGGGGCGATCGGCGGCACCCGTCGACGGACGAGCGGCGCGGCCGCCCCGGAGCGGGGCTGCCGTTCGTCGGGCGACGCCTCGCGCCGGGCCCGAGATCCCTGCCGGCGCGTCGCGTCGACGCTACGCTCGACCGGACGGGCGACCCGAGCCCGCCAACGGCCGCCGAGCGCGGCCCCGAGGCCATGTCGATCAGCGAACCACCGATGGATACTGCCGCCTCGCGGCGGGACGGCAAGCCGGGCGAGCGTCCGGACGCGGCCCCGGGCGTGCCGCCCTCCGTGGCGCGCCGCGGCTTCGATCTCCTGCAGGAATGCCGCGAGGTGATCCTGCAGCGGATGACCGAGGTCGTCGCGCAGGCGCTCAACCGCATGAGCGACGAGCTGACGGCCGAGGCCCTGCGCTCGATCCGCTCCGACCAGCAGCAGCTGCTGCTCGACGCGGTGATGTTCGTGCGCGAGCATCGGATGGAGATCGAGAATCGGTTCCGCCGCAGCTTCGGCGACATCTTCGAGCGCAGGCTGTTCGCGCTCGACGCGCCCGCGCCCGGTGCGCAGCAGGCGTCGGCCGACGAGCTGTCGCTGGTGTCGGAAGAGGCGATCCGCGATCGGCTCAGCGTCGAACGGGTGATCGGCCGCGCCAGGAGCCGGCTCGATCCCGACGAGGTGCTCGGCATCCGCGCGCGGCTGGGTGCGCTGCTGGACCGCGACTGGTTCGACGAGGGACGCCATCCGGTGGCGCCCGAGGCGATCTTCGAGGCACTGAAGGACGCGCTCGTCGAACTGTCGCCGCGCGCCGAGGTGCGTGTGGCGCTCCTCGATGCGTTCGAGCCCCACGTCTCGCGGAACCTGAACGGCCTGTATGCGGCCGTCAACGATCGGCTGCGCGCGAACCAGGTCCTGCCGAAGATCCGGCCCAAGGTCCGGACGACCGCATCCGGCCCGGCCCGGCAGCCGTGCGAGCCGGCGGCCGACGCAGCGGCGGCGGCCGCGCCGGCGCTTGGGGGTGCCGTACGCGGCGTCGGGCCCGCGGTCCCGGGGAATTCAGGGGTCCGATCGCCCGGCGTCGGCCAGGCCGTCTCGGCCGCCGCCGACGGCGTGTCCGCCGCGGCCGCCGCCGACGGTACGTACGCCGACGGCGTGTCCGCCGCGGCCGCCGCCGACGGCTGGGGCCCGGTGCTCGACCCGATCGAGGCGCTCGATCGCGCGATGGCCGACGCCTCGGCAGGGCGCTCCTCGGGGCGCCAGCGCGTCGCGCGGATGCTGTCGAATCCCGCGGTGTTCGGCGTCGCCGACATCCCGGTCTCCCCGGTCCGGCGCCCCCTGGTCGCGTCGCTGACCGCGTTGCAGCGCGGTCCGGTACCCGCCGACTTCGCGCAGGTGCTGCCGGCGATCGTCGAGCGCGTGCGCGAACAGGGCTCGCCGCTCGACCAGATCACCGTCGAGATCGTCTCGATGGTGTTCGACTACATCTACGCCGACCGCAGGCTGCCGGACTCCATCAAGCAGCAGCTGCTGCGACTGCAGGTGGTGGGCGTGAAGGCCGCGCTGCTCGACCGCAGCTTCTTCGCGCGGCGCCAGCACCCGATGCGCCGGCTGATCGACCGGATCTCCGAGCTGGGTGCCGACCCGGACTCGGACCTGTCGCCGGGCTCGCGGGCGATCGCGGCGCTGTCGGCGGTCGTCGAGCGGATCGTCGCCGAGTTCGACGCCGAGCTGTCGATCTTCGACGAGGCGCTCGCCTCGATCGAGGCGCTCGCGGCCGACGAGACGGCGCGCCGGGCGGCCGCGATCGACGCGGTCGCGCGTGACGCCGCGCGGCGCGAGGCGCTCGCGGTCGCCGACGAGGCGGCCCGGGCGGAGCTCGCGCGCCGCGTTTCGTCCGACACGCCGGCCTTCGTCCGGGGGTTCCTGCACCGCTGGTGGACCCCGGTCCTCGCCCGCGCGCGGGCCGAGCACGAGGGCGAGGCGGCCGAGCGTGCCTGGGACGCCTCGCTGGAGGTGGCCGACTGCCTGGTCTGGAGCGTCGCGCCGAAGCAGTCGGAGGAGATCGTCCGGCTCGCGACGGTGCTGCCCAGGCTGATCCGCGGACTGCGCGACGGCCTGGCGCGGGTCGAGCTGCCCGAGGCCGATCGCGACGCGTTCTTCGACGAGCTGCTGCGTGCCCACACGCTCGAGATCGCTGCGGCCAAGCGCCGCGCGGCGGCCGCCGCGTCCCCGGCCTCGCCGTCCCCGCCGGTCGCCGTTCGGATGCGGCCCGACGGCACGGTGCGCTTCGAGCCGAAGCCCGACGTCGACGCCGACGCCGAGGGGGCACCGACCGTCTCCGCCGCCGATCAGCTGCTCGCGCCGCTGCGGCGCGGCCTGCGGATCGAGGTGGGCGACGGGGCCGGTGCCCGGGTCTTCAAGCTCGCGTGGATCAGCCCGGCCCGCAAGCTGTTCATCCTGACCCGCCACCCCGACGAGAGCCTGACGATGCAGGCGCCCGAGCTCGCGTTCATGCTGCAGCGGGGCCAGGCGCGCGTCGCCGATGCGTCCACCGCGCTGGACCTCGCCCTCGGGTCGGTCACCGGCTCGGCCGGCGGCGCGGCGACGGCTGGCGGCGGTGGCGCATCCACCGACGACTCGGCCGCCGACCGCAGCCTCGCGACCGCGTCGGACTGAGTAACCGGTCACCGCCGCCACGGCCGATCGCGCCCCATGGCGGCCGACCCCGCGCGCCGTCCGGTCGATCCGGCCTGCGGTGCCCGGGGATGCCGTACGATCCGAGGCATGCCGCTCCGCCGCTGGGTCCCGTGGATCGTCCTGTCGCTGCTGCTGCTCGCCGGCGCCTTCGTCGCCGTCGCGCGGGACGCGGTCGTGCCCGCCGGCGGCGAAGCGATCGCGTTGGCCGAGCTGCCGCGCGAGGCCCGCGAGACCCTCGCGCTGATCCGGGCCGGCGGCCCGTACCCGTACGACAAGGACGGCACGGTCTTCGGCAACCGCGAGCGGCTGCTGCCGCGCCAGCCGCGGGGCTACTACACCGAGTACACCGTGCGCACGCCGGGCTCGCGCGACCGCGGTGCGCGCCGCATCGTCGCCGGGGGCGATCCGCGGACCTCGGGCGAGTACTGGTACACCGACGACCACTACCGGTCGTTCCGACGGATCCGGGAGTGACGCGATGACCGCACTGGGCAGCCTGCCTGCGCAGGCCGTGCTTCCGCTGGGAGCGAGGCGGGTCGACGCGCTGCATCGCGCCGCCGACCGCGCGGGCCAGCGCTGGCTGCACGCCGACTGCGGACCGGCGCGCGACAAGGCCGGCACGATGGCCGCGCTCGCGTCGGGCTTCGGGCTGCCCGACTGGTTCGGTGCGAACCTCGACGCGCTCTACGACTGCCTGACCGACCTGACGCCGCTGCCGGATGCGGCCAGGCCCGGCCTCGTGCTGGTCGTCGAGCGGTTGCCCGGGCCGCCGGGCCTGGCCGACGACGACCGGGAGGCGCTGCTCGACACCTTCCGCGACGCTGCCGACCGGTTCGGCGAGCGCGGCGTCGCGTTCAGGGTCTTCTGGTCGCTCAGCGGCCCAGACCCAGCGCGTTCATGATCCCGGCGACGTCGATCTGGCCCTGCGGCAGCGTCCCCTGAGGGGTCAGCCGGTCGACGAGCTGGGGCAGCACGTCGGCGAGTCCGCTCGAGGCCTGCTGCGGGGACAGGCCCAGCTGCCGCGCGAGGCCGCCGATCACGTCGCCGCCCAGCACCTGCTGCAGCTGCTCCGGCGAGACCGGCAGGTTCTGGCCGGTGCCGACCCAGGACTGCGCGACGTCCCCGAGACCGTTGCGCTCGAAGGCCTGGATCAGCCCGCCGAGTCCGCCCAGGCCCGCGCCCGCGCCGCCCTGGCCGCCACCCGCGAGCATCTGCATCGCGAGCTGCAGCAGCGGATTCGATCCGCCGCCCTGCTGTCCGCCCAGTGCCCCGCCCAGGGCGCCCATCAGTCCGTCCATCAGGCTCATCGTCGATCCTCCGTGTCGCGGGTACCGCCGATCGGTCCCGTCCGGGCGCAGCCTAGCGCGGTCGCGGGGCGCCGACGAGGGGGCGACCGCTGACGCGACCGCTTCAGAAGTCGCCGAAGCGCGCCTGCAGCGCCGCCGCGGCGGCCAGCCCCGCCGTCTCGGTCCGAAGCACGCGCGGCCCGAGCCGCAGCGGCCGCCAGCCGGCCGCGAGCGCCCGATCCTCCTCGGCGTCGTCGAAGCCGCTCTCCGGCCCGGCGAGCAGCCACGCGCCCGCGCCGGGCGGGGCGGGCAGGCCGGCCAGGCCACCGTCGCCCCGTGGCGACAGCAGCAGCCGCACGGGCGAGCCGCCGCCGCCGGGCCGCGGGCTCGCGATGCCCGCCGCGAGCCAGCGCTCGAGCGGCAGCGGCTCGGCGACCGTCGGCACGACGTCGCGGCCGCACTGCATGCAGGCGGCGACCGCGATCCGTCGCCAGTGCGCGACCCGCTTCGCGGCCCGCTCGCCATCGAGCCGGAGCACCGAGCGCCGTGCGAACAGCGGCTGGATCGCGGTCACGCCGAGCTCCACCGCCTTCTCGACGACCCAGTCCATCTTGTCCCCGGCAGGCAGACCCTGGGCGAGGCCGACGGCCAGCGGGCTCTCGGTTCGTGCGTCGAGCGGCTCGCCGAGGATCACCGCCGCGCCCTTCGGGTCGGTGTCGGCCAGTCGCCCCGGGAACCGGCGCCCCCGGCCGTCGAACAGCTCCACCGCGTCACCCGGCGCGAGGCGCAGCACGCGCAGCGCGTGATGGCTCGCCTCGGGGTCGAGCCGCAGCCTGTCGCCGGCGACGAGCGGCTCGGGATGGAACAATCGGTTCGCGGCGGGCGGCGGCATCGCAGGCGAGTGTAGCCCGGGGTCCGGTCGGGTACCGGTCGTTTGTTAAAATCGACGCTTCCCCCCCAGCCCGGCCGGCTCGGCCTTCGAGGCGCTCCCATGCAGACATCCCCGACTCCCGCGGCCGAGGCCGTCGACGACGCGGCCGCCGCCGCCTCCGTGCACGACCGCAGCGAGCCCGCGCGGATGGCCGCCGCGATCCGAGCGCTGGCGATGGACGCCGTCGAGCTGGCCAACTCCGGGCACCCGGGCATGCCGATGGGCATGGCCGACATCGCGGTCGCGCTCTGGAGCCGGCACCTGAAGCACAACCCGGGCAAGCCCACCTGGTTCGACCGCGACCGGTTCGTGCTGTCGAACGGGCACGGCTCGATGCTGCTGTACGCGCTGCTGCACCTGACGGGCTACGACCTGCCGATCGACGAGCTGCGCGCGTTCCGCAAGCTGCACTCGAAGACGCCGGGCCACCCCGAGGTCGGCATCACGCCGGGCGTCGAGACCACCACCGGGCCGCTCGGGCAGGGCCTCGCGAACGCGGTCGGCATGGCGCTCGCCGAGCGGATGCTCGCGGGCGAGTTCAACCGCGAGGGCTTCCCGCTGGTCGACCACTTCACCTGGGTCTTCATCGGCGACGGCTGCCTGATGGAGGGGGTCTCCCACGAGGCGTGCTCGCTCGCGGGCACCTGGGGCCTGTCGAAACTGGTGGTGCTCTACGACGACAACGGCATCTCGATCGACGGCGAGGTCGTCTCCTGGTTCCGCGACGACACGGTCCGGCGTTTCGAGGCCTACGGCTGGAACGTCATCGCCGACGTCGACGGTCACGACATCGACGCGGTCGACGCCGCGATCGCGCTGGCCAGGGAGTGGGGCTCGAACGGCCGCGAGACACCCGCGGGCCGCCGCTTCGCGCCGACGCTGATCCAGTGCCGCACGGTGATCGGCAAGGGCGCGCCGACCCGCGCCGGCAAGGCGAAGTCCCACGGCGAACCGCTGGGCGCCGAGGAGATCGCCGGCGTGCGCCGTGCCCTCGGCTGGAACCACGGGCCGTTCGAGATCCCCGCCGACGTCTACGCGGCCTGGGACGCCACCGGCGCGGGTGCCGAGCGGCAGGCGGCCTGGGACGACCTGTTCGCCGCCTATGCCGAGCGGTTCCCCGCCGACGCCGCCGAGTTCGAGCGCCGGATGCGCGGCGTGCTGCCGGCCACCTGGGAGTTCACCGCGCAGCGCGCGATCGACGAGGCGGTCGCGAAGGGCGAGACCATCGCCACCCGCAAGGCCTCCCAGAACGCGCTCCAGCACTTCGGTCCGGCGCTGCCCGAGATGCTCGGCGGCTCCGCCGACCTCACCGGCTCGAACCTCACCGACTGGAAGGGCGCGGGTGCGTTCCGCAGCTCCGGCGGCCCGGACGGCGCGACCTACGTGCCCGGCCGGCACGTGAACTGGGGCGTGCGCGAGTTCGGCATGGCCGCCGCGATGAACGGAGTCGCGCTGCACGGCGGCTACATCCCCTTCGGCGGTACCTTCCTCACCTTCAGCGACTACTCGCGCAACGCGATCCGCATGGCCGCGCTGATGAGGCAGCGCGTGATCCACGTGTTCACCCACGACTCGATCGGTCTCGGCGAGGACGGCCCGACCCACCAGTCGGTCGAGCACGCGTCCAGCCTGCGGCTGATCCCGGGCCTCGACGTCTGGCGTCCGGCCGACCCGGTCGAGACCGCGGTCGCCTGGTCGATGGCGATCGAGCGCGACGACGGCCCGAGCGCGCTGCTGCTGTCGCGGCAGGCCGTGCCCTTCGTGACCCGGTCCGACACGCAGGTCGAGGCGATCCGTCACGGCGGCTACGTGGTGCGCGACGCGGCCGAACCCGCCTGCGCGATCCTCGCGACCGGTTCCGAGCTGGGCCTGGCGCTCGCCGCGCGCGAGCTCCTCGCGGCCGACGGCATCGAGGTCCGGGTGGTGTCGGTGCCGTCCACCTCGGTCTTCGACCGGCAGGATGTCACGTACAAGTCGCGCGTGCTGCCCGACACTCTGCCGCGGATCGCGGTCGAGGCGGGCGTCACCGACTACTGGTGGAAGTACCGCTGCGATGCCGTCGTCGGCATCGACCGCTACGGCGAGTCGGCCCCGGCCGGCGCGCTCTTCAAGCACTTCGGATTCACCGCCGAGAACGTCGCCGACACCGTCCGCGCCGTGCTCGCCAAGCATTCAACCTGAAGGGAGCTGTCTCCATGACCCTGCGTGTCGCCATCAACGGCTACGGCCGGATCGGTCGGAACATCCTGCGCGCCCACTACGAGGGCGGCAGGACGCACGACCTGCAGATCGTCGCCATCAACGACCTCGGCGATCCTAAGACCAATGCGCACCTGACCCAGTACGACACCACGCACGGCCGCTTCAACGGCACCGTGTCGGTCGAGGGCGATGCGATGGTCGTCAACGGCGACCGGATCAAGGTGTTCGCGCAGCGCGACCCGGCGCAGATCCCCTGGGGCGGCGAGAACGTCGACGTCGTGCTCGAGTGCACCGGCTACTTCACCACCAAGGAGGCCGCCTCGGCCCACCTGAAGGGCGGCGCGAAGAAGGTCGTGATCTCGCAGCCCGGCGGCAAGGACGTGGACGCGACCGTCGTCTACGGCGTGAACCAGGGCGTGCTGAAGGCCTCGCACACCGTGATCTCGAACGCCTCGTGCACGACCAACTGCCTCGCGCCGATGGTGAAGCCGCTGCACGAGAAGATCGGCCTGGTGAACGGCCTGATGACCACGGTGCATGCCTTCACCAACGACCAGCGCCTGTCGGACGTCTATCACGAGGACCTGCGCCGCGCCCGTGCCGCCGCGCACAACATGATCCCGACCAAGACCGGCGCGGCCGCGGCGGTCGGCCTGGTGCTGCCCGAGCTCGCCGGCAAGCTCGACGGCTACGCGATCCGCGTCCCGACGATCAACGTGTCGATCGTCGACCTGTCGTTCATCGCCGCGCGCGACACGACCGCCGACGAGATCAACGCGATCATGAAGGCCGCCTCCGAAGGCGAGCTGAAGGGCATCCTCGGCTACAACACCGAGCAGCTCGTCTCGAGCGACTTCAACCACGATCCGCGCTCGTCGATCTTCGACGCGACGCTGACCAAGGTGTCGGGTCGACTGGTGAAGGTCTCGAGCTGGTACGACAACGAGTGGGGCTTCAGCAACCGGATGCTCGACACCACCGTCGCGCTGATGGCCGCGAAGTGATCCTGCGCGGGCGGCGGCCGCGGCGCGTGCTCAGCGCAGTTCGGGGGACAGGTTCGCGACGATGATCGCGGTCTCCGCCGCGAGCCGGCGGACCCGGCTCATCATGCCGTCGAGACGACCCTCGCGGGCGGCCCGCTCCACGCGCTCGGCGCGTTCGGCCGTCGACTGGGCTCCGACCGTGAGCAGCGAGCCCTTCAGGGTATGGGCCCAGTGCTGGATCTTCGCGGCGTCGCCGCGCTCGGCGGCCTCGGCCAGCGCCGCGGCCTGCTCGTTCGCGGCCTGCCGGAACAGCGGCACGATGCGGTCGAAGAAGACGTGGTCCCCCTCGAACCGCGTCATCGCGTCGGCGCGGGTTCGCGCCGGAGTGGGCGGCTGCCCGTCGAAGGGCGCGAGGGACTCGGTCTCTGCAGGTCGGGCGACGGTCGACATCGTGTTGGGATCCTCACGCCGCCCGGGACGAGGTTCGACCGGTGCGGCATGGCCGATGATGGTACCCGACGGTATGGAAGGGGGTCCCATCCGCCCCGGACGGACGTTGGTCTCGGATCGACGGTCGCCCCGCCGCGCGCGGGTCAATCGACATACTCGTCACGGATCGCCAGGACGTCGTCCCAGACCGAACCGAGCGCGGCGACGCAGGCCGGGTCGAAGTGCTTGCCCGAGCCCTTCTCGATGAACGCCCGGGCGGCTTCGGGTTCCCAGGCCTGCTTGTAGGGCCGGGCGGAGATCAGTGCGTCGAGCACGTCGGCGACCGCGACGACGCGGCCCTCGAGCGGAATCGCATCGGCCTTCAGCCCGCGCGGATAGCCCGAGCCATCCCACTTCTCGTGATGCGTCCAGGCGATCGACGCACCCATCTGCAGCACCGGCGAGCGGTGCTCGCGAAGGATCTGCCACCCGATCGTCGTGTGCTGCCGCATCACCTCCATCTCCTCGGCGGTCAGCCGCGAGGGCTTGAGCAGGATCTGGTCGGGCGTGCCGATCTTCCCGACGTCGTGCAGTGGCGCGGCCTTGCGGATCAGCGTCTGGAAATCGTCGTCCATGCCGAGCGCACCGGCGATCGAGCGCGAGTACTCGGCCATCCGGAGCACGTGGGCGCCGGTCTCGGGGTCCCGGAACTCCGCCGCGCGCGCGAGGCACAGCAGCGTGTCGCGCTCCGTCATCACGATCGCGCGGGTCGCCTTCGCGACCGCGTGTTCGAGTTCGATCGCGCGGTCTGTCAGCCGCCGGTTCATGCCGCGCAGCCTGAGCATGTTGCGCACGCGGGCGGTGAATTCCGCCCGGTCGACCGGCTTGTGCAGGAAGTCGGTCGCGCCGGCCTCGAGCGCCTGGCGGCGCAGGTCGCGGTCGGTGTTGGCGGTGATCATCAGCAGCGGCAGTTCGGTCCGGCCCGGCAGGGCACGCACCTGCTCGATGAAGGCCAGTCCGTCGACGTCGGGCATCTTGTAGTCGACGATCACGAGGTCCGGGTCGTGCCGGCGGCACCAGTCGAGTCCGGCGGCGGCGTCCCGGAAGCCCCGGGACTCGGCGCCATCGACGCGACCGACGAGATGCTCCATCACGGTCAGGTTGACCGGATTGTCGTCGACGATCACGACTTCCATCGGGCAGGGATCCTTGCTTCGGGACGCAGCGTTCCAGGGGGGTTTCGGCGCGGGACGGCGCCGCTTGAGCGGAGGATCGCGGCTCGGCGCGCGTTCCTTCATGATGTCGCGACGAACGCGCGCTGTCGCCGACGGGCGGTCCGTCCGCAGGCGGCTAGAATCGGCATCGACGGCACGCCCGACCGCTCGCGGCGCGCGACCCCCTCATCCGCCTCCACGCCTCCATACGCCATGATCCGATTCAAGCGACTCACCGACCTGGACCTCGCCGGCAAGCGCGTCTTCATCCGCGCCGACCTGAACGTCCCGCAGGACGACTCGGGCGCGATCACCGACGACACCCGGATCCGCGCGTCGGTACCGGCGATCGAGCACTGCGTGAAGGCCGGTGCCGCGGTCATGGTCACCTCGCACCTCGGGCGCCCGACCGAGGGCGAACTCAAGCCCGAGGACTCGCTCGAGCCGATCGCCAGGCGCCTGTCCGAGCGACTCGGCCGTCCGGTGCGGCTGCAGCGCGACTGGGTCGACGGCGGCTTCGCGGTGGCGCCCGGGGAGGTCGTGCTGCTCGAGAACTGCCGTACCAACACCGGCGAGAAGAAGGACGACGAGGGCCTTGCGCGGAAGATGGCCGCCCTGTGCGACGTCTACGTCAACGATGCGTTCGGCACCGCGCACCGCGCCGAGGCCACCACGCACGGCATCGCGCGCTTCGCGCCGGTGGCCTGCGCCGGCCCGTTGATGGCGGCCGAGCTCGATGCGCTCGGTCGCGCGCTGGGCGCGCCGAAGCGGCCGCTGGTGGCGATCGTCGCCGGCTCGAAGGTCTCGACCAAGCTCACGATCCTGAAATCGCTCGCCGCGAAGGTCGACGGCCTGATCGTCGGTGGCGGCATCGCGAACACCTTCATGGCCGCGGCGGGCCTGCCGATCGGCAGGTCGCTTGCCGAGCACGACCTGGTCGGCGAGGCGAAGGCGATCATGGAGATGATGAAGGCGCGTGGCGCCGAGGTACCTGTCCCGACCGACGTGGTCGTGGCGAAGACCTTCGCGGCCGACGCGCCGGCCACCGTCAAGGCCGCCTCCGAGGTCGCTGCCGACGATCTCATCCTGGACATCGGTCCGCAGACCGCGCAGCGCCTCGCCGCGCAGCTCGCCGACGCCGGCACGATCGTCTGGAACGGTCCGGTCGGCGTGTTCGAGTTCGACGCGTTCTCGAAGGGCACGGAGACCCTGGCCCGCGCGATCGCCGCGTCGGCGGGCTACTCGATCGCCGGCGGCGGTGACACGCTCGCCGCGATCGCCAAGTTCGGCATCACCGACGACATCGACTACATCTCGACCGGTGGCGGCGCCTTCCTCGAGTTCCTCGAGGGCAAGACGCTGCCGGCCGTGGCCGCGCTCGAGGCGCGCGCCTGAGGGCCTACAGCACGCGCGAGTAGGACGCGCGCTGCAACGCGGAGCGCAGGTACCGGTCGAACACCATCGCGATCGGCCGCACGAAGAAGCGTCCCTGCGGCGTGATCGCGATGCCGTCTGCGTCGACGCGGACCAGGCCCAGGTCCTGGAACTCGCGCAGCCGGCCGAGCTCCTCGCTGAACGCGAGCTTCGGGTCAACGAGATAGCTGTTCTCGAGCGCGGCGAACGACACCTCGCCGCTGCACATGATCGACATGATCGTGCTGCGACGGAGCATGTCGTCGCGACTCAGCTCGTGGCCGCGATGGATCGGCAGCCGGCCGGCGCGCACCGCGTCGCAGTACTCGTCGAGCGTCCGGTAGTTCTGCGCGTAGCACGGGCCCATCCGGCCGATCGCCGAGACGCCCAGGCCGAGCATGTCGCAGTCGGGCTGCGTGGTGTAGCCCATGAAGTTCCGGTGCAGCATGCCGCGTCGCTGCGCGACGGCGAGGGCGTCATCGGGCAGCGCGAAGTGATCCATCCCGATGTAGACGTAGCCCCGCTCGGTCAGCAGCTCGATGGCCATCCGCATCATCGACAGCTTGTCGTGCGCCGACGGCAACGCCTCGACGTGGATGCGACGCTGCGGCTTGAAGCGCTCGGGCAGGTGCGCGTAGCCGTAGACCGCGACCCGGTCGGGCCGCAGCGCGGCCAGCGTCTCCAGGGTTCGGCGGAAGCTCGTCTCGGTCTGCTTCGGCAGGCCGTAGATCAGGTCCACGTTCACCGACTCGAAGCCGAGCTCGCGCGCGGCGCGGGTCAGCTCGAAGACCTGTTCGGTCGACTGCACGCGGTGCACCGCCACCTGCACGTCGCGCTCGAAGTCCTGGACGCCGAAGCTGAGCCGGTTGAAGCGCTGGTCGCGCAGTTCGCGCAGTCGGGCGAGGTCCACGGTGCGCGGGTCGACCTCGATCGAGCGCTCGGCGTTCGGCGCGAAGCTGAACACCCGCTCGAGCGCGTCCAGGGCCACCTGCAGCGTCGCGCCGTCGAGGAACGTGGGCGTGCCGCCGCCGAAATGCATCTGGCTGATCGGCTCGCGACGGCCGAGCTTCGCGCCGTAGAGCTCGATCTCGCGGATCAGGTCCTCGACGTAGGCACGGCCGCGGCTGTGGTCCTTCGTGACGATCTTGTTGCAGGCGCAGTAGTAGCAGACCGATGCGCAGAACGGCACGTGCACGTAGACCGACAGCGGCTGGCGCCAGCCGAGGTTCGAGCGCTGCGCGAGCCACTGGTCGAGGTTGCTGGCGTCGAATGCCTCGACGAAACGGTCGGCCGTCGGGTACGAGGTGTAACGGGGGCCGGCAACGTCGAAGCGCTCGATCAGCTCCGCGCGCGGGGCGATCGAGCCACCGGGGTCGCTGGCCGATGGGCGGGGTTGCTGAGCGCTCGTGTGCATGTCGGACACTGTGCCATCCGGCTCTTCCGGGGCATTTGACACGCGTCAAAGTGGACTAGAATGAACTTTCAAACGGGGAGAAGAAGAACGTGTCAGCCCATCCGATCAGCTCGATCAAGGCGGTGGCGGGTGCGGGCGCACACGCTGTCCATTGCGGCGATTGCGGCCTCCACGACATCTGCCTGGTCGAGGGCCTGAGCCCCACCGAGCTGGATCGGCTGACCGGCATGGTCGCCACCCGACGACGCATCAAGCGCGGCGAGCCGCTGTTCCGCGCCGGCGACCGGTTCGACGCCGTCTATCCGATCCGCCTCGGCTTCTTCAAGACCCGCGTGACCTCGGACGACGGCCGCGAGCAGGTCACCGGCTTCCCGATGCCGGGCGACATCCTCGGCTTCGACGCGATCAGCGTCGGCAGCTTCCAGTGCGACGCGATCGCGCTCGAGGACGCCGAGGTCTGCGTCGTGCCGTTCGAGAAGCTCGAGTCGCTGACCCGCGAGTTCAACGGCCTGCAGCGGCAGCTGCATCGCGTGCTGTCGCGCGAGATCGTCCGCGATCATGGAGTGATGATGCTGCTGGGCACGATGCGCGCCGAGCAGCGGATCGCCACCTTCGTGCTGAACCTGTCGCAGCGTTTCGCCACCCGTGGTTTCTCCCCGCGCGAGTTCATCCTGCGGATGACACGCGAGGAGATCGGCAACTATCTCGGGCTGAAGCTCGAGACGGTGAGCCGGACCTTCTCCAAGCTGCAGGAGGAAGGGGTGATCGCCGTCGAGCAGAAGCGCTTGCGGATCGAGGATGCGAACCGGTTGCGAGAGATCGCGGGAGCGACCTGCTCGCCGGAGTGACGGGCCGGGCGGCGTTTCCGGCCGCGCGCGGATCGGTTCGAGGACGGCGTGCGCGCCCACGTCACGAACCCCGAACAGACCCGGTCGCGGTCACACCGTGCAGAAGGGATGCGGCTGCCCCATCGCGAGCGCCCACAGCGCCGCCACCGCCATCGCAGCGAGCAGTGCCCCGCCGATCCGCATGCCGGCTGCCTCGATCGTCGCCGCCCGCGTCGCGGAGCCGCGTACGAGCCCCTGCAGCAGCGCCCTCGCGACCAGCAGGTTGACCGACGTGCCCGCCGCGAACGCGAGCATCGCGAGCGCGCCCCGCAACGGGTCGCTCGCGAGTGCCGCCGTGGCGAGCGCCGAGTAGAGCAGGCCGCAGGGGACCAGCGCCCACAACGCGCCGGCGATCCAGGGGCGCGCACCGGTGCCGGCCGCGCCGAGCCGTGCGCCCGAGGCTTGCCAGGCCCGCGAGCCGAGCGCGTCGACCCATGCCGGCTGGCGGCCGAGCACGACGAGGGCGAGGCCCTGCGCCAGCAGTACCGCGTTCAGCGTTCCCCACAGCGGTCGCATCAGCGGCATCGCGTCCGCTCCCCACCGCAGCAGCCACGACCCGCTGCCCACGGCGGCCCCGAGCGCGGCGTAGCCGAGCATCCGCGCCGCATGGAACGCGAGGTCGGCGTCCGCGCGACGCGCACCGGCTGCGACGATCGGCCGGCCGGTGGCGGCGTCCACCGGCTGCAGCGGGATCCTGCGCAGGCTGCCGTCGCGCCCGGCCGACGGTGCCGTCGGCAGCCCGTGGACCGCGACCCGCTGCAGCGCCGAGCACATCGCGACGCAGTGAAGCCCCCCCAGCAGGCCGAGCGAACCGGCGGTCGCAAGCAGCACGAACAGGCTCATCGGTGTCGGCGGATCGGTGGCGGCGGATCGGTGGCGGGTCGGTCAGGCCGAACCGGGCGGCGAGCCAGGCGGCGGATTCGGCCCGCGGTACCCGGGGGCCGGCGGATGGCCGCGGCGCGGCGCGTCGAGCGGCACCGGGCGCTGGAGGCGGTTGATCTCCTCCGAGGGCCGCGACAGCGACCAGGTGACCACGCCGGCGGCCGCGCAGATCGCCCAGAATGCGAAGAACGCGACCGAGTAGACCGCGTCCCGGTTGTCGGCGTCGACCTGCCAGCCGAACAGCGTGAAGTCGTGAGGATCGAAGGCCGCGAACACCACGATCTCGAGCAGGCAGGCCGCGACGAAGGCCGGCCAGAGCACGGCGATCCATTCGCGCGGGGTTCGGGGCACGTCGGGCTCCGCTCTCAGTCGACGCGCCCGTCGGGCGCGACCGACAGCGATGCACCCTCGCGCAGCGTGATGCGCCGCGCGGCGATCCGCCAGTCCTGCGCCTCGATGGCGACGCCCCAGTGGCCGGGGAGCACCTGCGGCGACACCGTCCGGTAGGCGCCATCGGCCTGCCGGTCGAGCGAGAGCTTGCGGTCCTGCTCGGCGCGCACCGGGTGCGTGAGCGTGACGGTGACGGTCGGCGGCAGCGCGGCCGGCGGGCCGGTCAGCACCACGCGCAGGTCGTGCTCGGCCGGCATCGACAGGCGGGCGTGCAGCCCGAGGGCCTGCGCCTTCGACTCCCGCTCGAGCGAGCGGTTGATCGCCATGCCACGCTTGTACCAGTCCTCGGCGACGTTGCTGTCGGCGCGCTGCGCGGCGATCCACCAGGTGAACAGGCCGGCGACGATCGTCGCGGCCGGGATGCCGACCACCATCCAGACCAGCGGCTCGCGCCAGGCCGGACGGGTGGGTTCCATCGGGGTTGCGGACATGTTCGGGTCTCCCTCTGTGCGGTCCGGGGCGGCTATCTCGGAACCATGAACGCCGCCTTCTCGTTCCGGGCGAGCGACGGATCGTCGGACGCCTCGACGATGAAGCGTATCGGATTCGAGCCAGGGCTACCCGCGCCGGGCGGCACCTGGACGCTGATCGGCACCGCGCGGTTCGAGGCGGGCAGCACCTCGTAGGTGCTCTCGCTCGCGAGCACGATGCCCTCGATGCCCTCGACGCGGACCTTCAGCACGTGCGGCCGCTCCGAGGCGTTCATGAAGTGGATGCGATAGGTGTTCTCGATGTTGCCGCCTTCGACGAGGCGCGCGAGCGCGTTGCGGTCGCGGATCACGTCGACCTTCAGCGGATTGCGCAGCGCGAGCGAGCCCAGCAGCGCGGCGGTCAGGCCCACGAGCAGGAACGCATAGACCAGCACCCGCGGCCGCAGCACGTGGCGCAGCATCTGGCCCGTGTCCAGATGGTCCTGCAGCCCGTGCTGGGTCGCATAGCGGACCAGCCCGCGCGGGTAGCCCATCCGGTCCATCACCGAGTCGCAGACGTCGATGCAGGCGGCGCAGCCGATGCACTCGTACTGCAGCCCGTTGCGGATGTCGATGCCGGTCGGACAGACCTGAACGCACAGCGTGCAGTCGACGCACGAGCCCAGGCCCGCCGCCTTCGGATCGACCTTCCTGGAGCGCGAGCCGCGCGGCTCGCCGCGCTCCGCGTCGTAGGTGACGATCATCGTGTCCTTGTCGAACATCGCGCCCTGGAAGCGCGCGTACGGACACATGTACTTGCACACCTGTTCGCGCATGAACCCGGCGTTGCCCCAGGTCGCGAACGAGTAGAACAGCATCCAGAACCACTGCCACGGGCCGAGCGAGAATGCGAGCACCTGGCCGGCGAGCTCGCGGATCGGTGCGAAGTAGCCGATGAAGGTGAAACCGGTGAACAGCGCGAGCGCGAGCCACAGCACGTGCTTGGTGGCCTTGATCCGCAGCTTGGCGAGCGACCACGGCGATGCGTCGAGCTTCATGCGCAGCGTCCGGTCGCCCTCGACGCGGCGCTCGATCCACATGAACAGCTCGGTGTAGACGGTCTGCGGGCACGCGTAGCCGCACCATAGGCGGCCGGCCACCGCGGTGAAGAAGAACAGCGACAGGGCCGCGATGACCAGCAGGCCGGCGAGGTAGATGAAGTCCTGCGGCCACAGCACCACCCCGAACAGGTAGAACTTGCGGGCCTGGAGGTCGAACAGCACCGCCTGCCGATCGTTCCAGGTCAGCCAGGGCAGGCCGTAGAAGATGATCTGCGTGAAGAGGACCGCCGCCCAGCGCAGTCTCGCGAACAGACCGGTGACCGCCCGCGGATAGATCTTCCTGTGCGCGGCGTACAGGGAGAACAGTCCGCCGTCGTCGTCGGCGGCGGGCTGGATGGGTATCACCTTCTGGGCGTCGGCCATCGTTGCTTGGAACCGTGGAGCGGTGCTGCGGGATGCCCGCAAGGCGGGCGGGTCGTCACTTCGACGCCCGCTCCGTCTTGCCCTGCGACAGGCCGAGCACGTAGGAAGCGAGCACGTGGATCTGGCCCTCGGTCAGCTTCGTGTCCCACGCCGGCATCATGTTGTTCTTGCCGTTGTTGATCATCGAGACCACCTGCTGCAGCCCGCCGCCGTGCAGCCAGACCTTGTCGGTCAGGTTGGGGGCGCCGAGGGCCTGGTTGCCCTTGCCCTCGGGACCGTGGCAGGCCGCGCAGGTCGCGAACTTCGGCTTGCCGAGCTCCGCCTTGACGGGGTCCGACGCGCCGCCCGACAGCGAGACCACGTACTGCGCGAGCTGCTCGACCTCGGCCGGGCTGCCGACCGCCGCGGCCATCGGCGGCATCACGCCGTTGCGACCCTTGGCGATGGTCTCGACGATCTGCTCGGGCGCGTTGCCGTAGAGCCAGTCGGCGTCGGTCAGGTTCGGGAAGCCCCTGGCGCCGCGCGCGTCCGATCCGTGGCACTGCGCGCAGTTCGCGAGGAAGAGCCGCTCGCCGATCGCCCGGGCCTGCGGGTCGCCGATCAGCTCGGTCACCGGCTTCTGCTGGAATGCCGCGTAGAGCGGCGCCATCTCGGCGTCGAGCGCGGCCTTCTCGGCCTCGTACTGACCGTGGGCGGACCACTTCGCGGCACCGGCGTTGGCCCCGAGACCCGGGTACATCCACAGGTAGACCGCCGCGAAGACGATCGTGATCACGAACAGCCCGCTCCACCAGCGGGGCAGGGGGTTGTTCGCCTCGCGCAGGTCGCCGTCCCAGACGTGACCGGTCGTGTTGTCCGCGGTCTTCGGCGGCTTCTTGCTGTTGGCCAGCAGCAGGAACAGGCAGAACACGATCGACACCACGGTGATCACCGCGATGTACGCGGACCAGAATCCACTGACGAAATCAGACATGATCGATTCCTTCCGTTCTCAGTCGTCGAGCGGGATCCGACCGTCCTGCTCGAACCGCGTCCGGTTGCGCGGCGAGTAGGCCCAGACCACGATGCCGACGAAGCAGGCGAGGGAAATGGCGGTGATCACACCGCGCAGCAGGTTGACGTCCATCCGTGTGCTCCGTTACTTGATGACGGTGCCCAGACCCTGGAGGTAGGCGATCAGCGCCTCCATCTCGGTCCTGCCCTTGACGGCCTCGGGCGCCTTCGCGATGTCCTCGTCGGTGTACGGCACGCCGACGGTACGCAGCGCGGACATGTGCGCGGCGATCGTCGTGTGGTCGACCACGTTCTTCGCGAGCCACGGATAGCCGGGCATGTTCGACTCGGGGACCAGGTCGCGCGGGTTCATCAGGTGCGCGCGGTGCCACTCGTCGTTGTAGCGGCCGCCGACGCGGGCGAGGTCCGGGCCGGTACGCTTCGAGCCCCACTGGAACGGGTGGTCCCAGACGAACTCGCCGGCGACCGAGTACGGGCCGTAGCGCAGCGTCTCGGCGCGGAACGGACGCACCATCTGCGAGTGGCAGTTGTAGCAGCCCTCGCGCTGATAGATGTCGCGGCCCGCGAGCCGCAGCGCGTCGTACGGCTGCAGCCCCTGCACCGGCTCGGTGGTCGACTTCTGGAAGTAGAGCGGGACGATCTCCACCAGCCCGCCGACGGCCACCGTGAGCAGCGTCAGCACGATCAGCAGGAAGGTGTTGGTCTCGATCTTCTCGTGGAACTTCGAGGTAGCGGACATGATTCGGTTCCTCCCGGCGTCAGGCGTGCGCGGCCGCGGTCATCACCGGGGCCTCGACGGCCTGGCCGCCGGCGATGGTCTTGAACACGTTCCAGGCCATGATCACCATGCCGCCCAGGTAGAGCAGGCCGCCGATCAGTCGGACGTAGTAGTACGGGTAGCTGGCCTTGACCGACTCGACGAACGAGTAGGTCAGCGTGCCGTCGGGCTCGACCGCGCGCCACATCAGGCCCTGGGTCACGCCGCTGATCCACATCGCGACCGCGTAGAGCACGATGCCGATCGTGGCCATCCAGAAGTGCACCTCGATCGCACGGACGCTGTACATCCTCTCGCGGCCGAACAGCCGCGGCACGAGGTAGTAGAGCGAGCCCATCGAGACCAGGCCGACCCAGCCGAGCGCACCCGAGTGCACGTGGCCGATGGTCCAGTCCGTGTAGTGCGACAGCGCGTTGACCGTCTTGATCGACATCATCGGACCCTCGAAGGTCGACATGCCGTAGAACGACAGCGAGACGATCAGGAAGCGCAGGATCGGGTCGTCGCGCAGCTTGTGCCACGCGCCCGACAGCGTCATGATCCCGTTGATCATGCCGCCCCACGAGGGCGCGAGCAGGATCAGCGAGAACACCATGCCCAGCGACTGCGCCCAGTCCGGCAGCGCGGTGTAGTGGAGGTGGTGGGGGCCCGCCCACATGTAGGTGAAGATCAGGGCCCAGAAGTGCACGATCGACAGCCGGTACGAGTACACCGGACGGCCGATCTGCTTGGGGACGTAGTAGTACATCATCCCCAGGAAGCCCGCGGTCAGGAAGAAGCCCACCGCATTGTGGCCGTACCACCACTGGACCATCGCGTCCTGCACGCCCGCGTAGGCCGAGTAGGACTTCAGCGGGCCGGCCGGGATCGCGGCGCTGTTGACCACGTGCAGCAGCGCGACGGTCAGGATGAAGGCGCCGTAGAACCAGTTGGCCACGTAGATGTGCCTGACCTTGCGGGTGGCGAGCGTGCCGAAGAACACGATCGCGTAGGCCACCCACACCAGGGTGATCAGGATGTCGATCGGCCACTCCAGCTCGGCGTACTCCTTGCTGCTGGTGTAGCCGAGGGGCAGCGTGATCGCGGCCGAGAGGATCACGAGCTGCCAGCCCCAGAAGGTGAAGGCCGCGAGCGGACCGCCGAACAGCCGCGTCTGGCAGGTGCGCTGGACCGCGTAGTAGCTGGTCGCGAACAGCGCGCAGCCGCCGAACGCGAAGATGACCGCATTGGTGTGCAACGGTCGCAGTCGGCCGTATGAGATCCACGGCAGGTCGAAGTTCAGTGCCGGGAAGGCCAGCTGGGCGGCGATGATCACCCCCACCAGCATCCCGACGATGCCCCAGATCACCGTCATCACGGCGAACTGCCTGACGACCGTGTAGTTGTAGGTCGTCGCAACCGATCCGTTCACGTTGTTCTCTCCCCTGGAATGCCCAGCTTCGATTGTGCGCAGCAGCACGGCCGCTGCCCTTGATCCATGTCAAGCGCTCACGGCGGTGGACGCGTCGACGGCGAATCGTCGTCGGCGAGGATCCGCTCGCCTTCCTGCTCGACGTCCTCGAACTGACCGTTCCAGACGGACCAGGCGAGGACGCCGACGATCGCGAAGACCAGCACCACGGACAGGGGCACCAGCATGTACAGGACGTCCATGGACAGGCTCGTCGGAAGGGGGCGCCGGATCAGGTCGCGGCGGACGGCCGCGCGACCGATGGGGCGGAGCGGGGGCGCGCGGCGGCGGGCGGGCCCGCGAGGCGCAGCGCGTTGACGACGACGACCAGCGAGCTGGCCGCCATGCCGAGGCCCGCGAGCCACGGCGGCAGCAGGCCGGCGAGCGCGAGCGGGATGCTCACCGCGTTGTAGACCGCGGCGAAGGCGAGGTTCTGCGCGACCACGCGCATCGTGCGGCGCGCGAGCCGGCGCGCATCGACGAGCACGTCGAGGCGCTCGCCGAGCAGCAGCAGGTCGGCCTGGTGCTGCGCGAGCGCGGCGCCGGTGGCGAAGGCGATCGACACGTCGGCGCGGGCGAGCACCGGCGCGTCGTTGATGCCGTCGCCGACCATCGCGACCCGCCGGCCCTCGCGCTGGCGCATCTCGAGGGTGGCCAGCTTCTCGTGCGGCGAGGCCTGCGCGCGCCAGGCGTCGACGTCGAGCAGCGTGGCCAGGCGCGCGACGCGGTCGACCTCGTCGCCCGACAGGATCTCGACGCTCGCGCCGTCGGCGCGCAGCGCCGCGAGCGCCGCGGCGGCGTCCGCGCGCGGCGTCTCGGCGAGCTCGAAGCGCGCGACGGCGTGGCCGGCGATCGACAGCCGCACGCCCCCGGACGAGGCCGTGCCGGGGGCGCCGGCGAATGCGGCACTGCCCAGACGCGCGTCGAGCCAGGGCGGGTCGGCGGATGGGACCGGGACGGCGATCGCGGCAGTCGCCCCGGTCGAGGCCGGCACGATTCCGGCACCCTCCAGGCGGATCCGTCCGGACACGCCTGCGCCGCCATGCTCCTGCACGTCGCGGACCGCGACCGTGGCCGCGCCGGCGGGTGCCGCACGGCGCAGCGCGGCGGCCGCCGGGTGCAGCGAGCCCGCCTCGAGCGCGGCCGCGATCGCCAGCACCCGGTGCGCGTCGAGACCGAGGGCAGCCGCGCCGTCCAGCAGGTCGAGCCGGTCGAGCGACAGGCGGTCGTGGGTCAGCGTGCCGGTCTTGTCGAAGACGAAGGCATCGACCTGCGCGAGCGACTCGATCGCCTGCGGCGAGCGCGCCAGCAGGCCGCGGCGGGCGAGCGCGCCGGCCGCCGCGAGCAGCGCCGACGGCGTGGCCAGGGACAGCGCGCAGGGGCAGGTGACGATCAGCACCGAGGCCGCGACCCAGACCGCGCGCGACGGATCGACGACGTGCCAGACCAGCCAGGCGAGCGCGGCGAGGGCGAGCACCGCGGCGAGGAACGGCCCCGCCCAGCGGTCGGCGAGCTGCGCGAGCCGCGGCTTGCGCGCCGACGCCGACTCGATCAGGTCGGCGATCTCCTGCAGCCGCGACTCGCGCGGCGTGCGCTCGACACGCATCGTCAGCGGGCCGCTGAGGTTCAGGCTGCCGGCTGCGAGCGGGTCGCCCGGCCGTTTCGCGATCGGGGTGCTCTCGCCGGTGAGCAGCGACTCGTCGGCGTGCGAGCGGCCGTCCGCGACCCGGCCGTCGGCCGGCACCGCCTGGCCGACCGCGACCCGGACGCGGTCGCCGGGGTGCAGCCGGCGCAGCGTGACCGCCTCGACGCGGCCGTCGGGCAGCAGGCGCTCGACCGTCTCGGGCAGCCGCGCGAGCAGGTCCGCGACCCCGGACAGTGCCCGTTCGCGGGCGGCCGCCTCGAGCCAGCGGCCGACCAGCAGGAAGGCGACGAACATCGTCAGGGAATCGAAGTAGACCTCGCCGCCGTCGAGCGCGGCCGCGCTGCTCGCGACGAAGGTGACGACGATGCCCAGCGAGACCGGGACGTCCATGCCGATCCGCCGCGCACGCAGGTCGGACCAGGCGTTCGCGAAGAACGGACCGGCCGCGAACAGCAGCGCCGGCAGCGTCAGCATCCACTCGGCCCACATCAGCAGCCGCTCGACGTCGGCCGGCATCTCGCCGGGCCCGGCGACATAGCGCGGGACCGCATACATCATCACCTGCATCATGCAGAGCACCGCGACCAGCATCCGCCACAGCGCCTTGCGTCGGCCGGCGGCCTCGGCGGTCGAGATCGCGGCCCGCGAGACCGGCCTCGGCGCGTAGCCGAGCGCGGCGATCCGGGCCATCAGGCCCGACAGCGGCTGCGCGTCCGGACGGAACACCAGGCGGGCGCGGCGCGTGGCGGCGTTGACCGAGACCTCGTCGGCCGCGCCGCTCAGCGCCTGCTCGATCGCGACGACACAAGCCGCGCAATGGACGCCGTCGACGGTCAGCACGGCCTCCATCCGGCGGCCGTCGCCGCCGTGCGCCGGCAGCTCGCGGGCGACCTCGGCGAGCTCGTCCGGGTCGTCGAGGTGCAGGAAGGCGTCGGTGCGCGGCATGGAACGGCGGACGGCGCGAGGCCGGGGGAAGGGTGTCGCGTCGATCATAGTCAGCGCCGCCGCCCATCGGCCGCAGCGGCCTGCGGGCGACTTGATCCAGGTCAAGTGATCGGCGCGGTCGGGGCCCTGTGGCACGATGGCAGGCCCCGCGACCCATTGGATCCCCCCGAATGAGCATCCCGCGCGCCACCAAGATCGTCGCCACGCTCGGTCCGTCGTCGACCGACCCGGCCGTGCTGGAGAAGATGATCCTGTCCGGGGTCAACGTGGTCCGGGTGAACTTCTCGCACGGCACCGCCGACGAGCACACAGCGGTCGTCGAGAAGGTTCGAGAGGTCGCGGTCCGGCTGGGCCGCGACATCGGCGTGCTGGCCGACCTGCAGGGGCCGAAGATCCGGATCGGGAAGTTCGCCGCCGGCAAGGTCACGCTGGTCGAGGGCGACCGGTTCGTCTTCGACGTGGACTGCGAGCTCGGCGACGAGACCCGCGTCGGCCTCGACTACAAGGACCTCGTCCACGACGTGAAGCGCGGCGACACGCTGCTCCTCAACGACGGCCGGATGATCATGGTGGTCGACCGGGTCACCGACCGCACGATCGAGTGCACCGTGACGCTGGGCGGCGTGCTGTCGAACCGCAAGGGCATCAACCGCCAGGGCGGTGGCCTGTCGGCGCCGGCGCTGACCGCCAAGGACATGGACGACATCAAGACCGCGGTCCGCTTCGAGGCGGACTTCGTCGCGGTCTCGTTCCCGAAGAACGCCTCCGACATGTACATGGCCCGCGAGCTGGTGCGGGCGGCCGGCGGCAAGGCACTGATGATCGCGAAGATCGAGCGCTTCGAGGCGATCGGCGCGCTCGAGGAGATCCTGAAGGCCTCCGACGGCATCATGGTCGCCCGCGGCGACCTTGCGGTCGAGGTGGGCGATGCGGCCGTGCCGGCGCTGCAGAAGCGCATGATCCGGATGGCCAAGGAGCTGAACAGGCTCACGATCACCGCGACCCAGATGATGGAGTCGATGATCGAGTCGCCGGTGCCCACGCGCGCCGAGGTCTCGGACGTGGCCAACGCCGTGCTCGACGGCACCGACGCGGTGATGCTGTCGGCCGAGACCGCGGCCGGGAAGTACCCGGTCGAGACCGTGGCCGCGATGGCCCGGGTCTGCGACGAGGCCGACCGCTCGGGCACGTTCTCGCTCGACAAGGAGTTCCTGAACCGCACCTTCGGCCGGATCGACCAGGCGATCGCGATGGCGGCGCTGTTCACCGCGGCCCACATGAAGGTCAAGGCGATCGCGGCGCTGACGCAGTCGGGCTCGACCGCGCTCTGGATGTCGCGCCTCGACTCGGGCGTGCCGATCTACGCGCTGACGCCCGAGGAGGGCAGCCGGCGCCGGATGTCGCTCTACCGGGAGGTGCATCCGGTGCTGATGACCTACCAGGCCTCGGACCGCGAGAGCCTGCTGCTCGAGGTCGAGCAGAAGCTGCTGGACCTCGGGATCGTCCAGAAGGGCGACCTGGTGCTGATGACGATCGGCACCCCGATCGGCAAGTCGGGCGGCACCAACACGCTCAAGATCGTGCGGATCGGCGATCACGCGTAGCGTGGGCGACGGGCCCCGGCCGTGCGCTTTTCCCGGCCGCCCTGCCGGTCCTCTTGGCATAATCCCGGCTTCGGGACGTTCGCAGAGCCCCGCTGCGCGCAGGCCGGCGCGGGGCTGTGCGAAAGTTCTCACAGGAGTCCGACCATGCCCCTCGTTTCGATGCGCCAGCTGCTCGACCATGCCGCCGAGAACGGCTACGGCATCCCGGCGTTCAACGTCAACAACCTCGAGCAGGTGCAGGCCATCATGGCCGCCGCCGCCGAGCTCGACGCGCCGGTGATCATGCAGGCCTCGGCCGGTGCCCGGAAATACGCCGGCGAGCACTTCCTCAAGCACCTGATCCAGGCCGCCGTCGAGTCCTACCCGAAGGTGCCGATCGTCATGCACCAGGACCACGGCCAGTCGCCGGTGATCTGCAGGGGCGCGATCGACCTCGGCTTCTCGTCGGTGATGATGGACGGCTCGCTCGAGGAGGACGGCAAGACCATCGCCTCGTACGACTACAACGTCGAGGTCACCCGCAAGGTCGTCGACATGGCGCACGCCGTGGGCGTGACGGTCGAGGGCGAGCTCGGCTGCCTCGGCTCGCTCGAGACGATGAAGGGCGACAAGGAGGATGGCCACGGCACCGACGCGACGATGACGCGCGAGCAGCTGCTGACCGACCCCGAGCAGGCCGCCGACTTCGTCAAGCGCACCCAGGTCGACGCGCTCGCGATCGCCATCGGCACCTCGCACGGCGCCTACAAGTTCTCGCGCAAGCCCACCGGCGACATCCTCGCGATCTCGCGGATCAAGGAGATCCACGCGCGGCTGCCCAACACCCACCTGGTGATGCACGGCTCGTCGTCGGTGCCGCAGGACCTGCTCGCCGAGATCCGCCAGTACGGCGGCGCGATGAAGGAGACCTACGGCGTGCCGGTCGAGGAGATCCAGGAGGCGATCAAGCACGGCGTGCGCAAGATCAACATCGACACCGACATCCGGCTGGCGATGACCGGCGCGATCCGCAGGTTCTTCGCCGAGCATCCGGACAAGTTCGATCCGCGCGAGTACCTGAAGCCCGCGCGCGAGGCCGCCCGGAAGATCTGCCTGCAGCGCTACCGGGAGTTCGGCTGCGCGGGGCAGGGCTCGAAGGTGCAGGCGGTGTCGCTGTCGGTGATGGTCGAGAGGTACCGCAAGGGCGAGCTGGCGCAGGCCGTCGTCTGAGCGCGGGCGAGCGGGACCGCCCCGCGCGCACCGCCGCCCCGCCGAGGCCCCGCGACGACGGGGCCTCGTCACATCGGGCCGGCCTGATCGACGACGGCGGCTGCCGTCCGAGTGCGCTACGATCGCGCCGATGCAGACCCCGTCCGACGCGGCGATCGCCCGCGCGTTCCAGCTGTCGTCGCCACCGGCCGCGTTCTACGACGACCCGTACCCGACCTACCGCGCGCTGCGCGAGCACGATCCGGTGCGCGTGCTCGACAACGGCAGCGTCTTCCTGACCCGCCACGACGACGTCGCGGCGATGTACCGGTCTCCGGACGCGAGCTCGGACAAGCGGCGCGAGTTCGGTCCCAAGTACGGCGAGGGCACGCCGCTCTTCGAACATCACACCGGCAGCCTGGTCTTCAACGACCCGCCCTCGCACACCCGCGTGCGTCGGCTGCTGCTGCCCGCGGTCGCGCAGCGCGCGATCGCGCGGATGGAGCCCGGCGTGGTCGCGCTGGTCGACGGCCTGCTCGACGCGATGGCGGCGAAGGCGCGCGACGGCGTGCCGGTCGACCTGATCGAGGACTTCGCGGCCGCGATCCCGGTCGAGGTGATCGGCAACCTGCTGTCGTTCCCGCGCGAGGACCGCGGCCCGCTGCGCGGCTGGTCGCTCGCGATCCTCGCGGCGCTCGAGCCGGTGCCCACGCCGGCGATGCACGAGGCCGGCAACCGGGCGGTCACCGAGTTCCTCGCCTACCTGCGGGCGCTGATCGCGCACCGGCGTGCCCATCCGCTGGACCCCGACGAGGACGTGCTGACGCGGCTGATCCAGGGCGAGGTGGGCGGCGAGCGCCTCACCGAGGGTGAGCTGCTGCACAACTGCATCTTCCTGCTGAACGCCGGCCACGAGACCACCACCAACGCGATCGGCAACGGGCTGGACGCGCTGATGCGCTTTCCCGGCGAGCAGCGGCGCCTGCGCGAGGACCCGGCTCTGATCGGTCCGGCTGTCGAGGAGATGCTGCGCTTCGAGAGCCCGCTGCAGCTCAACAACCGGATGCTCACCGCGGCGACCGCGCTCGGCGGCCGGACCTTTCCGGCCGGCACCTTCGTCACCCTGTGCCTGGGCGCGGCCAACCGCGATCCGGCCCAGTTCGTCGACCCCGAACGCTTCGACGTCGGCCGTCGCCCGAACCGGCAGCTCGCGTTCGGGCACGGCGACCATGCGTGTGCCGGCATGAACGTCGCGCGCCTTGAGGCGCGGATCGCGATCGGGCGGCTGCTCGCGCGCTTCCCGAGGCTCGAGCGGGACGGTGCGCCGCGTCGCGACCGGCGGCTGCGGTTCCGCGGATTCCTGTCGCTGCCGGCGAGGCTGGCCTGACCGCGCGGCGCCCGACGGCTCAGGGCCGGTAGCCGAAGCTCGGACGCCCGGCGCCGCGCAGCGGCGCCGCGAGGTTCGCGAAGCGGCACAGCTGCGCGCGCGTGTCGCGCGGATCGACGATCTCCTCGACGCCGAAGGCCTCGGCCGTGCGCAGCGGGTCCTGCAGCGCCTCGAGCTTCGCCTCGATCCGCGCGCGCTCGGCCTCGGGATCGGGCGCGGCCTCGATCACCGCGCGGTAGGCCGCCGCCACGCCGCCGGCGATCGGCAGCGAGCCCCACTGCGCGCTCGGCCAGGCGATCCGAGTGAACGCGGCCGAGCCGTTGCGCTGCGCGAGCGCCGCCATGCCGAAGGCCTTGCGGACCATCACCGCGCACCACGGCACGGTGCTCTGCCGGACCGCGGCCAGCGCGCGCGAGCCGTCCCGCATCACGCCGCCGCGCTCGGCGTCGGGGCCGATCAGGAAGCCCGGGATGTCGACGAAGTGCACGACCGGCAGGTGGAAGGTCTGCGCGAGATCGATGTGCCGGATCACCTTGCGGCAGGCCTCCGAGGTCCACGCGCCGCCGTAGTGGTACGGGTCGCTCGCGATCACCGCGACCGGCCAGCCGTCGAGCCGCGCCAGCCCGCAGATCACCGAGCGGCCCCATTCGCGACCGATCTCCATGAACGAGCCGCGGTCGACGACGTCCTCGACGATCGTGCGCATCCTGTAGACCCTGCGCGCGTCGCGCGGCACCGCCGACAGCAGCCGCTCCTCACGTCGGGTCGGCGGGTCGTCGGCGGCGACCGGCCCGCGCTCCGCCGGCGCGTGCACCGACGAGGGCAGGTAGGAGAGGAATCGCCGCGCCCGCGCGAAGGCCTCGGCCTCGGTGTCGACCGCATCGTCGACCGTGCCGGCCTTCGCGTGCAGCTCGGCGCCGCCCAGCGTTTCCTTGTCGATCGGCTGCCCGAAGGCGCGCTCGACCACCGGCGGGCCGGCCGCGAACAGCTGCGAGCTGCCGCGGACCATCACCGAGTAGTGGCTCGCGCAGACCCGCGCCGCGCCCATGCCGGCGACCGAGCCCAGGCCGAGCGCCACCACCGGCACCTCGTTGAGCGCGTCGAGCACCTCGGTGAACACCTCGACGTCGGGCAGGTAGGTGCGGCCCATCGTCTCGAGGTGCTTGACCGAGCCGCCGCCGCCGGTGCCGTCGACCAGGCGCACCAGCGGCACGCGCCAGCGAGCCGCGTGGGTCTCGGCGAATGCGAACTTGTCGCGCACGCCGCCGTCGTTGGCGCCGCCGCGGACGGTGAAGTCGTCGCCGGTCACGAACACCGGTCGACCGTCGACGGTGCCGCGGCCGCAGACGAGGTTCGCCGGCAGGAAGGACACCAGCCGGCCGGCCTCGTCGTACTGCGGGAAGCCCGAGACCGAGCCGACCTCGTCGAAGCTGCCGGCGTCGAGCAGCTGCGCGATCCGCTCGCGGACCGGCTGGCGCCCCTGCGCGCGGTGCTTCTCGACCTTCTCGGGGCCGCCGTGTCCGGCCGCGATCGCGCGCCGTCGCGCCAGCTCGTCGAGTTCGGGCTGCCAGCTCATCTCGGTGTCTCCTCGCCGCGCGGGGCGCGCGTTGGGCGCCGATCATAGCCTGCGGTACCCTCCGTCCCGAGGAGGCCGTTCCATGCCGAGATTCGCCGCGAACCTGTCGATGATGTACACCGAGCTGCCGTTCCTGGAGCGCTTCGGCGCGGCCGCGAAGGACGGCTTCCGGGGCGTCGAGTTCCTGTTCCCCTATGCGTTCGAGGCGTCCGCGATCGCCGCCGAGCTCGAGCGGCACGGTCTTCAGCAGGTGCTGTTCAACACCTGGCCCGGCGACTTCGACGGCGGCGAGCGCGGGCTCGCGTCGCTTCCCGGCCGCGAGGCCGAGTTCCTGTCGGGCGTCGACCGCGCGATCTCGTACGCGCGAGCGCTGAAGTGCCCGCGCCTGCACGCGATGGCGGGGCTGCTGCCGGCGGGCGCCGACCGCGCCGAGCGCCGCGCGCTCTACGTGCGCAACCTGCGCGAGGCCGCGACCCGCTGCGCAGACGCGGGCCTGGACCTGCTGATCGAGCCGATCAACACCCGCGACATCCCGGGCTTCTTCCTCAACACCCAGGCCGATGCGCATGCGATCGTCGCCGAGGTGGGCGCGCCGAACCTGAAGGTCCAGATGGACCTCTACCACTGCCAGATCGTCGAGGGCGACCTCGCGATGAAGATCCGGCAGTACCTGCCCGGCGGCCGCGTCGGCCACTTCCAGATCGCGGGCGTGCCGCAGCGGCACGAGCCGGACGTGGGCGAGCTCAACTATCCCTACCTGTTCTCGGTGATCGACGAGCTCGGCTGGGACGGCTGGATCGGCTGCGAATACCGGCCGCGCGCGGGCACGTCCGCGGGCCTCGGCTGGGTGAAGCCCTGGCTCTGAGGTGGCCGGCTTCGAGCGGATCGTCTGCCTGACCGAGGAGACGACCGAGACGCTCTACCTGCTGGGCGAGCAGGCCCGCATCGTCGGCATCTCCGGCTATACGGTGCGGCCGCCCGAGGCGCGCCGCGACAAGCCGAAGGTCTCGGCCTTCACCAGCGCGAAGCTCGACCGGATCCTCGCGCTGCGGCCCGACCTCGTGCTCGGCTTCTCCGACATGCAGGCCGACATCGCGGCCGCGCTGGTCCGCGTGGGCATCGAGGTCCACGTGTTCAACCAGCGCACCGTCGACGGCATCCTGCGGATGGTGCACACCGTGGGCGCGCTGGTCGGCGCGGCCGCGCGGGCCGACGACCTCGCCGCGTCGCTGCGCGCGAACGTCGACGCGACCGCTGCGCGGGCGAGGGCGCTGCCGTGGCGGCCGCGGGTATGGTTCGAGGAGTGGGACCAGCCGCTGATCAGTGCGATCGGCTGGGTCTCCGAGCTGATCGAGGTCGCGGGCGGCGTCGACGTGTTCGCGGAGCTCGCGCGTTCGCCCGGCGCGAAGGGCCGGATCGTCGCGGACCCGATGGAGGTGGTCCGCCGCGCGCCCGACCTGATCGTGGGCTCGTGGTGCGGGAAGAAGTTCCGGCCCGAGTCCGTGCGCGCGCGGCCGGGCTGGGATGCGATCCCGGCGGTGCGCGACGGTGCGCTGCACGAGGTGAAGTCGCCGGAGATCCTGCAGCCCGGGCCCGCGGCGCTGACCGACGGGCTCGCACGGCTGGAGGCGATCGTCCGGGGGCGGGTGCTCGCGCGGGACGCGGGATGACGCCGCGGCCGCGCGAGGTACGCGCTCAGACGATCGCCGAGTGCACCAGGTTGCTGACGCGATCGAGCCGAACCGAGTGCCAGGGGTCGGGCACGCGGCTGTTGGTCAGGTAGGCGAAGGACACGCCCGAGTCCGGATCGGCCCAGCAGTACGACGAGCCGACGCCGCCGTGCCCGTAGGCGTTCGGCGGCGCGATCGAGCCCAGCCCGCGGATCGTCGTCGTCGTGCCGCGCAGGTGCGGCCCCAGCCCGCGGTGCATCGGCAGGCCCATGTAGTGGTCGACGCGGTCGCCGGTGTGGTTGCGGATCGCGAACGCGAGCATCCGCGGCGACAGCAGCCGCCGGCCCGCGAGCTCGCCGCCGCCCAGCATCATCTGGTAGAGCGCAGCCATGGCGCGCGCGGTCCCGTAGGCGCCGCCGCCCGGGGCACAGGCCCGGCGCCAGGTCTCGTTGTTGCTGTCGGCGCGCAGCCGCTGGCCACCGGCCTCGTCCGGCTCGTGCATGTCCGACACGCGCGCGTCCTCGGCGGGCGGCAGGCCCATGAACAGCTCCCGCCCGAGGCCGAGCGGCTCGACCACCAGCCGGCGGACCGCGTCGCGGAAGTCCTCGCCGGTCCAGCGCTCGATCAGTGCCGCCAGCACCCAGTGCGCGGCGAGCGCGTGGTACTCGACGCGCGTGCCCGGTGTCCATTCGAGCGTGAAGTCGCAGACCGACTTCAGCCGTGCGGCGCAGTCGATCCAGCCCTCGCGCGAGATCTGCGCGTTGGGGAAGCCGCCCTGGTGGGTGATCACCTGGGTGACGGTGATGTCGCGCTTGCCGTGCCGCGCGAAGTCGGGGAGGTGGTCCGAGACCCGGTCGTCGAACGAGAAGACGCCGTCCTCGCAGAGCCGCCACAGCGCGGTGGCGACCAGCACCTTGGTGTTCGAGTAGAGCAGCCACAGCGTGTCCGGGCCGGCAGCGACCGGCTGCGGCGCGGTCCGCGCGGCGCCGAAGCTGCGATCGAGCAGCAGCCGGCCGTGGCGGGCGAGCGCGATCTGCGCGCCCGGATAGCGACCCTCGGCGATCTGGGACTCGATCAGGCCGACCAGCTTCTCGATGCGGTCGGGGCGCAGGCCGGACGAGGCGAGGTCGCCGGCGGGCAGGGGAAAGGTGTCCATCGGCCGATCGTAAACCCTCGGGACGGCTCGGGCACAATGTCGGTTTCGCGCCGGAGCCGTCCGGTCGTCCCCAGTCTTCCGGATCACCCCATGGCCCGTGCCCTCCACCAGAGCGAGCTGCGCTCGCTGCCGCTGCTGTCGCGCGGCAAGGTCCGCGACAACTACGCGGTCGGCGACGACAAGCTGCTGATCGTCACCAGCGACCGGCTGTCCGCCTTCGACGTGGTGATGGCCGAGCCCATCCCGGACAAGGGCCGCGTGCTGAACCGGATGGCGCTCTTCTGGTTCGACCGCCTCGCGGACGTCGTGCCGAACCACCTGACCGGCATCGCGCCCGAATCGGTGGTCGCGCCCGACGAGGTCGACCAGGTCGCCGGCCGCTCGATGGTGGTCAAGCGGCTGAAGCCGATCCTGGTCGAGGCGGTCGTCCGCGGCTACCTGATCGGCTCGGGCTGGAAGGACTACCAGGCGAGCGGCGCGGTCTGCGGGATCCCGCTCGCGGCAGGCCTGCGGATGGCCGAGAAGCTGCCCGAGCCGATCTTCACGCCGGCGGCCAAGGCAGAGCTCGGCGAGCACGACGAGAACATCCCGTTCGACAGGATGGTCGAGACCCTCGGCGCGCCGCTCGCCGAGCGCATCCGCGCGGTGTCGCTCGAGCTCTACCGGCGCGCGTCCGACTACGCGGCGACCCGCGGGATCATCATCGCCGACACCAAGTTCGAGTTCGGTCTCGACGAGGCCGGCACGCTGCACCTGATGGACGAGGTGCTGACCGCCGACTCGTCGCGCTTCTGGCCGGCCGACTCGTACGCGGTCGGGACCTCGCCGCCGAGCTTCGACAAGCAGTACGTCCGCGACTACCTCGAGACGCTGACCGGCTGGGGCAAGCGGCCGCCGCCGCCGCCGCTGCCCGCCGAGGTCGTGGCGCGGACGGCGCAGAAGTACCGCGAGGCGCTGCTGCGGCTCACCGGGCTCACGCTCGACTGATATGGCCCCTCCGTGTCAACAGGCGCGAGCCGGTTGGCACGCTGGAGTGGAGCGTGGAGAAGAGAGCGCGGCGGGACACCCGATGGGCAACGCGACGCGGCAGCTTGAAGC
>JBJOKE010000088.1:0-79726 GCA_046046245.1 Pseudomonadota bacterium | reverse complement strand
AACTCATCCTGCAGGAGGTGAGCACCGAACGCGAAGTGCCAATCCCCGAGCCGGTGCGTGAAGTCTTCAAGCTCTGGCGGCCGGCGCCGCTGATCCGCGCCCACCGGCTTGAGAAACTGCTCGGCACGCCCGCCAAGATCTACTACAAATACGAAGGCGTGTCGCCCGCGGGCAGCCACAAGCCGAATACCGCCGTGCCGCAGGCCTGGTACAACGCCCAGGCCGGCGTCAAGAAGCTCAGCACCGAGACCGGCGCGGGGCAGTGGGGCAGTTCGCTGTCCTTCGCCGGCAACCTGTTCGGGCTGCAGGTCAAGGTCTTCCAGGTGCGCGTGTCCTACGACCAGAAGCCCTACCGCCGCGCGCTGATGGAAACCTACGGCGCCACCTGCGTGGCCAGCCCGTCGAACGAGACCAACGCCGGCCGCGCCATCCTGGCGCAGCGGCCCGACCACCCCGGCTCATTGGGCATTGCCATCTCCGAGGCGGTGGAGATCGCCGCGACGAACGACGACACCAAGTACGCGCTCGGCTCGGTGCTGAACCACGTGCTGATGCACCAGACCATCGTCGGCCAGGAGGCGATGCTGCAGCTGGAGATGGCCGGCGACGACCCGGACGTGATCGTCGGCTGCACGGGTGGCGGCAGCAACTTCGCCGGCATCAGCTTCCCGTTCATCGGCCAGCAGCTGCGCGGTGGCAAGAAACGCCGCATCGTCGCGGTGGAGCCGGCGGCCTGCCCGTCGCTCACGCGCGGCAAGTACGCCTACGACTTCGGCGACACGGCGCACCTGACGCCGCTGACCAAGATGCACACGCTGGGCTCCACCTTCACGCCGCCGGGCTTCCACGCCGGCGGCCTGCGCTACCACGGCATGGCGCCGCTGGTGTCGCACCTGAAGGAGCTGAACCTGATCGAGGCGGTGGCCTACCACCAGGTGGCCTGCTTCGAGGCCGGCGTGCTGTTCGCGCGCGCCGAGGGCATCGTGCCGGCGCCCGAGGCCAACCACGCGGTCAAGGGCGCGATCGAGGAGGCGCTGCGCTGCAAGCGCGAAGGGCGGTCCGAGACGATCCTCTTCAACCTCTGCGGTCACGGCCATTTCGACATGCAGGCCTACATCGACTACGCGCAGGGCAAGCTGAAGGACCAGCAGTACGACGAGAAGGAACTCGCGATGGCGCTCGCCGGCCTGCCGAGCGTTCCCGAGCCCGCCTGAGGCCGGCTGCCGCGCCCCGCCCGGGGCGCGGCCTCCGATCCCTGCAGTGCCCGCGGCGGTGCTTTCCCGCGGCGCGCGGAGTCAGGCCGCAGCGTCGAAGAAGTTCAGGATCGCGTCGAGCCCGCAGTGGTTCAGCGCGTGCGTGGTCTCGTCGCGGACGATCGGCTTCGCGTGGAACGCGACCGACAGCCCGGCGATCGACATCATCTTCAGGTCGTTCGCGCCGTCGCCGACGACGATCGCCTGCGCCGGCGTGCAGCCGACCTGAGCGCACATCTGCTCGACGATCGTCCGCTTGCGCTCGGCATTGACGATCGGCCCGACCAGCCGGCCGGTGAGCCGGCCTTCGGAGACCTCGAGCACGTTCGAGCGGGCGACGTCCAGGCCGAGCCGGCGCTTGAGCCGCTCGGTGAAGAAGGTGAAGCCGCCCGAGACCACCAGCGTGCGCAGCCCCGCGGCCTTCAGCCCCGCGAGCAGCCGGTCGGCGCCGGGCGACAGCCGCACCCGGTCCTCCCAGACGCGCTCGAGCGTCGACTCGGACAGTCCGGCGAGCAGCGCGACGCGCCGCCGCAGGCTCTCGTCGTAGTCGGCGATCTCGCCGCGCATCGCGGCCTCGGTGATCGCCGCGACCTCGGCCTTGCAGCCGGCGTAGTCGGCGATCTCGTCGACGCACTCGATCGTGATCAGCGTCGAGTCCATGTCGAAGGCGGCCAGGCGGAAGTCCGCGAGGCGCAGGCCCGCGGGGACGATCTCCGCGTCGACGGCGTGGGCGTCGGCCAGATCGCCCACGCGGGGTCCGTCGATCGACACCGCATCCCAGCGCGCGAGCACCGGCGTGCGTTGCGACGGCGGCCCGTCGACGGCGGCGGCGAACGCGGCGACCGCGGCGTCGGACAGGGCGGGGTGCTGGATGACGAGTCGACTCATGGACGCGGGCGCGGAGCGGGGCGGATCACGACAGCGCCTTCAGGATCTCGCGGATCCGCTGGACGCGCGCGGCGAGGTCGGGCGTCTTCAGCGTGAAGCGCAGCCGGTCCTGGCCGGAGAGCTTCACGTCGCGTCGCGACTGGATGAACCGGATGATCCGCTCGGGCGGCAGCGGCGGATCCGGCACGAACTGCATGAGGATCGCCTCGGACGCGGCGTCGATCCGGGCCACGCCCAGCGGCGCCGACAGGATCCGCAGCCGGTGCGTGTCGATCAGCGCGCGGGCCGGCTCGGGGAGCTTGCCGAAGCGGTCCACCAGCTCCTCCTGCATGCCGTCGAGCGTATCCTGCGTCGTGCAGTTCGCGAGGCGCTTGTAGAGCGTGAGGCGCTCGTGGACGTCGCCGCAGTAGTCGGCCGGCAGCAGTGCGGGCACGTGCAGGTTGATCTCGGTGACCGCCTCGAGCGGCGCCGACAGGTCGGGCTCGCGGCCGTTCTTCAGCGCGCGCACCGCCTGGTTCAGCATCTCGGTGTACAGGCCGAAGCCCACCTCCTGCATGTCGCCGGACTGCGAATCGCCGAGCACCTCGCCGGCGCCGCGGATCTCGAGGTCGTGCATCGCGAGGAAGAAGCCGCTGCCCAGCTCCTCCATCGCCTGGATCGCCTCCAGCCGCTTGGTCGCATCCTTGGTGATCGAGGCCTCGTCCGGGACCAGCAGGTAGGCATAGGCCTGGTGGTGCGAGCGGCCGACGCGGCCGCGCAGCTGGTGCAGCTGGGCGAGACCGAACTTGTCGGCCCGGTGCATGACGATCGTGTTCGCGGTCGGCACGTCGATGCCGGTCTCGATGATGGTCGTGCACAGCAGCACGTTCGCGCGCTGCGCGTGGAACTCGCGCATCACCCGCTCGAGCTCGCGCTCGTGCATCTGGCCGTGGGCGACGACGATCCGCGCCTCGGGCACGAGCTTCTCGAGCGCCTGTCGGCGGTTCTCGATCGTCTCGACCTCGTTGTGCAGGAAGTAGGCCTGCCCGCCGCGACGCAGTTCGCGCAGCAGCGCCTCGCGGATCGTGCCCTCGGACTCGCGCCGCACGAAGGTCTTGATCGCGAGCCGCTTCTGAGGTGCGGTGGCGATCACCGAGAAGTCGCGGATGCCCTCGAGGCTCATCGCGAGCGTCCTCGGGATCGGCGTCGCGGTGAGCGTCAGCACGTCGACCTCGGCACGCAGCGCCTTGAGCGCTTCCTTCTGCCGAACGCCGAAGCGGTGCTCCTCGTCGATGATGACCAGCCCGAGCCGCTTGAACGAGACGTCCTTGCCGAGCAGCTTGTGGGTGCCGATCACGATGTCGATCGAGCCGCTCGCGATCCCTTCGAGCGCGGCCTTCACCTCCTTGCCGGTCCGGAAGCGCGACAGCTCGGCGAGGCGGAACGGCCAGTTCGAGAAGCGATCCTTGAAGGTCTCGAAGTGCTGCTCGGCGAGCAGGGTCGTGGGGCAGAGGATCGCCACCTGCTTGCCGTCGGCGGCTGCGACGAAGGCCGCGCGCAGCGCGACCTCGGTCTTGCCGAAGCCCACGTCGCCGCAGATCAGCCGGTCCATCGGCTTGCCCGAGACCAGGTCCTGCGTGACCGCGTGGATCGCGGCGAGCTGGTCGGGGGTCTCGTCGAAGCCGAAACCCTCCGCGAAGAGCTCGTAGTCGCGTGCGTCGAACCGGAACGCATGGCCCTGCCGCGCGGCACGGCGTGCGTAGAGGTTCAGCAGCTCGGCCGCGGTGTCCCGCGCGCGCCTGGCGGCCTTCTGCTTCGCCCGCTCCCACTGGCCCGAACCCAGACCGTGCAGCGGCGCTTCGTCGGGCGAGGCGCCCGAGTATCGGCCGATCAGGTGCAGCTGCGAGACCGGCACGTAGAGCGTCGCGTCGTTCGCGTACTGCAGGTGCAGGAACTCGGTCGTGCCGTCGCCGAGGTCGAGGTCCACCAGGCCCCGGTAGCGGCCGATGCCGTGCTGCGCGTGGACCACCGGGTCGCCGATCGACAGCTCGGACAGGTCGCGGATGATCGCGTCGACGTCGGTGGCCTGCTCGGCGCGGCGGCCGCGGCGGCGCTTCGCCGTGCCGGCGAAGAGCTCCGACTCGGTGACCACCGAGACGCCCGGCACCCCGGTACGCCGGAAGCCCTCGGCGAGCGGCCCGACGCCCAGCGCCCGCGGCAGCGCGGTGCGCGCGAAGCCCGCCCAGTCGTCGACCTGCGGCAGCTCGATGCCGTGTTCGGCGAACAACTGCGAGAGCGTCTCGCGGCGGCCCGCCGACTCGGCGAGCACGAGCACGCGGTCGTCGGTCGAGTCGAGCCAGGCGGCGAGTCGGGCGAGCGGTGCGTCGGCGCGCCGTTCCACCGTCAGCGCGGGCAGCGCGGTGGTGTGGGGCGTGCGGCGCGTCGGCGCGTCGGCGCGCGGGCCGCCGGCCAGCGTGCCGGCGTCGACGGCAGAGGGCGCCGCGGTGTCGGACGTGCCGGCGGCGCTCGACCCGCCGCCCGTCGCCGCCTCGATCGCGGTGTCCGTCCCGGAATCGTCCCCCGCCGCGCCGAGCGCGCTGCGGGGCTCGCGCAACGCATAGCGCCCGTGGGCGCGCGCGGCGGCGAAGAACGCCTCGACGCCGAGGAACAGCTCGTCGGGCCTCAGCAGCGGACGCTGCGAGTCGTTCGCCAGGAAGCGATGGCGCTGCGCGGTCTCGTCGACGAACCGCCGGCCCGCGGCCTCGACGTCGCCGTGGGTGGCGATCAGCGCGTCGGGGGGCAGGTAGTCGAACAGCGTCGCGGTGTCGGCGAAGAACAGCGGAAGCCAGTACTCGATGCCCGCGCTCGCGATGCCGTTGCCGACGTCGCGGTACGGGCCCGCCTTGCTCGGATCACCCTCGAAGCGCTCGCGCCAGCGGCCGCGGAACGCGGTCCGCGACGCCTCGTCGATCGGGAACTCGCGGCCGGGCAGGATCTGCACGGTCTCGACCGGGTAGAGGCTGCGCTGCGTGTCCGGGTCGAACGCCCGGATCGACTCGACGTCGTCGCCGAACAGGTCGAGCCGGTAGGGCAGGGCCGAGCCCATCGGAAACAGGTCGAACAGGCCGCCGCGCACGCAGTACTCGCCAGGGCGCACCACCTGCGACACATGCTCGTAGCCGGCCAGTGTCAGCTGCGCCCGCAGGCCCGACTCGTCGAGCTTCTGCCCCTTCCGGAACGAGAAGGTGTGGCCGGCCACGAAGGCGGCGGGCGCGAGCCGGTGCAGCGCGGTCGTGGCCGCGACCACCAGCAGGTCCACCTGGGCCGCCTGCAGCGCGTAGAGGGTGGCGAGCCGGTCGGACACCAGGTCCTGGTGCGGCGAGAACGCGTCGTAGGGCAGCGTCTCCCAGTCGGACAGCACGCGCGCTCGCAGCGCGGGCGCGAACCAGCGGACCTCGTCGGCCAGGCGGGCGGCGTCGAGCGCGGAGGCGGTGACGACGGCGAGCAGGCGCGACTGGGCGGCGTGGCGCGTCGCGAGCGCGGCGACCAGCAGCGCGTCGCCCGAGCCGTGGGTGGCGGGCAACGCGACGACCTGTCCGGGTGCCGGTTCGGGCAGACCGGACGAGACGTCGGCGAGGCCGGGCCCCGGTGTGTCGAGCGCGGCGGGGAGGGAGGCGTTCAAGCGGGGCGGATGCGGCGGTGCGAAACGTACAATTGTAGCTTTCGAGCTCCGCCCCCCCTGCGATGACCGACGCTCCCGATTCCGCCCGACCCGCGCGTCACTTCGCCGTGGTACCTGCGGCGGGTACCGGCTCGCGGCTCGGTGCGGACCGGCCGAAGCAGTACCTCGGACTCGGCGGCGTCACGATGCTCGAGCGTACGGTCGGCGCGCTGCTCGGCTGCGACTGGATCGAGCACGTGATGGTGGTGGTCTCGCCCGATGACGCCACGGCCGTCGGTCTGCCGGGGCTCGCGGGTCCACGGCGCAGCATCGAGCCGGTGGGCGGCGAGACACGTCGGGCGAGCGTGCTCGGCGGGCTGCGGGCGCTCGCCGCGCGGCGGGGCGCATCCGACCGCGACTGGGTCTGGGTCCACGACGCCGCGCGGCCCGGCGTCGAGCGCGCCTCGCTCGCCGCACTGCGCGACGCGCTCGCGGACGAGCGCGTGGGTGCGCTGCTCGCGCAGCCGGTGGCCGATACCGTCAAGCGAGGCGGCTCCGGCCGCGCGGTGCAGACGGTGGACCGCGAGGGCCTGTGGCTCGCCCAGACACCGCAGGTCTTCCCGCTCGGTGCGCTGCGCGCGGCGCTCGAGCGCCACCGCGACGTGACCGACGAGGCCTCGGCGATCGAGGCCTCCGGCCGGACGCCGCGGCTCGTGCCCGGCGGCCGACGCAATTTCAAGGTGACGACGATGGACGACCTGAGGGCGATGCGCGACGCGCTGGGCGAGACGCCGGTCCGGATCGGGCAGGGTTGGGACGTTCACGCGCTGGTGCCCGGCCGGCCGCTGGTGCTCGGCGGGGTGACCGTGCCGCATTCGCACGGACTGCTCGGCCACTCCGATGCCGACGTGCTGCTGCACGCGATCACCGACGCGATCCTCGGGGGCGCGGCGCTCGGCGACATCGGGCGTCACTTCCCTGACACCGAGCCCCGGTTCGCCGGCGCCGACAGCCGCATGCTGCTGCGCGAAGCGGCCGCCCGCGTGCGTGCGGCCGGCTGGGCGCCGGCCAACGTCGATTGCACGGTGGTCGCGCAGGCGCCGAAGCTCGCGTCGCACGTGCCGGGGATGGTCGCGTCCATCGCCGCGGACCTCGACCTGCCGGAAGGCTGCGTCAACGTGAAGGCCAAGACCGCCGAGCGGCTCGGCTATGCGGGTCGTGGCGAGGGCATCTCGGCGCAGGCGGTGGTGATGCTGCGGCGCGTCGACTGACCCGCCTCAGGGCGCGCCATCCTGCAGGCGCACCCGGGCGAGCAGTCCGCCGTCTGCGGGCAGCTCGAGCTCGAGTGCGCCGCCGTACCGCCGCGCCAGTCGGGCCACGATCGCGAGCCCCAGCCCCGAACCACCGTGCCGGTTGCGCTCCGCGTCGAGCCGCGTGAACGGGCGCACGAGCCGATCGAGCTGCTCGGGCGGCACGCCCGGTCCGTGGTCGCGGACGGTGACTTCGAGCGTGCGTCCGCTGCGCCGCGCGACGACGTCGATCCGGACACGGTCGTCGGGGCCGGCCGCATAGCGGCGGGCGTTCTCGACCAGGTTCGAGACGATCCGCGCGAGCACGGTCGGCGTCCCGTGCCACTGAGTGCCCGCTGGCACCTGGACGCCGATCGACAGGCGCGCGGCATCGGGGCTGTGGCGGAAGCCGTCGATGACCGAGGCGACAGTGGCGCCCACGTCGACACGTTCGGGCGTCTGCGCAGCGGCCGGCTGCGCGAACTCGACGAACTGCCGGACGATCGCATCGATGCGGTCGATCTCGTCGGCCATCGACTCGCGCGTGGCCTCCTCGACGCCGGACATCTCGATCTCCATCCGGAGCCGCGTCAGCGGCGTGCGGATGTCGTGCGAGATGCCGGCGAGCGCCTCGGCCCGGTCCTGCTCGAGCGCGACCAGGTCGCTCGCCATCCGGTTGAAGCCGCGGTTGACCTCGGCGAGCTCGGTGGGCGCATCCTCGCGCAGCGGCGCCGGCGCCTCGCCCTGGCCGAGCCGCTCGATCGCCCGGGCGAGGTCGGACAGCGGTCGGTTGACGACGCGGCTGATCACCAGCGCGCCGGCGGTCGCCAGCGCGATCGCGATGCCGATCCAGCCCAGCCAGTTGCGGTTCGTCTGGCTCGAGATCCGTGCCGGATCGAGCAGCATCCAGTAGGGATCGTCGTCGATCTCGAAGCGTACCCACAGTCCAGGGTCGCTGTTGACCGTAGATGCGATCCGGGTCTCGGGCCCGAGCAGTTCGCGCAGTTTCGCCTCGAAGGGGGCGCCGAAGCGCTCGTCCGGCCAGGGGCTCGCGCGGTCGGTCGGTTCGGCCGGCAGCAGCCGGATGCCCTCGTTTCGCGCGAGCTCGCCGAGCAGCTCGATCCGTGCGCTGCCGGATGCGCTCAGCAGGCCGGCACGGGTCAGGTTGACGATCGATGCGATCTCCCAGGCGAAGCGCTCGGCACGCGGCTGCAGCTCGGCCGCGCGGAACAGCTGTAGCCAGGAGAGCAGGCTCGCGACGACGACCGCCGCGATCAGCAGGAAGGTCCGCCAGAAGAGCGAGAGCCGCACGACCTCAGTCGGGGACGAACACGTAGCCCACGCCCCAGACGGTCTGGATGAAGCGCGGGTTGGCCGGGTCTGTCTCGAGCAGCTTGCGCAGCCTCGAGACCTGGACATCCAGGCTGCGGTCGAACGGGCCGTGCTCGCGGCCCCGTGCGAGCACCATCAGCTTCTCGCGCGACAGCGGCGTGCGGGGGTGGCGGGCGAAGACCTTCAGCACGGAGAACTCGCCGCTGGTGAGCGGTACCGACTGGCCATCCTTGTGCAGCGTGCGCATCGCGGCATCGAACACGAAGGGGCCGAATCGAACCTCGCCGAGGTCGGTCGCCGGAGCGCCGGGCGCATCGGGCGGAGGCTGGCGGCGGAGCACGGCGTGGATCCGGGCGAGCAGTTCGCGCGGGTTGAAGGGCTTGGGCAGGTAGTCGTCCGCGCCCATCTCGAGACCGACGATCCGGTCGATGTCATCGCCCTTGGCCGTCAGCATGATGATCGGCGTGCGGTCGTTGGCACCGCGCAGGCGCCGGACGATCGACAGGCCATCCTCGCCCGGCATCATCAGGTCCAGGATGATCAGGTCCCAGGGCTCGCGCTGCAGCAGGCGGTTCATCGACGGACCGTCGGCGGCGAGGGCGACCTCGAACTGCTGGCCCGCGAGGTAGCGATGCAGGAGGTCGCGCAGCTTCGGGTCGTCGTCGACCACCAGCAGTCGCTTGGGGCTTGCGCTCATCGGCCTGAGACGGGGTGGAGGTCGCGCGATCATACTGCCCCCCGACGGCCGCACGGCCGCGCCCCGATGACCGGTTACAGCGCGTTGCGCCGATTACCCCGGCCCCGGCCGGATCGTCGATGGGGGGGCGACTAGAATCGGGGTGTCCACTCCTCCAGAGGTGCCCGGGTGCCTGCTCCGCTGCGCTCGTATTGGCTCGCCTTCGCGGTCGTCGCGGTCGTCGCGACGCCGGCGCAGGCGCGCGACGACGCCGACCGGCAGGCGCGTCGGCAGGAGCTGCGCGAGCAACTGCAGGCCGAGCGCGAGCGCTGGCGGGCCGAGTCGTCGGGCCGTGCGCGCGGGCCGAGCGGCTATGGAGCGCCACCTCCGGGGTACGGTGGTGCGCCGGGCCACGGGAGCGGACCAGGGTACGGCCCGGTACCGGGATACGGTGTGCCGCCGGGGCATGGCCTCGCCCCGGGTCACGGTCCGGTGACGGGCCATCGGCCGGTCCCGAACCCCCAGGCGATGCCGCAGCCCGTGCCGACGCCACAGGACGTGCCGACTCCGCAGTACGCGCCGACTCCGGGTCACGCGCCGGGCCCTCTGTATGCGCCGGGCCAGGCGGGCGGCTGGGGCGCGGCGCCGCGCCTCAGCCCCGAGGAACGTCGCGCGCTCAGGCAGGAACTGCGGCAGCACCGGCCCTGATCGCGGCTGGCGCGCCGGCGGGGCCGCGGCGCTGGCTTAGAATCCGCCGATGACCTCCGAGTCCGCGCAGCCCTGCGAGTCCGGCCGCTCTCCGACCGTGCTCGCGATCGACACGACCGCGGGCATGTGCTCGGTGGCCGTGCTCGGTCCGCGCGGCGTGGCCAGGCGGGCCGAGCCGATGACCCGAGGTCATTCCCGGCACGTGCTCGGACTGGTCGAGGCGGTGCTGGCCGACACGTCGACCCCGGCCGCCGCGGTGGACGCGATCGGGTTCGGGAGCGGCCCGGGGTCGTTCACCGGCCTGCGGATCGCCTGCGGTGTCGCACAGGGCCTGGGCTTCGGCTGGGGCAGGCCGCTGGTGCCGGTCGACGCGATGCGCACGCTCGGACGGCAGGCCGCGCCCGGCGCCACGCACGAGGCCGTATGGGTGGCCCTGGACCTCAGGATGGGCGAGGTCTGCGTCGCGGTGTTCGCGCCGGGCGCGCTGGACGCGCCCTGGCCCGAGCCCCGGCTGGGCCCGCTGCTCGTCCGGCCCGAGGCCGCGCTCGCGGCGTTCGCGGCCGACGGCGCCCGGGCCCCGCTGCTGGCCGGCGACGGCTGGGACGTCCATCCGTCGCTGCGCGAGGGCGCACCCCGCGATGCGGTCCGTGCCGCCGGCGCCGTCCATCCCGACGCGGCGGCCGTCGCGGCGCTGGCGGTGGCGGGCCTGGCGGCCGGGCACGCGGTGCCGGCCGAGCGTGCCGCGCCGACCTATCTGCGCGACAAGGTGGCGCTGGACGTCGACGAGCAGGCGGCGCTGCGCGCCGCGCGGGGCGCGGTGGCCGCCGAATGAGCGCGCAGCCGTCGCGTCCGCCGCTGCCGGCATGGCGAGCCCGCGCGATGCGCCGCGGTGATCTCTCGCAGGTCGCCCGGATCGAGGCACGGATCTTCCCGTTCCCGTGGACCTACGGCAACTTTGCGGACTCGATCGCAGCGGGCTACGACAGCTGGGTCTTCGAGCGAGCCGAGCCGCCGGTCGAGATGCTGGGCTATGCGATCGTGATGTGGCTCCCCGACGAGGTGCACCTGCTCAACCTGAGCGTGGACGCGCCGGTCCAGGGGCAGGGGCTGGGCGCCGAGATGCTCGACTGGCTGATGGCCGATGCCGGGACGCGGGGCGCGCGCTCGATGCTGCTCGAGGTGCGGCCTTCGAACACCGCGGCGCTGCGGCTATACGAGCGCAAGGGCTTCCTGCGCGTGGGGCTGCGGCGCCGCTACTACCCGTCCTTCGAGGGTGCGCGCGAGGACGCGATCGTGATGGTGCGCCGCCTGCGCGACGAGACCGTCGATGGATGAGGCGCGCCGACGCGCGTGGGCGGCGCTCGGCATCGGTCCCGCCTGGGCGCTCCGCGATCCGCCCCGCCAGGCCGACGACGGGTCCGTGCAGCGGCCGGGCGCCGATGCTCCCGAGGACGCGCTGCCCGGCACCGCCGACCCACGGGCACGCGGCACGGCGGTCCAGGTGAGGGCCGAGCTCGCGTCCCCCGACCCGTTCGGCGCCGCCGTCGATGCCATCGCGGCGGCGGAGGGCGGCCCCGTCCGTGAACCGTTCGGATCGATGGCGGCGGGGATGCAGGCGGGGTCGTCCGGCGGCGACGATCCGGAGCCGAACGAGGTGCCCGCGGACGACTCGGATGCCGTCGCGCTCGTCCGCTCCGGCCTGCCTTCGTCGCGACGCGACCGGCTGATCGCGGACCTCGAGTGGTCCGCCCTGGGCGAGGCGATCGCCGGATGCCGGGCCTGCGGACTGTGCGAGGGCCGTCGCAACACCGTCTTCGGGGTCGGGCCTCGGCCCGCGTCGTGGATGCTGGTCGGCGAGGCGCCGGGCGAGCAGGAGGATCTGCAGGGCGAGCCCTTCGTCGGTCCGGCCGGCCGCCTGCTCGACCAGATGCTCGCCGCGATCGCGGTCGACCGACCGTCGCAGGCCTTCATCGCGAACGTGCTGAAGTGCAGGCCCCCGCGCAACCGCGATCCGCTGCCCGAGGAGGTCGCGCGCTGCGAGCCCTACCTGCTGCGCCAGGTGACCTTGCTCCGGCCGCGGCTGATCGTCGTGCTGGGGCGATTCGCGGCGCAGTCGCTGCTGCGCACGGAGGCATCGATCGCGAGCCTGCGCGGCCGGGTCCACCGCTACCGGGCGGGCGGGCGGGACGTGCCGTTGATCGTGACCTATCACCCCGCCTACCTGCTGCGGAACCTGCCCGACAAGGCGAAGTCCTGGGCAGACCTGCGGCTGGCGCGCCGCACCTACGACGCGTTGGGCGACGGCGAGGCCTGAGCCCGGCTCGCGATGCGGTTCAGTGCCGCGCCTGGCCGATGAGCGAGACCGAGTCGAAGCGACGCTGGTTCGCCGCGTGCAGCCGCATCACCGCCACCATCGTCAGCGCGACGAACGAGCCGAACAGCACGATCACGACGTTGATGTGGACGTCGGCCCGGATCAGCAGCGCGTAGAGCGCCAGCATCACCAGGATCATCAGGTTCTCGTTGAAGTTCTGCACCGCGATCGAATGACCGGCGCTCATCAGCACGTGGCCGCGGTGCTGCAGGAGCGCATTCATCGGCACGACGAAGAATCCCGCCAGGCAGCCGACGAGCACGAGCATCGGATAGGCGAAGCTCACGTCGTGCACGAGCGTCATCATCGGCAGCAGCACGCCCATGCCCACGCCGAACGGCAGCACCCGCAGCGAGCCGCGCAGCGGCACGAAGCGCGCTGCGACGATCGCACCGATCGCGATGCCCAGCGCGACCACGCCCTGCAGGATGGCCGCCTTCGACAGCGGCATGCCGAGCTGGACATCGGCCCACTTGAGCACGATGAACTGCAGCGTGGCGCCGGCGCCCCAGAACAGCGTGGTCACCGCGAGCGAGATCTGTCCGAGCTTGTCGCGCCACAGCACGCGCAGGCAGTGGCCGAACTCGACGACCAGCTTCAGCGGATTGCGCTCCTGGTGCGCATAGCGTGCGCCGGTGTCCGGGATCCGGAGGTTGAAGAGGGCGGCCAGACCGTAGACCGCGGCGATCACGAGGATCGCCGACTCGGCCGGCGTGTCGATGCCGGTCTCGAACGAGGGCACGTCGAAGGCGAGCAGGCTCGCCGACACGGTCGGGCTGATCAGCGCGCCGCCCAGCACCGTGCCCAGGATGATGGAGCCGACGGTCGTGCCCTCGATCCAGCCGTTGGCAGCCACCAGCTTCTCGGGCGGCAGGAGCTCGGTGAGGATGCCGTACTTGGCGGGCGAGTAGGCCGCCGCGCCGAAACCCACGACCGCGTAGGCGAGCAGGGGGTGGACCGTCATGAACATCAGACCGCAGCCGACGACCTTGATGGTGTTCGTGTAGAACATCACCTTGCCCTTCGGCATCGAGTCGGCGAAGGCGCCGACGAAGGGCGCGAGCACGACGTACGAGATGGTGAAGAACAGCTTCAGCAGCGGCTTCATCCATTCCGGCGCGTGCAGCTCGACCAGCAGCGCGATCGCGGCGATCAGCAGCGCGTTGTCCGCAAGCGACGAACAGAACTGCGCCGCCATGATCGTGTAGAAGCCGCGTTTCATCGAATCTGAGCCGTCTCCGCGCCGCGTTATACCATGCGCGGTTGACCCAGAGTCGAACGATGCCTCGTCCCGTCTGCGCCACCGTCTCCGTTTCCGCGCTCGCCCACAACCTCGCCGCCGTACGGCGCCGCGCTCCCGATGCGCGGATCTGGGCGGTCGTCAAGGCCCACGCCTACGGGCACGGCCTGCCCGCCGCGATCCGCGGCTTCGCCGGCGCCGACGGCATGGCGCTGCTCGAGTTCGACAATGCTCGCCGGTTGCGCGCGCTCGGATGGCGGGGGCCGATCCTGATGCTCGAAGGCCCGTTCGGACCGGCCGACGTCGCGATGGCCGGCGAACTCGGGCTGTCGCTCGTCGTCCACGGCGCGGCGCAGGTCGAGTGGCTGCGTGCGCACGAGGGCAACGTCGTCGACGTCTGGCTGAAGCTGAACACGGGGATGAACCGTCTCGGCGTGGCGCCCGACGAGGCCGCCTCGATCCAGAAGGCGCTCTCGATGCTGCCGTCGGTGGGCAAGGTCTCGCTGATGACCCACTTCGCGGACGCCGACCGGCCCGGCGGCGCGGCCGCGCAGATCGAGCGCTTCGAGCGCGCGACCGCGGACCTGCCGGGCTCGCGATCGCTGGCGAACTCGGCCGCCGTCATCGACCTTCCCGACACCCATCGCCACTGGGTGCGTCCGGGCATCATGCTCTACGGATCGAGCCCGTTCGCCGACCGCAGCGCCGCCTCGCTCGGGCTGCGCCCGGCGATGACGCTGCGCGCCGAGCTGATCGCCACGCAGACGCTGCGGGCCGGCGATGCGGTCGGCTACGGCGGCACCTTCGTCGCGCCCGGTCCGATGCGGATCGGCATCGCGGCCTGCGGTTATGCCGACGGCTATCCGCGCCACGCGCCGACCGGCACGCCGGTCGAGGTCGCCGGCGTGCGCACCCGCACCGTCGGCCGCGTGTCGATGGACATGCTGGCCGTGGACCTCGAGCCCGTCCCTGCCGCCGGGGTCGGTGCGCCGGTCGAGCTCTGGGGCGACCGGGTGTCGGTCGACGAGGTTGCGGCCAGCGCCGGCACGATCGGCTACGAGCTGCTGTGCGCGGTCGCGCCGCGCGTGCCGATGCAACTGGTCGACTGACCCGTGGCGAAGGTCCGCACCCAGCATGTCTGCGCGGAATGCGGCGGCAGCAGCCCGAAGTGGTCCGGCCGCTGCCCGCACTGCGGCGCCTGGAACACGCTGACCGAGTCGGTGGTCGAGCCCGCGCGTGCGGTTGCGCCGGGCAACCGCTTCGCGCCGCTCGCGCCGGCCGGCGGCGTGCAGATGCTCGACGAGGTGGTGGCCGCCGAGGTCCCGCGCTGGCCGACCGGCGCCGAGGAGTTCGACCGCGTGCTCGGTGGCGGCCTCGTGCCGGGCTCGGTCGTGCTCATCGGCGGCGATCCGGGCATCGGCAAGTCGACGCTGCTGCTGCAGGCCCTCGCGCACCTGTCGCAGTCGCTGCCGGTGCTGTACGTGAGTGGCGAGGAGTCGGCCGCACAGGTGGCGATGCGTGCCCGCCGGCTCGGCGTCGACGGTTCGAAGGTACCGCTCCTGCCCGAGATCGGGCTCGAGCGGATCGTCGCCGGCGTGGAGTCGCGCAAGCCCGCGGTCGTCGTCGTCGACTCGATCCAGACGCTGTACACCGAGCAGCTCAGCTCCGCGCCGGGCTCGGTCGCGCAGGTCCGCGACTGCGCGGCGCAGCTCACGCGGCTGGCCAAGCAGTCCGGCGTGGCGGTGGTGATGATCGGCCACGTGACCAAGGAGGGCACGCTCGCCGGCCCCCGCGTGCTCGAGCACATGGTCGACACGGTGCTGTACTTCGAGGGCGACACGCACTCGTCGTACCGGCTGGTGCGCGCGTTCAAGAACCGCTTCGGCGCGGTCAACGAACTCGGCGTGTTCGCGATGACCGATCGCGGCCTGCGCGGCGTGTCGAACCCCTCGGCGCTGTTCCTGTCGCAGCACGACAGGCAGGTGTCCGGCTCGTGCGTGCTGGTCACGCAGGAGGGCTCGCGTCCGCTGCTGGTCGAGGTGCAGGCGCTGGTCGACGCGTCGCACTCGCCGTCGCCGCGCAGGCTGTCGGTCGGGCTCGAGCCCGCGCGGCTTGCGATGCTGCTGGCCGTGCTGCACCGGCACGCGGGCATCGCCTGCTTCGACCAGGACGTGTTCATCAACGCGGTGGGCGGCGTCAGGATCGGCGAGCCTGCCGCGGACCTCGCGGTGCTGCTCGCGATCGTCTCGTCGCTCAAGGACCGACCGCTCCCGCGCGGGCTCGCCGTGTTCGGCGAGGTCGGGCTGGCCGGCGAGATCCGGCCGTCGCCGCGCGGGCAGGAGCGTCTGCGGGAGGCCGCCAAGCTCGGGTTCTCGAAGGTCATCGCGCCGCGCGCGAACGTGCCGAAGAAGCCGATCGAGGGGCTCGAGGTGGTCGCGGTCGAGCGGATCGACGCGGCACTGCAGGCGGCCTGGTGAACGCCACGGAGAGATCGTCACGATCGTGACGATCTGATGCCGCCGGCTCAGGCCCGCACCACCTCGCCGCCGACCGCGTGCCGTGCCGCCGCGTCGCCCGCGCGCACCGCCGACTCGATCGTCGCCGGATAGCGGTGCCAGACCCAGTCGCCGGCCAGCGACAGCCCGGGGGCGACGTCGGCGAGCTCGTCGACGTCGAGCCTCGGGCGCTCGGGCGCGCACCGGATCGTCGCCCGCTTCTCGACGACCGCGCGCGCGTGCGAGGGCGGCGGCAGCGCCAGCTGGGCGGCCACCTGTGCAGCGACGCCGGCGGCGAGCGCATCCGGCGAGGTCTCCAGACGGCCCGCCGCGCTGACCACCACGCCCGCGAGCGCCCGGACCGATCCGTCGGCCGGTGCCGCCCGGCCGAACAGCCACTGTCCCCAGGCACGCTCGGCGGGACGCTCGTCGAGCATCGTCACCTCGGGCAGCGCGAGCGGACGCTCCCAGGCCAGCCAGACGGTCGCGATCGGCTCGTGCTCGAAGGCGTCCAGCGGCACGCGGCGCGCGTCCGGGACCGCGCCCGCCAGCAGGCGCGAGGCCTGTGGCGGCGGCACGGCGAGCACCACCCGGTCGGCGGCCACCGGACCCGCGTCGGTCAGTGCCGTCCATCGGCCGCCGCCACCGAGGGCGAGGCCGCGGCAGGCGGTCCGCCATCGGAGCACGGCACCGCGTTGCGCGAGCCACGCGGCCGCGGGTCCCGGCAGGACCTCCCCGAGCGTGCCGCGCGGCAGCAGGAAGTCCGAGTCGGCGGCGCGAGCCAGCAGCGCGTCGCAGAGCACCTGCGCGAAGGCGCGTGCGCAGGCACGCTCCGGAGGCGTGTTCAGCGCGCCCACGCACAGGGGGGCCCAGATCCGGGCGACGAGCCCGGCGGGCTGCCGCGTCGCCGCGAGCCAGTCGGCGACGGTCGCGCCCTCGGGCACCGCGGACGGGCCGCGCAGGGCGAGGCCGGTCATCGCGCGGACCATCGCGAGCCGCTGCGAGCCGGGCAGGCCGCGCGCCGCGAGCAGCCCGATCCCCAGGTGCAGCGGCGCCGGCAGCGGTGCGGCGCGCAACTCGAAGCCGTCCGGCCCGGCCAGCCGCATCCGCGAGCGGGCGAGGACCGCGTCGGGGTCGACGCCCACGCGTCGCACCAGCGCGAGCGTGGACCGGTAGGCGCCGATCAGCAGGTGCTGTCCGTTGTCGACCTCGACCGCGGTCGTCGCGTCGAGCCGCAGCGTCTGCGAGCGCGCGCGGCCGCCCGGCTGCGGGGCGGCATCGATCACGGTCGTCCGCCAGCCCGCCTCGACCAGACCGACCGCCGCGGCGAGCCCGGCCCAGCCGGCGCCGACGACGAGCGCCTCGCTCACCCGCCCGGCACCGTGCGGCGCGCCGCGTCGAAGCCGGGCGGTCGGCCCGTGACCCAGGTCCGCCACGCCAGCCAGAGCTTTCGGATCGGCGTGAGCGAGGTCCGGCGGTCGAGGACGAGGAATCCGTCGCGCTCGATCTCCTCCAGGAGGGTCGAGTAGATCGCCGACATGATGAGGCCGGGACGCTGTGCGCGGCGGTCGACCTCGGGCAGCAGCCCGTACGCGCGCGCGTAGGCCTCGCGCGCGCGCTGCGCCTGGAAGCGCATGAGTTCGACGAAGCGATCGCCGTGGCGGCTGCCGAGGATCTCGCCGGCGGTCACGCCGAAGCGCTGCAGGTCCTCGAGGGGCAGGTAGATGCGGCCCTTGCGCGCATCCTCGCCGACGTCGCGGATGATGTTGGTGAGCTGGAACGCGAGGCCCAGCGCATCCGCGTATCGCAGCGTCGCGGGGTCGGTACGGCCGAAGATGCCGCTCGCCATCTCGCCGACGACGCCGGCCACGCGTCGGCAATAGAGGGTCAGGCCCGTGTAGTCCAGGTAGCGGGTCTGCTCGAGGTCCATCCGCATGCCGTCGATGACCTCCACCAGGCGCCCGCGGCTGATGTCGTAGCGATCGACATGCGGCTGCAGGGCGCGGGTGACCGGGTGCGTCGGTGCGCCGGCGACCATCCGCTCGAGCTCGGCCTGCCACCAGTCGAGCTTCGTGCGGGCGACCGCGGGATCGCGCATCTCGTCGACGACGTCGTCGACCTCGCGGCAGAACGCGTAGAGCGCGGTGATCGCCCGGCGCCGCTCGGGCGGCAGGAACAGGAAGCTGTAGTAGAAGCTCGAGCCGCTCTTGGCGGCCTTGTCCTGGCAGTACTCGTCGGGCGTCATCGGGGCTCGGGGCGCGAGGCCGCTGGATCGGCTGGCGGCGGCGCGAGCGCCAGGCGCAGCACCGCGGCCGCGAGCGGCAGGGCGTCGGCGCCGCGCAGCGCGGGCCGCGCGGCGAACGGGTCGTGCCCGCCGGCGGCGAGCTTGGAGAGGATACGGGCACCGCCGGCGACGACCGCGCGCAGCTCCCAGCCGAGCCGGCCGCCGACGCGAGCCGGCAGCGACGTGCCCGCGGAGAGCATCGCCCCGGCGCGGGCGGCCTCGGCGGCGACGCAGGCACGCAGCGCGGGGGATGCGCGGCGCTCGGCCAGCGCCCGCATCACGTCCTCCTCGCCGGCGCCGTGCCGGGCGAGGGCATCGAGCGGGAGGTAGATCCGGCCGCGCGCGGCGTCGATGGCCGCGTCCTGCAGGAAGTTGATCAGCTGCAGCGCGCTGCAGATCCGGTCGGACAGCGGACGCGTCGCATCGTCCAGACGGCCCGCGAGCGCCAGCACGAGGTGGCCGACCGGGTCGGCCGAGCGGCGGCAGTAGTCCTGCAGCGTCGCGGCATCCGGGTAGCGGTGGACGCTCACGTCCTGCTCGAAGGCGGACAGCAGCGCGTCGAGGCGGCTCCAGTCGAGACCGTGCTCGCGCACGTGGGGCACCAGCTGTGCGACCACCGGCGCGGCCGGCGTGCCGCCGGCGCGCGCCACGGCCAGGTCGGCGCGCAGGGCGGCCAGGATCGCCAGCCGTTCGCCGGCGGCTGCGTCGCCCTCGTCGGCGACGTCGTCGGCATGCCGGGCGAATCGGTAGATCGCGACCACCGCCGGGCGCAGACGTGCCGGCATCAGCCAGGACGCGACCGGGAAGTTCTCGTAGTGCTCGACGCCATGCACGGGGGAAGCCACGGGGCGGATTGTAGGGGGTCGGACTCCGCCCGGCCGCGTTGACGATGCCGTCAGGCGCGGATACATTTACTTACTAACCCGTCAGTCACTAAGATGGATCCGCTGTCCATGCGCCTCGCCCTTCCGCTCACCGCCGCGCTGCTCGCGGTCCTGCTCCCCGGCTGCGCCGAGAAGGCGGTCGCCCCGAAGGCGGAGCCGCCCCGGCCGGTCCGGACGATGGTCGTGCAGCCCCAGAGCACCACGGTGGCGATCCAGCTCCCGGGTGAGGTCCGACCGCGGATCGAATCGCGGCTCGGCTTCCGGGTCGGCGGCAAGCTCGCGCAGCGGACCGTCTCGGTCGGCGACCGTGTCGTGCAGGGCCAGACGCTGGCCCGGCTCGATCCGACCGACCTCGCCCCCGCGCTGCAGGCGCAGCAGGCCCAGGTGGTCGCCGCGCGGACCGACCGGGACCTCGCCGCGGTCGAGCTCGAGCGGCTGCGCAACCTGCGTGCCCAGAACTACATCAGCCAGGCCTCGCTCGACCGGCAGCAGGCGACCTACGACGCCGCGCAGGCGCGACTGCTGGCCGCCGAGGCGCAGCAGACCCAGGCCCGCAACGCGCTCGACTTCCAGGTGCTGAAGGCCGATGCCGCGGGCGTGGTGACGGCGGTCGAGGCGGAGGTCGGCCAGGTCGTCGCCGCCGGCCAGCCGGTGATCCGCGTCGCGCAGACCGGCGAGCGCGAGATCGCGCTGAACGTGCCCGAGAGCGAGCTGAGGCTCGTCCGGGACACGAAGGAGTGGGCGGTCGTCGTCAACGCCCTCGGTCACCGGGTGATCGCGGGCCGGCTCCGCGAGCTGTCGCCGATCTCGGATCCGGCCTCCCGGACCTATCCGGCGCGGCTCACGCTGCTCGGCGACCTCGACGGCGTCGCGCTCGGCATGACCGCTGTCGTGCAGGCGCTGCGTCCGGCCGAGGCGGCGTTCGTGCTGCCGCTGTCGGCGCTGCAGTCGACCGACGGCACGCCGCGGGTCTGGCGCGTCGACGCACAGGGCGTGGTCGCGCCGGTCGAGGTCCGCACCGGCGGTCTGCTCGACGACGCGGTGCGCGTGCTCGACGGCCTGAAGCCGGGTGACCGGATCGTCACCGCCGGCGCCAACCTGCTGCGGCCGGGCCAGGTGGTCCGCGTGGTGGACGACGCGAAGCCGGCCGGTGGTGCAACGCCCGCGGGGGCCGCGTCGCCGGACGCGGTCGGGGTCCGCGTCGCGGGCGCGGGGACGACGGGTGCCGCGGGAGCGGCCCGGTGAGCGGCGAACGGCTCGACGCCCCGCGCGCCGGCGGCTTCAACGTCTCGGCGGCCGCGATCCGCCACCCCCAGCTGACGCTGTTCTTCCTGCTGGTGATCGCGGTCGCCGGTACGCTGGCCTTCTTCAAGCTCGGCCAGCGCGAGGACCCGGACTTCGCGTTCCGCGCGATGACCATCCGGACGCTGTGGCCCGGCGCGACCACCGAACAGGTCGACCAGCAGGTCACCGACCGGATCGAGAAGAAGCTGCAGGAGACGCCGTACTTCAAGTGGACCCGCAGCTACTCGAAGCCCGGCGAGTCGCTGATCGTGCTCGAGCTGCTCGACACCGCGCCGCGCAGGGAGGTGCCGCAGGTCTGGTACCAGGTGCGCAAGAAGGTCGGCGACATCCGCCACACGCTGCCCGCCGAGGCGCTCGGGCCGTTCTTCAACGACGAGTTCGGCGACGTCTTCGGCACGATCTATGCGTTCACCGGCGACGGGTTCTCGATGGCCGAGCTGCGCGACCGCGTCGAGTCGGTCCGACAGGAGCTGCTGCGCCTGCCCGACGTCTCGAAGGTCGAGCTGATCGGCCAGCAGGACGAGAAGGTGTTCGTCGAGCTGTCGCCGCAGCTGCTCGCCAACCTCGGCATCGACCCCCAGCGGATCGCCGACCAGCTGGCGGCGCAGAACCTCGTCGCGCCCGCGGGGACCGTGCAGGGCGAGTCGCGTCAGGTGCCGCTGCGCGTCACCGGCCAGTTCGACACGGTCCGCGAGGTCGAGGAGTTGCGGCTCAACATCGGCGGCCGCACCGTGCGGCTCGGCGACGGCGCGAAGGTCTGGCGCGGCTACGCGGATCCGCCGGCGTGGACGATGCGCTTCGGCGGCAGGCAGGCGATCGGGCTCGCGGTCTCGATGGTACCGACCGGCGACGTGCTCGAGCTCGGCGCGAACCTCGAGGCGACCATGGCGCGCCTGAAGGCCGACATGCCGGTCGGCATCGAGTTCGCGAAGGTGTCCGACCAGCCCAGGCTCGTGAAGAAGGCCGTCGGCCTGTTCATCAGCTCGCTGCTCGAGGCGGTGGCGATCGTGCTGGCGGTCTCGTTCATCAGCCTCGGCCTGCGCGCCGGCACGGTGGTCGCGCTCACGATCCCGCTGGTGCTCGCCGGTACCTTCCTCGCGATGGCGTGGTTCGGCATCGACCTGCACCGGATCTCGACCGGCGCGCTGGTGATCGCGCTGGGACTGCTGGTCGACGACGCGATGATCGCGGTCGAGATGATGGCCCGCAAGGTGGAGGAGGGCTGGGACAAGTTCCGCGCCGCGACCTTCGCGTACACCAGCACCGCGTTCCCGATGCTGACCGGCACGCTGATCACCGCGGCGGGCTTCCTGCCGATCGCGACGGCGAAGTCGACCACCGGCGAGTACACCTTCGCGATCTTCGCGGTGGTCACCATCGCGCTGCTGGTGTCGTGGGTCGCGGCGATCGTCGCCACGCCGTTCATCGGCTACTGGGTGCTGAAGGGCAAGCCCGGCGGCGAGCACCGCGAGGTCTTCGACACCGGCTTCTACCGGCGACTGCGGGCGACGATCGAGGTCTGCATGCGCTGGCGCTGGGCCACGATCGCGGCGACGATCGGGCTGTTCGTGCTCGGCGGCCTGGGCATGAAGGCCACCGAGAAGCAGTTCTTCCCGAACTCGGACCGGGCTGAGATCCTGGTCGAGATGTGGCTGCCCGAGGGCGCGTCGTATCGCGCGACCGAGGCGCAGGCGAAGCGCTTCGAGGCGGTCCTCGCGAAGGACGAGGACGTGTCGACCTTCGTCGTCTACGTCGGCAACGGCTCGCCGCGCTACTACCTGTCGCTCGACCAGCAGCTGTTCCGGCCGAACTTCGCGCAGTTCGTCGTGCTGACCCGGGACGTCGCCGGCCGCGACCGCGCGCTGCCGCGGCTGCGCCAGGCGCTCGAGGACCAGTTCCCGGGGATCCGCGCCCGGGCGTTCCGCACGCCCCTCGGGCCGCCGGTGGCCTATCCGGTGCAGTTCCGCGTCCTCGGCCCCGATCCGCAGCGCCTGAAGGCGATCGGCGAGGAGGTCGCCGCGGTGATCCGCGACGATCCGCACACGCTAGACGTCCACCCCGACTGGGGCGAGCGCGCGCCGGCGCTGCGCATCGACGTCGACCAGGACAAGGCCCGGGTCATCGGCCTGTCGAGCGGGCAGGTGGCGCGCGCGGTGGGCGGCGCGGTCTCGGGCGCGACGATCGGCACCTTCCGCGAGCGCGACAAGCTGATCGAGGTGGTGCTGCGCGCCCCCGCGGCCGAGCGCGCGAGCCTCGCGAACCTCGGCAACCTGCAGCTGCAGACCGCCAACGGCCGCGCGGTGTCGCTGTCGCAGGTCGCGACGATCCGCGAGACGATGGAGGAACCGATCCTCTGGCGGCGCTCGCGCGAGCCGAACCTGACGGTGCGCGCCGACCTCGTCGACGGCGTGCAGGCACCCGATGTCACGATGGCGATCTCCCCGAGGCTCGATGCGATCCGCGCGAAGCTGCCCCCCGGCTACCGGATCGAGGCGGGCGGGCCGTACGAGGAGAACCTGAAGGCGCAGGCGTCGATCAACGCCGGCATGCCGATGATGCTGGCGCTCGTGGTCGCGCTGCTGATGATCCAGCTGCAGCGCTTCTCGCTGGCGTTCATGGTGCTGGTCACCGCGCCGCTCGGGATCGTCGGCGTGGCCGCGGCGCTGCTGCTGTCGGGGCGCCCGTTCGGCTTCGTCGCGATGCTGGGCACGATCGCGCTGGGCGGGATGATCATGCGCAACACCGTGATCCTGGTCGACCAGATCCGGCAGGACCGCGACGCCGGCGTCGATGCCTGGGAGGCGGTCCGGGAGGCGGCGGTGCGCCGCTTCAGGCCGATCCTGCTGACCGCGGCGGCGGCCATCTTCGCGATGGTGCCGCTGTCACGCGACGTGCTCTGGGGCCCGATGGCCTTCGCGATCATGGGCGGCCTGATCGTCGCGACGGCGATGACGGTGCTGTTCGTGCCGGCGCTCTACGTGGCCTGGTACCGGCTGCGGCCCGCGCCCGCGGGCGCGGCGGCGACCGACGCGCGGCCGCGCCCGACAGGCGGCGTTCCCGCGTAGCCCGCGTCCCTACGCGCAAGGGCGGGTCGGGCGTTCGTCTACAATACCGCCCCGGGGCGCGCGCGGCCCCGGGGAGCGCCCCTCGCGGCCGTGGCGGAATCGGTAGACGCACCAGGTTTAGGTCCTGGCGCCGAAGGGTGTGGGAGTTCGAGTCTCCCCGGCCGCACCAGGGACCTCCCGCCGTCGGGCCCGCGTCCCGCCGCCGCCTCCATCCCGTTCCCGGATCCGAACACAGACACTGGACGACACAAGAACATGGCCACTCAACTTGAATCGACCGGCGCGCTCGAGCGTCGCCTGAGCCTGTCGGTCCCGATGGCCGACATCGGCACGCAGGTCGAGCGCAAGCTGCGCGAGATGGCGCGCACCTTGCGCATGCCCGGCTTCCGTCCGGGCAAGGTGCCGATGAAGATGATCCAGCAGTCCTACGGCGCGCAGGTGCAGGCCGAGGTGCTGGGCGACGCGGTCTCGAAGGCCTTCTCCGAGGCCGTCACCGAGCACGGCCTGCGGATCGCCGGCCAGCCGCGGATCGAGCCGCGCCAGGAGGCCGCCGAAGGCGTGGCGGGCTTCACCGCGACCTTCGAGGTCTATCCCGAGGTATCGCTCGCCGACCCGGCCACGCTCGCCGTCGAGCGAGCCCGCTGCGAGGTCGGCGACGTCGAGGTCGAGAAGACCGTGGACATCCTGCGCAAGCAGCGCACCACCTATGCCGACGCGCCGCGCGCCGCGGCCGACGGCGACCGCGTGACGATCGACTTCGTCGGCACGCTCGACGGCGTCGCGTTCCAGGGCGGCACCGCCACCGACTTCCCGTTCACGCTCGGCGAGGGCCGGATGCTCGCCGACTTCGAGACCGGCGTGCGCGGCGCGTCGGCCGGCGACGTGAAGACCTTCCCGGTCGCCTTCCCGGAGGACTACAGCGCCAAGGAGCTGGCCGGCAAGACCGCCCAGTTCGAGGTGACCGTGAAGAAGGTCGAGGCGCCGTCGGTGCCCGAGCTCGATGCCGAATTCGCCAAGCAGCTCGGCGTGGCCGACGGCAGCGTCGAGACGCTGCGTGCCGACGTGCGCCGAAACCTCGAGCGCGAGGTCGCCCAGCGGCTGCGCGGCCGCATCAAGACCGCGGTGATGGAGGCGCTGCCGGGACTCGCCGAGATCGAGCTGCCGAAGGCGCTCGTGCAGGCCGAGTCCGAGCAGCTCGCCGAGCGCGCGCGAGCAGACTTCAAGCAGCGCGGCATGGACATCAAGGACATGCCGATCCCGGCCGAGGCCTTCGCGGAGTCCGCCGGCAAGCGGGTGCGGCTCGGCCTGATCGTGGGCGAGATCGTCAAGTCGCAAGGCCTGCAGGCCAAGCCCGACCAGCTGCGCAAGCAGATCGAGGAGTTCGCGCAGTCCTACGAGAACCCCGGCGAGGTGATCCGCTGGTACTTCAGCGACCGCGAACGCCTGGCCGAGGTCGAGGCGCTGGTGGTCGAGCAGAATGTCGTCGACTGGGTGCTGGCGAAGGCCCAGGTCGCCGACAAGGCGGTGCCGTTCGACGAGCTGATGGCCGCGGCCTGAGCCCGCTTCCCGATACCTGGACGATCTCCCTTCCGCGAGGACGACGATGACCCGAAACAGCCTCATCGAGGACCTGGTGAATGCCCATCTGGCTCAACGGCAGGAGCCGCAGGGTCTGGGCATGGTGCCGATCGTGATCGAGCAGAGCGGCCGCGGCGAGCGCGCCTACGACATCTACTCGCGCCTGCTTCGCGAGCGGGTCATCTTCCTCGTCGGTCCGGTGATGGACCAGATCTCGAACCTGGTCGTGGCGCAGCTGCTGTTCCTCGAGTCCGAGAACCCGGACAAGGACATCAGCCTGTACATCAATTCGCCGGGCGGTTCGGTGTCGGCGGGCCTGGCGATGTTCGACACGATGAAGTTCATCAAGCCGGACGTGTCCACGCTGTGCATGGGCATCGCGGCGAGCATGGGCGCGTTCCTGCTGGCGGCCGGCGCGAAGGGCAAGCGCTACGCGCTGCCGAACTCGCGGATCATGATCCACCAGCCCTCGGGCGGCGCGCAGGGGCAGGCCTCGGACATCGAGATCCAGGCGAGGGAGATCCTGTACCTGCGCGAGCGGCTGAACCGGCTGCTGTCGGAGGCCACCGGTCAGCCCATCGAGCGCATCGAGAAGGACACCGACCGGGACAACTTCATGTCCGCGGAAGATGCGGTAAGCTACGGACTGATCGACCGGACGCTGGTGAGCCGTACCGAGGCCACACCGGCGGCGTGACGCCCGTCTCGCGGGCCGCGCGCCGCGGCCCGATCGGTCTCCCGTCGGAGTGAGCATGTCAGAGAAGAAGGGTTCGAGCGAGAAGCTGCTGTACTGCTCGTTCTGCGGAAAGAGCCAGCACGAGGTCCGGAAGCTGATCGCAGGCCCCTCGGTCTTCATCTGCGACGAGTGCATCGAGCTCTGCAACGACATCATCCGTGACGAGACCCAGGCCGACACGCAGGCCGCGGTCAAGTCCGGGCTCCCGACGCCCCACGAGATCGCCGCGATCCTCGACCAGTACGTGATCGGTCAGGACAATGCGAAGAAGATCCTCTCGGTCGCGGTCTACAACCACTACAAGCGGCTGCGTCACAAGGGCAAGAAGGACGATGTCGAGCTCGCCAAGAGCAACATCCTCCTGGTCGGCCCGACCGGCAGCGGCAAGACGCTGCTCGCCCAGACGCTCGCACGGTTGCTGAACGTTCCGTTCGTGATCGCCGACGCCACCACGCTGACCGAAGCGGGCTACGTCGGCGAGGACGTCGAGAACATCATCCAGAAGCTGCTGCAGAACTGCAATTACGAGGTCGAGAAGGCCCAGAACGGCATCGTCTACATCGACGAGATCGACAAGATCAGCCGCAAGTCCGACAACCCGAGCATCACGCGCGACGTCTCGGGCGAGGGCGTCCAGCAGGCACTGCTGAAGCTGATCGAGGGCACGGTCGCCTCGGTGCCGCCGCAGGGCGGCCGCAAGCATCCGAACCAGGACTTCGTGCAGATCGACACCACGAACATCCTGTTCATCTGCGGTGGCGCGTTCGACGGCCTGGAGAAGGTCATCCGCAACCGCTCCGAACGCAGCGGGATCGGCTTCGGTGCCGAGGTGCGCAGCGAGAGCGACCGCAAGGTCGGCGACGTGCTGCGCGAGGCGGAGCCCGAAGACCTGATCAAGTTCGGCCTGATCCCCGAACTGGTGGGGCGTCTGCCGGTCGTCGCCACGCTCGACGAGCTCAACGACGCGGCCCTGGTCGAGATCCTCATCGAGCCGAAGAACGCACTGGTCAAGCAGTACCACCGGCTGTTCTCGATGGAGGGCGCCGAGCTCGAGGTGCGGCCTGCCGCGCTGCAGGCGATCGCCCGCAAGGCGCTCAAGCGCAAGACCGGCGCCCGCGGCTTGCGCTCCATCCTCGAGCACGTGCTGCTCGACATCATGTACGAGCTGCCGAGCATGCAGAACGTGCAGAAGGTCGTCGTCGACGAGAACGCGATCGACGGCGAGGGCAAGCCCCTCGTCATCTACGCCGACGCGCCGAAGGTCGCCGGTTCGAAGTAGCCGGCGCCCCGCCTCGACGGACCGCCCGACCGGCCCCGAGGGGCCGGTCTTGCTTTCCGGAGGGCACCGTGGCGCAGCGCGCCGGATTCCGGGAACCGCATCCGCGGGTGGCCGGCAGGATGCGTCCGGCCCGGCCGCCTCTGCGCCGTGCCGCCGCGCCGGACGCACCTCGCAGTCCGTCGATCCCCGCCCGCCGACCGTGCCGCCGCCGCGCTTGCGGGCTTTTCCCGATATCGTCGACCGTCCTTCCATTGCAGGATCGTCGGGGATCCCGCCGCCGGCCGATCGGCCACTGCGGTCCCGTGGACGGCGAGCGCGCCCCCTTTGATTGGGCGTATGCTTGAAACGAACCGGGTCGGCCCAAGATGCCGACCACGAAGCCTCCCAGAGGAACTCTGAATGTCCGACTCTCCCGCCTCCCAGACGCTGCCGCTGCTTCCCCTGCGGGACGTGGTGGTGTTCCCGCACATGGTGATCCCGCTCTTCGTGGGCCGACCGAAGTCCATCAAGGCCCTCGAGGCGGCGATGGAGGTCGGCAAGAGCATCATGCTGGTGGCGCAGAAGAACGCCTCCAAGGACGACCCGATCGCCGCCGACATCTACGAGATCGGCTGCGTCTCGAACATCCTCCAGATGCTCAAGCTCCCCGACGGCACGGTGAAGGTGCTGATCGAGGGGTCCCAGCGCGCGCGCATCGCGTCGATCGACGACAGCGGTGCGCACTTCACCTGCGAGCTGAGCCCGATCGCCGACGGGGACGATCCGGGCGCGGAGGTCGAGGCGCTGCGACGCGCGATCCTCGCGCAGTTCGACTCGTACGTGAAGCTGAACAAGAAGATCCCGCCGGAGATCCTGACCTCGCTGAACGGGATCGACGACGCGGGCCGGCTCGCCGACACCATCGCGGCCCACCTGCCGATCAAGATCGAGCAGAAGCAGCACATCCTCGAGACCCTGTCGGTCGGCGAGCGGCTCGAGAAGCTGCTGGCCCAGATCGAGACCGAGCTCGACATCCTCCAGGTCGAGAAGCGCATCCGTGGCCGCGTGAAGCGGCAGATGGAGAAGTCGCAGCGCGAGTACTACCTCAACGAGCAGGTCAAGGCGATCCAGAAGGAGCTCGGCGAGGGCGAGGACGGCGCCGACATGGAGGAGATCGAGAAGAAGATCAAGTCCGCGCGGATGCCGGCCGAGGCTCGCAAGAAGGCCGAGGCGGAGCTGAAGAAGCTCAAGCTGATGTCGCCGATGTCGGCCGAGGCCACCGTCGTGCGCAACTACATCGACGTGCTCGTCGGGCTGCCCTGGAAGAAGAAGAGCAAGATCAACAACGACCTGACGAACGCCGAGAAGGTGCTCGACGAGGACCATTACGGCCTCGACAAGGTCAAGGAGCGGATCCTCGAGTACCTCGCGGTCCAGCAGCGCGTCGACAAGGTCAAGGCGCCGATCCTGTGCCTGGTCGGCCCCCCGGGCGTGGGCAAGACCTCGCTCGGCCAGTCGATCGCCCGCGCGACGAACCGCAAGTTCGTCCGGATGGCGCTCGGCGGCGTGCGTGACGAGGCCGAGATCCGCGGGCATCGCCGCACCTACATCGGCTCGATGCCGGGCAAGATCCTGCAGAGCCTGACCAAGGTCGGCGTGCGCAATCCGCTCTTCCTGCTCGACGAGGTCGACAAGATGGGCATGGACTTCCGCGGCGATCCGTCGTCGGCGCTGCTGGAGGTGCTCGACCCCGAGCAGAACCACACCTTCGTCGACCACTACGTCGAGGTCGACTACGACCTGTCCGACGTGATGTTCGTGGCCACGGCGAACTCGCTGAACATCCCGCCTGCGCTGCTCGACCGGATGGAGGTGATCCGCCTGTCCGGGTACACCGAGGACGAGAAGGTCAACATCGCGCAGCGCTACCTGCTGCCCAAGCAGCAGAAGAACACCGGTCTCAAGGCGGGCGAGCTGGCGGTGTCCGAGGCTGCGATCCGCGACATCGTCCGCTACTACACCCGCGAGGCGGGCGTGCGCTCGCTCGAGCGCGAGCTCTCCAAGATCTGCCGCAAGGTCGTCAAGACGCTGCTGCTCAAGAAGGACGAGAAGAAGGTCCAGGTCACGCCGAAGAACCTCGACAAGTTCCTCGGCGTGCGGCGCTTCTCGTTCGGCATCGCGGAGAAGGAGAACCAGGTCGGCCAGGTCACCGGGCTGGCATGGACCGAGGTCGGCGGCGAACTGCTGACGATCGAGGCCGTGGCGGTCCCCGGCAAGGGCAAGACCACGTTCACCGGCAAGCTCGGCGACGTGATGCAGGAGTCGATCAAGGCCGCGATGACCGTGGTTCGGCGCCGCCAGGCACGGCTGGGGATCAAGGCCGGCTTCCACGAGAAGCAGGACATCCACATCCACGTGCCCGAGGGGGCCACGCCGAAGGACGGTCCGTCCGCGGGGATCGCGATGACGACCGCGCTGGTGTCGGTGCTGACCGACATCCCGGTGCGGGCCGATGTCGCGATGACCGGCGAGATCACGCTGCGCGGCGAGGTGCTGCCCATCGGTGGCCTCAAGGAGAAGCTGCTGGCGGCCCACCGCGGCGGGATCAAGACGGTGCTGATCCCCGAGGAGAACGTGAAGGACCTCGCGGATATCCCCGACAACGTGAAGAACAGGCTCGAGATCGTGCCGGTCAAGTGGATCGACCGGGTGCTCGAGGTCGCGCTGGAGCGGATGCCGATGCCGATCTCCGAGGACGAGGCGGTCGCCGTACCGGCCGAGACGGCGCCGGCCGCCAAGGCGGCGCCCGCTGCGAGCGGGCCGGACGAGGTGGTCAAGCACTGAGTCCCTTCGCCCGAGTGGGCGGAGCACCCGGGTCCCGACGGGCCGCCGGCGCAGACGCCGGCGGCCCGTTGCCTTGGATGGCCCGGCTGCCCGCACGGGGGCGGCGCGAGCCGTCGCGGCGGTCGTGCGGTTGCTGCGGCTCGCCTGTGGGATCGCCTGTGGGATCGCCTGTGGGATCGCGAGCGCCGCGATTTGCATCGGGCACTGAAGCAGTGGTAAGATCTTGGTCTTCGTCGAGCGCTGCAGCGGGGTGCTTAGCTCAGCTGGTAGAGCGGCGCCCTTACAAGGCGTAGGTCGGGAGTTCGAGCCTCTCAGCACCCACCAGTCGACGAGCGCAGTACCAAGCGCAGTACCAAGGAGTGGTAGTTCAGTCGGTTAGAATACCGGCCTGTCACGCCGGGGGTCGCGGGTTCGAGTCCCGTCCACTCCGCCAGAATTGTGACGAGCGACAGGGGCCTTCGGGCCCCTGTTCCTTTTCCGGGTCGCCTTCGCGACACCGGCCGTTCTCCGGTACACTGCGGCCCGTCCGAAGGCTCGTGCACCGCGGCAGGACCGGCTCCCAAGGCCTTGATCCGGAAGGCGATGCGCCCTGCGGCGGGGGAGTCCTGCCGATATCGCCCGACCGCGGGCACCCCGGGGCGCCACCCTTACGAACCCACGACGCCCGCGGCCACCGACCGCAGGCCACCCACCGAGCACGCCATGTTCGATTCCGTACGCAAGCACCAGCGACTGCTGCAGTTCGTGCTGCTGATCCTGATCCTTCCGGCCTTCGTGTTCTTCGGGATCTCCGGCTACGACGGCATGCTGTCCGGCGACCGCGGCATCGCGAAGGTCGGCGACATCACGATCGCCCAGGCCGAGTTCGATGCCGCGCAGCGCCAGCAGCTCGAGCAGATGCGGCAGATGCTCGGGGATTCGATCGACGCCAAGCTGTTCGACACGCCCGAGGCCCGCGCGCGGATCCTCGAGAACCTGATCGCCCAGAAGACGATCGCGGGCCGCGCCGCGGCGAGCCGCGTGGTGGTGACCGACCAGCGGGTGCAGCAGACCATCCTCGGCATCGAGGGGCTGAAGAAGCCCGACGGCAGCTTCGACAAGGCGCGCTACGAGGCGCTGGTCTCGGCGCGGGGGCAGACGCCGGCGGGCTTCGAGGCCATGGTCCGCGCGGACCTGCAGGTGCAGACGCTCCCCGACGCCGTCCAGGCCTCGGCGTTCGCGCCGAAGGCGGTCCGCGAGCGGTTGGTGGCACTGCAGGAGGAGAAGCGCGAGCTGAAGGAGCTGCGCTTCCCCGCATTGGACTTCGCATCGAGGGTGCAGCCCACCGACGAGCAGCTGACCGCCTACTACGACGCGAACGGCAAGCTCTTCGAGACGGCCGAGAGCGCGAAGGTGGAGTACGTCGTGCTGTCGCGCGACGCGCTGGCCGCGCAGATCGCCGTCTCGCCCGACGACCTGAAGACCTACTACGAGCAGAACAAGGCCCGTTACGGCACGGCCGAGGAGCGTCGCGCGAGCCACATCCTGGTCAAGGCCGGTCCCGACGCGAAGGCGAAGGCCGAGAAGCTGCTGGCCGAGGTCAAGGCCGATCCGTCGAGGTTCGAGGCGATCGCGAAGGCCTCCTCGGACGATCCGGGCTCCGCCGCGCAGGGCGGCGATCTCGGCTTCTTCGAGCGCGGCATGATGGTGAAGCCGTTCGCCGATGCCGCCTTCGAGATGAACGAGGGCGAGATCCGCGGCCCGGTGGAATCCGAGTTCGGGCTTCACCTGATCAAGCTCGCGGCGATCAAGGCGGCAACGACCAAGCCCTTCGATGCGGTCCGCGCCGAACTCGAGCGCGAGGTCCGAGGCCAGCAGGCCGGGGCGAAGTACGCCGAGGCCGCGCAGCAGTTCACCGACACGGTCTACGAGCAGTCGGACTCGCTGAAGCCGGCTGCGGACAAGTGGAAGCTCGAGGTCCGCACCGGCGAGCTGCTCGGCCGCGGGCCCGCGCCCGACGCGGCCAAGGACAGCCCGCTTGGCAACGCGCGACTGGTGTCGGCCCTGTTCGGCGACGATGTGCTGCGCAACAAGCGCAACACCGAGGCGGTGGAGATCGCGCCCGGCCGGATCGCCTCGGCACGGATCGTCGAGTACCGCGCGCCGCAGCGCAAGCCGTTCGCCGAGGTGAAGGACGAGGTGCGCAAGCGCATCGTCGCCGAGGAGTCCGCGAAGCTCGCGAAGGCCGCGGGCGAGGCCCGGCTCGCCGAGCTGAAGGGCGGCAAGGGTGACGCCGCAGGCTTCTCGCCGATGAAGACAGTCTCCCGCGCCGCGCCCGCAGGGCTGGCGCCGCAGGCGCTCGATGCCGTCTACCGGCTGGCGCCCGCCGAGCCCGCTCCCGCCTACGCGGGCGTCGACCTCGGCAATGCCGGCTACGTGATCGTGCAGCTGCTGAAGGTCGTGCCGCCGTCCGCCGAGGAGCTCGCGCAGAAGGTGGCCGCGTACGACGCGCAGATCGAGCGGGTGGCTGCCCAGCAGGACCTGGTCAGCTATCTCGATGCGCTGAAGGCCCGCACGAAGATCGTCCGCCATCCCGAGCGGATCGGCGCGAGGACGCAGCAGCCCTGACGCGGCGGCGCCGCGCGCCGGGTCAGTCGCGCGCGTTGGCGATCGCCACGAGGGCCGTCGCGGCCCGCTCCAGCGCGGCCTGGTCGGTGCCGTCGAGCCTCAGCACCGGCGCCTGCTCGAGGCGGCCGAAGTTGCGCTTCATCGAGCGATCGTAGCTCGGGTCGTAGTGCTCGACGAGCAGCCGCTCGACCAGCTCGAGCCAGCGGTCCTGCGCCACCAGCGCCTTCCACTCGCCGATCCGCTCGCCGCCGTGCAGCGGCACGAGCTTGTCGAGCAAGGCCTCGAGACCGGGCACGTCGGCGCGGAAGTGCTCGTACTCGTCGAGCAGGAACCGGCTGCGCAGCGGCACGTCGGCCTCGACGACCGCGACGCGGGATGCGCGGATGGCGTGGATCAGCGCCTCCGGCACCTGCACCTGGCCGACCTTGCGGCTCTCCGACTCGACGAACACAGGCCGCCGGGGATCGGCGTCGCGCAGCCGCTCCCACACCTGCGTCTCGAAGGCCTTCTGCGAGGGCTGCGGCGCGTCCGGCAGGCCACCGAGCACCGAGCCGCGGTGCCGGGCGATCGCCTCGAGGTCGAGCACCTGTTCGCCGCGGGCGGCGAGCCGCTCGAGGAGCCGGCTCTTCGCGCTGCCGGTGCGGCCGGCGACGACGACGAAGCGGAGCGTGTCCGGCAGGCGCGCGAGCTCGTCGATCACCACCCGGCGGAAGGCCTTGTAGCCACCCTCGATCACGTGGGTGCGCCAGCCGACCCGCGCGAGCACGGTCGCAAGCGAGCCGGAGCGGTTGCCGCCGCGCCAGCAGTAGACGAGCGGCTTCCAGTGGCGGTCGCGATCGGAGAACAGGCGGTCGATCAGGTCGCCGATGTTGCGCGATACGATCGCCGCGCCCAGGCGCTTGGCCTCGAACGCGCCGCGCTCGGCGTTGCAGGTGCCGACGAGCGCGCGCTGGGCATCGTCGAGCACCGGCGCGCTGATCGCGCCCGGCAGGCGGTCCTCCGCGTATTCGGAGGGGCTGCGTGCGTCGACGACGGTGTCGAATTCGCGCAGCCGCGCCACCACCTCCGAAGCCGGCAGCGCGATCGGATCCTTCATGGGCTGTCCTCGCTGGACCGCGGATTCTATCGGCATGCCGTAGAATCGCTCAACGGAGCCTCCCCGATGAAAGTCTTCAACCTCGCCTGCGAACACGAGCACCGCTTCGAGGGCTGGTTCGGTTCGGCCGAGGACTACGACGCCCAGCTCGCCCGCGGTCTCGTCGAGTGCCCGATCTGCGCGAGCACGGCGATCCGGAAGATGCCCAGCGCGCCGCGGCTGAACCTGTCTGGCGCGTCGGAGAGGCCGGAGGTGCCGGCGACGGGACCCTCGGGCGCCGGCCAGCCGCCCGACCCGAGGGCGCTGCAGGCGATGTTCATGAAGCTCGCCCGCAGCATCGTCGAGAACACCGAGGACGTCGGCCCGCGCTTCGCGGACGAGGCCCGGAAGATCCACTACCGGGAGGCGCCGGAACGCGGCATCCGCGGCACCACCAGCCCCGAGCAGGCCCGCGAGCTCGCCGAGGAAGGCATCGAGGTGTTTTCGTTGCCGCTGCCCGCGGCGGCCAAGGAACCGCTGCAGTGAACGACGCGGGGCACGCCCGCGTCCCGACCGGTCGTCAGGGCCGCATCGCCAACACCTGGATCCCGCGCTGCACCGCCGGCCGGTTGCCGATCGCCTCGAACCAGGCCTTGACGTTCGGATAGCGGTCGATGTCCACGCCGTGGTTCTTCGGCGAGCGCAGCCACGGCCAGATCGCGATGTCGGCGATGGTGTACTCCTTGCCGGCCACGTAGTCGTTGGTGGCCAGCCGCGCGTCGAGTACGCCGTAGAGGCGGTTCGCCTCCTCGGTGTAGCGGTCGATCGCGTAGGGCACCTGCTCCTTGGCGAACACGCGGAAGTGTCCCGCCTGGCCGAGCATCGGGCCGAGGCCGCCCATCTGGAACATCAGCCACTGCAGCGCCTCGTACTTGCCGCGGTCCGACTTCGGCAGGAAGCGCCCGGTCTTGCCGGCGAGGTAGACGAGGATCGCACCGGACTCGAAGAGCGAGATCGGCTTGCCGTCCGGACCGTCGGGATCGACGATCGCCGGGATCTTGTTGTTCGGCGAGATCGCTAGGAAGGCTGGGTCGAACTGCGCGCCCGCACCGATGTCGACGGCGTGCGCGGCGTAGGGCAGCCCGCACTCCTCGAGCATGATGTGGACCTTGTGGCCATTCGGTGTCGGCCAGGAATGGACCTCGATCATCGTCAGGGCTCCGCGTGGAAGGCAGGCCCCGATCGTAGCGCCGCGGGCGCGGGACGGCGAGGGCCGCCCCGCGCGGGCGGCGGGGAGGCGGCGCCGTGCGGCGCAGCCTCCCCCCTGCGGTCAGGAGCCGCGGGTGATCGGCATCGCCTCGAGGTCGTTCTTCGAGGGCACGGTCGCATGCTTGCCGAGCTCGAGCTTCGCGATCGCGGCGCGGTGCACCTCGTCCGGGCCGTCGGCGAACCGCAGCGTACGCTGGTGCGCATACATGTTGGCCAGCGGCGTGACCTGCGAGATGCCGGCGCCGCCGTGGGCCTGCATCGCCCAGTCGATGATCTGGCAGGCCATGTTCGGCGCGATCACCTTGATCATGGCGATCTCGGCGCGTGCGACCTTGTTGCCCACGGTGTCCATCATGTAGGCGGCCTTCAGGGTCATCAGCCGGGCCTGGTCGATCATGCAGCGCGACTCGGCGATCCGCTCGTGCCAGATCGAGTGCTGCGAGATCGGCTTGCCGAACGCCACGCGCGACATCAGCCGCTTGCACATCAGCTCGAGCGCGCGCTCGGCCGCGCCGATCGAGCGCATGCAGTGGTGGATCCGGCCCGGCCCGAGGCGGCCCTGGGCGATCTCGAAGCCGCGGCCCTCGCCGAGCAGGATGTTCGACTTCGGCACGCGGACGTTCTCGAGCGTGACCTCCATGTGCCCGTGCGGCGCGTCGTCGTAGCCGAACACCGACAGGTGCCGCAGCACCGTGATCCCGGGGGTGTCGGTGGGCACGACGATCATCGACTGCTGCTCGTGGCGGCCGGCGTCGGGATTGGTCTTGCCCATCACGATCAGCACCTTGCAGCGCGGATCGCCGAGGCCCGAGCTCCACCACTTGCGGCCGTTCAGCACGTAGTGGTCGCCGTCGGAGCGGATCGACAGCTGGATGTTCGTCGCGTCCGACGAGGCGACCGCCGGCTCGGTCATCAGGAAGGCCGAACGGATCTCGCCGCGCAGCAGCGGGTCGAGCCACTGGCGCTTGATCTCCTCGGTCGCGTAGCGCTCGAGGGTCTCCATGTTGCCGGTGTCGGGGGCCGAGCAGTTGAACACCTCGGGCGCCCAGTGGACGCGGCCCATGATCTCGCACAGGCTCGCGTACTCGAGGTTGGTCAGGCCCTCGGGCACCCGCTTCGAGAACGGCAGGAACAGGTTCCACAGGCCGGCGGCACGCGCCTTCGGCTTCAGGTCCTCGATGACCTTCGTCGGCACCCACGCGTTCCCGTTCCTGCGGTTGGTGTCCACCTCGTGGTGGTACGCCTCCTCGTTCGGGTAGATGTGCTGGTCCATGAAGGCCTGCAGGCGAGCCTGCAGTTCCTTGACCTTCGGCGAATAGTCGAACTCCATCGTCGTCTTCTCCTCCAGAAATCGGTGGGGTGGGGCGGTCGGCTCAGCGGACCTTCTGCGCGAAGGCCCAGGCCATCTCTGCGAGCGGCCGCACGCGCTTGCCCTGCTCGAGCGCCTGCGGGCTGGATGCGGTGCCGTCGAGCGCACGCTTGACGATGCCCTGCAGGATGCCGGCCAGCCGGAAGCAGTTGTAGGCCAGGTAGAAGTCCCAGTTCCCGATGTCGGTGCGGCCGGTCCGCTCGCAGTAGCGGCGGATGTAGGCCTGCTCGTCGGGGATGCCCAGCGCGGCGAGGTCGAGCCCCGCGATGCCGCGGAACGCGCCCGGCTGGATGTGCCAGCTCATGCAGTGGTAGCTGAAGTCGGCGAGCGGGTGACCGAGGGTGGACAGCTCCCAGTCGAGCACCGCGAGCACGCGGGGCTCGTCGCGCGCGAAGATCATGTTGTCGAGGCGGTAGTCGCCGTGGACGACCGTGGTCTCGTCGCCCGCCGGGATGTGCTCGGGCAGCCATGCGATCAGCCGGTCCATCTCCTCGATCTTCTCGGTCTCGGACAGCTGGTACTGCTTCGACCAGCGCGAGATCTGTCGGGCGAAGTAGTTGCCCGGCTTGCCGAAGTCCTGGAGACCGACCTTCGCGACGTCGACGCGGTGCAGTGCCGCGATCACGCGGTTCATCTCGTCGTAGATCGCACCGCGTTCGGCGGGCGACATCCCGGGCAGCGACTGGTCCCACAGCACGCGGCCCTCGACGCAGTCCATCACGTAGAACGCGCGGCCGATCACCGACTCGTCCTCGCACAGGCCGAAGGTGCGGGCGACCGGCACGTCGGTGGCGGCCAGCGCCTTCAGCACCCGGTACTCGCGCTCCACCGCGTGGGCCGACGGCAGCAGCTTCGCGACGGGGCCGGGCTTGGCGCGCATCACGTACGCACGCGACGGCGTGGTCAGCTTGAAGGTGGGGTTCGACTGCCCGCCCTTGAACTGCTCGACCGTCAGCGGGCCCGCGTAGTCCTCGACGTTCGCGCGCATCCAGGCGTCGAGCGCGCCGATGTCGAAGCGGTGACGCTCGGCCACGGGGGTGGTGCCGACGTTCTGCTCGGCGAGGGTGCTCATCGTGTCTCCATCCCTTCGGTTCGTGCCCGCCCCGCGTGGGGCGATCAGTCAGCGTGCAGCAGCGACCGCCCCAGCCGCGCACGGCGGCGCAGCCAGAGGCTCGGTCGGTAGCGGGGATCGCCGGTGCTCGCGTGCATGCCGTCGAGCACCGCGGCGACGGTGGCGGCGCCGAGCGCATCGCCCATCGACAGCGGGCCCGCCGGATAGCCGAGGCCCAGCCGGACCGCGAGGTCGATGTCGGCGGGCGACGCGATCCGCTGCTGGGCGATCTCGCAGGACACCGCGACGACCATCGCGACCACGCGCTGCGCGACGAAGCCGGCCGAGTCGCGGACCAGGCTCGTGCGGGCGCCGTCGGCCGAGAAGAGGCGCCGCGCGGCCTGCGCGAGGGCCGGGTCGGTCGCCGGCGTGGCCATCAGCACGCGGCGCTTGCAGGCCTTCGCGGCGAACGGGAACAGCGTGTCGATCGCGACCGCGCGTTCGGCCGGCAGGCCGGCGTCGGTGGCCGCGGTGGTCGCGTCGTGGCCCAGCGGCGCGAGCACCACCAGGCTGTCGGCGGCTGGCGCCGGGGCGTCGTCGACGGTACCGCCCAGCGCGCCGACCAGCTCGCGCAGCGCCCCCTGCGCGCGGCTCGGGGCGACCCAGACGCGCGGGCAGGGCATGCCGGCGGCGGGCTCGTCCTCGGGGACGGCGATCTGGACGCCGGCCTCGTAGCGATAGAAGCCCTCGCCCGTCTTGCGCCCGAGCAGGCCGCCCGCGACGCGCTGCGCGGCGAGCGCCGATGGCCGGAACCGCGGTTCGTCGTAGAACTGCCGGTAGATCGACTCCATCACCGGGTGCGAGACGTCGAGCCCGGTGAGGTCGAGCAGCTCGAACGGGCCCAGGCGGAAGCCGCCACCGGCGAAGACCACCTGCTCGCGCATCACGCGGTCGACGGTCGGCACGTCGGCGACGCCCTCGGCGACCAGCTTCAGCGCTTCCGTGCCGTAGCCACGGCCGGCATGGTTGATCAGGAAGCCGGGCGTGTCCTGCGCGACGACCGGAGCGTGCCCGGTACGCCGCGTCAGTGCGACCAGGGTCTCGGCGGTCGCCTCGCTCGTGCGTGCGCCACGGATGACCTCGACCACCTTCATCAGCGGAACGGGGTTGAAGAAGTGATAGCCCGCGACGCGTGCCGGCGCCGTGCAGGCGGCGGCGATCGCGGTGACCGACAGCGACGACGTGTTGGTGGCGAGGATCGCGTCCGGGCCGGCGATGGCCTCGAGCTCGGCGAACAGGCGCTTCTTGACGTCGAGGTTCTCGACGATCGCCTCGATCACCAGGTCGCAGCCGGCGAGGTCCGCGAGCGCCGCGACCGGCATCATCCGACCCATCGTCGCGTCGAAGGCGTCGCGGGCGAGCTTGCCCTTGTCGACCTGCCTGCCGAGTGCGTCGGCCACCGCGGCCTTCGCCGAGTCGGCGGCGCCGGGGGCCGCGTCGAACAGCCTCACCGCATGGCCGGACTGCGCGAACAGCTGGGCGATCCCGCGTCCCATGGCGCCGGTCCCGACGACGCCGACGACGAATGCTTCGAGTGTCTTCATTTCTCGGCGATTCTACCTTGGGGGCATCGGCAGCAGGGGCAGCAGGGCGGCCAGAATCGGTGCGGCCAGCAGGGTCGACCAGACCACCGCGGCGGCGATGGCGGTCGTGTCGACGTGGTAGCGCCGGGCGAACAGGAAGACGTTCGCGCCGATCGGCAGCGCCGCGGTGAGCACCACCACGCTCAGGGCCAGCGGCGGCAGCGCGAGCAGGTAGCGGCCGACGAGCGCGGCGAGGGCGGGAAACGCGAGCAGCTTGAGCGCGCTCATCGCGAGCGCCGGGCGGAGCGCGGTACGCAGCCCGTCGCGCCCCAGGGATGCGCCGAGCAGCACGAGGCACAGCGGCGAGGAGGCCTGCGCGAGCAGCGACAGGGTCGCGTCGGCCGCGGCGGGCAGCGGCAGCCCAGCCGCGCTCCAGGCGGCGCCGATGACGATCGGCAGGATGACCGGATGGGTGATCGCGCTCCCCAGCGCACGACCCACCGCGGCCCAGGGGGTGCCGCTCGCCGAGGCGAGCTCGAGGAAGACGGTCGCGCTGGTCAGCATCAGCAGCGAGTGCAGCGCGATGATCGACAGCAGCAGGGCCAGGCCGGCATCACCCCAGGCGAGCTTGACCAGGGGAATGCCGATCATCACGGTGTTGCCGAAGGAGGCCGCCAGGCCTTCGACCGCGGCGCGGACCGCCTCGACGCGACGGCGGCGCAGCACGAGCACGGTGAGGAACACCGCGAGCGCGGCCGTGAAGTAGGCGGTCGGCACGCCGGCCTGCAGGGTGCCGAAGTCGGTCCGTGCCATGGCCAGGAAGAGCTGCGCGGGCACGAAGGTGCGGAACGTGAAGTCCGTGAAGCGGCGCACGCCGTCTGTGTCGACGAACCCGACGCGCAGCGCGACCCAGCCCGCGGCGATCAGGCCGTAGACCGGAAGCACGACGTCCAGCACCGGTCCGACGGGTTCCACCGCGGCGATTGTAGCGGGGCCGCCGAGGCCGCCCGTCGGGGTACCATCGGCGCCGGAACGGGCCCGGCCCGTCATCGACACCCCGCAGAGGAGAGGAGCCCCGCGATGATCACCCTGGTCGGATTCGCCGTCAGCAACTACTACAACAAGGTCAAGATCGCGCTGATCGAGAAGGGCGTGCCCTACGCCGAGGAGCTGAACTGGGCCACCAAGGACGAGGCGACGCTCGCCGCCAGCCCGCTCGGCAAGGTGCCGTTCGCGCGCACGCCGCAAGGCACGCTGTGCGAGTCGCAGGTGATCCTCGAGTACGTCGAGGACGCGAATCCGGGCACGATGCCGATGCTGCCGGCCGACCCGTTCGCCCGGGCCAAGGTCCGCGAGCTGACGACCTTCCTGGAGCTGCACCTCGAGCTCGTCGCGCGCCGCCTGTACGGCCAGGCGTATTTCGGCGGCCGGCTCGAGCAGCCGGTCATCGACGCGACCCGCAAGGAACTCGAGCGCAACGTCGCCGCGTTCTCGCGGCTCGCCGCGTGGTCGCCGTTCATCGCCGGCGACGCGTTCACGATGGCCGACTGCGCCGCGATCGTCCACCTGCCGCTGATCTCCGGCGCGACCAGGGCGGTCTGGGGCGAGGACGTGCTCGCGGGCACGCCGGCGCGCGACTACGTGAAGCGGATGAGCGAGCGCCCGAGCGTGCAGAAGGTCAACGCCGACCGGAAGGCGAATCTCGAGCTGCGCGCGCAGATGGCCGCGAAGAAGTGATCCGGGGGGGGCGATGACCGGAACCGCCGCGCCGGTGCCGCTCGACTGGAGCGACGCGTTCGTGCTCGGCCACGAGCCGATGGACGCCACGCACCGCGAGTTCGTCGAGCTCGTCGCGGCGATCCGGCGTGCGCCGGACGATGCGCTCGTCGGCCTGCTCGAGGCCTTCGAGGTGCACGCGCGCCGGCACTTCGGCGAAGAGGACCGCTGGATGCGCGAGACGGACTTCCCGCCGCGCGACTGCCACATCGACGAGCACGCCGCCGTGCTGCGCTCGATCGAGGACGTGCTCGCGGTGGCCCGGGCGGGCGAGGTCCACGAGGTGCGTCGGCTCGCCGACGCGCTGGCCGGCTGGTTCCCCGGGCATGCGGACTGGCTGGATTCGGCGCTCGCACACTGGCTGTGCAAGCGGGCCTACGGGGGCAAGCCGGTGGTGCTGAGGCGGGACGTGAGGGCGGTTCTGGAGCAGGGACGTTCGGAAGGCTGAGCGGCCCCGGCTCAGCCTTCCGTGTCGAGCGCCTCGAGCGCCGCGCCCAGCTCGAGCCAGCGTTCCTCGGCCGCGTCGCGCTCGGCCTGCAGCGCCGCGCGCTCGCGGCCGAGCTGGGCGCCCGCGCCCGCGTCGCGGTAGGCCTGCGGATCGGCCAGGCGTGCGTCGATCTCGACGAGCCGCGCCTCGATCCGGGCGAGATCGCGCTCCACCGCTTCGAGCTGCTTCTGCAGCGGCTTGCGCTGCGCGGCCCGCTGGGCGCGATGTTCGGCGGCTGCGCGGCGCTCGTCGCGCCGCGAGACGGCCGGCGCCGGCGCCGCATCGTCCTCGCCGGCGACGGCGTCCGCGGGCCTGTGCATCAGCCATTGCGCGTAGTCGTCGAGGTCGCCGTCGAAGGCTGCGGCCGTACCGTCGCCCACGCGCACGAACGCGTCGACGGTCGCGCGCAGCAGGTACCGGTCGTGCGAGACCAGCATCAGCGCGCCGTCGAACTCGGCGAGCGCGTCGGCGAGCGCGTCGCGGGTCGCGGCGTCGAGGTGGTTGGTCGGCTCGTCGAGCACCAGCAGCTGCGGGCGCCCCCAGACCAGCATCGCCAGCGCGAGGCGCGCGCGCTCGCCGCCGGACATCGGACCGACCGGGCGGGTTGCGTCGTCGCCGCGGAACGCGAAGCGGCCGAGCCAGTCGCGCAGCGCCTGCTCGCGCTCGTCGGGTGCGAGCCGCTGCATGTGCGCGAGCGCCGAGTCGCCGGGCCGCAGCGCGTCGACCTGCTGCTGCGCGAAGTAGCCGGTCCGCACGGTGCGCGAGCGCTGCAGCTCGCCGGCCAGCGGCGCGAGCTCGCCGACTGCGGTGCGGATCAGCGTGGTCTTGCCGGCGCCGTTGCGGCCCAGCACGCCGAGCCGCGTGCCGCGCCCGACGGTGAGCGATACGTCGCGCAGCACCGTCCTCGCCCCGCCGTGCTCGCCGCCCTGCGGATAGCCGACCGCCACCTCCGCCATCCGCACCAGCGGATCGGGACAGTCGCCCACCGGCGCGAACTCGAAGTCGATCCCGCGGGTGGCGCGCAGCGGCGCGAGCACCTCGATGCGCTCGAGCGCCTTCAGCCGGCTCTGCGCCTGCTTCGCCTTCGTCGCCTTCGCGCGGAAGCGCTCGACGAACGCATGCAGGTGGGCGATCTTCGCCTGCTGCGCGACGATCGCGCGCTGGCGCTGCGCGGCCCGCTCGGCGCGGGCCTGCTCGCACGCCGAGTAGCCGCCGGCATAGCGGACGAGCTTGCGGTCGTCGATCTGCAGCGTGGCCTGCGCGACGCGATCGAGGAAGTCGCGGTCGTGCGAGACCACTAGGATCGTCGCAGGCAGGCGCATCAGCCGACGCTCGAGCCACAGCACCGCGTCGAGGTCGAGGTGGTTGGTGGGCTCGTCGAGCAGCAGCAGGTCGGCCGGCGCCATCAGCACCCGCGCCAGGTTCAGCCGCATCTTCCAGCCGCCGCTGAACGCGTCGACCACGCGCTCCTGCTCGGCGGCATCGAAGCCCAGCCCGTGGAGCAGCTCGCGCGCGCGCGCCTCGGCCGACGGGCCGCCCGCCGCGATCACCTCGTCGTGAGCCTGCGCGATCGAATGGCCGTCGCCGCCGGCCTCGGCCTCGGCGAGCGCCGCCTGCGCGCGCCGCAGCGGCTCGTCGGCCTCCAGCACGAAGCGCCAGGCGGGCAGGGCGCTCTTCGGCATCGATTGCGCGAGTCGCGCCACGCGCATCGGTGGAAGTTCGATGTCGCCGGCGTCGGGTGCCAGGTCGCCGGCGATCGCGGCGAGCAGCGTCGACTTGCCGCTCCCGTTGTCGCCGATCAGCGCGATCCGCTCGCCCGGCGCGATCGCGGCGTCGGCGCCTTCGAGCAGCGTACGTGCGCCGCGGCCGAGCGTCAGCCCGCGGATCCGGATCACGGCAGCGCGTCCCGCTCCAGCAGCACGATGCGGTCGTCGCCGCCCTCGGTGGGCACGTAGGCGAACTCGAGCCCGGGGAACGCGGCCTCGAAGTACGGCGCCTCGTGACCGATCTCCAGCACCAGCAGGCCGCCGGGTGCGAGCCGCGCGCGGGCACCGTCGACGATCCGCCGGACCACGTCCATGCCGTCGTCGCCGCCGCCGAGCGCGCCCTGCGGCTCGGCGAGGTACTCGGCGGGCAGCCGGTCCATCGAGCCGCCGTTCACGTACGGCGGGTTGCAGACGACGAGGTCGAAGACCGCGTCGGCCACCGGTGCCCAGAGGTCGCCGCAGCGAAGCGACACGCGGTCCTGCAGGCCGTGCAGCGCGACGTTGTCGGCGGCCAGTGCGAGCGCGTCGGCCGACAGGTCGGCGCCGATCACCTCGGCCTGCGCGAAGCGGCGCGCCGCGAGGATCGCCAGGCTGCCGCCGCCGGTGCACAGGTCGAGCACGCGACCGACCGCGTCGTCGTCCGGCAGCCAGGGGGCGAGTGTGTCGGTGTCGAGCAGCTCGGCGATCGGCGAGCGGGGCACCAGCGCACGCGGATCCGACAGGAAGCGGATGCCGCGCAGCCAGGCCTCGCCGGTCAGGTAGGCGGCTGGCAGACGCTCGGTGCAGCGGCGCTCGACCAGCTCGACGGCGGCAGCCACCTCGGCGGGCGTGAGCCGCGCCTCCAGCACCGGCTCGAGCCGGTCGGGCGGCAGCCGCAGCGACCACAGCAGCAGCCACGCCGCCTCGTCCCACGCATCGGCGGTGCCATGGCCGAAGGCGAGGCCCTCGGTCTGCATCCTGGTGACCGACCAGCGCATCAGGTCGCGCACGGTCCGCAGCGCGGTGCGCGCGTCGGCCGCACTCGGTCCGGGTCGCTCGAATCGGACCGACCTCATCGCGGCGCTCCCGCACGGCCGCCGTCGAGCGGCGCCGCGGGCGCGGGGCTCACGGCCGCTCGCCGCCGACCGCAGGCGGCAGCAGCGCCTCGAGCGTGCGGCGGTAGACGTTCTTCATCGGCTGCAGCCAGTCGATCGCGATGCACTCGTTGCTCTTGTGGATGGTGGCGTTCGGCGGGCCGAACTCGATGACCTCGCGGCAGATCGACGCGATGAAGCGGCCGTCGGAGGTTCCGCCGGTGGTCGACAGCTCGGTCTCGACGCCCATCTCCGCACGGATCGCGCTCGCGAGCGCTTCGGACAGCGCGCCGCGCGGCGTGAGGAAGGGCAGGCCCGACACCGACCAGTCGATCGCGTAGTCGAGCCGGTGGGCGTCGAGGATCGCGTGCACGCGCGACTTCAGCCCGTCGACGGTGGACGCGGTCGAGAAGCGGAAGTTGAAGTCGACGACCGCCTCGCCGGGGATCACGTTGGTCGCACCGGTGCCGGCCGCCACGTTCGAGACCTGCCAGGTCGTCGGCGGGAAGTAGTCGTTGCCGTCGTCCCAGCGCTCGGCCACCAGCGCGGCGAGCGCCGGGGCGAACTCGTGGACCGGGTTGCGCGCGAGGTGGGGATAGGCGACGTGTCCCTGGACCCCGCGGACCGCCAGCTTCCCCGACAGCGAGCCCCGCCGGCCGTTCTTCACCATGTCGCCGAGCACCTTCACCGAGGTCGGCTCGCCGACGATGCAGTAGTCGGGCGTCTCGCCGCGTGCGCGAAGCGTCTCGACGACGCGGGTCGTGCCGTCGACCGCCGGTCCCTCCTCGTCGGAGGTCAGCAGCACGGCGATCGTCCCGCCGTGATCCGGGCGGGCCGCGACGAACTCCTCGATCGCGACCACGATCGCCGCGAGCGAGGCCTTCATGTCCGACGCGCCGCGCCCGTAGAGCGCGCCCTCGTGTTCGGTCGGCTCGAACGGGTCGGCGCGCCACCACTGGCGCGGACCGGCCGGAACGACGTCGGTATGACCGGCGAAGACGAGGGTCGGACCGGGTCGCGGGCCGCGGCGGACCGCCCAGAGGTTGTCGACCTGACCGAATCGCATCGGCTCGAGCTCGAACCCCTGCGCGGCCAGCCGCGCGCCGATCGCCTGCTGGCAGCCGGCATCGTCCGGCGTCACCGAGCGGCGGCGGATCAGGTCTTCGAGCAGCGAACGGACGGGGCAGGCGGTCATGGGCGGATCGATCGGACGGTCGGCCACGCCGCACGCGCGGGGCGGCGCGGCACGGTGGCGGCGGGGCTCGGTCAGGCGGCCGTCGGCGCGGGCGCGGACGGCTCGGCGAAGAGGTTGCGGTAGATCGGCTCGGAGAAGCCCACGACGATGCGGTCGCCGGCCTCGAGCACCGGGCGCTTCACCAGCGTCGGGATCTCGAGCATCAGCTCGGCGGCGCTCGACTGGTCGACGACCCCCGCCTTGCGGCCGGGCTCGACCTGCCGCCACGACAGCCCGCGCCGGTTCAGCAGCGCATCCCAGGGCAGGTGGCCCATCCAGCGGGCGAGCAGCGCCGCGTCGAGGCCGTCGGCCCGGAAGTCGTGGAATCGGAAGGCGACGCCGTGCGCGCGCAGCCAGGCGCGCGCCTTGCGGACCTGGTCGCAGCTGTCGATGCCGTAGACGACGACGTCCTCGACCATCAGATGTTCAGCATGAACTCGGAGAAGGTCGGCCCGTCGGCCGGCTTCCTGTCGGCCGGCGCCGACGCCTCGGGCGCCTCGAGCCGCCCCGGCAGCGGCGTGCTCAGGGCGGCCCCGGCGCCATCGTCGGTGTTGTCGAGGAGCCAGAGCAGGTTGGTCGGCGAGTCGGACTGCGCGAGCGCGTCCTCCTTCGAGACCCGCTTCGCGCGGACCAGGTCGACCAGGGCGCGCTCGAAGGTCTGCGAGCCCGGCGCCATGCTCTTGTCCATCGCCTCCCTGATCTCGGACAGGCGCGCCTGCTCGATCAGTTCGGAGACGTAGGTGGTGTTCAGCAGGATCTCGACCGCCGGCACCCGGCCGCCGCCCGCGGCGCGCACCAGCCGCTGCGAGACCACGGCGCGCAGCGTGGTGGCGAGGTCGGACAGCAGCACCCGCCGGTTCTCGGGCGAGTAGAAGCTGACGATCCGGTTCAGCGCATGCGAGGCGTTGTTGGCGTGCAGCGTGGCGACCACCAGGTGGCCGGACTGCGCATAGGCGATCGACGCGGTCATCGTCTCGACGTCGCGGATCTCGCCGATGAACAGGCAGTCGGGCGCCTGCCGCAGCGCGTTCTTCAGCGCGATCTGGAGCGTGGCCGCGTCGGTACCGATCTGGCGCTGGTTGACCACCGAGCGCTTGTGCCTGAACGTGAACTCGATCGGATCCTCGAGCGTGAGGATATGGCCGCTGCGATGGATGTTGCGGTGGTCGAGCAGCGAGGCGAGCGTCGTGGTCTTGCCCGAGCCGGTCGCGCCCACGACCAGGATGAGGCCCCGCTTCTCGAGGATCAGCTCGGCCAGCACCGGCGGCAGGTTCAGCGACTCGAACTGCGGCACGTCGCCCGGGATGTAGCGGATCACCGCCGAGGTGGTACCCCGCTGGCGGAACAGCGAGAGCCGGAAGCTGCCGACGTTGCGAAGCCCGTAGCCGACGTTGAGCTCGTTCTCGTGCTCGAAGGCCGCCCACTGCTTGTCGGTCAGCACCTCGCGCAGGAGCGCCTCGACCGAGGCCGGATCGAGGCGCTGCTGGTTGACCGGGACAGTGGTGCCGTTGATCTTGATGTGCACCGCCGTGCCGGCCGCGATGAACAGGTCGGAGGCCTTCTTCTCGGCCATCAGGCCCAGCAGTCGCTCCATCGCCATCGGTCGGTGCTCCGTGGGGCCGCTCGGGCTCAGTCGCCGCGCAGCAGCTCGTTGATGCCGGTCTTCGCGCGCGTCCTGGCGTCGACCCGCTTCACGATGACTGCGCAGTACAGGTTGCAGCCGGCCGACGGCAGGCTGCCCGCGACCACGACCGAGCCCGCCGGCACTCGGCCGTAGGTGATCTCGCCGGTCTCGCGATTGAAGATCTTGGTGCTCTGGCCGATGAACACGCCCATGCCGAGGACCGAGTTCTCCTCGACGATCACGCCCTCGACGACCTCGGAGCGGGCGCCGATGAAGCAGTTGTCCTCGATGATCGTCGGGTTCGCCTGCAGCGGCTCGAGCACGCCGCCGATCCCGACGCCGCCGGACAGGTGCACGTTCTTGCCGATCTGCGCGCACGAGCCGACGGTGGCCCAGGTGTCGACCATCGTGCCTTCGTCCACGTATGCGCCGATGTTGACGTACGAAGGCATCAGCACGACGTTGCGGCCGATGAAGCTGCCGCGGCGGGCGACCGCCGGCGGCACCACGCGGTAGCCGCCCGCGGCGAAGTCCTGCGCGGTGAAGCCGTCGAACTTGGTCGGCACCTTGTCGTAGAACTGGAGACCGCCTGCCTGCACGGGCCGGTTGTCCTCGAGGCGGAACGACAGCAGGACCGCCTTCTTGACCCACTGGTGGACGACCCAGTCGCCGCCGGTCTTCTCGGCGACCCGCAGCCGACCGGCGTTCAGCTCGGCGATCACGTGGTCGACCGCGTCGCGGACGTCCTTGGGGGCGGAGGCGGGCGACAGCTGGGTACGCTGTTCCCAGGCCTGTTCGATCGTGGTGTGGAGGGCGGTCATCGGGTTGGGGTCAGGATCGGGTGGCGAAGGCCCGGATGCGCTCGGCGGCCTCGACGCAGGCGCCGAGACCGTCGACGAGCGCGAGCCGGACGAACCCGGCTCCGGGATTGCGGCCGGCGAGGCTCCGGGCGAGGAAGCTGCCCGGCAGGACCAGCACATTATATTGACCGTACAGGTCGCGGGCGAACGCGGCATCGTCGCCGCCGGGGACGCCCGCCCACAGGAAGAAGCCACCCTGCGGCGCGCTCACGCGCAGCGGGCCGTCGAGCCGCGGCAGGATCGCGTCGAACTTCGCCCGGTAGAGCCGGCGGTTCTCCGCGACGTGCGCCTCGTCGGTCCAGGCCGCGACCGACGCGGCCTGCACGGTGGCGCTCATCGCCCCGCCGTTGTAGGAGCGCAGCAGCAGGAACCGGGCGATCAGCGAGGCGTCGCCGGCGACGAAGCCCGATCGCAGCCCGGGGACGGACGACCGCTTCGACAGGCTCGAGAACACCAGCAGCCGCTCGAAGCCGTGCCGGCCGAGCGCGTGGGCGGCTTGCAGCGCGCCCTCTGGCGGGGCCGCGTCGTCCGGGTAGATCTCCGAGTAGCACTCGTCGGCGGCGATGACGAAGCCGTGCTGGTCCGACAGCTCGAAGAGCCGTCGCCAGCCGGCCCGGTCGACCACGGTACCGGTCGGGTTGCCGGGCGAGCAGACGTAGACCAGCTGCACCCGCGCCCAGGTGGCGGCGGGCACCGCGTCCCAGTCGAGCGCGAAACCGGTGTCGGCCGACTGGTCGACATAGACCGGCTCCGCGCCGGCCAGCAGGGCGGCGCCCTCGTAGACCTGGTAGCAGGGATTCGGCAGCAGCACCGCCGGCTTCGGGCCATCCGGCCGCGCGTCGACCACGAGCTGGGCGATCGCGAACAGCGCCTCCTTCGAGCCGTTGACCGGCAGCACCTGGGTCGCCGGGTCGACGCGCGGCAGGCCGTAGCGTCGCTGCAGCCAGCCGGCGACGGCGCGACGCAGCGGCTCGCCGCCGGCGGTCGGCGGGTACGAGGACAGGCCGTCGAGCGCCGCGACCATCGCGTCCTTCACCCGCTGTGGCGCCGCGTGCTTCGGCTCGCCGATCGACATCGAGATCGGCGCGTGTGCCGCCGACGGCTCGACGCCACGCAGCAGCGCCCGCAGGCGTTCGAAGGGATAGGGCTGCAGGGAATCGAGAAGTCGGTTCAAGAGTGAGCCGTAAGCCGTTGTTGTGAAAACATCAATCAATCAGCCGCGCATGCTCTGCTCGGTCGGGAAGCGTCCGAGCTCGACGTGCGGCGCCGGGGTCCAGCCGCGCTTTCGGTGCTCGGCGACGACGGTGGTGAAGATCCCGCCGCGCACGTACCAGCGGGCGGTCAGCCGCATGAAGCGCGGCCGTGTGGCGGCGACCAGTTCGTCGAGGATCCGGTTGGTGACGGCCTCGTGGAACGCGCCTTCGTCCCGGAACGACCACATGTAGAGCTTCAGCGCCTTCAGCTCGACGTTCTTGCGGTCCGGCACGTAGTCGACGACGATCGTCGCGAAGTCGGGCTGGCCGGTCAGCGGGCACAGGCAGGTGAATTCCGGCACCTCGATGTGGACGAGGTAGTCGCGGCCGGGCGAGGGGTTCGGGAAGGTCTCGAGAGCCTTGGACGGGGCGCTGGGCATGGGGTCTCCGCGACGCGGGCCGCACCGGCGGGACCCGCGCGGCACGGCCTGGAAAAAAGGGTCCGATCGGGCCGCGCTCGGCGCCCGGCCGGACTCGCCGGGGCCGCCCGGACGGGGCGGCCGCCCGGACAGGACGCCGGAACGGCGGTGCTATTATAGGCGCGGCCCGCCGAGGGGTCGCCCGCCGCGGCCCGCGTCCGTCCGGCACGCGACCATCCCCGTCCATGACGAACCGACCGCCCCTGCCCGCGAGGGGTCAGACAGAGCATTGCCCGTGCGCCTGAAACAGCTCAAGCTCGCCGGCTTCAAGTCCTTCGTCGACCCCACCTCGTTCGAGGTGCCGAGCCAGCTGGTCGGCGTGGTCGGTCCGAACGGCTGCGGGAAGTCGAACATCATGGACGCGGTCCGCTGGGTGCTCGGCGAATCGAAGGCGTCCGAGCTGCGCGGCGAGTCGATGCAGGACGTGATCTTCAACGGCTCGTCGGATCGCAAGCCCGCGGTGCGCGCCAGCGTGGAGCTGGTGTTCGACAACGCCTCGTCGCGGCTCGGCGGGGCGTGGGCAGGCTATGCGGAGATCTCGGTCAAGCGGATCCTGACCCGCGACGGCCAGTCGACCTACCTGATCAACAACCAGGTCGTGCGCCGCAAGGACGTCCACGACATGTTCCTCGGTACCGGTCTCGGCCCGCGGGCCTACGCGATCATCGGGCAGGGCACGGTGTCGCGGATCATCGAGGCCAAGCCCGAGGACCTGCGGGTCTTCCTCGAGGAGGCGGCCGGCGTCTCGAAGTACAAGGAGCGTCGCCGCGAGACCGAGAACCGGCTGGCCGACACCCGCGAGAACCTGACCCGGGTCGAGGACATCCTGCGCGAGCTCGACGGCCAGATCGAGAAGCTCGCGCGGCAGGCCGAGGTGGCCCGCGAATACCGCGAGCTCGAGGACAGCCGCGAGACCGGGCAGCGGATGCTCTGGATCGTCCGCCGCGACGAGGCCGCCGCCGACCAGGCGCGGGTCGCGCAGCAGGTCGCGCAGCTCGCCAACGAGATCGAGGCGCAGCTCGCGCAGCAGCGCTCGGTCGAGGCCCGCCTCGAGGAGAGCCGCGCCGCGCACTACGCGGCGAGCGACGCGGTGCACGCGGCGCAGGGCGCCTACTACGAGGCCAATGGCGAGGTCACGCGGCTGGAGAACCAGATCCGCTTCGTCGCCGACTCGCAGTCGCAGCTGAAGGAGCGGCTGGCCGCGCTGCAGTCGCAGATCGAGGCCGCCCGCGGACGCGACGCGCAGGCCGGCGAGGCCCTCGCCCGCAGCGAGGAGGAGCTGGCCGCCGCCGAGGAGCGTCAGGCCGTGCTCGCGCAGCGGCTCGACGACGCCAACGCCGAGCTGCCGTCGCTCGAGGATGCGCTGCGCGATGCCCGCGACGCGCTCGACGCCGCGCGGGCGCGTGCAGCCGAGACCTCTCAGGCGATCCAGGTCGCGGCCACCCGGCAGCGCGGACTCGAGGAGGCGATGCGCGGCCTGCAGGACCGCGACGAGCGCCTGCGCGATGCGCGGTCGCGCCTCGGCGAGGCGCCGCAGGCGCAGCTCGACGCGCTGCGCGAGCGGCTCGCCGAGGCCGAGGCCGTGGAGGAGGGCGCCGGCGAGCGCGTCGCCGAAGGCGAGGCGCGGTGGAGCGAGCTGGACGGTCGGCGCGCGCCCGCGCAGGAGGCGCTGCGCGACGCGCTCGCGAAGGTCGCCCAGGTCGACGCGCGGATCGCCGCGCTGCGGCAGATGCAGGAGCGCGTGCGTACCTCGGGCAAGACCGCGCCCTGGCTTCAGAAGCACGGTCTGGAGGGGATGAAGCGGCTCTGGCAGCGGCTGCGGATCGAGCCGGGCTGGGAGACCGCGATCGAGGCGGTCCTGCGCGAGCGCGTGCAGGCGCTCGAGGTCGGCCGGATCGAGTCGCTGTCCGGCCTGCTCGGCGAGCAGCCACCCGCCAAGGTCGGCTTCTATGCGGCCTCGGATGCCCCCGCCAGCGGCGGCGCGCCGGCGCCCGCCGGACTGCTGCCGCTGGCCGCGCAGGTCCACACCGCGGACCCGCAGATCCGCGCGCTCCTGGACGAATGGCTGCACGGCAGCTTCTGCGCCGAGACGGCCGCGCAGGCGGTGTCCGAGCGCGCGCGCCTGCCGGTCGGCGGGCAGCTCGTGCTGAGGACCGGCCACGCCGTCGGCCGCTTCGGCGTGCAGCTCTACGCGCTCGACTCCGAGCAGGACGGCGTGCTTGCCCGGCAGCAGGAGCTCGACAACCTGACCCGCGAGCACCGCGCGCTCGAGCTGATCGCCGACGAGGCGCGCTCGACCGCGGCACGGACCGAGGCGGCAGCGGCCGAAGCCCGGCAGCGCCTGTCGGCCGACCGTGACGCGCTGCAGCAGGCAGTCCGTGCGGCCGCCGCACTGAGGCTCGAGACCGAGCGCTGCGCGCAGCAGGTCCAGCGCGCGAGCGCCGACCGAGCCCGGCTGGACGCCGACCTCGCCGAGGTGGCCGCACAGCTCGCCGGGCGCGAGGCGGCGCTGGCCGAGGAAGGGGCGCGCTTCGAGACGCTCGACCTCGAACTGGCCGAGCGCCAGGAGGCCGTGGAGGCACAGCGGACGGGCTGGGAGGATGCCGACGCGGCGCTCACCGACGCCCGCGAGCGGCTGCGCGAGCTCGAGCGCGACGAGCGCGAGGCGGCCTTCTCGGTCCGCGAGATCGAGGCGCGGCGGCAGTCGCTGCGCGAGCAGATCGCGCAGGCACGCCGCGCCGTCGAGCAGGGACTGGACGAGGTCGAGACGCTGAACGTCCGGCTGGCCGAGCTGTCCGACGCCGCGGCCCGTGCCGGGCTTCAGGACGCGCTCGACGCACGCGTGCGGGCCGAGCAGGCGCTCGCCGAGGCGCGTGCGCGGCTCGACGCGCTGACCGCGACGATGCGCGAGCTCGACGAGTCGCGCCTCGGCCACGAGCGGGCGCAGGACCCGCTCCGTCAGCGGCTCACCGAGCTGCAGCTGAAGGAGCAGGCCGCGCGGCTCGGCGCCGAGCAGTTCGCCGAGCAGCTCGCGCAGGCCGAGGTCGACGAGGCGGCGGTCCGGGCCCGATTCGAGCAGGCGCCGCGCGCGTCGTGGCTGCAGGGCGAGGTCACGCGGCTCGCCAACGCGATCGCGGCGCTCGGCGCGGTGAACCTCGCCGCGCTCGACGAGCTTGAGGCGGGGCGCGAGCGGCACGGCTTCCTGAGTTCCCAGTCGGCCGACCTGAACGAGGCGATCCAGACCCTCGAGGACGCGATCCGCAAGATCGACCGCGAGACCCGGGCGCTGCTCCAGGAGACCTTCGACACCGTCAACGGTCACTTCGGCACGCTGTTCCCCGAGCTGTTCGGCGGTGGCGAGGCCCGGCTGGTGCTGACCGGCGAGGAGATCCTCGACTCCGGCGTCTCGGTGGTCGCGCAGCCGCCCGGCAAGCGCAACCAGTCGGTCCACCTGCTGTCGGGCGGCGAGAAGGCCCTGACCGCGATCGCGCTGGTGTTCGCGATGTTCCAGCTGAACCCGGCGCCGTTCTGCCTGCTCGACGAGGTCGACGCCCCGCTCGACGACGCGAACACCGAGCGCTATTGCGCGATGGTCCGCCGGATGTCGGGGCAGACGCAGTTCCTCTTCATCACCCACAGCAAGATCACGATGGAGCTCGCCCAGCAGCTGGTCGGCGTCACGATGCAGGAGCGCGGCGTGTCCCGGATCGTGGCGGTCGACCTCCAGGCGGCGGCCGGCTTCGCGGAGGCGGCCTGATGGACACCCTCTGGGCGAGCCTGATCGGGCTGTTCGTCATCGCGCTCGCGGTGGTGCTGGTCTTCAACCTGCTGCAGGGGCGCCAGACCCGGCTGCGCGACGCCTGGCGCGACACGCTCGCGGCCCAGCGCAAGCCGGCCCCGTCGGCGCCCCCCCCGGCAGGCGAGCGCGAGGAACCGGCGCTCGGCGAGGCGGCACCGCCCGCGCCGCCGTCGCCCGGGGATCGGATCGAACCGACCTTCGGGCCGGGTCCGTCGCGGTCCGGAGCCGATGCCGCGACGCGGCTGTCGGTCGACGACGACCTCGACGCCCCGGGTTCCATGCGCCCGCCGACCGCGGCACCGACCATCGGCGGCCGCGCGAGCGAGCCGGACTGCGAGCATGCGTCGGCGGTGGACGATGGCCGCGCCGCGGGTCCCGCCGGGGGCCGACCCGATCGGCCCGCCACGGCCGCGATGCCGATCGACACGCCCGTGCCATCCGTCCGCGACCCGCAGGCGGTCCGCTCTGCGGGCCCTGTCCTCGACCCGCGCCTCGATTGCATCGTCGCCTTCGGGCTCGCTGCCCCGGTCGGCGCCGACCGGGTGCTGGCCGCCGCCTCGACGCTGCGCCGGGCCGGGTCCAAGCCGATCGCGATCGAGGTCGACGCAGGCGACGGGCACTGGATCGTGCCGCACGCGTCGCTCGACGCCGCCTTCCGCGTGCGTGCCGGCGTGCTGCTCGCCAACCGCCACGGGCCGCTGAACGCGATGGAGTTCTCCGACTTCTCGAACGCGATGCAGGCGCTGGGCCGGGCGGTCGGAGCGGGCGGTGCCATCGTTCCCGAGATGGGCCCGGTGCTCGAGCACGCACGCCAGCTCGACGAGGCCTGCGCCCGGTTCGACGCGGTGCTCGGACTGAACGTCGAGACGCCGACCCCGCTGTCGCCGGGCGAGCTCGCGGCGCTCGCCGCGGGGCTCGAGCTGCACGAGCGCGGCAACAACCGCTTCGCCGCGCTCGGTGACGAGGGCGAGGTGCTGTTCTCGCTCGCGCTCGGCGAGCGTGCGGAGCAGCTGACCCTGCTGCTCGACGTGCCGCGCGCGCCGCAGGCCGCCGACCCGTGGTGGCGGATGGTCGACGCCGCGCGCGCCTGTGCCGAGCGGACCGGCGGCCGGGTCGTCGACGACGCGGGCCAGCCGATGACCGACGCGGCCGCCGCCGGCGTCGCGCGGCAGCTGGCCGGCCGCTACGCGTCGCTGCAGGAGGCCGGCCTGGACGCCGGCTCGCCGGCCGCGCTGCGCGTCTTCAACTGAGGACCGGTCGATGAGCGGGGCCGGTCCGGAGGCGACGGCGGCGAAGGCACGGATCGACGCGCTGCGCGCGGAGCTCGAGCGGCACAACCACGCCTACTACGTGCTCGACGCACCGACGGTGCCCGACGCCGAGTACGACCGGCTGTTCCGCGAGCTGCAGGCGCTGGAGGCGGCCCATCCGGCGTTCGACTCGCCCGAGTCGCCGACCCGGCGCATCGGCGGCGCGCCCGTCGCCGCCTTCGGCACCGTGCGGCACGCACTGCCGATGCTGTCGCTGCAGAACGCGTTCGACGACGAGGACGTCCGCGGCTTCGACCGGCGTGTCCGCGAGGCGACACACGCTGCCGGCCTGGACCCCGATGCGCTGCGCTACTGCGCCGAGCTGAAGTTCGACGGCCTCGCGATCAGCCTGCGCTACGAGGAGGGCCGCTTCGTCCGGGGCGCCACCCGCGGCGACGGCGCGGTCGGCGAGGACGTGACCGCGAACCTCCGGACGGTCCGCGCGATCCCGCTGCGGCTCGCGGACCCGGCGACGGCGGTGGTCGGGCGGCCCGCGGTCCCGCGCCGACTCGAGGTCCGCGGCGAGGTGCTGATGTTCCGCCGCGACTTCGAGCGGATGAACGCCCAGCAGGCCGCCCGCGGCGAGAAGACCTTCGTGAACCCGCGCAACGCCGCGGCCGGCAGCCTGCGCCAGCTCGACCCGTCGCTGACCGCGCAGCGGCCGCTGCGCTTCTTCGCCTACGGGCTGGGCGAGGTCTCGGACGACGTCGGGATCCCGGCCTCGCACGCGGGGCTGCTCGACTGGTTCGCCGAGCTCGGGCTGCCGGTCGGCCCGCACCGCCGCACCGCCGCCGACGTCGACGGCCTGCTCGCGTTCTATCGCGACGTCGGGGTCCGCCGTTCCGACCTGCCTTACGACATCGACGGCGTCGTCTACAAGGTCGACCAGCGCGCCTGGCACGACGCGATCGGCTACGTGGCGCGCGCGCCGCGCTTCGCGATCGCCCACAAGTTCCCGGCCGAGGAGGCGCTGACCGAGCTGCTCGACATCGACGTGCAGGTCGGCCGCACCGGGGTGCTGACGCCGGTCGCACGGCTGAAGCCGGTCTTCGTCGGCGGCGTGACCGTCACCAACGCGACGCTGCACAACGAGGACGAGCTCGCCCGCAAGGACCTGATGATCGGCGACACGGTGGTGGTCCGGCGCGCGGGGGACGTGATCCCGGAGGTGGTCCGCGCCGTGCCCGAGCGCCGCCCGGCCGACGCCCGCCGGTTCGCGATGCCCACCTGCTGTCCGGTGTGCGGTTCCGCCGCGGTCCGCGAGCCGGGCGAGGTCGCCTGGCGCTGCGTCGGCGGCCTGTACTGCAAGGCCCAGCGCAAGCAGGCGCTGCTGCACTTCGCCCAGCGTCGCGCGATGGACGTCGACGGGCTGGGCGAGAAGATCGTCGAGCAGCTGGTCGACCGCGACCTGGTCCGGACGCCTGCCGACCTGTACCGGCTCGATGCCGCGACGCTCGCCGGACTGGAGCGGATGGGCGAGAAGTCGGCCGCCAACGTCGTCGCCGCGATCGCTGCCTCGCGCTCGGTCGACCTCGAGCGCTTCCTGTTCGCGCTCGGGATCCGGCACGTGGGCGAGGAGGTGGCGCGAATCCTGGCGGCCGAGTTCGGCAGCGTCGACGGGGTGCTCGACGCCGACTGGACGGCGCTGATCGATGAGAAGGCGGCCGCGCAGAAGCACAACGCGAAGGCTCGGCCGAAGGGAGAGCCGCTGAGGCCGGTGCCGCTCGAGGGCGTCGGGCCGGAGATCATGCGGGCGATCGAGGCCTTCGCCGCCGAGCCCCACAACCGCGAGGTGATCGTGCAGCTGCTCGCGGCCGGCGTCGAGCCGGCACCGCCGGTGCGCCGACGCGACGCCGCGCCCGCCTCCGGAGGGGTCGCCAGCGGCCAGCCGTCGGCCGACGCCCCGACGGGTGCCCTGGCCGGGCGCACCATCGTGGTCACCGGGACCTTGCCCGGTATGGCCCGCGACGAGGCCGAGTCGCTGATCCGCCGCCACGGCGGCGCCGCGACCGGCTCGGTCTCGAAGCGGACCGACTTCGTCCTCGCGGGCGACAGCCCGGGCAGCAAGGTCGCGAAGGCGATCGCGCTGGGCATCCCGGTGATCGGACTCGAGGCGTTCATTCGGATGATCGGACACGATGGCCAAGAAGATTCGTAAGGCGGTCTTTCCCGTGGCGGGCCTGGGCACGCGTTTCCTTCCCGCGACCAAGGCGTCGCCGAAGGAGATGCTGCCGGTGGTGGACAAGCCGCTGATCCAGTATGCGGTCGAGGAGGCGGCGGCCGCCGGCATCACCGAGATGATCTTCATCACGGGCCGCAACAAGCGCAGCATCGAGGACCACTTCGACAAGGCCTACGAGCTCGAGGCCGAGCTGGCCGCGAAGAACAAGACCGCGCTGCTCGACACGGTGCGGGCGGTGACCCCCGAGGGCGTCAACTGCGTCTACATCCGCCAGGCCGAACCGCTCGGTCTCGGCCACGCCGTGCTGTGCGCCCGTTCGGTGGTGGGCGACGAGCCCTTCGCGGTGCTGCTCGCCGACGACCTGATGCAGCCGGGCGAATCGGGCACCGCGGTGCTCGCGCAGATGGTCGAGCAGTACGGCAAGCACCACTCGAGCGTGCTCGCGGTCCAGGAGGTGGCCCGCGAGGAGACCTCGTCGTACGGGATCGTCTCGTCGTCGCCCTGGGGCGAGCGGACCGCCCGCGTGACCGGCATCGTCGAGAAGCCGAAGCCCGAGGTCGCGCCGTCGACGCAGGCGGTGGTCGGCCGCTACGTGCTGACGCCGCTGGTCTTCGACCACCTCGCGAACATCAAGCCGGGCGCCGGTGGCGAGCTGCAGCTCACCGACGCGCTCGCGCGCCTGATCAACGACGAGCCGGTGCTCGCCTATCGCTTCGAAGGCACCCGCTACGACTGCGGCTCGAAGATCGGGTATCTTCAGGCGACGGTCGAGCTCGCGTTGCGCCACCCCGAGGTCGGCGCGGACTTCGCGACGTTCCTCGAGCGGCGCGGCGGCCGCTGACCGGTCGATCCCGGCGCGCCCCGGCGCGCCGGCCCCGGCGGCGGGCCCGTGCCCGCCGGTCCCTTCCGTTACCCGGGCGGTCCCCAGCCGGGCCGCGGAGACATCCTTCCATGCACGCGATCATCGGCGGCAGCGGGCTCGCGAAGCTCGCCGACCTGAAGCTCCAACGTCGCGAGGTGGTGCGCACGCCCTACGGGGATCCGTCGTGCGCGCTGTCCTTCGGCACCATCGACGGCGCCCCGGTCGTCTTCCTCGCGCGGCACGGCTACGGCCACACGATCCCGCCGCACCAGATCAACTACCGCGCCAACCTCTGGGCCCTGCATCACGTCGGCGCCACCGCGGTGCTCGCCGTCGCCACCGTGGGCGGGATCCGCGCCGACTGCGGTCCGGGCGCGCTCGTCGTGCCCGACCAGATCGTCGACTACACGCACGGGCGCAAGGCCACCTTCTTCGAGGGGCCGGACAGCCCTGTCACCCACGTCGACTTCACGCAGCCGTACGCCGAGCCGCTGCGCCGGCGGCTGCTGGACGCGGCGGCGTCGGTCGGCGAGCCGATCGTCGCCCACGGCTGCTACGGCTGCACCCAGGGGCCGCGGCTGGAGACCGCGGCCGAGATCCGTCGGATGGAGCGCGACGGCTGCGACCTCGTCGGCATGACCGGCATGCCGGAGGCCGTGCTCTCGCGCGAGCTCGAACTGCCCTACGCGGTGCTCGCGGTGGTCGCGAACCATGCGGCCGGCCTCGGGGACAGCCGCGCGGCGATCTCGATGGAGGCGATGGGCGCGGTGATGGAGGCGGCGATGGTCCGTGCCCGTCGCGTGATCGCCGCCGCGCTGCGCGAGTCGGCGCCGGCCAGGGCGGCGCGATGATCCGCACGGTGCTGCGGATGGGCGATCCGAGCCTGCTGCGCGTCGCGAAACCGGTCGATCGCCTCGACACCCCCGAGCTGCATGCCCTGATCGCGGACATGTTCGACACGATGGCCGACCGCAATGGCGCGGGGCTCGCCGCGCCGCAGATCGGCGTGGACCTGCGCGTGGTGATCTTCGGCTACGAGTCGAATCCCCGCTATCCGGGCGCGCCGCCGGTGCCGCCGACCGTGCTCGTCAACCCGGTGATCGAGCCGCTCGGCGAGGTCGAGGAGGAGGGCTGGGAGGGCTGCCTGTCGGTGCCCGGGATGCGCGGCTGGGTGCCGCGGATCGCGCGCATCCGCTACCGCGGCGTCGACGCGCGCGGCACGCCGATCGTGCGCGAGGCCGAGGGCTTCCATGCGCGCGTGGTGCAGCACGAGTGCGATCACCTCGACGGCATCCTCTACCCGCGCCGGATCCGCGACCTGACCCGTTTCGGCTTCATCGAGGCGCTGTTCCCCGGCGAGACCCTCCGGGACGACTGAAGCGCCGGCACGGGCCCCGCGTCGGCGGGTCCCGCGTCAGCCCCTCATCGCCTCGAGCAGCTCGCTCTCCAGCTGGATCTGCTGGCGCGCATTCGCGAGCGCCGCCCCGTCGATCAGGAACACGTCCTCGGCCCGCTCGCCGAGCGTCATGATCCGCGCCGCCTGCAGGTTGATGCCGTGGCGGGCGAGGGTGCGGGCGATCCCGTAGAGCAGGCCGGTGCGGTCGTTGGCGACCACCGACAGCAGGTATCGGTTGCCGCGCTCGTCGGGACGCAGGTCGACCTGCGGCGCGATCGGGAAGTAGCGCGAGCGGCGCGACGCCCGGCCGCGGACCGGCGCCTCGAGCGGTCGTCGCTGCGCGAGCCGCTGGGCGAGCTCGACCTCGACGAGGGCGAGGATGTCCCGGTACTGCGACACATGGTTCGGGTCGACGACCAGGAAGCTGTCGAGCGCGCGTCCGTTGCGCGTGGTGTGGATCCGGGCGTCGAGCACCGACAGGTTCTTGCTGTCGAAGTAGCCGCAGATCCGCGCGAACAGGTCGGGCTGGTCCGGCAGGTAGACCACGACCTGGAAGCCCTCGCCGATCGGCGCGAGCCGCGTGCACACCAGCGGCGCGTCGGTGTCCGGATGCCGGTGCAGCACGCGGGTCTGCCAGGCGATGTCCTGCGCGTCGTTGCGCAGGAAGTAGCCGATGTCGAGCTGCCTCCAGAAGCCGGCGTATGCGTCGGGCGACAGGCCGTGCAGGTTCAGCAGCCGCACCGCCTCGGCGCGACGCGCGTCGAAGCGCGCGTCGGCGCTCGCGTCCTCGCCGCCCAGCACCCGCTTGGTGGCGCGGAACAGGTCCTCGAGCAGCTTGCCCTTCCAGGCGTTCCAGACCTTCGGGCTGGTGCCTCGGATGTCGGCCACCGTCAGCAGGTAGAGCGCGGTCAGCCGCCGATCGGTGCCGACGAGCCGCGCGAACGCCGCGATCACGTCCGGGTCGCTCAGATCCTGCTTCTGTGCGATCGAGGACATCGTCAGGTGATGCTCGACGAGGAACTCCACCAGCCGGCCGTCCTCGTCGGCCAGGCCGTGCTGGCGACAGAAGCGGCGCGCGTCCACGCGGCCGAGCGTCGAGTGGTCGCCGCCCCGACCCTTGGCGATGTCGTGGAAGAGGGCGGCGACGTACAGGAGCCAGGGCTTGTCGAAGCCCGCGGCGAGCTGGCTGCAGAGCGGGTACTCGTGGGCATGCTCGGCCATCCAGAACCGGCGAAGGTTGCGCACGACCATCAGGATGTGCTGATCCACGGTGTAGACGTGGAACAGGTCGTGCTGCATGCGACCCACGATCCGCCGGAACGCCGGCAGGTAGCGGCCCAGTACCGACCACTGGTTCATCCGTCGCAGCGCGCGCGTCACGCCGCGCGGCGCCTGCAGCAGCGCGATGAACGCGGCGCGGTTCTCCGGGTCGCGGCGGTAGGCCGCGTCGATCCGCGTGCGGGCGCGCCAGATCGCGCGCAGCGTCGGCGCACTGATCCCGGAGAGCTCCGGATGCGCCTCCATCGCCAGGAAGGCACGCAGGATCGCCTTCGGATCGCGCTCGAAGAGGCCGGGGTCGACCGCGTCGAGCAGCCCGCGGACGTTGCGGAACTCGTCGTCGATCGGTTCGGGCTGGCCGGCGTTCTCCGGGAAGAGCTCGGCCTCGAGGTTCTGGATCAGCAGCGTCGACAGCTGGGTCACCGACTTCGCGGTCCAGTAGAAACGCTGCATCAGCTGCTCGCTCGCCAGCCGCGCGTCCTCGGCGTCGAAGCCCATCGCGCGCGCCACCTGCGCCTGCAGGTCGAAGACCAGCCGGTCCTCGCGGCGGCCGGCCACGATGTGCAGCCACGCGCGGATGACCTTCAGCTTGCGCTCGTATCCGGCGAGCAGGGCGGCCTCGGCCCGGGTCGCCAGGCCGCGGGCGGCGAGCTGCCCCCAGCCGCTGCCGATCCGTGCCGCCCGCGCGATCCAGAGGATCGACTGCAGGTCGCGCAGCCCGCCCGGGCTCTCCTTGACGTTCGGCTCGAGGCTGTACGGCGTGTCCTCGAACTTCACGTGCCGCTGGCGCAGCTCGAACAGCTTCGCGTGGAAGAACGCGCGTCCGTCGAGCGCCGCGTCGAGGCCCTCGCCCAGCCGCGTGTACAGGCCGCGCCGACCGGCCAGCCAGCGCCGTTCGAGCAGGCTGGTCCGGACGGTGACGTCGCCGGCCGCTTCGGTGAAGCACTGCTCCACGGTGCGCACGCTGTGCCCGATCTCCAGGCCCACGTCCCAGCAGGCACCGACGAAGCGTTCCAGCCGGGCGAGCCGGTCGGGATCCTCGGACGCCGGCACCAGCAGCAGCAGGTCGACGTCGGAGTGCGGCAGCAGCTCGCGTCGGCCGTAGCCGCCGACGGCCACCAGCGCGCAGTCGGGCTGCAGGCCGGCGTCGCGCCAGAGCGCGAGCAGCACCGCGTCGGTGACGCGGACGATGCCGCGCAGCAGCGCCCGGACGTCGCCGCGGGCGCGGAAGGCTTCGATCAGTGCCGCGCGGCGGGCCCTGAGCGCCGTACGCAGCGCGGGGACATCGACGGGACCGCGGTCGGCGCCGGACAGCGGGTCGGCCGCGACCGCGACGGGGGCGTCCATCCGGGAGGCCGGCGGGACCGTGTCAGGCCGCCGCCGGCAGCGGCGCGGGACGGGCGGGCGCGCCGGCGGAGGTCGTCAGCACCTCGTGGCCGATGTCGGTCACCAGCACCGTGTGCTCCCACTGCGCCGACAGGCTGTGGTCCTTGGTGACGATCGTCCAGCCGTCGGCCAGTTCGCGGACCTCGCGGCGGCCGGCGTTCACCATCGGCTCGATCGTGAAGATCATGCCGGGTACCAGCTTCTCGCCCGTGCCGGGCCGCCCGTAGTGCAGGATCTGCGGCTCCTCGTGGAAGCGGCGCCCGATCCCGTGGCCGCAGAACTCGCGGACGATCGAGTAGCCGGCGGCCTCGGCGTGCCGCTGGATCACATGGCCGATGTCACCCAGGCTCGCGCCCGGGCGGACCTGCGCGATGCCGAGCCACATGCATTCGTGGGTGACCTGGCAGAGCCGGCGGGCCGCGATCGAGGGCTCGCCGACGAAGTACATCCGGCTGGTGTCGCCGTGGAAGCCGTCCTTGATGACGGTCACGTCGATGTTCAGCACGTCGCCGTTCTTCAGCACCTTGTCGCCCGGGATACCGTGGCAGACCTGGTGGTTGACCGACGTGCAGACGGATTTCGGGAACGGGCGGTAGCCGGGCGGGGCGTAATTGAGCGGCGCCGGGATCGTCTTCTGCTCGTTCACCATGTAGTCGTGGCAGAGCCGGTCCAGCTGCCCCGTCGTGACGCCGGGCCTCACGTGCGGCGCGATGAAGTCCAGCACCTCGGACGCGAGGCGTCCGGCCAGGCGCATCGCGGCGATCTCGGCCTCGGACTTGATGACGATCGACATCGAACTTGTAGGTAACTCGTTGTTCGGGCTATGATTATAGGCTTGCCTGGATCCAGGCGCCCGGCAATCGACCGGAATCGGCGTTCCCGCCACCCGTCTCCGACGGTGGCGGGGCGGCGAGACCCGGCCGGTGTCCCGGGGGGTGGATCGAGGCAGGAAATCCACGCGGCCTTCGCACGGCGCGGGTGCCTTCCGTCCAGAGGCGGGAGTGTGCCGGGGCGGTGCGGACAACTCAAGGTTCCGTCAGGACGTCTCCTCGGGTGCACGCCTTCGTGCGTGTCGGAGCCGTCCCGGGCCGCGCAAACGCAACCCTCGAAGGAGTTCTCATGACGACCATGCGTCAGATGCTGGAAGCGGGTGTCCATTTCGGGCACCAGACCCGTTTCTGGAACCCCAAGATGGCCCCGTACATCTTCGGCCATCGGAACAAGATCCACATCGTCAACCTGGAAAAGACCCTGGTCATGTACCAGGACGCGATGAAGTACCTGACCCAGCTGGCCGCCAACCGCGGCACCGTGCTGTTCGTCGGCACCAAGCGCCAGGCGCGCGAGATCGTGGCCGAGCAGGCCCGCCGTGCCGGCATGCCCTACGTCGACGAGCGCTGGCTCGGCGGCATGCTGACCAACTTCAAGACCGTCAAGACCTCGATCAAGCGGCTGCGCGACATGGAGACCACCCTGGCCGAAGGCGGCCTGGAGCGGATGTCCAAGAAGGAGGCGCTGCTGTTCAGCCGCGAGATGGAGAAGCTGAACAAGGCCATCGGCGGGATCAAGGACATGAACGGCCTGCCCGACGCGCTGTTCGTCATCGACGTGGGTTACCACAAGATCGCGGTCACCGAGGCGGTGAAGCTCGGGGTGCCGGTCGTCGGCGTCGTCGACACCAACCACTCTCCGGACGGCATCGACTACGTGATCCCGGGCAACGACGACTCGGGCAAGGCGATCGCGCTGTACGCCACCGGCGCTGCCGACGCGGTGCTGGCCGGTCGCGCCGCCTCGCTGCAGGACGTCGCCAAGGGCGGCGACGAGTTCGTCGAGGTCGCCTCGGAAGAGGCCTGAGCACGGCGGGCGCCCGCCAGCCGGGGCCCGTCCGGCGCGGGCCGGACCCGCGGAACGACCCGACGGGGGGCGCGGACCGACGCGCCTCCCGCGCATCACGGAATCCAGGAGCACAGAGCAATGGCTGAGATCACCGCAGGGATGGTGAAGGAGCTGCGCGAGAAGACCGACGCGCCGATGATGGAGTGCAAGAAGGCGCTGACCGAAGCCGGTGGCGACATGGCGAAGGCGGAGGAGATCCTCCGCGTGAAGCTGGGCAGCAAGGCCGGCAAGGCCGCGTCGCGCGTCACGGCCGAGGGCATCGTCGGCGTCCACCTGTCGGCCGACGGCAAGGTGGCCGCGATGGTCGAAGTGAACTGCGAGACCGATTTCGTCGCGAAGAACGACGACTTCCAGGCCTTCGCGAAGGCGCTCGCCGCGCTGGTCGCCGCGCAGGCGCCGGCCGACGTGGCCGCGCTCTCGGCCGCGACGATCGACGGCGCGACCGTCGAGGCGCGCCGCACCGCGCTGATCGGCAAGATCGGCGAGAACATGTCGATCCGCCGCTTCATCCGCGTGGCGGGCGCCGGCAAGGTGGCGAGCTACGTCCACGGCGGCTCGAAGATCGGCGTGCTGGTCGACGTCGAGGGTGGCGACGACGCGCTCGCCAAGGATCTGGCGATGCAGATCGCCGCCTCGAAGCCTGTCTCGCTCGACCGGACCGGCGTGCCCGCCGATCTGATCGAGAAGGAGCGCTCGATCGCCTCGCAGAAGGCGGCCGAGTCGGGCAAGCCGGCCGAGATCGTCGCGAAGATGGTCGAGGGCACGGTGCAGAAGTACCTGAAGGAAGTCACGCTGCTCGGCCAGCCGTTCGTCAAGGACGACAAGCAGACCGTCGAGCAGCTGCTGAAGGCGCGCGGCGCGAAGGTCCACGCCTTCACGCTCTACGTCGTCGGCGAGGGCATCGAGAAGAAGCAGACCGATTTCGCCGCCGAGGTCGCCGCGCAGGCGGCCGCCGCAGCGGGGCGCTGAGCGCCGCGGTCGGTCGCGGGGGCGGCACGGGCCGGCCCCGCGGCCCCTCCCGGGCCGGGTCGAGCCCCGGTCCGCGATCCACCCGAGACACGAGAAGCGCGATCCGATGACCGACACCGCAACGCCCGCTCCCCACTACCGCCGCGTGCTGCTCAAGCTCTCCGGCGAGGCGCTGATGGGCGGCGACGCCTACGGGATCAACCGCGGCACGATCGCCGGGATGGTGGAGCAGGTGTCCCAGGCGGTGGCGATGGGGGTCGAGCTCGCGATCGTCATCGGCGGCGGCAACATCTTCCGCGGCGTCGCGGGCGGCGCAGCCGGCATGGACCGCGCGACCGCCGACTACATGGGCATGCTCGCGACCGTCATGAACGCGCTGGCGCTGCAGGACGCGCTGCGCGGCGCCGGCGTGCCGGCCCGGACCATGTCCGCGCTGAAGATCGAGCAGGTGGTCGAGCCGTACATCCGTCCGAGGGCGCTGCGCTACCTCGAGGAGAAGCGGGTGGTCATCTTCGCCGCCGGTACCGGCAACCCGTTCTTCACCACCGACACCGCGGCCGCGCTGCGCGGTGCCGAGATGGGCGTGCAGGTGGTGCTGAAGGCCACGAAGGTGGACGGGGTGTACAGTGCCGATCCGATGAAGGACCCGACGGCCACCCGCTACCGCACGATCAGCTTCGACGAGGCGATCGGCCGCGACCTGAAGGTCATGGACGCCACCGCGTTCGCGCTGTGCCGCGACCAGAAGCTGCCCATCAAGGTCTTCTCGATCTTCAAGGAGGGGGCGCTGCGCCGCGTGCTCCTCGGCGAGGACGAGGGCACGCTGGTCCACGTCTGAATCCGGAGTCTTCCCGCATGGCCACCACCATTCCCGAGATCCGCCAGTCGACCGAGCAGAAGATGCGCAAGTCGGTCGAGTCGCTGTCCGCCAACCTCTCGAAGGTCCGTACGGGCCGGGCCCACGCCGGCCTGCTCGATCACGTCCAGGTCGAGTACTACGGCTCGATGGTGCCGATCAGCCAGGTCGCGAACGTCACCCTGCTCGACGCGCGGACGATCGGCGTGTCGGTCTGGGAGAAGAAGATGGCGCAGGCCGTCGACAAGGCGATCCGCGAGTCGGACCTCGGGTTGAACCCGACGATGATGGGCGAGCTGATCCGGGTGCCGATGCCGCCGCTGTCCGAGGAGCGCCGCAAGCAACTGGTCAAGGTCGTGAAGGGCGAGGGCGAGGACGCCAAGGTCGCGGTCCGCAACCTGCGCCGCGACGCGAACGGTCACCTGAAGGAGCTGCTGAAGGCGAAGGGCATCTCCGAGGACGAGGAGCGTCGCGCCCAGGACGACGTCCAGAAGCTGACCGACCGGTTCGTCGTCGAAATCGACAGACTCCTGCAGGCCAAGGAGCAGGAGATCATGACCGTCTGACGGCGGCGGACGCACCCTGCCTCCCGCCCGACGCATGATGGCTCGATGAAACACGCCAGCTCGACCCTCGCGGTCCCCGAGGCCGGGGACGTTCCCCGCCACGTCGCCATCATCATGGACGGCAACGGGCGGTGGGCGACCACGCGCCGCCTGCCGCGGGTGGCCGGCCACTCCAAGGGCGTCGAGGCGGTCCGGGCCACCGTCGAGGCCTGCGTCCAGAGCGGCGTCGAATACCTGACGCTGTTCGCGTTCAGCTCGGAGAACTGGCGGCGGCCGCCCGACGAGGTGTCGCTGCTGATGCGGCTGTTCATCATGGCGCTCGAGCGCGAGGTGGCGCAGCTGCGGGCCAACGGCATCCGGCTGCGGATCGTGGGCGACACCTCGGCCTTCGAGCCCCGGCTGCAGACGCTGATCGAGCAGGCGCAGCTGCGGACCGCGCAGAACAGGCGCATGACGCTGACCGTCTGCGCGAACTACGGCGGCCGCTGGGACGTGCTGCAGGCGATGCGGGCGATGCTCGCCGCGCGGCCCGAGCTCGCGGCCGATCCGTCGCGGATCGACGAGGCGGACCTCACGCCCTACCTGTCGATGCGCCACGCGCCCGAGCCCGACCTGTTCATCCGGACGGGCGGCGAGCAGCGGATCAGCAACTTCATGCTCTGGCAGCTGGCCTACACCGAGCTGTACTTCACCGACGCCTACTGGCCCGATTTCGGCGCCTCCGAGCTGGCGCGCGCATTCGAGTCGTACCGGGCGCGCGAGCGCCGTTTCGGACGGACCAGCGCGCAGCTCGCCGCGCCGGTCGACGTCCAGGCGCCCTGAGGCCGGCGCCCCGTGCTCGGGCAACGGGTCGTCACGGCGCTGGTCCTGCTGGCGCTGCTCGTCCCGTCGATCTTCCTCGCGCCGCCCTGGGTCTGGGGCCTGGTCTCGCTCGCCGCCCTGGCGATCGGTGCCGCCGAATGGGGCCGGCTGCTGGGTTCGGCCGGCGGCGGGCGGGCACTCGGCGCGGCGCTGGTCGCCGGCGGTCTCGGCTACGTCGCCTGGCGCAGCGGCACCGCCCCGGGTTCGGCGCCGCCGACCCTCGTCGCGGTCCTGGCGGGCGCCAGCCTCGCGTTCTGGCTGTCCATCGGCCCGCTGTCGCTGGCGCGTGTCCACCGGGTCGGACCGGGCTGGGCGGTCGCCGCTCTGGTGCTCGCGGCCGCCTGGATCGCGCTCTACGAACTCCGGCTCGCCGGCGCGGCGACGCTGGTCTCGGCGATGGCGATCGTCTGGCTCGCCGACATCGGCGCCTACTTCGCCGGACGCGCGTTCGGCCGGCACAAGCTCGCGCCGCGGGTGAGCCCGGGCAAGACCTGGGAAGGGGTGGCGGGCGGCATCGTCGCGGTGCTGGCGGTGGCCGCCGGGGTCGCGATCGGCTGGCCGGGGTCGGCCGGGAGCGGAGCGCAGGCGCCCGGCGTCTTCTCCAGCTGGCTCGCCGCCCGCGCCGGCCTGCTGCCGGCGGCCCTGGTGCTGGCGGCGATCGCCGGCCTGTCGGTGGTCGGCGACCTCTATGAATCGCTGCTCAAGCGGCTCGCCGGCGTGAAGGACAGCGGCACGCTGCTGCCGGGTCACGGCGGGATCCTCGACCGGATCGACGCGTTGATCCCGACGATGCCCGGCTGCCTGCTGCTTCTGCAAGTCCTGCGATAATCGGCCCTCCATGCAGCGGATCACGATCCTCGGCGCCACCGGCTCGATCGGCGAGAGCACGCTCGACGTGGTCGCGCGCCATCCCGACCGCTTCGAGGTCTTCGCGCTCACCGCGCGCCGCAGCCACGAGCGGTTGCTCGAGCAGTGCCTCGCGCATCGGCCGGCCTACGCGGTCCTGACCGATCCGGCGGCGGCCGACGCGCTGCGCCGCGGGCTCGCGACGGCAGGCGCCCGAACCGAGGTGCTCGACGGGCCCGATGCGTCGGCGCGGGTCGCCGCCGCCTCCGAATGCGACCTGGTCATGGCCGCGATCGTCGGCGCCGCCGGCCTGGCGCCGACGCTCGCCGCGGCCCGCGCCGGCAAGACGATCCTGCTCGCGAACAAGGAAGCGATCGTGATGGCCGGCCCGGTCTTCCTGGCGGCCGCACGCGACGGCGGCGCGCGGATCCTGCCGATCGACAGCGAGCACAACGCGGTGTTCCAGTGCCTGCCCGACGACGGGGGGCGCGAGGGCGTGAGCCGCATCGTGCTGACCGCCTCCGGCGGACCGTTCCGCGCGATGCCGGTCGAGCGGATGGCCGAGGTCACGCCCGAGCAGGCGGTCGCGCACCCGAACTGGGTCATGGGCCGCAAGATCTCGGTCGATTCCGCGACGATGATGAACAAGGGGCTGGAGCTGATCGAGGCGCATTTCCTCTTCGACATGCCGGCCGATCGGCTCGACGTCGTGATCCACCCGCAGAGCATCGTCCACTCGATGGTCGAGTACGTCGACGGCTCGATCCTCGCGCAGCTCGGCAACCCCGACATGCGGACCCCGATCGCGCACGCGCTCGCCTGGCCGCGGCGGATCGCCAGCGGCGTCTCGATGCTCGACCTCGCGACGCACGGCCGCCTCGACTTCGAACGGCCCGATGCCGCGCGCTTCCCGTGCCTGCGGCTCGCGCGCGAGGCGCTCGCGGCCGGGGCGGCCGCGCCCTGCGTGCTGAACGCGGCCAACGAGGTCGCGGTCGATGCCTTCCTCGAGGGCCGCATCCGCTTCACCGACATCGCCCGCGTCAACGAGGCGGTCCTCGACGCGCTCGGCGCGGCCGCCGCGCCCTCCGACACCGCCGGGGTCCTCGAGCTCGACGCGCGCGCCCGCGCGCGAGCCACCGAGCGCCTCGTGGAACACGCCCGATGACCACGCTGCTCGCCTTCCTGTTCGCGCTCGCGCTGCTGATCTTCGTCCACGAGCTCGGGCACTACTCGGTCGCCCGCTGGTGCGGTGTCAAGGTGCTGAGGTTCTCGATCGGCTTCGGCACGCCGCTGCTGCGCTTCACCGTCGGCCCGGACCGCACCGAGTGGACGATCTCCCCGATCCCGCTCGGCGGATATGTGCGGATGCTCGACGAACGCGAGGGCGGCGAGGGCTCGGTGCCGCCCGAGGAAGTGCACCGCGCCTTCAACCGGCAGAGCCTCGGCAAGCGCGCGGCGATCGTCGTCGCCGGTCCGCTCGCGAACTTCCTGCTGGCCATCGGCCTCTACGCCTCGCTCGGCATGGTCGGCATCGAGGAGCCTGCCGCGCTGGTCGCCGAACCCGCCGCGGGCACGCAGGCGGCGGCCGCGGGCCTGCAGGCCGGAGACCGGGTGACCGCCATCGACGAGCGCGAGGTCCGCTCGATGTCCGAGCTGCGGCTGCGGCTGATCGACGCGGTCGTCGAGAAGCGACCCGCGCGCCTCGTCGTGATGCGCGACGGCCGTCCGCTGCGCGTGTCCCTCGACACCGGCGGGCTCGCCTCTGGCGAGCTCGAGAAGGACTTCATGCGGACGCTCGGCATCGACCTCGCCGGCGGCACGGTGCTGATCGGCTCGGTGTCGCCCGACGGCAGCGCCGCGAAGGCGGGCCTGCTCGCGGGCGACCAGGTGCTGTCGGTGGACGACCGCCCGATCGCACGGGCGACGGACCTGATCGCGGTGCTGCGCGAGAGCGCAGGGCGCGAGGTGGTGCTCGGCATTCGCCGCGGCGCCGTCGAGCAGCGGATCGTCGTGGTGCCGCAGGCCGTGCGTTCCGAGCGTCCGGAGGACGCCGGGCGCAACGTGGGGCGGATCGGCGCCGCGCTGCAGAACCGCGTCGAGATGGTGCGCGTCGACCACGGCCCGATCGACGCGATCGCGTACGGCGCGCGCCAGACCTGGGACATGTCGTGGTTCTCGCTGCGGATGCTCGGGAAGATGCTGACCGGCGAGCTGTCGTGGCGCAACCTGAGCGGCCCGGTCGCGATCGCCGACTACGCGGGACAGTCCGCGAAAGTCGGCGCATTGGCGTACGTGGCGTTCCTCGCGCTGATCAGCGTGAGCCTCGGTGTCCTCAACCTGCTGCCCGTGCCGGTCCTCGACGGAGGGCATTTGGTATATTACGGACTCGAGGCGATCAAGGGTCGACCGCTTTCGGAGCGGTTCATGCAGGTCACCCAGAAGGCAGGGCTCGCGGCCATCGTGGGGTTGATGGCCGTGGCGCTGTTCAACGATCTGAGCAGGCTGTTCGGCGGTTGACCTGCCGGTTCGGCCGGCTGGCCAACCGGGAGTTTCATGCGTCCGTTCGCTAAAGTCGTGTTCGCGCTGGTCGCGAGCATGCTCGGCCCGCTTGCGTGGGCCTTCGACCCCTTCACCGTGCGCGACATCCGGCTCGTCGGCGTGCAGCGTGTCGAGCCCGGCACCGTGTTCGGCTACCTCCCTGTGAAGGTCGGCGAGCGGCTCGACGACCAGCGGGCGTCGCAGGCGGTGCGTGCGCTCTACGCCACCGGACTGTTCAACGACGTCCGCCTGGAGGTCGAGGGCGAGGTGCTCGTGGTCTACCTCGAGGAGCGTCCGACGATCGCGAGCGTCGAGGTCAGCGGGTCGAAGGACATCTCCGCCGAGAACCTCACGAAGGCGCTGAAGGAACTCGGCCTCGCCGAATCGCGGATCTTCGACCGGGCGCTGCTCGAGCGCGCGGAGCAGGAGATCAAGCGGCAGTACCTCGCCCGCGGCAAGTACGCCGCGAAGGTCACCCCGACGGTGACGCCGCTCGAGCGCAACCGCGTCGCGGTCACCCTCGCGATCGAGGAGGGCGCCGATGCGCGGATCACGCAGATCCGCTTCGTCGGCAACAAGGCGTTCACCGAGCGGACGCTGCTCGACCAGTTGCAGCTGTCCACGCCCACCTGGCTGTCCTGGTACACCAAGAGCGACCAGTACGCACGCGAGAAGCTCGCCGGCGACCTCGAGCGGCTGCGATCGTTCTACCTGAATCGCGGCTACCTCGAATTCACGGTGGACTCCACCCAGGTCTCGATCGACCCGGACCGCGAGGGTGTCTACATCACCGTCAACGTGACCGAGGGCGAGCGCTTCACGGTCACCGGCTTCAAGTTCACCGGCCTCACGCTCGGCCGCGAGAGCGAGCTCGACACGCTGATGCAGGTCCGCGAGGGGGACGTCTTCAACGGCCAGCGGCTGTCGGAGTCCACCCGGCAGATGGCCGAGGTCTACGGCTCGATCGGCTACGCGTTCGCCAACGTCAACGCGATCCCCGAGATCGACCGCGAGAAGCGGACCGTCTTCTTCAACGTCACCGTCGATCCGGGCCGTCGTGCCTACGTCCGCCGGATCAACATCTCGGGCAATGCGCGCAGCCGTGACGAGGTGATCCGGCGCGAGCTGCGTCAGTTCGAGAGCGCCTGGTACGACACCGACAAGATCCGGTTGTCGCGCGAGCGGCTGACCCGGCTCGGCTACTTCACCGACGTCACCATCGACACCGTGCCGGTGCCCGATGCGCCCGATCAGGTCGACCTTGCCGTCAACGTCACCGAGCGCTCCACCGGCGCCTTCCTGATCGGCCTGGGCTTCTCGAGCACGGACAAGCTGATCCTGACCGCGTCGGTGAACCAGCAGAACTTCCTCGGCACGGGCAAGTCGCTCGGCATCAACCTGAACACCGGCCAGACCCAGCGGACCATCGTCCTCAGCAGCACCGATCCGTACTTCACCCAGGATGGCGTCTCGAGGACCTTCGACGTCTACAGCCGGCGCTTCAACGCGAGCGCGCTCGGGCTGGGCGACTACAAGGTCGAGACGCAGGGCGTCGGCATGCGCTTCGGCGTGCCGTACACCGAGGTCGACAGGCTGACGACCGGCGTCATCTACGAGCGCAACAACATCAACCTCGGCACGAACCCGCCGGACCGCTACCAGCGGTACGTCGACGCCTACGGGCCGAGCAGCTGGGCGCTGATCGGCCAGCTCGGCTGGCTGCGCGACGAGCGGGACAGCCCGCTGACCCCCACCCGGGGCATCTACCTCGGCGGGAACGTCGAGGTCACGCTCCCGGTCGGAGACCTGCGATTCGCGCGCGCGAACTTCGATGCGCAGTGGTACAAGCCGCTGACCAAGGACTACACCTTCGCGCTGTCGGCCTCGCTGGGCCGCGGCTTCCAGATCGGCACCGATCCGTACCCGATCTTCAAGAACTACTATGCGGGCGGCATCGGTTCGGTCCGCGGCTACGAGGCGGCGAGCCTCGGCCCGCGCGACAAGGACAACTACCCGCTGGGCGGTCAGTCGAAGCTCGTGGGCAGCGCGGAGTTCCTGTTCCCGCTGCCCGGTGCGGGCAACGACCAGCAGGTCCGGATGTTCACGTTCATCGATGCGGGCAACGTCTGGGCCGACACGATCGACCTGTCCGACATGCGGTACTCGACCGGCCTCGGCCTGAACTGGCTGTCGCCGCTCGGTCCGCTGAAGCTGTCCGTGGGCTTCCCGATCAACAAGCAGCCCGGCGATCGGACCCAACGCTTCCAGTTCCAGATCGGGACGGGATTCTGAGGCCCGCCGCGACGATGGACCGATCTGCGAGACTCCGCGCGCCGGGACGGCCCGGCGGCGTGCGCCCCTGGGGATGGACCCGATGAAGACCCTAGCCCGGCTCGCCACGGCGGCCGCCCTGCTCGCGAGCCCGACCCTCGCGCTCGCCCAGCAGGACGCGACACCGGCCAAGATCGGCTACGTGAGCCTCGAGCGGATCATCCGCGAGTCGAGCGCCGCCAAGTCCGCGCAGGAGCGCATCCAGCAGGAGTTCTCTCGGCGCGACAAGGACCTCCAGGACACCGCGGCGCGACTCAAGCAGATGTCGGAGAAGCTCGAGCGGGACGCGCCGGTCGTCGCCGAGGGCGAGCGGCTGCGCCGCCAGCGCGAACTCGCCGACCTCGACCGCGAGTTCCAGCGCAAGCAGCGCGAGTTCCGCGAGGACATCAACCAGCGCCGCAACGAGGAACTGGCGACCGTGATCGAGCGGGCGAACCGCGTGATCCGCCAGATCGCCGAACAGGAGAAGTACGACCTGATCTTCCAGGACGCCGTGCACGTGTCGCCGCGCATCGACATGACCGAAAAGGTGCTGCGCGCGCTGAACCAGGCGAAGTAGGGGCGGCGCCGATGCACCGCCCGCTGCCCGCGCCGGTCACCGTCGGCGCGATCGCCGAGCGCCTCGGCGGCGAGGTCCGCGGCGACGTCGCGCGTCCCGTCGTCCGGCTCGCCTCGCTCGAGCAGGCCGGTCCCGACGCGGTGTCCTTCCTGTCCGGCCGGCGCCACGCGAAGCTCGCGCGCGCCTCGAGCGCGGGGGCGCTGATCGTCTCGTCCGCACTCGAGGACGCGGCGCCGGACGGCGCCGCGCGGATCGTCGTCGCCGATCCCTACGTGTCCTACGCCCGGCTGTCGCAGTGGTTCGCGGCGCTGCTCGCGCCCGCGCCCCGTCCGCCCGCGATCGATCCGTCGGCGCGCGTCGATGCCGCGGCGCGCCTCGGCACCGGCGTCGACGTCGGCCCGGGCGCATCGATCGCGGCCGGCGCATCGATCGGCGATGGCTGCCGGATCGGCGCGGGCTGCGCGATCGGCGAGGGTGCCTCGATCGGCACGGGCTCCGTCCTGCACCCGAATGTCGTCGTCTATGCGGAGGTCACGATCGGCGCGCGTGCGATCGTGCATTCGGGAACGGTGATCGGCTCGGACGGCTTCGGCTTCGCGCCCTCGCGCGAGGGCTACGTCAAGATCGCCCAGCTGGGCTCCGTGCGGATCGGCGACGACGTCGAGATCGGCTCGAACTGCTCGATCGACCGCGGGGCGCTGGACGACACGGTGATCGGTGACGGCGTGAAGATCGACAATCTCGTGCAGGTCGCGCACAACGTGCGGATCGGCGCGCACACCGTCATCGCCGGCTGCGTCGGCATCGCCGGCAGCGCGACGATCGGCGCACGCGTCATGGTGGGCGGCGGCGTCGGCATCGCCGGTCACATCGAGATCTGCGACGGCGCGGTGATCGGCGGATTCTCGCTGGTGGAGCGTACCGTCGACGAGCCGGGTTTCTACACCGGCGCCTGGCCGCTGCAGGCCCATGGACAGTGGGAGCGCACCGCCGCCACCCTCAAGCAGCTGCCGCAGCTCCGGCAGCGCCTGCGCGGACTCGAATCCCGAGCGGCCGCGCCCAAGGACTCCTCCGAATGACCACCATCGACATCCGCGGCATCCTCGAGTACCTGCCGCACCGCTATCCCTTCCTGCTCCTCGACCGCGTGCTGGAGCTCGAGCCGGGCAAGCGGATCGTCGCGATCAAGAACGTGACGATCAACGAGCCGTTCTTCGTCGGACACTTTCCGCACATCCCGGTGATGCCCGGCGTGCTGATGATCGAGGCGCTCGCGCAGGCGGCCGGCGTCCTGTCGTTCGAGACGCTCGGCCGCAAGTCCGATGCGTCGTCGGTCTTCTACTTCGTCGGCATCGACGGCGCGCGCTTCAAGAAGCCGGTCGGCCCGGGGGACCAGCTGCGTCTGGAGGTCGAGATCATGCGCTTCGCGAAGTCGATCTCGAAGTTCCGCGGCGTGGCGACCGTCGACGGACAGGTCGCGGCCGAGGCCGAGCTCATGTGCACGCTGCGCGAGGTCGGTCCGCCCCGGACCGGGTCGTCGCAGCAGCCGGCGCAGGGGGGCGCCTGAGCATGGCACGCATCCACCCGTCCGCGGTGGTCGATCCGTCGGCCGAGCTCGACGCCGACGTCGAGGTCGGGCCGTTCGCGGTGATCGGCGCCGGCGTGCGCATCGGCGCGGGCACCCGTATCCTGGCGCATGCCACGGTCGAGGGCCCGAGCACGCTCGGCCGGAACAACGTGGTGCATCCGCACGCGACGATCGGCGGCCCGCCGCAGGACAAGAAATACCGCGGCGAGCCGACCACGCTGACGATCGGCGACGGCAACACCTTCCGCGAGTGCGTGACGGTGAACCGCGGCACGGTCCAGGACGCCGGCACGACGACGATCGGCGATGACAACTGGGTGATGGCGTACGTGCACATCGCCCACGACTGTCGCATCGGCTCGCACGCGATCCTCGCGAACACGACGAACCTCGGTGGCCACGTCGAGCTCGGTGACTTCGTGATCCTCGGCGGCTGCACGCAGGTGCACCAGTTCTGCAAGGTGGGCGGCCATGCGATGACCGGCACCGGCACCATCCTCCTGCACGACGTGCCGCCCTACACGATGGTGTCGGGCAACCCGTCGGCGCCTCACGGCCTGAACACCGAGGGCCTGCGGCGGCGCGGCTTCGAGGCCGAGACGGTGGCGCTGCTCAAGCGGGCCTACCGCACGCTGTACCGTTCCGAGCTCACGCTCGCGCAGGCCCGCGAGCGGCTCGACGCCGAACTCGCCGGACTCGCGTCCGCAGCCGGCGCGGCCGCGCTGCCCCCGTCGGCGCTCTCGGCGCCCGACGCGCTGCGCCTGCTGACCGGCTTCCTCGCCCGCGTCGAGCGCGGCATCGTCCGCTGAACGGGGCCCCGGCCGTGGCCGACGCGCACGCCGAGGCCGCCGTCGCGAACCCGCCGATGCGGCTCGGCATGGTCGCCGGCGAGACCTCCGGCGACCTGCTCGCGTCCGCGGTCCTCGACGGGCTCCAGTCGCGCCTGGGCGGCCCGGCGGGCCTGCAGGCGGGCGGCATCGGCGGCCCGGCGATGACCGCGCGCGGCTTCGACGCGTGGTGGGCGTCCGAGCAGCTCGCGGTGCGCGGCTATGCCGAGGTGCTGCGCGAGTACCCGAAGCTGCGGGCGATCCGCGGTCGTCTGCACGACCGGCTTCTCGCCTGGCGGCCCGAGGTGTTCGTCGGCGTCGATGCGCCGGACTTCAACCTCGATCTCGAGCGCCGGCTCCGCGAGGCCGGGATCCGCGTCGCACATTTCATCGGACCGTCGATCTGGGCCTGGCGCGGCAAGCGGATCGAGAAGATCCGGCGCTCGGTCGACCGGATGCTGCTCGTGTTCCCCTTCGAGCAGAAGCTCTACGACGATGCGGGCGTACCGGCGACCTACGTCGGTCATCCGCTCGCGGATGCGATCCCGCTGCAGGCCGACGTCGCAGGGGCCCGGCACGCGCTCGGGCTTCCCGCGAGCGGCCAGGTGGTGGCGGTGCTGCCGGGCAGCCGCGGCAGCGAGATCACGTACATCGCGCCGGCCTTCGTCGAGACCATCGGGTGGCTGGCCGCCCGCCGGCCCGACCTGATCTTCGTCGTCCCGGCCGCGACCGAGACGCTCTATCCGCGGCTGCGCGCGATGCTCGCGCGCGGTGGGCTGCCGTCGGGTGCCGACGTCCGGCTGACGATGGGCCGCTCGCACGATGCGATCGCCGCGTCGGACGCGGTGCTGGTCGCCAGCGGCACGGCCACGCTCGAGGTCGCGCTCTACCGCAAGCCGATGGTGATCGCCTACCGGATGGCCTGGCTGTCTTACCGGATCATGCGGCGGATGGGCTACCTGCCGTGGATCGGCCTGCCGAACATCCTCTGCCACGAAGGCGTGGTCCCCGAGTTCATCCAGCACGACGCGACGCCCGCGGCGATGGGCGCCGCGCTGCTCGCGCAGCTCGAGGACCCGGCGCTCGCCGCGCGCCTCGCCGAGCGCTTCGCGGGGCTGCACGAGCAGCTGCGCCGCGACTGCGGGCAGCGGGCGGCCGAGGCCCTGCTCGAGATGCGGCCGGCGGGCCGCCTGCCGTCGCGATGAGCCGCCGTGCGGCGGCGGACGGGCAGGGCGCGCTCTCGCTCGCCTTCGACGAGAGCCGGGTCTGCGGCGTCGACGAGGCCGGACGAGGCCCGCTCGCCGGTCCCGTGGTCGCGGCCGCGGTCATCCTCGATCCGGCGCGACCGATCCAGGGCCTTCGCGACAGCAAGCGGCTGAGCGCCGCGCGTCGCGACGCGCTCGCGGACGCGATCCGCGGGCGCGCGCTGGCCTGGGCGGTTGCACACGCGAGCCCCGAGGAGATCGACCGGCTCAACATCCTGCGGGCTGCGCTGCTGGCGATGCGGCGGGCCGTCGCCGCGCTGCCGATCGCGCCCACGCTCGCGCGGATCGACGGCAACCAGCCGCCCGAGCTCGACTGCGGCATCGAGCTGATCGTCGGCGGCGACGCGATCGAGCCGTGCATCTCGGCGGCGTCGATCCTCGCGAAGACCGTCCGCGACGCCGAGCTCGACGCACTTCACGCGCGCCATCCGGAGTACGGCTTCGACCGGCACAAGGGCTATCCCACCGCCCTGCACCTCGAGCGGCTGCGCGAGCACGGCCCCTGCGCGGCGCACCGGCGCAGCTTCGCACCGGTGCGCGACGCGATCGACGCACGCGACGGGGCGCCCGGAGCCTCGCGATGACGATCGCCCCGCGTCGCATCACGTCGCGCGACAACGTCGCGTTCCGCGAACTCGCCGAGCTGTGCCGTTCCGCGAAGGAGCGACGCCGTCTCGGCCGTTCCGTGCTCGAGGGCATCCACCTCTGCGAGGCCTGGCTGCAGCGGCACGGTGCGCCGCACGCGGCGTTCGCCACCGACGCCGGGATCGGCCATGCGGAGGTCGGGCCGCTGCTCGCGCGGCACGGCCTGACGCCGACCGTGCTCGCCGACGAACTGTTCACCGCGGTCTCCACGGTCCAGCACGGCGTCGGCCTCGTCTTCGTCATCGACACGCCGCGGCCCGGCCTGCCGTCTTCGATCGATGCGGACGCGGTCTATCTCGACCGACTGCAGGACCCGGGCAACGTCGGCACGCTGCTGCGCAGCTGCGCGGCGGCGGGCGTGCGCACCGTGCTCACCGCGCCCGGCACGGCCTGGTGCTGGTCGCCGAAGGTGCTGCGCGCGGGGATGGGCGCGCACTTCCACCTGTCCCTCCACGAGGCCGTGCCGTGGGCCGCGGTCCGCGCGCGCCTCGCCATCGACGCGATCGGTACCCGGGTGCAGGGCGCGGCCTCGCTCTTCGACGCCGACCTGCGGGCGCCGGCGCTCTGGCTGCTCGGCAACGAGGGCGAGGGGCTGTCGGACGAGATCGCCGCCGACGTCGCCCGCTGGGTACGGATCCCGCAGGCCGACGGCGTCGAGTCGATGAACGTCGCGGCCGCAGCGGCGGTCTGCCTGTTCGAGCAGCGCCGCCAGCGGCTCGCGGCGGGGCCGACCTGAGCGGCGGCGCCGGGGCGCGCGACTATTCGAGCTCGAGCCGGGTCAGCACCGTCGTCGCGATCTCCTCGATCGAGCGCGTCGTGGTCGACAGCCACGCGATGCCCTCGCGCTTCATCATCGCCTCGGCCTCGTTGACCTCCATCCGGCAGGTCTCGATCGCCGCGTAGCGGCTGCCGGGCCGCCGCTCGTTGCGGACCTCTGAGAGCCGCTCGGGCGAGATCGTCAGCCCGAACAGCTTCGACTTGTAGCGATAGAGCACCTCGGGCAGTCGGCGTCGCTCGAAGTCGTCGGGGATCAGCGGATAGTTCGCCGCCTTGACCCCGTGCTGGACCGCGAGGTAGAGGCTGGTCGGGGTCTTTCCGCAGCGCGAGACCCCGACGAAGATCACGTCCGACTGCTCGAGGTCCTTGTGCAGCTGGCCGTCGTCGTGGGCCATCGAGAAGTGGATCGCCTCGATCCGCTGCTTGTAGCGGTCGGATTCGGCGACCGCGTGGAAGCGGCCGATCGTGTGCGTGGACTTCACGCCGAACTCGGTCTCGAGCGGGCCGACGAAGGTCGCGATCAGGTCGAGGAACAGCGCGTCCGCGGTACGGACGATCTCGTTGATCTGCGGGTTCACGAGCGTGCTGAAGACGATCGGGCGCCGGCCATCGACGAGACCCTGGTGGTTGATGCGGGTCACGGCCTCGTCGGCCTTCTCGGCAGTATCGATGAAGGGCAGCCGGACCTGCCGTACCTTCAGGCCCTCGAACTGCGACAGCACCGAGTGGCCGAAGGTCTCGGCGGTGATCCCGGTTCCGTCGGACACGAAGAACACCGTGCGGTCGGCGTGGCGCTGGCGGGAATCGGGCATGGGGAACCTCGGAGGCGCGGGGCGGCGGGGTCGAGAACGGAACCTGCGGTGACCGGTCGGACCGCACGGTCGGCGTACGCAGTCTCGCTTACGCAGCCGCGGCTGCCCGTCGGACAGGGCATTTTCCTCGGCTGGGCCCGGTCGCGCACAGTAAAATCGCCCGACACACGGGGTCGGACCCTCCCGAGTGTTGCAGCCGTGCCGTTGGCCCCGCCGCCAGCGACCCGCCTACAGCATTCGCCGCGCCTCCCCGAGCGCGCGGCCGCGACCGCTTCCCCACCCTCCAGGACCTTTCCATGACCCATCCCCATGACGGACGCTACGTCGTCCCGTTCGAGGACTTGCGGATGACCGACGTCGAGTCGGTCGGCGGCAAGAACGCCTCGCTCGGCGAGATGATCAGCCAGCTCGCGCATGCCGGCGTGCGCGTGCCCGGCGGCTTCGCGACCACCGCGCTCGCGTTTCGCGACTTCCTCGCCGCCAGCGGCCTGACCGCCCGCATCAACGCCCGCCTCGACGCGCTCGACGTCGACGACGTGAAGGCGCTCGCCGCCTGCGGCGCAGAGATCCGCCGCTGGGTCGTCGAGGCCCCGCTGCCCGAGCGCCTCGAGCGCGAGATCCGCGAGCACTTCGATCGGATGCAGGCGGCCTCGGGCGCCGGAATCTCGGTCGCGGTGCGCTCCTCGGCCACGGCCGAGGACCTGCCCGACGCGTCGTTCGCCGGCCAGCAGGAGTCCTACCTCAACGTCGTCGGCATCGATGCGGTGCTCGACCGGATCAGGCACGTGTTCGCGTCGCTGTACAACGACCGGGCGATCTCGTACCGCGTCCACAAGGGCTTCGCGCACGCCGAGGTCGCGCTGTCGGCCGGCGTGCAGC
>JBJOKE010000061.1:0-3805 GCA_046046245.1 Pseudomonadota bacterium | reverse complement strand
ATGAACCACGGGACGTTCGGGAGCGAGAGCAGCGGTGCCGCCGGCGTCTGTGCTGTCGTGGGCGCGGGCGTCAGCGCGAGGGCGAGCGTGGCGATCACCACACCGGCGATGCCGGCGTAGGCGGAGCGCCTGGAGGCGTCGGCGCGGTGCGGCTTCATTTCGGCAAGGTCACCAGGGTGGATTGCAGCAGCACCTCGGCGGAGGCGTCTCCGCCGCCGAAGACCGTCATGCGGTAGTACAGGAGCGGGTAGGTCGCGGCGCTCGCCGGCTCGCCCTCGTCGTCGATCGGCAGGCATTCGATCAGGTAGCGGGCGCCGGTCACGTTGGCCATCGACGAGACCAGGTCGGTCGACACCGCGTAGCTCGCGGGCATGCCGTAGGTCGCCCAGAAGCGGGGCGAGACCGCGTCGCTGTCGGTCGGCGTGCCTTCGCTACCGGTCGGCAGGCGGCCGCCCTCGTAGCGGCCGTTCGTGTTGTCGCACGAGCCGCTGCCGGTCGCGATCATGCTGCGCAGGCGCGCGAACGACTGAAGCCCGGCCGATTCGGTGCCCTCGAAGGTCGCGGCGCGGTCGCGCATGCCGGCGCCGACCCGGTACTCCACGATCGCGAGCTCCATCGCGTTGGAGCCGACGACCATCATCACGGCCAGCAGCAGCAGCGAGATCAGCAGCGCGATGCCGCGCTGGCGCCGTGCCGGCACCAGCGTGCGGAGGGGGCGAGGCCGGATCGCGCTCATGTCGGATCGGTGGCGGTCCGGGACCGCACGGTGTAGGACGACTCGAAATTGCGGATCACGGGGGCGTCGCCGGCCTGCTTGCCCTTCGAGGCCTGCATCTGCAGCCGCAGGTCGAGGCGCACGACGCGGGCCCAGTCGGCGGCCGGCACCGTGGTCAGCAGGTCGGTATCGCTCGACTCCTCGAGGCTGCTGCTCACGCGGAAGGTCGGATCCGCCGTGCCGGTCGTATCGAAGCCGATGCCGGTCACCCTGAGGCGGTTCACACCGCGCATGACCTCCTGCGGCACGTTCCAGGTGGCGCCGTCATGGCTCATGATCCGCTTGCGGACCATCAGGCGGCGGTCAGGGGCCGCCTCGGTCCCGAACTCCGCGACGTAGTACTGCACGACGCGGATCGGGTAGAGCGTCGCCGACGGCCAGTAGATGCAGTCGGAGCCGACCCGGGACACGTGGGCGCAGGGCACCGTGCCGATCTTCTCGGTGTCGACCAGGTTCACCTGGCCGGCCGCGACCGACGCCACGCTGACCACGAGCGCGCTCTGGCAGTCCGACAGCAGGCCGAGGCGGTTGCCCGCGGTGGTGTCGTCGTCGCCGCGGCTCGGCTCGAACGTGCCCATGGTCGGGATGCGTTGCCCCGCATTCTGGAGCCCGCCGGACATCCGGGTGGCGCCTTCGAGACTCGCGTAGCGGATCTCGATCACGTGCGAGTTCCCGACGACCTTCTCGGGTTTGGCTGCGGTCCACCAGGGGTACGTCGTGTTGTCACCTCGCAAGGCGCGGATCGCGTTGCGCGCGCTGATCGTGAAGCCGCCCGCCAGGCCGTTGACGATCTCGGGCACCACCGCCGTCTCGAGCACGCGCGGATCGTCGAAGCGCTGCAGCGCGCTGTTGCAGCCGACGAAGCCCGCCTGCCGGATGTCCCGGCCGATCGCGTCGAGCGCGATGCGGCCGTTGCCCTGCACCTGTGCGAGCTCGGTGCCGTAGCGCTGGCTCATCCGCTGGGAGGTGTAGGCGACGCCCACTGCGGCCAGCACGCCGACCGACAGCCCGACGGCGACGGTCACCTCGATCAGGGTCATGCCTCGCGCGGCGGCCCGGATCGGCCGTCGGTTCCGGGACGGGGGGAGAGGGGTCATGGCAGCGCCGTCCTGAAGGCCTGGATGAGCAGGTAGCGCGGCTGCGCGCCGGTGCTGGGGTTGGCGCCGGCGCGCTGGTCGTCCCAGGACACCGTCACGTCGAGCCGGTCGAAGGCCTGTCCCGAGGCGGCGTCGGTCACGCGGGTCGTGGTGATGCGACCGTCCCCCGAGGGCAGGGTCCGGCCGAGCTGGTCCTTCCACACCGCCAGGTCCCGTTCGACGACCGAGGTGCCCTCCGGCGTGCTGCCGAAGTCGACCGTGTAGGCGGCGCCCGGATTCGCGCGGGCTCGCTCGATCACGTGCTCGGCGAGGACCGCCGCCTGTGCGCGCCAGCTGCTGCCGTTGAGGGCCTGCATGCCGCGGGCCTGCGAATACAGGATCCCGCCCAGGCCGAGCGAGACGACGATGAGCGCGACCATCAGCTCGATCAGCGAGAAGCCGGCGGCGCGACGGTCGGGGCCCGGGCGGATCATCGCGGCGTCCTCAGGGTCGGGTGATGGTGACGGTGCCTGACCTGGCGATCGCGACGGTCCGCGACTGCGAGCCGGCGGACAGGACGATCGACGAGTCGATCGGCAGGCCGGTCGTGTCCAGTGCGACGTTGCGGCCCAGCGCGTCGAAGGCCAGCCGATCCGGGGCCGCCGAGCTCGCGGCGATGTCCTTCGGCAGCGCGAGGTACCAGCGCAGGACCGGGCTCGGCGTGGCCGCGTAGTCGGGCAGGTTGGCCGGGTTGCGACCCGGCGCGACGTAGAGGTGCATCTGCGACCAGGTGTTGTCGGGTGCCGACTTCACGACCACCACCGTCGCGCGCTTGATCGCCTCGGCCCGTGCCAGCCGGATCGCGGCGTCGACCTGCTGCGCCATCGTGTCGAGGCGGCGCGCCCGTACGGTGTCCAGCATGGCCGGCGCGGCGAAGGCGGTGACGAGGCCCACGACCGCGACCGTGACCATCAGCTCGATGATCGTGAATCCCGCCGATGGGGCGGGTCGCACGTGGACGCGTTCCGGGTTCATGTTCCGGATTGTTTCGGTGCGGTGGCGTTCGCTCAAGGACGCAGGACCGCTGCACGACCGGTGGCGGATCGGCTCGGACGAGCGGCGATCGCGCGCATCGCAAAGGGTTCGGGCCGCGGCGCTCGCCCGCCGCGTCCGGATTCCGGCCCTCAGCCGGGCAGCCCCGGCGGGGGCCACCGGACCGGTGCCGCCGCCGTCGCATGAGTCGAGGTGTGTGCGCGAGGCGACCCGCCGACGCACGTCACGCGGCGCGTCGCCAAGTGGCACGCGGCCGGCCATCGGATGGTCGTCGTCCCGTCTGCGACGCCAGGCGAGACCAACCGCCCGGGCGGCCTCGCGAAGGAGATCCAGGCCCAGCCGGATCCACGCGAGCTCGAGATGATCGCCTCGACCGGCGAGCAGGTCTCGGGCGGCCTGCTCAGTTCGGCACCGCGACCACGCCCACGGCCACGGCGATCATCACCTCGATCAGCGTGAAGCCGAGGAGGGCGCGCCGAGTGCTCTGATGGCGTGAACGGAGGATTCGCATCACGGGCTTCCTCACCGGACCTGGACCCACGATGCACGCGGGTTCCAGCCTTGCGTGATCTGGACCTGGGCGAGACCGCTCGAGCCGGCGTTCATCGTCAGCGACACCTGCCCGTTGCGCTGCCGGATGGGCGTCGGCGAGGCGATGATGCCGTCGAGACGCAAGGCCGCGCCCTTCGTGCTGCCGTTGTCGAACACCGCGACGCCGCGGCCGTTGAAGGGGGACATCGCCATGACCCACGAGGTCACGTTCGAGCCGCAGGGGTCGTTGGAGGCGACCGGCCGGATCGTCGAGACCGTCATCAGCGTGAGCTCGGGCATGTAGTTGACGGCCATGGTCACCCGCTCGCCCGAGGTCGTCGCGGTACCGGTGAGGTCGAGGCGCCAGCCC
>JBJOKE010000010.1:0-70236 GCA_046046245.1 Pseudomonadota bacterium | reverse complement strand
CGCCTGGTCGATGCCGGCAACACCCTGGTCGTGGTGGAGCACGACCCGGCCGTGATGCTGGCCGCCGACCGCATCATTGACCTGGGGCCCGGCCCTGGCCACCAAGGCGGGCGCATCGTGTTCGACGGCACGCCCGAAGACCTCAAGAACGCCGAGACCCTCACGGGCGCCTACCTGGGCGCGCGCCGCACCATCGGCATGGGCCTGCGCCGCAAGGTTGAAGACAACACGCCCCGGCTCATCTTGCAAGGCGCGCGTCAACACAACCTCAAGAACCTGAACATCGACTTCCCGCTGCAGCGCCTGGTGGGCGTGACCGGCGTGAGCGGCTCGGGCAAGTCCACGCTGATCCAGGACATCCTGCACCCTGCCCTGCTGCGCCACTTTGGCCAGGCCACCGAGAGCCCTGGCGAACACGACGACCTGCTGGGCGCCGACTGGCTCAGCGCCGTCAACTTTGTCGACCAGTCGCCCATTGGCAAGACGGCCCGCTCCAACCCGGCCAGCTATGTGGGCGCGTTTGACGAGATCCGCAAACTCTTTGCCGTGGCCCCGCTGGCCCAAGAGCGCAATTACACGGCCGGCATGTTCAGCTTCAATGCGGGCGATGGCCGCTGCCCCACTTGCGGGGGCTCGGGCTTTGAGCATGTGGAGATGCAGTTCCTCTCCGACGTCTACCTGCGCTGCCCCGACTGCGACGGCAGGCGCTTCCGCGCCGAGATCCTCGAGGTCACGGTCAAGGGCCGCGGCGGCGAGCGCTCGGTCGCCGAGGTGCTCGAGCTCACCGTCCACGAGGCGCTCGCGTTCTTCGCCGAGGACTGGGAGATCGCGACGCGGCTGCAGCCGCTCGAGGACGTGGGCCTGGACTACCTTCGGCTCGGCCAGCCGGTGCCCACGCTCTCCGGCGGCGAGGCGCAGCGGCTGAAGCTCGCCGGATTCCTCGCCGAGGCGGCGACCAGGGGCCTCGACAGGGCGCGCGGCCGCCGTGGCACGCTCTTCCTCTTCGACGAGCCGACCACCGGCCTGCACTTCGACGACGTCGCCCGCCTGCTGCGCGCGCTGCGCAAGCTGCTCGCGGCCGGCCACTCGCTGCTGGTGATCGAGCACAACCTCGACGTGATCCGCGCGAGCGACTGGATCGTCGACCTCGGGCCCGATGGCGGCGACGCCGGCGGCGAGGTGGTGGCGGTCGGCCCGCCGGATGCGATCGCCGCACACGCCACGAGCGTCACCGGGCAGTCGCTGCGCGAGTACGCGGCGCAGCTCGCGGAATCGGTGGCGCTCGCCAAGGGCGAGACGCCCGCGCCCGCGCCCGCGCCAGCCGCCGCGGTGGTCGCGAACGACGCCGCGCTCGACGACCCGGGGGCGCCGCTGCAGACGCTGCTGCGCCAGCGCGCGCGCGATTCGATCTTCGTGCACAACGCCCGCGAGCACAACCTGAAGAACGTCGACGTCGAGGTGCCGCGCAACCGGATGACGGTGATCACCGGCGTCTCGGGCAGCGGCAAGTCCACGCTCGCCTTCGACGTGATCTTCGGCGAGGGCCAGCGCCGCTACCTCGAGTCGCTGAACGCCTACGCGCGGCAGTTCGTGCAGCCGGCCTCGCGCCCCGACGTCGACGGCGTGTTCGGCATCCCGCCCACCGTCGCGATCGAGCAGCGCACCTCGCGCGGCGGCCGCAAGAGCACGGTCGCGACGCTGACCGAGATCTACCACTTCCTGCGGCTGCTCTACGTGAAGCTGGGCACGCAGTACTGCCCGAAGGACGGCACCGCGATCGAGCCGCAGTCGTTCGACGCGATCGTCGCGCGCATCATGCGCGAGCACCGCGGCGAGCGGATCGGCGTGCTCGCGCCGATGGTCGTCGGCCGCAAGGGCCTCTACACCGACCTCGCGAAGTGGGCGGCCGCGCGCGGCCACACGCACCTGCGCGTCGACGGCACCTTCCTGCCGACCGCGAAGTTCCCGCGCATCGACCGCTACGTCGAGCACGACATCGAGCTGCCGGTGGCCGACCTGCGCGTCGAACCGGAGAACGAGGCGGCGCTTCGCGGCGCGCTGCGGGAGGGACTGCACCACGGCAAGGGCCTGGTGATGGTGGCCGCCGGCCTCGACGCGCTCGCCGACGCGATGGCCCGCGGCGACCTCGTCGGCGAGACGGCGCCGCTGAAGACCACGCTGCATTCGACCAAGCGCGCCTGCAGCACCTGCGGCACCAGCTATCCCGAGCTCGATCCGCGGCTCTTCTCGTTCAACTCGAAGCACGGCTGGTGCGCCGCCTGCCTCGGCGCCGGCCTCGAGACCGTGGGCCGGATCAAGGACGACGAGCTCACGCCGGGCATGGAGGGCGAGACCGACGCCGGCGTCGAATACACCGATGCCCCCTGCCCCGCCTGCGAGGGCCGGCGGCTCAACCCGGTCGCGCTGTCGGTGAGGCTGCGCGAGCGCTCGATCGCCGAGCTCGTCGAGCTGCCGGTCGACGCCACCCGCACCTGGATCGACGGCCTGGCGTTCGGCGGCCGCGAGGCCGAGATCGCACGCGACGTCGTCGCCGAGATCGGCTCGCGGCTGCGCTTCCTCTCGGACGTCGGCCTCGGCTACCTGTCGCTCGCGCGCGCCGCGCCCACGCTGTCGGGCGGCGAGGCGCAGCGCATCCGCCTGGCCGCGCAGCTCGGCTCGAACCTGCAGGGTGTCTGCTACGTGCTCGACGAGCCGACGATCGGCCTGCACCCGCGGGACAACCGGGTGCTGCTCGACACGCTCGAGGCGCTGAGGAACAAGGGCAACACGCTGCTGGTCGTCGAGCACGACGAGGACACGATCCGCCGCGCCGACAACGTCATCGACATCGGCCCGGGCGCCGGCCGCCTGGGCGGCCGGATCGTCGCGCAGGGCCACCACGCGTCGCTCGCCGCCCAGCCCGACAGCCTGACCGGCCGCTTCCTCGCGCAGCCGCTGCAGCATCCGCTGCACCCGCCGCGCGCGGTCGCCGCCGACGGGCCGGCCCTCGTGGTCCGCGACGCCCGGATGCACAACCTGCAGGGCGTCGACGCACGCGTGCCGCTCGGCCGGCTGACCGTCGTCACCGGCGTCTCGGGCTCGGGCAAGTCCACCTTCGCGCGCGACGTGCTGCTCGCGAACCTGCAGGCGATCGTCGGCGCGAAGAACCAGGGCCGCAAGGGCGCGGCCGCGGTGCAGACGGCGATCGCCGAGCCGGTGGGCTGCGCGGCGATCGAGGGCACCGAGGTCGTGGGGCGCGTGCTCGAGGTCGACCAGACCCCGATCGGCAAGACGCCGCGTTCCTGCCCCGCGACCTATGTCGGCTTCTGGGACGCGATCCGTCGCCTCTTCGCCGACACGACCGAGGCCCGCGTGCGCGGCTACGACGCCGCCCGCTTCTCGTTCAATACCGGCGCGGGCCGCTGCCCGGCCTGCGAAGGCCAGGGCGTGCAGACGATCGAGATGAGCTTCCTGCCCGACGTGAAGGTGCTCTGCGACGTCTGCCGCGGCCAGCGCTTCAACCGCGAGACGCTGCAGGTCACGCTGCGCGGCAAGTCGGTCGGCGAGGTGCTGGCGATGAGCGTCGACGAGGCGCTCCCCTTCTTCGACGCGCATCCGTCGATCGCACATCCGCTCAGGCTGCTGCAGGACGTGGGCCTGGGCTACCTGACGCTCGGCCAGCCGAGCCCGACGCTGTCGGGTGGCGAAGCGCAGCGCATCAAGCTGGTGACCGAACTGGCCAAGGTCCGCGACGGCGGCGCCGGCGCCGGCTCGCGCTTCGCGCCGGTCCACACGCTCTACGTGCTCGACGAGCCGACGGTGGGCCTGCACATGGCCGACGTCGACAGGCTGATCCGCGTGCTGCACCGGCTGGTCGACGCCGGCAACACGCTGGTCGTCATCGAGCACGACATCGATCTCTGGGCCGAGGCGGACTGGGTGATCGACCTCGGCCCGGAAGGCGGCGACGGCGGCGGGCGGATCGTCGACGCCGCGCCGCCGGTCGAACTCGCGCGGCGCGGCCTCGGCCACACCGGGCGGGTGCTGCGCGAGTTCTATGCGGCGCGCGAAGGGCGGCGCGCGGCCTGAGGCCACCGCACGCCGGTCGTCAGCGCCGTCCCGGCGAGGATCACGAGGCCGCCCGCGATCATCGTCGCGGTCGGCCGCTCGCCGAGGAAGAGCGCGCCCCAGAGGATGCCGAAGACCGGCACGAGGAAGGTGACCGCGGTCGCGGTCGTCGCGCCCGAGCGTGTCAGCAGTCGGAAATAGAGCACGTAGGCGAGCCCGGTGCAGGCCGCGCCGAGCGCGATCGCGGCCGCCCACGCGCCGGCGTCGGGCGAGCGGGCGGGCCAGGTCAGCGCCGCCGGGACCGCGAGGATCGCTGCCGCGCCGACCTGCGAGCCGGCGGCCAGCGCGAGCGACGGCGTGCCCGCCATGTGCCGGCGCGTGTGCGCGGCGGCGATGCCGTACGACAGCGTCGCGGCCAGCGCGGCGAGCACCGCCGTCAGGTCGCCGCCCGGCGCGATCGATCCGCGGCCGGCGACCAGCACCAGCACCCCGGCGAAGCCCACGGCCAGCCCCGCGAGCCGCAGCCGGCCGGGGGCCTCGCCGAGCCACAGGTAGGCGACGAGCGCCGCGAACATCGGCACCGTCGCGTTCAGCAGCGACGCGAAGCCGGCGGTGATCGACAGCGTCGCGTAGCCGAACAGCGCGAACGGCAGCGCCGAGTTCAGGAACCCGACGAGCGCGAACGCGCCGGGCCGCGCCCGCAGCGGATCGAGCCCGCCCTGCAGGGCGAGCAGCGGCAGCAGCACCGCCGCGCCGATCGCGCAGCGCACCGCCATCAGCGGCAACGGCCCGAACTGCGGGACGGCGATCCGCATGAACAGGAAGGAGCCGCCCCAGATCGCGGCGAGCAGCGCGAGGTCGATCGCATCGCGGCGCTTCATCGGGCGCCCCGCGGCTGCGGCTGCGGCTGCGGCTGCGGCTGCGGGCCGGCCCGGCCGGTCCGCGGCCCGCGCCGCGCCGTCGCTCGCGCCCCGGTCACGCGCGCGCGCCGAGCGGCAGCGCGGACTGCGCGTCGGCGCCCGCGCGCCGCACGCGCCCGTCCTCGCCCAGCACCCGCTCGAGCGTCAGCAGGTGCGTCTTGCGCGGCAGCCCGCCCGCGTAGCCGGTCAGCGAACCGTCGCTGCCGACCACGCGATGGCAGGGCACGAAGATCGAGACCGGGTTGCGGCCCACCGCCGCGCCCACCGCGCGGACCGCGGCCGGCGCGCCGACGCGCCGCGCGAGCTCGGCGTAGCTGACGACGTCGCCGTGCGCGATCGCCCGCAGCGCCTGCCAGACCGAGACCTGGAACGGCGTGCCGCGCAAGCGGATCGGCACGTCGAAGGCCGCGTCCTCGCCGCGGAAGTAGCGCTCGAGATGCCCGACGGTCCGGGCGACGATCGGGTGTCCGTCGTCGCGGACCCAGTCGGGCCCGATCGCCGGCTGGTCCTTCTGCCCGACGAACCACAGGCCGAGCAGCGACGCATCGTCGAAGCCGAGCAGGATCTCGCCGAGCGGGCTCGGCAGCAGCGTGTATCGCATGGCGGTCACTCCTCGATGCGCAACGGCGCGAGCCTGCGCCACAGGTGGATCACGGCGTAGCCGCGCCAGGGCCGCCAGGCCTCGGCGGCGGCGAGCGCCTCGCGCGGGGTCTTCACGCCGAGCGCCTTCATCACGCCGACGTCGGCCGCGGGGAAGGCGTCGGGCCAGCCGAGCGCACGCATTGCCAGGTACTGCGCGGTCCAGTCGCCGATGCCGGGCACGTCGAGCAGCCGCTCGACCGTCGCGGCGGCGTCGCCGTCGGGCTCGAGCCGCAGCCCCTCGTGTGCGATCGCGCGGGCCAGCGCGACGATCGTCCGCGCCCGCTGACCGGTCAGCCCGAGCGCGGCGATCTCGGCCGGGTCGCGATCGGCGATCGCCGCGGCCGACGGGAACGCATGGGCGAGCGCCGGCCACGGCGTGGGCCGCGGCTCGCCGAACGCGGCCGCGAAGCGGCCCGCCAGCGTCCGCGCATGCTTCACGGTGATCTGCTGGCCGAGGATCGCGCGGACCACGATCTCGAAGCCGTCGAACGCGCCCGGCAGCCGCAGCCCCTCGTGCCCCTCGGCCAGCGGCCCGAGGACCGCGGCGACCTCGTCGGGCCGGCAGCCGAGGTCGAAGACCCGACGCACGCGCGCGAGGACCGCGGGGATCGACCCGACCAGGGCGGGATCGACGCGGACCTCGACGACGTCGCGCGCGGCCGCGCGCCCGGTCGGCCGCGTCACCTCGATCCAGCCGATCCGGTCGGCGCCCCGCGCGCCCTGCGCGCCCGGCACGCCCGGCACGCCCGGCACGCGGACGATCCGCCGGTAGACCGGAGCGCCTCGCCGGCCGCCCGGCTCGACCGCCTCGACGCCGGCGATCGCCCGCTGCGCGAGGAAGGCGGCGACGGACGCGAAGTCGAGCGGCGGCCGGTAGGCGAGGCGGAACGTCAGCACGGCCGCGGCCGACGCGTCGATCACGGCCGGCGGCGCACCCGCGTCGTCGCGACGGCGGTCGTCCCCGGACGGCGACGCGCCGCGCGCCTGCCGCCGCAGGTCGCCGGGCGCGAGCCGGTAGCGGCGCACGAACGCGTCGTTGAAGCGGCGCACGCTGCCGAAGCCCGATGCGAGCGCGACCTCGGTCACCGGCAGCGCGGTATCGGTCAGCAGCCGCTTGGCGAGCAGCAGCCGCTGCGTCAGCGCCCAGTCGATCGGCGAGACGCCGAACTGCGCGTCGAAGACGCGGCGCAGGTGCCGGTCGGTCACGCCGAGCCGGCTCGCGAGCGCGGGCAGGCCGCCGGCGTCGAGCGCGCCTTCCTCGATCGCCGCGGCCGCGGCCTGCGCGAGCCGGGCCGGCGCATCGACGCTCGCATGGCCCGGCGCGAGTTCCGGACGGCAGCGCAGGCAGGGCCGGAAGCCCGCCACCTCCGCGCCCGCCGCGCTCGGGAAGAAGCGGCAATTCTCGCGCCGCGGCGTTCGGGCCGGACAGATCGGCCGGCAGTAGATGCCGGTGCTGGTGACGCCGACGAAGAACCGGCCGTCGAAGCGCGCGTCGCGCGCGCGCAGCCCGTGCCAGCAGGCGGCCGGGTCGACGGTTTGTGGCAGCATCGGATCCATGCGCCGCATTATCCGCGCGCGCCCCACCCTCCGCTCGCCATATTCGGACATGACGACCGCCTCCTCCGCGGATCTCGCCGCCGCGCTCGACGTCCACGCGCGGCGCCTCGCATCGACCCACCTGCGCACGCTGCTGGCCGACGCCGACCGGCCCGCGCGGCTCGCGATCGAGGCCGGTCCGCTCCACGTCGACCTGTCCCGGCAGAAGCTCGACGCCGCGGTCCTGGCCATGCTCGCCGACTGGGCCCGGGCCTGCGGCTTCGAGCAGCGACGGCAGGACCTGTTCGCCGGCCGCATCGTCAACCCGACCGAGAACCGGCCCGCGCTCCATGCCGCGCTGCGCGGCGTCGGCGGCGACGCGGGCATCGCGTCGGACGTCGCCGCGCAGCAGGCCCGCACGACGGCACTCGCCGATCGGATCCGCGGCGGCGGTCTCGCCGGCTTCCGCGGCACGCCGGTCCGCGCGCTCGTCTGCCTCGGCATCGGCGGCTCGGACCTCGGCCCGCGCCTCGTCGTCGACGCGCTGCGCGACGCCGAGGCCTTCGACGTCCGCTTCGTCGCGAACGTCGATCCCGACGATCTCGCCCGCGAACTCGTCGGCCTCGAACCCGCGACGACGGCGTTCGCGGTCGTCTCGAAGACCTTCACGACGCGCGAGACCCTGGCCAACGCCGACGCCGCCCGCGGCTGGCTCGTCGCCGGCGGCTGCCCGCCCGACGCGGTCGCCTGCCAGACGATCGGCGTGACCGCGGCGCCAGCGGCCGCGATCGCGCGCGGCATCCGGCCCGAGCTGCTGCTCGAGTTCCGCGACTGGGTCGGCGGCCGCTATTCGCTGTGGTCGGCGGTCGGCCTCGGCATCGCGGTCGCCTGCGGCCCCGCGGTCCTCGACGCGCTGCGCGCGGGCGCGGCCGAGATCGACCGGCACTTCCGCGACGCACCGGTCGCAGCGAACCTGCCCGCGCGCCTCGGCCTCGTCTCGGTCTGGAACCGCGCGTTCCTCGGCCTGCCGACGCAAGCGATCATCCCGTACGCCGAACGGCTGCGGCTGCTGCCCGCCTGGGCCCAGCAGCTGGTGATGGAGAGCAACGGCAAGTCCGCCGCGCTCGCCGGCGGGCACGCCGAGCGCGCCACCGCGCCGGTCGTGTGGGGCACGTCCGGCACGAACGCCCAGCATTCGTTCTTCCAGCAGCTGCACCAGGGCCCGGACGTCGTGCCGGTCGACTTCGTCGTCGCCCGCAGCTCGCGCACGCCGCCCGCGTTCGACGGCGACGACCGCCACCGGATCCTGGTCGCCAACTGCCTCGCGCAGGCCGCAGCGCTCGCGCTCGGGCGCGAGCCGGCCGACGGCGACGTTCACCGCGCGTTCCCCGGCGACCGCCCGAGCACGCTGATCACCCTGCCGGCGCTCGACGCGCGCGCGCTGGGCGCGCTGCTCGCCGCCTACGAACACGCGACCTTCACCGCCGCCTGCGTCCTCGGGATCAATCCCTTCGACCAGTTCGGCGTGGAATACGGCAAGGTGATGGCCGCTGCGGTCGAGCGGCTGCTCGCCGGCGGCCCGACCGACGGACTCGATCCGGCGACCCTCGCGGCGGCCGCCCGTCTGCGCGGCTGAGCGGCCGGACGCGCTCAGCCGACCGCGTAGCCCTCGTCGCGGATCGCGGCGGCCAGCCGATCGCGGTCGGCGCCGCTGTCGATCGTCACCCGGCCGCCCGGCAGGTCGACCTCGACCTTCGCCGCCGGGTCCACCGCCTGCACCGCCCGGGTCACCGCCTTCACGCAGTGGGCGCAGGTCATGCCCTGCACGTCGAACCGCTGCTCCATCGTCCAATCCCCCGTTGATCCGGATCAGAGTGTGCACCCGATGCACCGGGCACACTTGACCTTGCCATCAGGGTAAACCCCATTCTCGGTGCCATGGATACCCCTGCCTCCGCCCCGGCCGTCCTTCGTGCCCTGACCGTCCCGGTCGAGGGCATGACCTGCGCGTCCTGCGTGACCCGCGTCGAGCGCGCGCTTCGCACGGTCCCCGGCGTCGAGGACGCCACCGTCAACCTCGCCGCCGAGACCGCGACGGTCCGCGGGTCGGCGCCCACCGCCGCGGCCGTCGTCGCCGCGGTCGCCGACGCCGGCTACGCGGTCCCGACCGCGACCGTGGACCTCGCGATCGAGGGCATGACCTGCGCGAGCTGCGTCGGCCGCGTCGAGCGCGCGCTGAAGGCGCTGCCCTTCGTGCTGGAGGCCACGGTGAACCTGGCCACCGAGCGCGCGCGGGTGATCGTCGTCGGGGAGCGCCGCGAGGCCGAGCTGCTGGAAGCCGTGGCCGACGCCGGCTACGCGGCGACGCCCCGGCCGGATCCAGCGGCCGCGACCGCGACCGGCGCCGACGGCCCGGCGGGCGATGCGGCCGCCGCCGCGGATCCCGTCGAGCGGCGCCTCGCCGCCGAGCGCCGCCGCGTCGCGATCGCGCTGCTGCTGTCGGCGCCGCTGGTCGTGCCGATGCTGGGCCTGCCCTTCGGCGTCCACGCGATGCTGCCGGCCTGGCTGCAGTTCGCGCTCGCCACGCCGGTCCAGTTCGTCCTCGGCGCCCGCTTCTACCGGGCCGGCTGGGCCGCGCTGAAGGCCGGCACCGGCAACATGGACCTGCTGGTCTCGATCGGCACCAGCGCCGGCTGGGGCCTGTCGACCTGGCTGTGGGCGACCGCGCACCCGGGACACGCGCCGCACCTCTACTACGAGGCCTCGGCGGTCGTCGTCGCGCTGGTGCTGCTCGGCAAGTACCTCGAGGCCCGCGCGAAGCGCCGGACCACCGAGGCGATCCGCGCGCTGCAGGCACTGCGGCCCGACACCGCGCGCCGGCTCGAGGGCGGCGTCGAGCGGATCGTCCCGCTGGCCCGGGTCGCGGTCGGCGACCGGCTGGTGGTGCTGCCGGGCGAGCGGCTGCCGGTCGACGGCACGGTCCGCGCCGGCGACTCCCAGGTCGACGAGTCGATGCTGACCGGCGAACCGCTGCCGGTCGCCCGCCACCCCGGCGACGCGGTCGTCGGCGGGTCGATCAACGGATCGGGGCGGATCGTGGTCGAGGTCGGTGCCGTCGGCACCGAGACGGTGCTCGCCCGGATCGTCCGGATGGTCGAGGACGCGCAGGCGGCGAAGGCGCCGATCCAGCGGATCGTCGACCGGGTCTCGGCCGTATTCGTCCCGGTGGTGCTCGCGATCGCCGTGCTGACGCTCGCCGGCTGGCTGCTCGCAGGACGCGGACTGGAGCCGGCGATCGTGGCCGCAGTCGCGGTCCTGGTCATCGCCTGCCCCTGCGCGCTCGGCCTCGCGACGCCGGCCGCGATCATGGCCGGCACCGGCGTGGCTGCGCGACACGGCGTGCTGATCAAGGACGCGCAGGCGCTCGAGCTCGCCCACCGCGTGCGGATCGTCGCCTTCGACAAGACCGGCACGCTCACGGTCGGCCGGCCGGTCCTGGTGGACGCGGTACCGGCCGAGGGCGCGACGCGCGACGCACTCGTCGCCCGCGCGGCCGCGCTGCAGGCCGGCAGCGAGCATCCGCTCGCGCGGGCGGTGCTCGAGGCCGCGGCCGGCGCGGCGGTACCGACGGCCGACGCGATCCGCGCACTGCCGGGCCGAGGCATCGAGGGCCGGGTCGACGGACGGCTGCTGCGACTGGGCAGCGCGCGGCTCGTCGCCGAGCTCGGCGCCCGGCCGGCCGACGCGCTCGCCGCCCGCGCGGCCGAACTGCAGCAGGCCGGCCGGACCGTGTCGTGGCTGGTCGACGAGGACGCCGTCGTGCTCGGGCTGCTCGCCTTCGGCGACACCGTGAAGCCCGGCGCACGCGAGGCCGTCGCCCGGCTCGCCGCCCGCGGCATCACGAGCGTGATGATCTCTGGCGACAATCGCGGCGCCGCGGAGGCGGTGGGCCGCGAACTCGGCATCCAGCGCGTGATCGCCGAGGTGCTGCCGGGCGACAAGGCGGGCCACATCGAGCGGCTGAAGGCCGAAGCCCGCGGCGTCGTCGCGATGGTGGGCGACGGCATCAACGACGCACCCGCGCTCGCGGCCGCCGACGTCGGCATCGCGATGGCCACCGGCACCGACGTCGCGATGCACACCGCCGGCATCACGCTGATGCGCGGCGACCCGCTGCTGGTGCCCGCCGCGATCGAGATCTCGACCCGCACCGTCGCGAAGATCCGCCAGAACCTGTTCTGGGCCTTCGCCTACAACGTCGTCGGCATCCCCCTCGCGGCCGCGGGCCTGCTGTCGCCGGTGATCGCCGGTGCGGCGATGGCGATGAGCTCGGTGAGCGTGATGGCCAACGCGCTGCTGCTGTCCCGATGGACGCCCCCGTCCCGCCCCTGACGACACACGAAGTGAGCCACCCATGTGCAGCCTGCTCGCCCGCGGCGACACCCGCCCCGCGCCCGATGCGACCCCGCCGGTCCGCGCCGGAACGATGAACATCGGCGAGGCCGCGGCCGCGACGGGCCTGTCCTCGAAGATGATCCGCCACTACGAGTCGATCGGACTGATCGGTCCGGCGCGCCGCACGGATGCGGGCTACCGGCGATACGGTCCCGAGGACCTGCGCACGCTCCGCTTCGTGAGGCATGCGCGCGAGCTCGGGTTCGGTCTCGAGCGCATCGGCGAGCTGGTGTCGCTGTGGCAGGACCCGGCCCGCGCGAGCGCCGACGTCAAGCGGATCGCGCTCGAGCACGTCGCGGAGCTCGATCGCCGGATCGGGCTGCTGCAGCGGATGCGCGATGCGCTCGCGACGGCGGCCGAGCAGTGCCACGGCGACACGCGACCCTCGTGTCCGATCATCGAGGACCTCGCGCGAGACTGAGCCCTGCGACGGGTCTTTCGCGCCCGCGCGCCGGAACCTGCAAGGATGCGCCGAGGACGATGCCGCGGCGAGCCTCGGACATCCGAGTAGCGCTGCCGCAACCGCGCTCTTCGCGGCCTCGTGCACAGTGACTGGGTACGGAACTTGCGAGTCTCGGGTCGGTGGCGGGGCGCAGGCACAACAGCCGCCACCACCCGTCGGCGTCATCGCGACGCACATCCTCCCCGTTGGAGGAGGTGAGGTCCCCGGGATCACGATGGTCCCAGCGCTTGCGTGATTGGAGGTCACTCATGGAAGCCGGTCTGAAGCAGGTCCTCTCCGCCTTCGACGAAGGCACCGCACGACTGGCTGCACGCAGCGTCGCGCACCCCCAGCAGGCTCAGGGACCGGGGGGCATCCTCGGTCGCTACAAGGCCCGCTACGAAGCCCGCCTCGAGGAGGAGTACTCGCTGCAGGAGTACCTCGAGCTCTGCAAGCGCGACCGCAGCGCCTATGCGAGCGCCGCCGAGCGCATGCTGATGGCGATCGGCGAACCCGGGCTGCTCGACACGCGCTCGGACCCGCGCCTCTCGCGGATCTTCTCGAACAAGGTCATGCGCGTGTACCCGGCCTTCCGGGACTTCTACGGGATGGAGGAGACGATCGAGCAGATCGTCTCGTTCTTCAAGCACTCGGCGCAGGCGCTCGAGGAGCGCAAGCAGATCCTGTATCTGCTCGGACCGCCGGGCGGCGGCAAGTCCTCGCTCGCCGAGAAGCTCAAGCAGCTGATGGAGGCGATGCCCTTCTACGCGCTGAAGGGCTCGCCGGTGAACGAGTCGCCGCTGGGGCTGTTCTCGTCCACCGAGGACGGCGACGCGATCGAGGCCGAGTACGGCATCCCGCGACGCTACCTGAACCCGATCATGTCGCCGTGGGCGGTCAAGCGTCTCGCGGAATACGGCGGCGACATCACGCGTTTCCGCGTCGTGAAGCTGCGGCCGTCGATCCTCCAGCAGATCGCGATCGCGAAGACCGAGCCGGGCGACGAGAACAATCAGGACATCTCGTCGCTGGTCGGCAAGCTCGACATCCGCCAGCTCGAGCGCTTCTCGCAGGACGACCCCGACGCATACAGCTACTCGGGCGGCCTGTGCCTCGCCAACCAGGGCCTGCTCGAGTTCGTCGAGATGTTCAAGGCTCCGATCAAGGTGCTGCATCCGCTGCTCACCGCGACGCAGGAAGGCAACTACAAGGGCACCGAGGGCTTCGGCGCGATCCCGTTCGACGGCGTGATCCTCGCGCACTCGAACGAGAGCGAATGGCAGGCGTTCCGCAACAACAAGAACAACGAGGCCTTCCTCGACCGGATCTACATCGTCAAGGTCCCGTACTGCCTGCGGGTCACCGAGGAGGTGAAGATCTACGACAAGCTGCTCGAGTCGAGCTCGCTGTCGCACGCGCCCTGCGCGCCCGGCACGCTGAAGATGATGGCGCAGTTCGCGATCCTCACGCGGCTCAAGGAGCCCGAGAACTCGAGCCTGTTCTCGAAGATGCGGATCTACGACGGCGAGAACCTGAAGGACGTCGACCCGAAGGCCAAGTCGCTGCAGGAGTACCGGGACTTCGCCGGCGTCGACGAGGGGATGGCGGGGCTGTCGACCCGCTTCGCCTACAAGGTGCTGTCGAAGGTCTTCAACTTCGATCACGGCGAGGTCGCCGCGAACCCGGTCCACCTGCTCTACGTGCTCGAGCAGCAGATCGAGCGCGAGCAGTTCTCGCCCGAGATCGAGAAGAAGTACCTCGCCTTCATCAAGGAGCATCTGGCGCATCCCTACGCCGAGTTCATCGGCAAGGAGATCCAGACCGCCTACCTCGAGTCGTACAGCGAGTACGGGCAGAACATCTTCGACCGCTACGTGACCTTCGCCGACTTCTGGATCCAGGACCAGGAGTTCCGCGACCCGAACACCGGCGAGATGCTCGACCGCAACCAGCTGAACGACGAGCTCGAGAAGATCGAGAAGCCGGCCGGCATCGCGAACCCGAAGGACTTCCGGCACGAGATCGTCAACTTCGTGCTTCGGGCCCGCGCCAACGCCGGCGGCCGGAATCCGCCCTGGACCTCGTACGAGAAGCTGCGCGGCGTCATCGAGAAGAAGATGTTCTCGACGACCGAGGACCTGCTGCCGGTGATCTCGTTCAACGCGAAGGCCTCGGCCGACGAGCAGCGCAAGCACCAGAACTTCGTCGACCGCATGGTCGAGAAGGGCTACACGCCCAAGCAGGTCCGCCTGCTGGTCGAGTGGTACCTGCGCGTACGCAAGTCGTCGTGACCGCCGCGGCCGCGAAGGGAGGCGCCGCATGTCCGAGATCATCGATCGCAGGGCGAACGGCCGGCGCAAGAGTGCCGGCAACCAGCAGCGCTTCCTGAAGCGCTACAAGGCGCAGGTCCGCGAGGCCGTCGCACGTGCGGTCGCCCAGCGCAAGATCGCCGACACCGACCGGGGCGGCAACGTCACGATCCCGTCGCGCGACCTGAACGAGCCGAGCTTCAACCTCGGTCAGGGCGGTCGCCGCGAGCGGGTGCTGCCCGGCAACAGGGAGTTCACCACCGGCGACCGGATCCCCCGGCCGCCGGGCGGCGGTGGAGGCGGCGGCGCCGGCAAGGCCGGCGACTCGGGCGAGAGCGAGGACGCGTTCACCTTCGCGCTCACGCGCGAGGAGTTCCTCGAGTTCTTCTTCGAGGACATGGAGCTGCCCGACCTGATCAAGACCCAGCTCGCGCAGATCCCGCAGACGAAGCTGCGGCGCGGCGGCTACCGCAGTGACGGCACGCCGTCGAACCTGTCGATCGTCCGCACGATGCGCGAATCGCTCGCGCGCCGGATCGCGCTCGCCGCGCCCTACCGGCAGCAGCTGCGCGAGGTCGACGAGAAGGTCGCCGCCGAGCGTCGCCGGCTCGCCGCGACCACGCCGGTCGCACCGCCGGTGCAGGACGACACGACCGCGATGGCGACCGAGGACGGACTCGGCACTGCCACGGCCCTGCAGGCGCTGCTCGAGGAACGCGAGCGTCTCCTCGGCCGGATCGCGCGCGTGCCGTTCATCGACGAGTTCGACCTGCGCTACAACAACCGGATCCCGCAGCCGCGGCCGATCTCGCAGGCGGTGATGCTCTGCATCATGGACGTCTCCGGCTCGATGGACGAGAACCGCAAGGACCTCGCCAAGCGCTTCTTCATCCTGCTGCACCTGTTCCTCACGCGGCACTACGAGCGGATCGAGATCGTCTTCATCCGGCACCACACGACGGCCGCGGTCGTCGACGAGGACGGATTCTTCCACTCGCGCGAGTCAGGCGGCACGCTCGTCTCGTCGGCGCTCGAACTGGCGGTCGAGACGATCCGGGAGAACTTCCCGTCCGACCAGTGGAACGTCTACGTCGCGCAGGCGTCCGACGGCGACAACTGGGAGAGCGACTGCCCCAAGTGCCACGCGCTGCTGGTGAACGAGCTGCTGCCGCGCGTGCAGTACTACACCTATGTCGAGATCGACGCCGCGCAGCCGCAGTCGCTGTGGGCGCAGTTCGAGCTGGCGCGCGCGGGCGCGCGCAACCTCGCGCTCGGCCGGATCATGACCCGCGCCGACGTCTACCCGGTGCTGCGCGAGCTGTTCGCGCGCAAGCAGAGGATGGCGGCCTGATCGGCCGCCCGGAGGGCTCGCCCCGATGACCGATCACGACCCCCCTGCCGCCCGCGCCACCGGGCCCGAGCCGACTCCCGACCTGCCGCCGCCCGCCGGCACGTCGGCCCTGCCCCGTCCCACGGTCGCGCCCTCGCGCGCCGAGCGGCTGCTGCCCGGCGGCTCGGAATGGACCTTCGAGCTGATCGAGCGCTACGACCGCGAGATCGCGCGGATCGCCGCGCGCTACGGCCTCGACACCTATCCGAACCAGATCGAGGTGATCACCGCCGAGCAGATGATGGACGCGTACGCGTCGCACGGGATGCCGGTCGGCTACACGCACTGGTCGTACGGCAAGCACTACCTCGCGACCGAGCAGACGTACAGGCGCGGCCACATGGGCCTCGCCTACGAGATCGTGATCAACTCGAACCCGTGCATCGCCTACCTGATGGAGGAGAACACGATGCCGATGCAGGCGCTGGTGATCGCGCACGCCTGCTACGGCCACAACTCCTTCTTCAAGGGCAACTACCTGTTCCGTACCTGGACGCATGCCGACTCGATCATCGACTACCTGGTGTTCGCCAAGCGCTTCGTCGCCGAGTGCGAGCAGCGCTACGGCGAGGTCGAGGTCGAGCGCGTGCTCGACGCCTGCCACGCGCTGTCGAACCTCGGCGTGGACCGCTACAAGCGGCCGAACAGGCGCTCGCTCGCGCAGGAGCAGGCGCGCCTGAAGGAGCGCGAGGCCTACCTGCAGCAGCAGGTCAACGACCTGTGGCGGACGCTGCCGCGCCGGCCGTCGGACGACGCGCAGGAGGCCAGGCCGCGGACCTTCCCGGCCGAGCCACAGGAGAACCTGCTGTACTTCGTCGAGAAGCACGCGCCGCTGCTCGAGCCCTGGCAGCGCGAGCTCGCACGGATCGTCCGGAAGATCTCTCAGTACTTCTACCCGCAGCGCCAGACGCAGGTGATGAACGAGGGCTGGGCCACGTTCTGGCACTACACGATCCTGCAGACGATGTACGACGAGGGCCTGGTGTCCGATGCGTTCATGCTCGAGGTGCTGACCTCGCACACGAACGTGCTGACCCAGCCCGGCTTCGACAGCCAGCGCTACGGCGGCATCAATCCGTATGCGCTCGGCTTCGCGATGTTCCGCGACATCCGCCGGATCTGCGAGGACCCGACCGACGAGGACCGTGCCTGGTTCCCCGACATCGCCGGCTCCGACTGGCAGAAGACGCTCGACTGGGCGATGCGCAACTTCAAGGACGAGAGCTTCATCGCGCAGTTCCTGTCGCCCAGGCTGATCCGCGACTTCCGGCTGTTCTGCCTCGTCGACGACGATGCCGAGCCGGCCCGCCGGATCGGCGCGATCCACGACGACGCCGGCTACCGCGCGGTGCGCGAGTCGCTGTCGCGGCAATACTCGCTCGCCGAGCGCGAGCCCGACATCCAGGTGGTGTCGGTCGACCTCGAGGGTGACCGGTCGCTGACCCTGCGCCACTTCCGCCGCGACCGGCGGCCGCTCGCGCCCGAGTGCGAACAGGTGGTGCGCCACCTCGCCCAGCTCTGGGGCTTCACCGTGAAGCTCGAGACGCAGGCCGAGGACGGGCGGATCATTCCCGTGCACGAATGCCGGATGGAGCCGCGCCAGCGGCGCGTCGCCGGCTCGGCGACGACCAGCGCGCTGAGGGGCGTGGGGCGCTGAAGGCACTTCGCCGCCGCCCGGGCAGCGGCGGCGAAGCCCCGAGCCTCAGCGCCCGGTCAGCATCGCGGTCGACGACGCGGTCGCGAGCAGCCTGCCTGCCGGATCGCGCAGCGCACCCTCGAGGAAAGCCACCCGGCGGCCGAGCCGCTGCACGCGGCCCTCGGCGACCACCCGCCCCGGGCCGACCCGCTGCAGGAAGCTCACCTTCAGCTCCAGGCTCGCGACGCCCACCTCGTAGCCCGCCTTCAGGAACGCCGCGTGTGCCATCGCGAAGTCCATCCACGCGGTCACGAAGCCGCCCTGCACGATGGTCCCGTCGGTATGGCAGAAGCGCGGCAGCGCGTCGAACTCGGCGCGGACGCACCCGGCCTCGCGGTCGGCCTCGACCACGCGGACGAAGCCCATCGACCCGAGCAGCGCCTCCGACGGCAGCAGCAGCCCCGTGGGATCGACCGGCGATGCGGTGCCCTCGCTCACCGGCGACGCCCCGGCACGCCGACCGCGACCGGCCGGATCGCGGAGCCCGCGGCTCCCTGGTACCGGAGCGGCAGGATCATCGCGCACGACGTCCAGACACGGTCCTCGGCGAGGTCCACGGTGCGGACGTTCTCGAGGTGGTGGATACCCATCTGCGTGAGCATGTGGTGATGGACCGCGAACGGCAACCCCTGCGGCGTGCCCGCGGCCGGCGGGGCCTTGCCCTGGAGGAAGCCCTCGGCGACCGGATCGATGAACGGCACGTCGAGACCCACCGCGACGATCCGCGACCGACCCAGGTACTGCGCCGCGTCGTACGACAGCCCCGGTCCCTGCCCGTAGTACGGCGTGTCGCCGGCCGGGTCCTTCCACTGGTCGCTCCAGCCGGTGTGGATCAGCACCACGTCGCCCGGCAGGATCCCGCGCTTGCCGAGCCCCTGCGCCTTCAGCATCTGCTGGATGTGCGCGGCGGTGATCAGGTCGCCGCCCTTGAGCGACGTTCCGTTCCCCACGGCGGCCTTCGCATCGAGCAGCACTGCGCTGGTCACGATCGGCGGGGCCTTCTCCATGCCGAGCTTCAGCAGCGGCGAATCGGCGCTCGGCTTGACCTGCTGCTGGGTGAATCCGCCGTAGTAGCGCGCGGCGTCGAGCGGCGGCGTGCCCTGCCCGTCCCAGGGCTTGTCGAGGTAGGCGAAGTGGCCGAGCGCGTCGATCTGCGTCGCGTTCTGCGCGGGCTCGGCGTCGGCGACGGATTTCTCCGCGTTGAACGCGTGCGCGGTGAACGGCAGCACCGCGGTCGGCTTGTACACCGTCTTGTCCGGCCCGCCGAAGGGCGACATCGGCATCGTGTTGGAGCGGACATGCGACAGCTCGTACGACCGCGCCTTCGGCTGCGACAGGTGCCAGCCGCAGCGCATCTGCGTACCGGATCCCTGGGTGTTGCCCATGCCGCGCTCGTCGCCGGCGGGCCAGGGCCCGGTGGGCACCAGCTTGCGCGAGGCCTCGATCACCGAGGCCGGCTCGGCCGCGGCCGCCGGGCCGGCGATCGCGGCGAGCAGGGCCGCGCCCGCGAGCGGTCCGGTGAGAGCGAGCGGAAAGGGTCCGCGGATCGGGTCGGCCATCGTGGTGTCTCCAGGGTCGGGGGTCGGGGGAACGGCGCGGCCGCAGCCGCGGTCTGCCCGATCGTAGCGGAGCGGTCGGGACGGGTCATCCGCGGCGTTCGGCGCACCGGGCATCCCCGCCTCGCCCCGAGGTCGACAGCACCCCCGCCTCGAACGAGATCGCGCAAGGCGGAACGGTTCACGCGGACGCGGGCTGCGCGGCACCGCCGCGCGACGCCGCTGCCGGCCAGGACCTGCCGGCCGGGCCGTGTTCGGCCCGCCCGCGCGCCGATCAGGCGCTCACTTGCCGACCGCGTCGCCGACGCACTTCTTGACGAAGCTGTTCTTCGCGGCGCCGGACAGCTTCTTGTCGGCGGCCTGCGCGTCGCAGGTGGCCTGCGCGTCGGTCTCGCACTTCTTCATGAAGCTGTTCTTCGCGGCGCCGGCCAGCTTCTTCTCGCCCGCGGTGGCCGTGCAGGTCGGGCCCTCGGCGTAGGCGGCGGCGGTGAACGTCAGCAGGGCGGTCACGAGCAGGATGCGTTTCAAGGTCGACTCCCCAGGGTCGGACGGGTTCACGGATGGACCGGCACGCGACGCCCGTGGGCGAGGCCGGTCGGGCGGATGTTACGCCGCGAAGCGGATCCGCGCGATCGGGCGACGGTGCCCGCGTGCAACACGGTCGCACGCCGGGCGCGGCGTCAGCGCACCGCGCGCCAGACACGGGTCGAGCCGTCCTTCGCGACGCGCAGCACGTCGTAGGGATCGCGGCGACCCGCGTAGATCGCGCCGTCCATGCCCGGCGAGCCCACGGGCATGCCGGGCACCGCGAGTCCGAGCACGTCGGCGGGACGCTCGGCGAGCAGTCGACGGATTTCCTCGGCCGGCACGTGGCCCTCGATCACGTACCCGGCCACCGTCGCGGTATGGCAGGAGCCGAGCTTCGCAGGCATGCCGAGGCGCTTGCGCGCGGCCGTGTTGCCGATGTCGTGTGCGGTCGCCGCGAAACCTTCGCGCTCGAGGTGGGCGATCCAGTCCCGGCAGCAGCCGCAGTTCGGGTCCTTCCACACCTCGATTCGCGTCGGCGCGGCCGCGCGGGCCGCGGCGCCCGCCGCGAACGCCAGTCCGGCGACGACGGCCTCCAGCGCCCGCCGCCGCGCGCGGGCGGGCCGGATCGTGATCGACGGGGATGGGCGATTCGGGACCATCGGTGACTCCGGACGATGGAGGCGGCGGGCGGACGGACCGGGCTCCGGGGCGCCCGCCCGTCGGCCCCGACACGCTCCGGCGCGGCCCCGCGCACGGGGCCGCGTCGCCGTCAGGCGGCCAGCGCGACCGGCGCCTCGACCGGGGCCGAAGTCCGGATCAGGTGGTCGAACGCGCCGAGCGCGGCCTTCGAGCCCTCGCCCATCGCGATGACGATCTGCTTGTACGGCACCGTCGTCGCATCGCCGGCGGCGAACACGCCCGGCACCGAGGTCGCGCCGCGCGGATCGATCTCGATCTCGCCGTGCTTGGACAGCGCGACCGTGCCCTTCAGCCAGTCGGTGTTGGGCAGCAGGCCGATCTGAACGAACACGCCGGCGAGCGCGACCTCGTGCGACGTGCCGCTCGAACGCTCCGTCCAGCGCAGCGCGGTCACCCGCGAGCCGTCGCCGACCACCTCGGTGGTCTGCGCGTTCGTCAGCACCGTGACGTTCGGCAGGCTGTGCAGCTTGCGCTGCAGCACCGCGTCGGCACGCAGCGCGGGTGCGAACTCGAGCAGCGTCACGTGCTCGACGATGCCCGCGAGGTCGATCGCCGCCTCGACGCCCGAGTTGCCGCCACCGATCACCGCGACACGCTTGCCCTTGAACAGCGGGCCGTCGCAGTGCGGGCAGTAGGCCACGCCCCTGTTCCGGTACTCGGCCTCGCCGGGCACGTTCAGGTTGCGCCAGCGCGCGCCGGTCGCGAGGATCACGGACTTCGCCTTCAGCGACGCGCCGCTCTCGAGCTTCACCTCGATCGGTTCGCCCGCCGCGGCGGCCGGCACCAGCGCCTGCGCGCGCTGCAGGTTCATCACGTCGACCTCGTACTGCTTCACGTGCTGCTCGAGCGCCACCGCGAGCTTCGGTCCATCGGTCTCCTTGACCGAGATGAAGTTCTCGATCGCCATGGTGTCGAGGACCTGGCCGCCGAAGCGCTCGGCGACGACGCCGGTGCGGATGCCCTTGCGGGCCGCATAGATCGCGGCGGCCGCGCCGGCGGGGCCGCCGCCCACGATCAGCACGTCGAACACGTCCTTCGCCGCCAGCTTCGCGGCGGCGCGGGCCGACGCGTTGGAGTCGAGCTTCGCGAGGATCTCCTCGATCGTGATCCGGCCCGAGACGAAGGGTTCGCCGTTCAGGAAGGTGGCCGGCACGGACATGATCTCGCGGGCGGTCACCTCGTCCTGGAACAGCGCCCCGTCGACCATCGTGTGGCGGATGTTCGGGTTCACGACGGCGAGCAGGTTCAGCGCCTGGACCACGTCGGGGCAGTTGTGGCACGACAGCGAGACGAAGGTCTCGAAGACCAGCTCACCCTCGAGCGACCGGGCCTGCTCGAGCACGTCGTCCTCGACCTTCGGCGGGTGGCCGCCGACCTGCAGCAGCGCGAGCACGAGCGAGGTGAACTCATGGCCGAGCGGCAGCCCGGCGAAGCGCACGCGGCCCGGTTCGCCCGGCTGGCCGAGCGAGAACGAGGGGACGCGGTCGCCGGCATCACGACGCTCGACGAACGACAGCATCGGGTGCAGCGGCACGATGTCCTCGATCAGCGCGCGCATCTGCGCCGACGACTCGCCGTCGTCCAGCGCGGCCACGATCTCGACCGGGCGGCGCAGCCGCTCGAGGTAGGCCTTCAGTTGCGTCTTCAGCGAGTCGTCGATCATGGCGTCGTCCCTTGCGTGCGTTCGATGTCGGGCCGGATCGGCGGTGGCCGGTCCGTCGGGGGTGCGTCGTTGCGTCGTGCGCAATGCCGCTGTGGGATCGGGCGCCCCGGCGGGGCCCCCGATCGGGCAGCGGTACTGCCCTGTACATGCGACCGGCGGGGGCGCCGGCCGGTCACGTTCCGGCTCGGGTTCCGATCAGATCTTGCCGACCAGCTCGAGCGACGGGGTCAGGGTCGCCGCGCCCTCGTTCCACTTGGCCGGGCAGACCTGGCCGGGGTTCTTCGCGACGAACTGGGCGGCCTTCAGCTTGCGCAGGGTTTCCTTCACGTCGCGGGCGATCGCGTTGTCGTGGATCTCGAGGGTCTTGATCACGCCGTCGGGGTTGACGATGAAGGTGCCGCGCAGCGCGAGGCCTTCTTCCGGGATGTGCACGCCGAAGGCGTTGGTGAGCGTGTGGGTCGGGTCGCCGACCAGCGGGAACTTCGCCTTGCCGACGGCCGGCGAGGTCTCGTGCCAGACCTTGTGCGAGAAGTGGGTGTCGGTCGTGACGATGTAGACCTCGGCACCGAGCTTCTGGAACTCGGCGTAGTTGTCGGCGGCGTCCTCGACCTCGGTCGGGCAGTTGAAGGTGAAGGCGGCCGGCATGAAGATCAGGACCGACCACTTGCCCTTCAGGGTCGCATCGCTGACATCGACGAACTTGCCGTTGTGGAAGGCGGTGGTCTTGAACGGCTGGACCTGGGTGTTGATCAGGGACATCTGCGACTCCTGTGTTGTCGAAGTGGAGAGAAAGGGAGGCTTCAGCGAGAAGCGTGCACTGCAGGTCGCATTCTGGGCTTTGCGGATGAATCGATCAAACGGATAATATCGATGACCCTGATCGGAGGATCCGATGAGAACCCTGCCCTCGCTGCGCCAGCTCTCCTACCTGGTCAAGCTGTCCGAGAAGCTGAGCTTCACCCAGGCCGCGGAAGCCTCGTTCGTCACGCAGTCGACGCTGTCGGGCGGCATCCAGGAGCTCGAGCGGCAGCTGGGCGCGCAGCTCGTCGAGCGCGACCGCCAGCACGTCCGCATGACGCCGATCGGCGAGGAGGTGGTCGGCCGCGCGCGGGTGCTGCTGTCGATGGCCGGCGACCTGGTCGCGCACGCCACCAGCGCGGCCGAGCCGATGACCGGCCTGCTGCGGCTCGGCGCGATTCCCACGATCGCGCCGTTCATGCTCCCGACGCTGGTCCGGACGACCCGGGAACGGCACCCGAAGCTGCGGATCGCGCTGCGCGAGGACACCACCGCGCGTTCGCTCGCGCAGGTCCGCGACGGCTCGCTCGACTTCGCGCTGATCGCGCTGCCCTTCGACACCTCGGGACTGCTGGTGCGCGAACTGTTCGACGACGAGCTGTGGCTGATCGCCGCCGAGGGCGACCCGGCCGCGCGGCCGGCGCGGCCCTCGGTCGCGTCGCTCGATGCCGATCGGCTGCTGCTGCTCGAGGAGGGGCATTGCCTGCGCAGCCACACGCTTGAGGGCTGCGGGCTCGCGGAGCGCGCGAACCTGACCGGGATCGAGGCGAGCAGCGTGACGACGCTGGTGCAGATGGTCGAGGAAGGCCTGGGCATCGCCCTGCTGCCCGAGATGGCGGTGCGCGCCGGCCTGCTGGTGGGCACCTCGGTCGTGGCCCGACCGATGGGCGCGCCGGCGCCCCGCCGCGGGATCGCGCTCGTGGCGCGCGCGAGCACGGCACGCACGGCCGAGCTCGATGCGCTCGCGACGATCGCGCGGACGATGGTGCGCGAGCCGAGGCGGCGGCGATCGCGGGCAGACGCCTGAGGGGCTCCGGCGGACTCGGGGGGGCCGGGCTCGGACGGCCGACCCGCGGCGGCGCGGCGGGCGTCTGGCCGGATCGGCTCAGCGCCGGCGCAGCGCCGCGGCCAGCACGGTGGCCGCGCCGAGCGCGACCAGCGTGAACCAGCCGCCGCCCCAGACCTCGAACGGCAGGCCGAGCAGCGTGGCCTTGGCGGCATCGGCGCAGGTCGCGCCGACCCGGAAGACCGACGGCAGCCACCCGTCGAGCTGCCAGGCCATCAGCGTACGGTCGGCCCAGGTGAACGAGCAGCTGAACTGCTTGGCCGCGACGGTGTGCTGGTACCAGGCCGCGGTGGCACCGCAGGCCGCGAGCGCGAGCAGCACGACGGCCGCGACGGCGCCCGCCGGCCGCGGCGCGACGCGCGCGACGGCAGCACCGAGCAGTGCCGCGACCGCGACGCCGATCAGCACGATCCGCTGGATCACGCACCACGGGCAGGGCTGGATGTCGAAGGCGTGCTGGGCGACGAGCGCGACGCCGAGGGCCGCGAGGCTGCCGAGCCCGATCGCGGCCAGCAGCGGGACGATGCGGGGCGCCGCGGTCGCACCGCGGGCGCCGATGGCGGAGGAGGAGAAGGCCATGCCGCGATCATAGCCCCGGTCCGCGGAGGGTCGCGACCCGGGGGCGGACCGCGCGGCGTCCGGAACGACGACCGACTGTCGCGACGGCCGCCATCGGCCGGTCCGATCGGCCTCGGTGCGCCGTCGGGTGGCGCACGTGGCGAGCCACCGTCGGCGTACGATGATCCGAGAGAAGGACAAGCCGATGAAACGCGATCCCCACCCCGCCCTGCCCCCGGAACCCGAGCCGCTGCCGCCGCAGGACGTCTCCACCGAGGTGCTGCTCGAGAAGTACGCGAAGGGCGGCGAGCGCAGCGCGGCCGAGGTGCTCGAACGCACCGCCCGCGCGCTCGCCCGCGACGGGGACCAGGCCCGCCGCTTCGCCGACGCGATGCGCGACGGCTTCGTGCCCGGCGGCCGGATCGCCTCGGCAGCCGGCACCGGCATCCAGGCCACGCTGATCAACTGCTTCGTGCAGCCGGTGGGCGACCACATGGCCGGCGAGCACGACGGCACGCCCGGCATCATGCGCGCGCTCGAGCAGGCGGCCGAGACGATGCGGCGCGGCGGCGGCGTCGGCTACGACTTCTCTCCCATCCGCCCGGCGGGCGCGCTGGTCCGCGGCACGATGTCGCGCGCCTCCGGTCCGGTCAGCTACATGCGCGTGTTCGACGCCATGTGCAAGACCGTCGAGAGTGCCGGCGCGCGCCGTGGCGCGCAGATGGGCGTGCTGCGCTGCGACCATCCCGACGTGGAGGCGTTCGTCGCGGCCAAGCGCACGCCGGGCGAGCTCACGCAGTTCAACGTCAGCGTCGGCGTCACCGATGCGCTGATGCACGCCGTCGAGCAGGACGCCGAGTTCGAACTGGTCCACGACGCCGAACCGTCCGACGCGGTCGAGGGCGCCTGCCGGCGCGCCGACGGAAAGTGGGTCTACCGCCGCGTGCGCGCCCGCGCGCTGTGGGACGCGATCATGCGCTCGGCCTACGACTACGCCGAGCCCGGCGTGCTGTTCATCGACACGATCAACGCGCGCAACAACCTGTCGTACTGCGAGTCGATCGCGGCGACGAATCCGTGCGTCACCGGCGACACCTGGGTCGCGACGGCCGAGGGGCCGCGGCAGGTCGGCGAACTCGTCGGCCGGCCGTGCATGCTGCTCGTCGACGGCGCGCCCTGGTCGAGTGACGCGCGCGGCTTCTTCGCCACCGGCCGCAGGCCGGTCCTTCGCCTGTCCACGGTCGAGGGCCACGCGCTGCGCCTCACCGCGAACCATCTCGTCCGCGTCGTCGGCCGCGACGGCGAGACCTGGATCGAGGCCGGCCGGCTGAAGGCCGGCGACCGCATCCGGCTGCACGACCATCGCACGGCGGCCGGCTGGCGCGGCGCGGGCGATGCCGACGAAGGCTGGCTGCTCGGCCTGCTGATCGGAGACGGCTGCTTCGACGCTCGCGGCGCCACGCTGAGCGTCCGGGCCCCCGGGCGCGTCCGGTTCGCCGACGGCACGCCGTCGTGCTCGGCCGCCGCCGCCGCGGTCATGCGGCGCGCCGAGACCGCGCTGCGGCGCCTGTCGCACCGCGCCGACCGCGCCGGCTGGGCCGAGCTGCCGGATCGGAACGGGTTCCGGATCGCCTCGCCTGCGCTCGACACGCTGGCGGCGACCTACGGCCTCGTCCGCAACCGCGTGGGCGTCACCCCCGAGGTCGAGCGGGCGTCGTCCGCCTTCCAGTGCGGCGTCCTGCGCGGCCTGTTCGACGCCGCCGGCAGCGTTCAGGGCTCGCGGCAGCAGGGCGTCGGCGTCCGGCTCGCGCAGACCGAGCCCGACACGCTGCGCGCGGTCCAGCGGATGCTGCTCCGGCTCGGCATCGCGTCCGCGCTGTGCCCGCCGGAGCGTCACCCGGCCGGCACCCGCGTACCGCCCGACGAGCACGGTGACCGCGCGCCGGATCCCACGCGCGCGCGGCACGAACTCGTCGTCGCCCGTGCGAGCCTCGCGCGCTTCGCCGCGCGGATCGGCTTCGAGGACGCCGACCGGCGCGCCCGCCTCGAGGGTGCGCTCGGCGCGTACCCGCGCACGCCGGACGCCGAGCCGTTCGTCGCGCGCGTCGCCGCGGTCGAGCCCGACGGCGAGGAGGAGGTCTTCGACGTCGCCGTGCCCGGCCCGAACGCGTTCGACGCCAGCGGCCTGTACGTGCACAACTGCGGCGAGCAGTCGCTGCCGCCCTACGGCTGCTGCGACCTCGGCTCCGTCGACCTCACCCGTGTCGTGCGCCGCGCGTTCGAGCCCGACGCCGCGATCGACTGGCACCACCTGAGACGCCTTGTGCACACCGGCGTCGAGATCCTCGACCGCGTGCTCGACGTCACGCTGTGGCCGCTGCCGCAGCAGGATGCCGAGGCCCGCGCGAAGCGACGGATCGGCCTGGGCTTCCTCGGCCTGGGCGATGCGCTGATCCTGCTCGGCCTGCGCTACGACAGCGAGGCCGGCCGCGAGATGGCCTCGCGCATCGCACGCTTCATGGCGCACGAGGCCTACCGCGCGTCGGTCGAGCTCGCGAGGGCCCACGGGCCGTTCCCGCTGTTCGACGCCGCGCAGTACCTCGCCGCGCCGCGCTTCGCGTCCACGCTGCCGGACGACCTGAAGGCCGAGATCGCCCGGCACGGCGTGCGCAACTCGCACCTCCTGTCGATCGCGCCCACCGGCACGATCACCCTCGCCTTCGCCGACAACGCGTCGAACGGCATCGAGCCCGCGTTCTCGTGGGCCTACACGCGGATGAAGCGGATGCCCGACGGCAGCCGCCAGCCGTTCCGCGTGTTCGACCATGCGTTCCGTCTGTGGCGCGCCCGCCAGCCCGACCCCGCGGCCTTCGACGCGGCCTTCGACGCGGGCGCCGCCGAGCTGCCCGAGGCCTTCGTGTCCGCGCTCGAGATGAGCGCGCAGGCCCACCTCAAGATGGTGGCGGCGGTCGCGCCGTTCGTCGACGCCGCGATCTCCAAGACCGTCAACGTGCCCGCCGACGCGCCGCGCGACGAGACCGCGTCGCTCTACCTCGACGCCTGGACGCTCGGCCTCAAGGGCATCACGATCTACCGTCCGAACGACGTCACCGGGTCGGTGCTGTCGGTCGACGCGCCGCTCGCGCCGTCGAAGCTCGCCCCCGACGACCTGCAGCAGTCCGACGCCGACCGGCGGATCGCCCTCAAGCAGATCCCGGCGCCGGCGCTCGCCTCGCTGCGCTGGCCCGACCGGCCGCTGCTGCCCGGCGGCAACCCGTCGTGGACGCTGCTGGTCGAGCATCCGGCCGGCGACTTCGCGGTGGTGGTCGGCCACGTCGAGCAGGGCGGCCGTGCGCGGCCGTTCGAGGTCTGGGTCACCGGCAACGAGCAGCCGCGCGGGCTCGCCGCGATCGCCAAGACCCTGTCGATGGACCTGCGCTGCGACGACCCGGCCTGGGTCGCGAAGAAGCTCGATTCCCTCGCCGCCACGGCCGGACAGGACGGCTTCCGGATCGAGCTCGAGCCCGGGCGCGTCGAATCGATGCCCTCGCTGGTCGCCGGCCTCGCGCGGATCGTGCGTCATCGCTGCGAGGCCCTCGGGCTGTTCGCCGAGCCGCCGGCCGCCACGCCGATGCTCGACGCGCTGATCTCGCGCAAGGAGCCCAAGACCGGCACCGACGGGACGATGTCATGGTCGGTCGATGTCGCGAATCCGGCCACCGGTGACGACATCCACATGATCGTGAAGGAGCTGACCCTGCCGGACGGCACGCGCCGGCCGTACTCGGTCTGGCTCGCCGGCGCCTGTCCGCGGGCCTTCGACGGGCTGACGAAGCTGCTGTCGATCGACATGCGGATCGTCGATACCGCATGGATCGGACGCAAGCTCGCGAAGCTCGTCGATTTCGCCGAGCCGCGCGGCGACTTCTGGGCGCCGGTGCCCGGCGAGGCTCGCAGCCGGGTCTGGCCGTCCACCATCGCCTACCTCGCGCGGCTGCTGCTGCATCGCTACCAGATGCTCGGCATCCTCGACGCGGACGGTCAGCCGCTCGCGCCGATGCATGCCTTCGCGCCCGCCGTCGGCACCGACGCGACCGACGCCACGGCTGCGGTCGGCGCACGACCCGGGGCGCGGCCCGAGGCGCCGCGGATCACCGGCCGCGTCTGCCCCGAGTGCCACCACCCCACACTCGCGAAGGTCGACGGCTGCGATCGCTGCGGCACCTGCGGGTGGATCGGCACCTGCGGCTGAACCGGGACGGCGCGGGCGACGGGGCGCCGCTCCGGCCTCGCCCCGGTTCGCGAGGTTGACACCCCCGGAAGCGCTGCACTACCGTTCGGCTTCCATACACGGGTGTACGGCGAACGTCGGCGAGCACCGCGCCGCCCGGACCGACCGCCCCCGCCCCGGAGACCCGTCGTCACCGTGCCTGCCGTGCTGACTTCGTTCGTTGTCGTCGCCGCAGCGCTCGCGGCCGGGCTGCGCTGGGGGCTGCCCGCCGCGCTGCGCGCCGCGGGCCTGCATCCCCGCTACGCGGGCCCGCACCACCGGCTCCCGGGTCGACGCGCGCTGATCGTCGCCACCAGCCACGCGCGCCCCGGGCCGAAGCGCGGACCGACGGGCGTCTTCGCCTCCGAGCTCACCGCGCCCTACTGGGTCTTCGTCGACGGCGGGCTCGAGGTGGACCTCGCGAGCATCGAGGGCGGGTCGATTCCGTTCGACCCCGAGTCGTTCCGCTGGTTCACCGTCGCCGATTCGGATCGGCGCTTCCTCGCCGATCCGAAGGCGCGCGGGAAGGCCGAGCGCTCGCTCGCCGTGGCCGAGGTCGACTTCGCCCGCTACGACCTCGTGTTCCTCGCGGGCGGCTGGGGCGCGGCCTGGGACCTCGGCACGTCCGAGGCCCTCGGCCGCGGACTGTCCGCGGCCTGGGCCGCGGGTCGCGTGATCGGCGGCGTCTGCCACGGCCCGCTCGGGCTGCTGCGCGCCACCGACGTCGACGGCGCGCCGCTGGTCCGTGGCCGACGGCTGACGGCGGTCACCGACCGGCAGGTCGCGCAGCTCGGCATCGCGACGACGCCGATGCACCCCGAGCGCGAACTGCGGGCGGCCGGCGCCCTCTACGAGTGTGCGCACGCGGTGCGCGACGTGTTCGCCCAGCACGTGGTCGTCGACGGCCGGCTGGTCACCGGACAGAACCAGAACGCCGGGACCGAGGCCGCACAGCGGATGCTCGCCGTCGCCGGCGGAGTCGCGGCGTGAGCGCCCGCCGCCGGGCGCTGCTGATCGCGGTCGCGGTGCTGGTCGCCGCAGCCGCGCTGATCTGGTCCAACCGCCTCGTCGTGCTGCGCTACTCGCTCGGCTGGTACACCGACTGGGCCCATCCGCGCGGACCGAACCGGCCGATCCCGTGGCAGGCCGGGCCCGAGCGGCCGCAGGCACCGCCCGGCCAGCGCCCGCCGAACGTCATCGTCATCCTCGCCGACGACCTCGGCTTCAACGACGTCACCGCCTACGGCGGCGGCCACGCCGACTGGGGCGCCGCCACCCCGAACATCGACGCGCTGGCGCTCGAGGGCGCGCGCTTCGACCACGGCTATGCGGCGAGCGCGGTCTGCACGGTCTCTCGCGCGGGCCTGCTCACCGGCCGGTATCCATGGCGCTTCGGAGTCGAGTTCACGCCGACGCCGGGCGCGATGGCGCGGGTCGCTGCCGACCTGTACGACGCGCCCGGCCGCCCCCACCCGGTCGTCATCGATCGGGAGGCGGCCGCACGCGCGCCGAAGTTCGACGAGCTCGGCATGCCCGCCTCCGAGCGTACCGTCGCCGAGGTGCTCGCCGAGCGCGGCTACCACACGCTGCACATCGGCAAGTGGCACCTCGGCAGCACCCGCGAGATGCGGCCGAACGCCCAGGGCTTCGCCGAGACCGTGTTCATGGAGAGCGGGCTCTACCTGCCCGAGAACGATCCGCGCGCGGTCAACTCGAAGCAGGATTTCGACCCGATCGACCGGTTCCTGTGGCCGAACATGCGCTGGGCCACGAGCTACAACGGCGGCACCTGGTTCGAGCCCGCGGGCTACCTGACCGACTGGTACACCGACGAGGCGGTCGCCGCGATCCGCGCGAACCGCCATCGGCCGTTCTTCCTGTTCCTCGCGCACTGGGGCATCCACACGCCGCTGCAGGCCACCCGCGCCGACTACGACGCGACCCCCACCCACCTCGACCACCGCCGCCGCGTCTATGCCGCGATGATCCGCGCGCTCGACCGCAGCGTCGGACGGGTGATGCAGACGCTGCGCGAGGAGGGTCTGGACCGCGACACGCTGGTCGTCTTCACCAGCGACAACGGCGGGCCCGCCTACCTCGGGCTGCCCGAGATCAACCGGCCGTTCCGCGGCTGGAAGCTGACGCTGTTCGAGGGCGGCACGCGCGTGCCCTACGTCGCGCGCTGGCCGGCGAGGATCCCGGCCGGCACGCGCGTCGACACGCCGGTCTCGGGCATCGACCTGATGCCGGTGGCCGCCGCCGCCGCCGGTGCGCCGCTGCCGGCGGACCGCCCGATCGACGGCGCGAACTGGCTCGAGTGGCTGGGCGGCGCGAGGCCGCCGCCGCGCACGCTCTTCTGGCGCGACGGCAGCCTGCGATCGGTCCGCGACGGCGACTGGAAGCTGATCGCGTCGGAACGGCCGAAGCGGGACTGGCTGTTCGACCTCTCGACCGATCCGACCGAGCGCCGGGACCTGTCGCGCGAACGACCGGAGCAGCTGGCCCGGCTGCGCGGGCTGCTCGAGCGGCACCACGCCGGCATGCCCGCGCCGCTGTGGCGCTCGTTCATCGAGCTCCCGGTCGCGATCGACCGGACCCTCGAGCAGGGCTCGACACCGGACGATGACTACACGTACTGGATCAACTGAGGCCGCCGTCGCGGCCGTCCGCGGGCGCGGCGGCCACGCGGCGGATCAGGTGCTCGGCGATCACGCCGCGCAGGTAGCCGGCCATGCCGGCGCCGCCGGTGCGCGACAGCGCCTGATGGGCGCCGGCCACCGCGATGTAGAGCAGGACCGCGAGATCGCGGGCGGTGTCGCGGTCGGCGACCACCCGCGCGAACTTCTCGGCGATGACGCCGACGCGGATCGCATCGACCTCGGCGAGGCGTCGGCCGATCGCCGGATCCAGGCCGCCGAGCGTGCGGATCGCCAGCTCGAAGCGCATCGGCTTCAGGTCGGCGGCGGCACCGCCGCCGCGGGCGAGCGCGTCGTCGAGCACCCCCAGCAGGTCGGCCACCGGATCGTCGCTGCGGGTCGCCTCGACCTCGCGATCGGCGGCGAGCTCGCGCTCGAACCAGCGATCGAGCAGCGCGGCCACGAGCGCCGCGTGGTCCTCGAAGTGCCAGTAGAAGCTGCCACGGCTCACGCCCAGCGCATCGGCGAGCGGCAGCACGCGGACCGCGTCGAAGCCGCCGGCGACGACCGCGTCGTAGGCGGCGTCGAGCCAGTCGTCGCGTCCGAGTCGTGCGGCATCGCCGCCACGGGGCGCACGCTCCGCCGTCCGCCCCGTTCGGCCGGACGCGGCCGGCCTCGCGCTGCGCGCCGCGCCCTGCTTCGCAGCGGACTTGGCAGCGGACGTCGAGTCGGACTTCGCGGACGCCGCCGTCGCGGCCCGTCCCCGAGTGACGCGCACGGGCTCGCGGCCGGCGGCGGAACGGGCCGGTGCGGCGCCTCGTCCGGCCTTGGCGGCCAGGCCGCGCTCCGAAGTTCGTCCCAAGGTCCTCTCTCCCGTGCCGTCGGTCCGGGGCCGGCCGGCCCTCGCCCTCGGTGTCAGGCACTTGCGGTCGGGCAGTGTACGGGTTCGATACAGGCCTCGCCAGCCGCCCTCGGGAACGCGCCATGTCGCTGAAGGGCCTGCTGTCGCCCGCGCTGTCGGGGTGGTTCCTGTCCGCCGCGCGGCAGGAACGGCGGCGCGCGCGTGCCGAGCGGCTGCGTCGCTCGCGCGGCGAGCCGCACCGGATCGACTACTTCCATCAGGCGGACGATCCGCACGCGGCGCTCGCGGCGGCGTCGCTGCCGGCGCTCGCACGACGTTACGACGTGGCGATCGTGCCGCACATGGTGGGCGCGCCGTCGGACGCGGTGGCGCCCGAACGCGCACGGCTGCTCGCCTGGGCCCGAGCCGATGCGCAGCGGCTCGCGGGCCGGCACGGGCTCGCGTTCCTCGACCCCGGCGCGCAGCCGGACCCGTCGGCCGTCGCCGCCACGAACGCCGCGCTGCTCGATGCGATCGACCACGGTCGTTTCGTCGACGAGGCCGGACCGCGCAGCGCCGCGCTGTGGAGCCGCGCCGACGGATCGCATCCGGCGTCCCGCGCGACGGGCGAACCCGCCTCGCACGACGCCGTGGCGCGTCGCCTCGCCGAGGCCGAGGCGCTGCGCGCGCGGCTCGGCCACTACCTCGGCGGCACCTTCCACTATGGCGGCGAGTGGTACTGGGGCGTGGACCGTCTGCACCACCTCGAGCGGCGGCTGCAGGCGGTCGGTGCCGCGCGTCCGGGCACCACGGGCCTCCTCTTCCCGCCCGACGACGACCCGGCCGCGCCGTTCGCCGCGGCGCAGCCGGGGCCGATCGACTTCTGGTACTCGCTGCGCAGCCCCTATTCGGCGATCGTCGCGCCGCGGGTGCTGCGGCTCGCCGAGCATGCGGGCGTGACGCTGCGGCTGCGCGGCGTGCTGCCGATGGTGATGCGCGGGCTGCCGGTGCCGCGCGCCAAGCGCACCTACATCGCCATCGACGCGGCCCGCGAGGCGCGGCTGCGCGGCATCGACTTCGGTCGCCTGGTCGATCCGGTCGGGCGGCCCGCCGAGCGCGGCCTCTCGCTGATGCCGCTCGCGCGCCGGACCGGGCTGGAGCCGACCTACCTGCTGTCGTTCATGCGCGGCACCTGGGCCGAGGGGATCGATGCCGGCACCGACCGCGGACTGCGGCGGATCGCCGAGCGGGCGGGCCTCGCCTGGTCCGACTGCCGCGACGCGCTGGGCGACGAGGGCTGGCGCGCCGAGGTCGAGGCGAACCGCGTCGCGCTGTTCGAACGGGGCCTGTGGGGGGTGCCGTCGTTCGCGGTCGGCGGGCTCGCCGTCTGGGGCCAGGATCGGCTCTGGGCGGTGCACGACGCGTTGCGACGCTCCGAGGACGGGGAGCGGGATCGATGAGGCGCCGGATGGGGTCCTCCTCGGCGCGGCGCATCGCGCTCGCGGCGGTCGTCGCGGTGTCGCTGGTCGTGGCCGTCGGCGTTCGTGCGCAGGGTGGGAGCGGGGATGAGGCCGGCGATGCGGGGTCGTCGACGCGCGCCATGCGACCCGCAGCCGCCGCGGCGTCCGCGCAGTCCCCACCCTCCGCGGATCCTCCGGCGACCGCGGCCGCCCGTCCCCCTGCCCCCGCCCGCCGTCCGAACCTCGTCCTGCTGATCGCCGACGACTGGGGCTTCACCGACGTCGGTGCCTTCGGCGGCGAGATCCCCACGCCCCACCTCGACGCGCTGGCCCGCGAAGGCGTGCGCTTCTCGAACTTCCACGTCGCCGCGTCCTGCGCGCCCACGCGCGCGATGCTGTTCACCGGCATCGAGCACCACCGCGCGGGCGTCGGCAACCTGCTCGAGTCGATGCCGCGCGAACACCTGGGTCGGCCCGGCTACCTCGGCTCGCTGGCACCGGACGTGACCACCGTCTCGTCGCTGCTGCAGGCCGCCGGCTACCGGACCTTCGTCTCGGGCAAGTGGAACGTCGGCACCGAGCCGCACAACCTGCCGAACGCCCGCGGCTTCGACCGCTCGATCGTCCAGGGCGACACCGGCTCGGACAACTGGGACCCGACGCAGCGCTACCTGCCGCACTCCAGGTCGGTGAATTGGTTCGAGGACGGCCGGCCGGCGACGATGCCCGAGCGCTACTACTCGTCCGAGTGGTTCGTCGACCGGATGATCGGCTACCTGCGCGACGAGCCCGATGCGTCGCGGCCCTTCCTGGCGGTCGTCGGCTTCCAGGCGAACCACGTGCCGCTCCAGGCGCCCGCGGAATTCGTCGCGCGACACGCGGGCCGCTACGACGCGGGCTGGACCGCGCTGCGCCGAGCACGCCGCGACCGCGCGGCCGAGCTCGGTCTGGTGCCGCGCGACGCGCCGCTCGCGACGATGCCCACCACCGCCGACTGGGACGGGCTGTCGGAGCGCCAGCGGCGGCATCACGCACGCAGCATGGAGGTCTACGCCGCGATGGCCGAGGCGATGGACCACCACATCGGACGGCTCGTCGCGCACCTGAAGGCCACCGGCCGCTACGACGACACCGTCTTCCTCTTCCTGTCCGACAACGGACCCGAGGGATCGGACTACCGCGACGCGCAACTCTGGCTGATGACGCAGTACTCGCAGGCCCTGGAGCGGCTCGGCGGGCCCGGTGCCTATGCGATCCCCGGCCCGGGCTGGGCGAGCGCGTCCGCATCGCCGCTGTCGGGCTACAAGTTCTTCGCCGGCGAAGGCGGCATCCGCGTGCCGCTGATCGTCTCGGGCGTGCCGGGCGCGCGCGCCGGCGCGATCCACTCGGGCCTCGCGCACGTGCTGGACGTGGTCCCGACGCTGCTCGAGCTCGCCGGCGTGCCGCACCCGGCCGCGACCGGCGACCGGCGCGCCGAGCCGCTCGCGGGCCGCAGCCTGCTGCCGGTGCTGCGCGACCCCGACGCGCGGCTGCGCGAGCCGCACGAGTCGATCGCCTACGAGCTGTCGGGCAACCGCGCGCTCTATCGCGGCGACCTCAAGCTGACCTCGAGCCTGCCCCCGCTCGGCGACGGCCGCTGGCGGCTCTACGACCTGCGCGCCGACCCGGGCGAGACGCGCGACCTCGCCGAGACGATGCCGACGGTCGTGGCCACGATGCGCGCGGCGTACGACGACTGGGCGCGCGCGCACGGCGTGCTGCCGATGCCCGACGGCTACACGCCGACGAGGCAGGTGATGATCAACAGCATGCTGAACTACTGGCTGCCGGAGTACGGCGCCATCGGCGCGGGCGCGTTTGCCGCGGCCCTCGGGCTGATCGCCGCGGGCCTCGCCCGGCGGCGGTTGCGCCGGAGCCGCGCGCGTTGAGCGGCGCCGGCTATGTCGCCAGCCCCTGGCCCGCCGAGGACGCGGGCCCGCGCCGGCTCGCCGCGCCGCGGGGCGTGCCCGGCCTCGGACTGCGCGACGGCGAATCGCTCGGCTGCACGCGCCGTCGCACGCTGCTGTCGACGATGGCCGTGCAGGGCGCGCCGGGCGACGTCTACCTGCTGGTGCACGACGCGCTGCGGGCGCGGCTCGGCCTGCCGACCCGCGCGCGCGTCGAGCGGATCGACCCGCTGACGCTGCGTCCGCTCGCCCGCTCGCCGCGCCTGGCCGGCGGGCCGATGTGGCCGGGCGGCCTCGCGGTGCTGCGCGACGGCGCGCCCTGCGTGGTCTACGGCCGCCACGCGCACCGCCTCGACCGCGACTGCCGTCCGACCGCCTCGCGCCGGCTGCCCGAGCCCGAGCCGTACAACTCGTTCGTCGCGCTCGACGCCGGTCCGATCGTCACGAAGAACCTGTCGCGCCGCACCCGCGCGCGTCTCACCGTCCTCGACCCGACCACGCTCGAACCGCTGTCCGAGGACCTCGTCTGCGACGAACCCTCGGTCGCGCGGCTGAGCGCCGACGGCGACACCGTCTACGTGATCGGCGTGCGCAGCGCCTTCCGCCTGCACTGGGATCCGCACGCGGCGCGGCTGCGCCTCGACGACGGCTGGCGCGTCGACTACGTCGGCGAGAGCGGCCGCACGCACGGATGGGATGCGGTGATCGACGGCCGGCACGCCTGGTTCATGGACAACGGCGAGCACCGCTACCTGAGCTCGATGGTCGGCGCCGGCGTCGGTCGCGCATCGAACCGGCTGCTGCGCGTGTCGCTCGCCGACGCGCGCGATCGCCTCGCGGTCGAGGTCAGCGGCCTGCCCGGCGGCAGCGTCACCAACCCGCCGCTCGTGGAGCCGCGCCGCCGCGTCGTCGTCGGCTTCGACTCGGCGAACCGCGTGCTGCGCGCCTGGCGCTTCGACCCGCACGGCGGTCCGCTCGTGCCGCTCTGGCGCCGCGAGCCCTTCGGCGTCGCGAGCCACGGCATCGTCTATCCGGACACCGGCGAGCTGGTGGTCAACGACTGGCGCCGCGTCGGCGGCGAGTCGGTCGTGGTGCTCGACGTCGAGACCGGCGCGGAGCGCGCGCGCGTGCGGGTCGGCGGCTGGACGCAGGGCGTGGTCTTCCCCTGCGCCGGCACCGGCCGCGACCTGTACTGGTCGACGATGAGCATGTTCGCCCGGATCCACGTGAGACCCGCCCCCCGCGGAGATGCCCGATGACCCCTCGAAGCACCCGATGGCTGGCCGGCACGCTCGCCGCAGTCGCGCTCGCGGCCGCGGCCGCCTGGCTCGCGCGGGTGCCGATCGCGCTCGCGCTGGTCGACCGCATCGCCACCGCACGGCTCGGCGCCGACGCGATCGCCGCGCTGCCCGACGGGCTGCACGTGGGACTGTGCGGCGCGGGCTCGCCCTTCCCCGACGAGACCCGCGCGGGTCCGTGCACCGCCGTCGTCGCGGGCCGGCGGCTGTTCGTCGTCGACGCCGGCAGCGGCGCGGCGCGCGGCATCGGCCGGCTGACGCTCGACGCGGGCCGGATCGACGCGATCCTGCTCACGCACCTGCACTCCGACCACCTCGACGGCCTGGGCGAGCTGATGCTGCAGCGCTGGGTCGCCGGCACGCGGACCGAGCCGGTGCCGGTGCACGGACCGCAGGGCGTCGAGTCGGTGGTGGGCGGCCTGATGCAGGCCTACGGCGCCGACCGCGGCTACCGGGTCGCGCACCACGGCGAGGCCACGGTCCCGCCCGGCGGCTTCGGCGGCGCCGCGCGGCCGATCGTGCCCGGTCCCGACGGCCGCGTGACGGTGATCGCCGACGGCGACCTCGAGATCGTGGCCTTCGTCGTCGACCATGCGCCGGTACATCCGTCGTTCGGCTTCCGCATCCGCTACAAGGACCGGGTCGTCGTGCTGAGCGGCGACACGAAGCCCTCGGACGCGGTGCGTCGCGAGGCGAAGGGTGCGGACCTGCTGGTCCACGAGGCGCTGTCGCCGCCGCTGCTCGCGCGGCTCGACGCGGCGGCGACGGCGGCCGGCCGCACGAACCTGCACAAGGTCTTCGGCGACATCCTCGACTACCACACGACGCCCGAGCAGGCGGCCGCGATCGCGCGCGACGCGGGCGTGGGCTACTTGCTGCTCAACCACATCGTGCCGCCGCTGCCGATCGCGCCGCTCGAGGAGGCCTTCGCCGGCGATGCGCCGAAGGTCTTCGGCGGCCCGGTCCGCGTCGGCCGGGACGGCGACTGGATCGGGCTGCCCGCGGGCACGCGCGAGACCCTCGCGACCCGCGGCTTCCGCCTGCCGACCCGATGACCGATCCCGCCCTGCCCGCCGTCGGCCCGGTGCTGCGCACGCCCGACCGGCGCTTCTTCGACCTGCCCGGCTGTCCCTGGCCGCCCCGCTACACCGAGGTCGGCGGGCTGCGGATCGCCTGCATCGACCACGGACCGCGCGACGGTCCGCCGGTGCTGCTGATGCACGGTGAACCGACCTGGTCGTACCTGTACCGGACGATGATCCCGGTGCTCGCCGACGCGGGGCTGCGCGCGATCGCACCCGACCTCGTCGGCTTCGGCCGTTCCGACAAGCCGGCCCGCGCGGCCGACCACTCCTACGGCCGGCAGGTCGCCTGGATGGATGCCTGGCTGCGCGCCGAGGACCTGCACGGCGTCACGCTGTTCTGCCAGGACTGGGGCTCGCTGATCGGGCTGCGGCTGGCGGCGGCGCGGCCGGAGCGATTCGACCGGATCGTGCTGTCCAACGGCGGCCTGCCGACCGGCGCACAGCCGTTGCCGCGCGCCTTCGCGCTCTGGCGGGCGTTCGCCCGCTGGAGCCCGTGGTTCCCGATCGGCCGCATCGTCGCGGCCGGCTGCGCGCGCGGGCTCGACGCGCGCGCCCGCGCCGCCTACGACGCGCCCTTTCCCGACGCGCGGCACCGGATCGCCGCGCGCGTCCTCCCCGGCTTCGTGCCGACCCGACCGGACGACCCGGAGCACGCGGCGAACGAGCGCGCCTGGGCGGTCTTCCGCGAGTGGGACAAGCCGTTCCTCACGCTGTTCTCCACGCGCGACCCGATCACGCGGGGCGGCGAGCTCGCGTGGCAGCGCGAGGTGCCCGGCGCGCGCGGGCTGCCGCACCGCCGGATCCGCGGTGCCGGCCATTTCGTGCAGGAGGACGCGGGCGAGGAGCTGGCGCGCGAGATCGTCGCGCTGGTGCGCTCGACGCCCGGCGCGGGCGGTCCGTCGGCGCGCTGAGCGCGCGGCGCGACGGCGGCGGGTTCGCGCCGCGGCCGGGGGCACGCCGCCCCATCCGTGTAGACTCGTCCGATCCCGCCGGCCGGTCCGGCCCCGCTGCGCTTCCGATGCACGACACCGCCATCGCCGACGCCCTGCGCGGCGTCACCACCGCCACGCTGACCACGCTGCTCCTCAAGCACGGGCTGCGCAACTGCTGGATCCGCGGCGCGGCGCCCCTGCGCGGCGGCGAGCCGCGCGCGGTGGGCCGCGCCTTCACGCTGCGCTTCGTGCCGGCCCGCGAGGACCTGGCCACGCCCGAGTCCTGGTCGTCGCCGATCTCCACCCGCGCCGCGATCGAGGCGATGCCCGAGGGCTGCATCGCCGTCGTCGACGCGATGGGCATCACCGACGCCGGCATCTTCGGCGACATCCTCTGCGCGCGGATGGCGAAGCGCCGCGTGGGCGCGCTGGTCACCGACGGCGTGGTCCGCGACGCGGCCGGCGTGCTCGGCACCGGCCTGCCCGTCTGGTGCCGCGGCGCGGCGGCGCCCCCGTCGGTCGCCGGCCTGACCTTCGTCGCCTGGCAGCAGCCGGTCGGCTGCGGCGGCGTCGCGGTGTTCCCCGACGACTGGATCGTCGCCGACGGCGACGGCGCGGTCGTGGTGCCCGCCGCGCTCGCGCAGAAGATCGCCGAGGCCGCGCCCGAGCAGGAGACGCTGGAAGCCTGGATCATGGGCGAGGTCGAGTCGGGCGCGTCGCTGCCCGGCCTCTACCCGCCCGACGCCGCCCAGCGCGCACGCTACGAGGCGTGGAAGAAGGGACGGGCGTGACGATGGGCCGCGCGCAGGCGCGCCCCGGCGCCGCGACCGGGACCGCACCGATGGACCTGCGCACGCGGGTGCTGGGCAACGGTCTGACGATCGCGTCGGTGCGCCTGCCCGGCTTCCGCACGGCCTCGGTCGGCGCGTTCGTCCGCGTCGGCTCGCGCGACGAGCCCGCCCACCTGAACGGCATCTCGCACTTCCTCGAGCACATGGCCTTCAAGGGCACCGAGACCCGCGACGCGCGCCGGATCTCGCTCGAGATCGAGCGCGTGGGCGCGTCGATGAATGCCTACACCGCGAAGGACCACACCGCCTACCACGCGACGCTGCTGGCCGAGCACATGCCGGTCGCGCTCGACGTGCTGGCCGACGTGATCCGGCGCTCGACCTTTCCGGTCGAGGAGATCGAGCGCGAGCGCGGCGTGATCCTGCAGGAGCTCGGCGACGCGGCCGACGATCCCGAGTCGATCGCGCAGGACGAGTTCGACCTGAAGGCCTGGCCGAAGCAGGCCTTCGGCCGCCCGATCCTCGGCAGCGCGCGCTTCGTGAAGCGCGTGACCCGCGACGACTTCACGGGCTATCTCGGCGCCCACTACCGCGCGTCGAACATGGTCGTGGCGGCCGCCGGCGACGTCGACCACGAGCGCTTCGCGGACGAGGTCGCGCGACGCTTCGGCGACCTGCCGGCCGGCACGCCCGCCGCGCGCGAGCCGGCACGTTATGCCGGCGGCTACCGGCACGTCGACGACGACTACGAGCAGACCTCGATCGCGCTCGGCTGGCCGGTGCCCGCGCGCACCGATCCGCGCTACCCGGTCTTCGAGCTGCTCGGCGAACTGCTGGGCGGCGGCATGTCGTCGCCGCTGTTCCAGTCGGTCCGCGAACAGCGCGGCCTGGCCTACCAGATCGACGCCTGGACCGAGGGCCACGACGACTGCGGCACGCTGCAGGTCACGGCCGGCGTCGCGCCGCGCAACCTGCGCGTGTTCTTCGACGTGGTCTGCGACGAGCTCGCCGCGCTGACCCGCGGCATCGAGCCCGAGGACCTCGAGCGCACGCACAACCAGCAGGCGACCCACCTCGCGCGCAGCCTGGAGCGACCGATGGAGCTCGCCGAGACCGTCGCGCGCGACCTGCTGGTCCACGGCCGCGTGGTCTCGCCCGACGAGCGGATCGCGACCGCGCTGTCGGTCACCGCCGAAGACCTGGTCAGCGCCGCTCGCGAACTGCTCGCCGCAACGCCCACGCTCGTGCTGGTCGGGCGCGCGGGGCGCGGCGACCATCACGAGGCGGTGCGGCGCAGGCTGGGCACGACCGGCTGAGTCGCAGCGCGTCCCACCCGACACCCCATGCACGTCTCCACCACGCCCCGCGAGCTGCCCGTCTGGCGCTCGATCCTCTTCGTCCCCGCGGTCAGCGACCGGTTCGTCGAGAGCGCGCTGAAGTCCGCGGCCGACGCGCTGCAGATCGACCTCGAGGACAGCGTCGGCCCGGCCCGCAAGGACGAGGCCCGCTCGCGGGTCGCGGCGATCGCCGACCGCTTCGCCGCCGCCGGCCGCGACGTCACCGTCCGCGTCAACCGGCCGTGGCGGATGCTGGTGCGCGACCTCGAGGCCACGGTCCGCGCCTCGGTGAAGGCGATCGCGATGCCCAAGGTGCCCGATGCGTCCTTCGTGCGCCAGCTCGCCGAGGTGCTCGCCGAACTCGAGCGCGAGCGCGGCCTGCCGGTCGGGCACACCGGCATCATCACGATGGTCGAGGATGCCGAGGGTCTCGCGCACCTCGACGAGATCGCGGCCGCGCACTCGCGCGTGGTCGGCCAGATCGTCGGCGCGGAGGACCTGTCGGTCTCGCTCGGCAGCACCGTCGACGACGACGCGATGTACGTGCCGAACGTCGACAACGTCCGCGCGGCGCGTCGCGCCGGCGTGCTGCCGATCGGCTTCATCGGCTCGGTCGCCGACTACCGCGACGTCGACGGCTACCGCGCGCGGATCGTCCGCGCCCGCAGGCTCGGCTTCGAGGGCGCGTTCTGCATCCACCCGCTGCAGGTGGGCGTGTGCAACGAGGCCTTCGCGCCCGACGCGGCCGAGGTCGCCGGCGCGCGCGAGATGGTCGAGGCCTTCGACCGCGAGGTGGGCGCGGGTCGCGCGGCGTTCGCATGGCAGGGCCGGATGGTCGACCTGCCGGTCGTCGACCGCGCGCGGCGGCTGCTGGCGCGCCAGGAGGCGATCGCCTCGAAGGCGCGGCCGGCCTGAACGCTGCCGCCGCGTCGGCATCCGCCTCGGCTGCCGGCCGACCTTGACCTGGCTCAAGCGGCCGGGCGGCCAGCGGCGCATGCTGGGGTCGCTCTCACCCCATGAGGAGACGACCTTGAAGACGATGCTCGCCGGCCTGCTCGCCACCGGGGCGCTTGCCGCCCTGCCCGCCGCAGCGCAGTCGATCGACTACGGCCAGGCGGAGTTCGCCGCCAGCTGCAGCGGCTGCCACGGCGCCACCGCCCGCGGCGACGGGCACTTCCGCGAATACCTGAACCGCGCACCGGCCGACCTGACGGTGCTCGCCCGCGGCAACGGCGGCGTGTTCCCGGTGCAGCGGGTGATGCAGGCGATCGACGGCCGCAACACCGTGTCGGGCCACGGGCGCGCCGGCGAGATGCCGATCTGGGGCGCGGTCTATGTGACGCAGGTCAAGGGCGACCCGACGACGGTCGGCCTGGCGCCCGAGGCCGCGGCGCGGATGAAGATCGCGCTGCTCGTCGACTACCTGAACCGGATCCAGCAGCGCTGAGTCCGCCGGACCGCGGCGGGCCGGACGGTCCGCCGCGCGATCGCCGCCCCGTCAGGCCGCGACTGCCTCGCCCGTGACGCCCACGCGGGCCGCCGCGCGGATCAGGTCGACGGCCTTCTCCGCGATCGCGATCGTCGGCGCGTTGGTGTTGCCGCCGACGATCCGCGGCATGATCGATGCATCGACCACGCGCAGGCCGTCGAGGCCCCTGACCCGCAGCGACGCGTCGACGACGTCGTTCGCACCGGGCCCCATCCGGCAGCTGCCCACCGGGTGGTAGATCGTGTCGACCCGCTCGCGCAGCATGGCCTCGATCTGCGCGTCGGTGCGCACGCTCGCGGTGGCCTCGGTCTCGCGTCCGCCGAAGCGCGCGAGCGCGGGCTGCGACAGCAGCTGCCGCATCGCCCTGACCCCACGCACCATCGCGTCGACGTCGTCGCGCTCGGCGAGGAAGGCCGGATCGATCGCGGGCGCCGCCATCGGATCGGCGCTCGCGAGCCGCACGCGGCCACGGCTCTTCGGCCGCAGCAGGCAGACGTGGCACGAGTAGCCGTGACCGAACACCGTCTTGCGGCCGTGGTCGACGAGCTTGCCGATCACGAAGTGCAGCTGCACGTCGGGCTCGGGTTCCTCGGGCCGCGTGCGCAGGAAGGCGCCGGCCTCGGCGAAGTTCGTCGTCAGCGGGCCGGTCCGCGCGCGCCGCCACTCGCCCACGCCGCGCAGCAGACGAGGCAGCCCGGCGAACGACAGCCCGAAGAGCTCGGTCGCGCCCGGCAGGTCGACGACCTGGACCACGTCGGGATGGTCGTGCAGCGACTCGCCCACGCCCGGCAGGTCGTGGAGCACCGGGATGCCGAGCTCTCGCAGGTGCGCGCCCGGCCCGATGCCCGACAGCATCAGCAGCTGCGGCGAGCCGAACGCGCCCGACGACAGCAGCACCTCGCGCCGCGCGAGCGCGCGCGCGGTCGAGCCGTCGGCGCGACGGTACTCGACGCCGGTCGCGCGCCGGCCCTCGAGCAGCAGCCGCGTCGCATGCGCGCCGGTGATCACCTGAAGGTTCGGCCGGCCGAGCGCCGGCGCGAGATAGCCCTTGGCCGCGCTGCAGCGCTCGCCGTTGCGGTGGGTCACCTGGTACCAGCCCACCCCCTCCTGCGCAGGCCCGTTGAAGTCGCCGTTCTCCGGCAGGCCGGCCTGCACGCCCGCCTCGATGAACGCCCGCGCGAACGGGTTCGGCGAACGCAGGTCGGCGACGTTCAGCGGTCCGCCGGTGCCGTGCAGCGCATCGGCGCCGCGCTCGTTGTGCTCGGCGCGCCGGAAGATCGGCAGCAGGTCCGACCAGCCCCAGCCCGGGTTGCCCTCGGCGGCCCAGCCGTCGTAGTCCGAGGGCACGCCGCGCGCGTAGATCATCGCGTTGACCGAACTCGATCCGCCGAGCACCTTGCCGCGCGGCTGGTAGCCGCGCCGGCCGCCGAGGCCCGGCTGCGGCACCGTCTCGTAGGCCCAGTTGGCCTGGCCGTTCTTGGCGAGGATCGCGAGGCCCGCGGGACAGTGGATCAGCACGCTCGAGTCGGGCGGGCCGGCCTCGAGCAACGCCACCGTGACCGTCGGATCCTCCGACAGCCGGGCGGCGAGCACGCAGCCGGCCGAGCCGGCGCCGATGACGACGTAGTCGAACGAGGGGGCGGATGAGGAGTCCATCCCGCGCTTGTACCCGATTCGGGACCGCGACGCACGATGCGGCGCGGCATCGGGTCGAGCGTGGCCGCAGCGGTGCGCAGCGTGGCCGGACGCGGCGCAGGCCCGGCCGCCCGCGCGCGGCTCAGCAGCGGATCGAGATCCCGCCGTCGACCGCGAGCACCTGTCCGGTGATGTACTCGGCCTCGTCCGACGCGAGGAAGGCCGCGGCCTTCGCGATGTCCCAGCCCGTGCCCATCCGGCCGGTCGGGCACAGCGCGTTGCGCTTCTCGATCATCTCCTGCTCGGAGGCGTACTGGCCGACGATCGCCTTCTCGATGTGCGGCGTGTGCATCATCCCCGGCATGATCGCGTTCGCGCGGATGCCCTTCTTCGCGTACTCGAGCGCGATCGACGCGGTCAGGTGGTTCAGGCCCGCCTTGCTCGCGTAGTAGGCGGGGTACGGATAGCCGGTGTAGCGCACCGCCGCGATCGACGAGATGTTGACGATCGCGCCCTTGCCCTGCTTCACCATCTGCGGGATCACCGCCTGGCAGGTGAGGAAGACGCTCTTCAGGTTCACATCCATCGCGAGGTCCCACTCCTCCTCGCGCAGCGTCTCGGTCGTGCCCATCGCGGGCAGGCCGACGTTGTTGTGCAGCACGTCGATGCGGCCCCACTTCGCGACGATCGCGGACACCACCTCGACGATCTGCGCGCGGTTCGTGACGTCGCAGCGCCAGCCCTCGGCGGTGCCGCCCTCGCCGCGGATGATCCCCACGGTCTCGGCCGCGGCATCGGGATTGATGTCGATCGCGGCCACCGTCGCGCCGTCGCGCGCGTACTGGACGGCCGCGGCCTTGCCGTTGCCCCAGCCCGGGCCGACCGAGCCGGCGCCGAACACCACGGCCACGCGGCCGTCGAAACGTCGTGTCATTCGAATGCTCCCTGTGAGAGAAGGCCGGCGCGCCGCTCGTGACGGCGCGGCCGGGGAACCGATCGGTCAGCGTCCGCCGACCACCGAGGGCAGCCAGGTCGAGATCGCGGGCACGTAGGTGACCAGCAGCACCACTGCTACCGCCGCCGCGAGGAACGGCATCGCCTCGCGATTCACCTCGTCGCCCGGGGCCTTCGCGATCATGGCGCCGATCGACAGGCAGATCGCCACCGGCGGGGTGATCAGCCCGATCAGCAGGTTGATGCCGACGATCATCGAGAAGTGGTAGGGATCGACGCCGAACTTCGCGGCGATCGGGTAGAGCACCGGGCACAGCAGCACCAGCGCCGGGCCGTTCTCCATGAACGTGCCCACCAGCAGCAGCAGCACGTTGACCACCAGCAGGAACGCCACCGGCGAGCCGATCGAGCCGAGCATCCACTCCGAGATCCTCTGGGGCGCCTGCCCGTAGGCGAGGAACCACGAGACGATCTGCGCGCCGCCGAGGATGATCATGATCACCGCGGTGCCGCGGGCCGATGCGACCAGTGCCTGCCAGATCTTCGCGAGGGAGAGCTCGCGGTGGACGAACAGCCCGACGAAGAGCGCATACACCACCGCCACCGCCGACGACTCGGTCACGTTGAAGATGCCGCCGCGGATGCCGGCGATCAGCAGCACCGGCATCGCGAGCGCCCAGATCGCGCCCACGAAGGCACGCCGCAGCCCGGCCGCACCGACCCGCTCGGCCGTCGGATAGTTGCGCCGGCGGCTCACCACCAGTGCGACGAGCATCATCGCCGCGGCGTACAGCAGGCCCGGGATCACCGCCGACATGAACAGCTTCAGCGGCGACAGGTTCGTGAGCACGCTGATCATCAGGAAGGTGATCGACGGCGGGATGATCGGTCCGACCACGTTGGCCGCCGCGGTCAGCGCGGCCGCGAAGCCGCGGTCGTAACCGGCCTTCACCATCGACGGGATCAGCACCTTGCCGAGCGCCGAGGTGTCGGCCACCGCCGAGCCGGAGATGCCCGCCATCAGCGTCGCCGACGCGACGTTCGACATCGCGAGACCGCCGCGGAAGCGCCCGAACACCGCGTTCGAGAAGCCGAGCAGCCGATCGGTCATGCCGCCCAGCGACATCAGCTCGCCGGCGAGCAGGAACAGCGGGATCGCCAGCAGCAGCAGGCTGTCGAGCCCCTGGTAGACCTGCTGCGGCACCACCATCAGGTCGATGTCGCCGACCGCCAGCACCGCGATGGTCGCCGACAGCACCAGCGCGAACGCGACCGGCACGGCGAGCAGCAGCAGCACGGTCAGCGCGACCGCGAGCACTCCGAGCATCGTCATCGCGCGCTCACTCCGTGTGCAGGTTCGAGTCGACCGGGGGCACCTCGCCGCCGAGCCGCGTGAGCGCGAGCACGATCGCCATCAGCACCGCGCCCACGCACATCGACGCGTAGGGTACGGTCATCGGGATCTCGAGCGCGGGCGAATCCTGCACCGCGTTCATCTCGGCGAACCGGTAGCCGGCCCAGCCGAGCACGAAGGCCGTGGCCATCATCGCGATGTCGCGCAGCATCAGCAGCACTGCGCGCGTGCGCGGTCCCACCGCGTCGACCAGCGCGCCGACCGCGATGTGCCCGCCGCTCCTCAGGCAGGCCGCCGTGCCGAGCATCGCCATCCACGCGACCAGCATCCGCGCCACCTCCTCGGTCCACGCGGGCGCGCGGCCGATCACGTAGCGCCCGAACACCTGGTAGAACAGCGCCGCGGCGACCGCGAGCAGCATCAGGCCGAGCACGGCGTCGAGCGCGCGCTCGATCCGCCGGGCCCAGGCGATCGCCGCCGACGGCGGGCGCGTCGCCGCGCCGCCGTCGTCGCGGCGCGCCCCGTCCGTCGAGGCGCTCACGTCACTTGACCGCGGAGAACTTCGCCGCCCACGGCGCGAGGTCCGGGAACTCCTTGCCGATGCCCCCGAGCTTCGCCCGGATCGCCTCGCGGTCGATGTCGTTGAACTGCATGCCCCTGGATTCGAGCTTCTTGCGCAGCTCGGTCTCGGTCGACACCATCCGGTCCGTGGCGGCCAGCATCGCCCGCTCGCCCTCTTCCTTCAGCAGCTTCTGCACGTCGGCCGGCAGCTGCTTGAAGCGCGCGTCGCTGAAGATCCAGGTCATCGCGCCGATGATGTGCCGCGTGTCGATCGCGAACTTCTGCACCTCGTTGAACTTCATGGAGTCGACGATCTCCAGCGGGTTCTCCTGGCCGTCGACCACGCCCTGCTGCATCGACGTGAACAGCTCGGCCACGCCCAGCGGCACCGGGCTCGCCTCGAGCAGCTCCCAGGTCATCCGGTACATCTTGAGCGGCGGCACGCGCAGCTTCAGGCCCTTGATGTCGGCCACCGACTTCACCGGCTTGTTCGAGGTCAGCCAGCGCGCGCCGCGGTAGCCGGCGCCGATGATCCGGAACGAGGTCTTCTTCGCGACCTCCTCCATGAACTCCGCGCCGACCGGACCGTAGTAGACCTTCTTGAAGTGGTCGACGTCGCGGATCAGGTAGGGGTAGGCCTCGAGACCCGGCAGGATGTTGTAGCGGTCGAGCGTGCCGATCGACTGCAGCACGATGTGGTTCGTGCCGATCTTCAGGCCCTCGATCGACGCGGGCCAGTCGCCGGTCGAGCCGCTCGCGGCGATCTCGATCTTCACCTTGCCGCCGGACTTCTGCTCGACGGCCTTCGCGTAGGCCTCGGCGGTCTCGAACCAGATGTTGCCCGGGTTGTAGATGTGGGCCATCTTCAGCACGAGCGGCTGGCCCTGCGCGAACGCGGGGGCGGCGGGCAGCGCGGCGGCGAGCGCCGCGGCGCCGAGGGCCTTCACGAGGCCACGTTTGGTGATCGACATCGTCCTCTCCTCTCTCCAGGGGTGGGTGCGTGACATGCGCGTGGCGCCCGCTCAGGAAGCGAGCCCCTCGCGCCAGTACTCCATGTTCAGGTCGGCGGCGCGCAGCGCCTCCGACGCGTCGGTGCCGGCCGCGTCGGCGTCGCCGGCCAGGATCCTCAGGTACTCGGTCTCGTGGAACCCGGCGGTGCGCGCCGCGCCGTGCCGCGCGAGCGAGCGCGCGATCCAGGGCGACACGGCGGTCAGCACGAAGTCGGCGAGGCTCGCGAGCATCTCGTTGCCGCCCGCGCGGTAGACCGCGCGGTGGAACGCGAGGTCGGCGTCGAGCAACGCGTCGGGCGCGGGATCGGGCTCGTTGGCGAGCCGCCGCATCCGGTCGATGGCGTCGCGCATCGCGGCGAGGTCCGCGTCGTCGCGGCGGCGCGCGGCGAGTTCGGCGCAGGCGCGCTCGAACACGCGTCGCACCTCGATCAGCGCCGAATCGTCGGCCTGCGCGACCAGCGAGCGGAACAGCATCAGCTGCGCGAGCGAGGCCTCGACGCTTTCGCGCACGAAGCTGCCGGTGCCGTGGCGGACGTCGACCAGGCCGGCGGACTGCAGCATGCGGACCGCCTCGCGGACCGAATTGCGACCGACACCGAGGCGCTCGGCGAACTCGTGCTCGGTGGGCAGGCGGTCGCCGGGGCCGATGCGGCCGGCGGCCAGCTCGGCGCGGACGAAGTCCACCACCACGTCGGCGCGGCGCTTCGGCCTGCGCGCGACGAGTGTCGGCGTGGTCTCCTCCCTGGGCGTCATCGTCGTCCTGTACCAGCCCCGTGAGGATAGGGGTCATCCTACAACCGCGCCATCGGGCGCCGGCGCCGTGACGCGAATCCGGAACGCGAGGTTCGACCATCGAACCCGGGTGCGCCCTGCTCGCGCACCACCTCCCAGCGGCGCTAAGCTGGTTGCCCGACGCCGGACCTCCGCCCGGCCGGGAGGACCCGATGCACAGGACCGACGCCCCGCTGCTGCCGCGTACCTGGACCAGCCCGGATGGCCGGGCGGTCGTGCTGCGCTCGATCGGCCCGGGCGACTTCGAGGCGTCGCGGAAGTTCCTCACGGCGCTCTCCTACGGCACCCGCTACTTCCGCTTCGGCCGCGGTCGCTTCGAGTACACCGACGACGAGCTGCGCGCCCTCTGCGAACCCGATCGCACCCGGCGGGGGCAGGTCGTCGCGATGCTCGACGACGGCGGCACGGCACGGATGATCGGCTCGGCGCGCTACGTGCGCGACGCCGACGACCCGGCACTCGGGGAGTTCGCGATCGTCGTGGCCGACGACTGGCGGGACCGCGGCCTCGGTCGCGCGCTGATGGCGGCGCTGGTCGACGTCGCCCGCGAGGCCGGCCTGCGCCGGCTTCGCGGACGGATCCTCGGCACGAACGCCGACATGCTGGGATTCGTCGAGCGGGCGGGCTTCACGCTCGATGCAGGCGACGGGCCGCTGCGTGTGGCGACGCTGGCCCTCTGAGGATCCGGTCCGACGGACATCGGTCCGCCAAATGACGAAGGCCGCGCTCGCGCGCGGCCTTCCGGGAATTCGTTGGTGGACCGAAGGAGGATCGAACTCCCGACCTCCGCATTGCGAACGCGGCGCTCTCCCAGCTGAGCTATCGGCCCGACGAAGCCCTCTACTATACGTCGCTTCAGACCCACGTGCAAGTCGGTCGCGCCCCGCCCGGGCGCTCCCGACCGCCGTTCAGAGCCCGAGCGTCTTCGGCAGCCAGAGCGTGATCACCGGGAAGGCGATCAGCACGGCCAGCCGCAGGATATCCGCGAAGAGGAACGGCATCACGCCCTTCCAGATCTGGCTGGTCGGCACGTCGGGCAGCACCGAGCGCAGCACGAACACGTTCATGCCCACCGGCGGGCTGATCATGCCGATCTCCACGACGCAGACGATCAGCACGCCGAACCAGATCGGGTCGAAGCCCAGGTGCGTGACCAGCGGGAAGAAGATCGGCACCGTCAGCAGGATCATCGACAGCTCCTCCATCGCCGTGCCCAGCAGCACGTAGACGAAGCAGATCGCGACGATGACGGCGATCGGATGGATCTGGAACTGCTCGACGAAGTCCTTCAGGTCGTTGGGCATCGTCGTGAAGTTCGCGAAGCTCGCGAACACCGACGCGCCGATCAGGATCGTGAAGAGCATCGCGGTCGTGCGCGCCGACGACACCAGGATGTCGACCAGCACCGGCACGGTCAGGGTGCCTCGCAGCAGCGCGAACAGGAAGCCGCCGAACGCGCCGATGCCGGCCGCCTCGGTCGGCGTGAACCAGCCGCCGTACATGCCGCCCATCACGATCGCGAACAGCACCACCACGCCCCAGATCGCCTTGAGCGCCTGCAGACGCTGCGCCCACGACGAACGCTCGCCCGGCGGGCCGAGCTCGGGGTTGCGGGCGGTGACGATCGCGGCGGCCGCGATGTAGAAGCAGGTCGCCATGATCCCGGGCACCACGCCGGCGGCGAACAGCGCGCCGATGCTCTGCTCGGTCATGATCGCGTAGAGCACCATGATCACCGACGGCGGGATCAGGATGCCGAGCGTGCCGCCGGCGGCGATCGAGCCCGCGGCGAAGGAGTCGCGGTAGCCGAAGCGCCGCATCTCGGGCATCGACACGCGGGCCATCGTCGCGGTGGTGGCGATCGACGAGCCGCAGATCGCGCCGAAGCCGGCGCAGGCCGCGACCGTCGACATCGCGAGGCCGCCGCGCTTGTGGCCGATGAACGAGTAGGCTGCGGCGTAGAGCTCGCGCGACATGCCCGCGCGGGTCACGAAGTTGCCCATCAGCACGAAGAGCGGCACCACCGACAGCGTGTACTTGGCGATGTCGAGGATCTCGGTCGTGGTCGAGGCGACCGCCGCGTTCCAGGAGCGCATCCACCAGAGGCCGGCGAAGCCCACCACCGCCATGGCGAAGGCGATGGGCACGCGCAGCGTCATCAGCGCGAACATCGCGACGAATCCGAGCAGGGTCTCGATCATGGTCCGTGCCCGGGCGGATCAGACCGCGCCCGCGGTCGGGTCGTCGTCGACCTCCGCCGGCGGATTGAACGCGAGGTAGAGGTGCATCAGCGCCGTCAGCGCGAGCATCGCGCCGGCGGCGTGGTACCAGGGCGCCAGCGCGAGCTGCAGCTGCGCGGTGGTGTCGCCCTGCTCCGCCGTGCGCGCCGCGCGCACGAACACGAGCCACGCGCCGCCCGCGAGCAGCGCGGTGCAGATCAGGTTGGAGAGCGCGCCCTGGATCTTCTGCAGCGCCTGCGGCAGCAGGTGGTCGAGCAGGTCGAACAGCACGTGCTCGCCGCGCAGCGAGGTGAGCGGCAGGCCCGCGAAGATCACCCCGAACATCATCAGCTCGGTGACCTCCAGGCTGCCCGGGATCGAGCGGTCGAGGAGCTTGCGGCAGAGGACGTCGACGAAGGTCAGCGCCATCATGCCGAACAGACTCGCGCCGGCGGTCCAGCCGAGCAGTCGTTCGAGGGTTCGTATCACGGTCGGAGGCTGAGGAGGACTGGGTGCGGCGACCGCGGCGCGCCGGACGGGCGCGCCGCGGCCCGGTGCGTCAGTTCTTCGCGATCTCGGCGCGGAACTCCTTCAGCAACTGCTCCGCGTTCGGCAGGCCCTTGGCCTTCGCGTCGGCGATCCACTTCTGCTCGAGCGGCAGCGTCTTGCCGCGGATCTCGTCGACGAACGCCTTGCTCGCGACCGTATTGACCACGCCCGCCGTCTGCATGAAGGCGTTCGCACGGCGATCGACGGTGTCCCAGCCGCGGCCGAAGAGGCGCGCCGCGTGCTCGCCGGACAGCTTGGCGATCGCGTCCTGGTCGGCCTTCGCGATCTTGTTCCAGGTGCCCTCGTTCATCACGAACGCGAAGCTCGTGTTGTAGAGGCCGCCGGGGAAGGTCGTCTTGTGCTTGATGACCTTGTCGATCTTGAACGATTCGACCGACTCGGCCGGGAACCAGGTGCCGTCCATCACGCCCGACGACAGCAGCTCGTACGACTCGGGCGCGGGCTTGAGCGTGATGTTCGCGCCGAGCGCCTTGCCGATCTCGTTGACCATGCCCCCGCCGACGCGGAACTTCAGGCCCTGCAGGTCCGCGAGGCTGTTGATCGGCTTCTTGGTGTTGAAGACGATGCCGGGGCCGTGGGTGAACACGGCGATCACCTTCAGGCCCTTGTGCTCGGTCGGCACCTTCGAGATGTGCTTGTCCCAGATCCGCTGGTAGGCGATCGAGGTCGCCTCGGACGAGTCGCCGAGGAACGGGAACTCGGCCATCTGCGTGAACACGTAGCGACCCGGGGTGTAGCCGTGGACGCTGTAGGACAGGTCGGCGAGGCCGTCGCGGACCGCATCGAACGTGCCCGGGGGCGCGACGACCGGCTTGGGCAGGATGTTGCACTTGACGCGGCTGGACGTCGCCGCGGCCACCTCCTCGCACCACTTCGCCTGGGACTGCGACAGCGTGTGCGTGGGCGGCAGCCAGCTCGAGGTGGTCAGCACGACCTGCGCCGACGCCGCGCCCGCGCTCATCAGGCCCGCACCGAGAACCGCCGCCAGGGTGATCTTCTGCATGTCTCCGACTCCTAGATTCGCGCGCGCCGGCGCCCGGGGAACGGGCCGGCGCAGGGGAAGGGATTGTTTAGGCTTAAACCATTTTCCGCAAGGGGCGATCGCGATCGCGCGACGCCCTCGCGGGGCCGCGCGACGGTATCACAGGCGGATCAACGGTGGCAGGCGCGATCGGGGAAGTAACGGTCGCAGAAGTAGCAGGGCCCCGTCGGCAGCCAGGTCGGCACCGCGTACCAGCGTGCCCGCACCGCGTCGAGGACCTCGTCGCGGTACGGCTCGTAGCGGAAGCCGATGCCTCGCACGAGGTGGAAGGTGGCGCCGCGGACGACGACCTCGTGACGCTCGATGCGCTCGAAGAACCGGTCGAACTCGCCCGGCTGCGGCGGCGCGCGCAGGACGATCAGCACGTCGCGACCCGCGGCGGCGCGCCAGTCGGTGAGGATGTCGTCGTGCCGCGCATGGCTCGAGCCGGGTCCGAAGACGAGGATGCGGTCGTTGTCGCGACTGGTCCGACGGACCCGGTCCTGGTGGCCGAGCGTGACCGCGGGCGAGTAGCCCTCCATCGCCCAGAGGTCGGCGCGCCACGGCTCGAGCTTCGCGAGGAGCTCGTCGCCGTGCTTCGTGAGCACGAGCCCGGGATAGGAGCGCCATCGCGCGAAGGTCTCGGTGGGCAGCGCGGCGAGCACGATCACCGCGATCCAGTGGACGACGGCGACCGCGGCCGCGACCCGGATCGCGATCCGAAGCCGGCGCGCCGCCTCGGCAGGGCCCCGCTCGCCGGCGCGCAGCGCGAACAGCCAGGTCGCCGGGGCGACGAAGCACGCGAGCCAGTGCAGGCCGATCGGCTTGGCGAGCGACAGCACCGCGAAGAGGCCGAACGGAAGCGCCGTCATCCAAGCGAGCGCGGCATCGCGCACGCGGCCGGCGGGCTCGGTCGCGGCTGCCGAGCGCGGCCGATCGCCCAGCAGCCAGGCGAGCACCGGCACGCCGAGGACGTAGGCGAGCGTGACCACGTAGAGCAGCGGTCGCCACCACTCGAAGCCGGCGTTGCCGTGCCGGTTCACGAGGTTGAACATCACGTTGGGCCAGCAGTTGGCCTGGTTCCACGCGATCATCAGCGCCGCCGCAGGCAGCGTGCCGGCGACCAGCAGCGCGAGACCGGGCCCGCGGCCCGGCGCGCGCGAGACCAGCCGGTGGCCGCCCAGCGCGAGCGCGAGCAGTCCCGCGAAGTACTTCGACAGCAGCGCGCCGCCCAGCAGCAGGCCGGCGAACAGGTGATCGATCGGCCGACCGGTGCGCAGCGCGCGCAGGTACGCGACCATCGCCAGGAACGCGAACACCATCAGCGGGGCGTCGGTGGTCACCGCGACGTTCACCGCGTTCAAGGGCGCCAGCACGATCAGCGTCGCCGCGCCGCACGCGACCGTCGGACCCATCGGCGCGAGCAGGGCGCGCGTCGCGAGCGCGATCACGATCGGTCCGAGCAGTGCGGGCAGCCGCTGCACCGCAGGGGCGTCGGACAGCCCCGACAGCGCGGCCATCCACCAGCCGATCATCGGCGGGTGATCGTAGAAGCCCCAATCGGGATTCTTTCCCCAGTACCAGAAGTAGGCCTCGTCGCCGGTGAACGGCAGCGCGAACGACAGCCAGATGCGGAAGGCCGTCGCGACGACGAGCGCGGCGGCGAACGCCCGCGACCAGGCGTCGGGAGCGTCTTCGCGCAGGGATCGGAACAGGTTCATCGTGGTGCGTGCCGCGCGCCCCGGCCGGGCGCACGGCGTCGATGCGGGAGGGTCAAAGAAAAAGGCGCACGTCACCGTGCGCCTTGAAATGGCAGCATCGCTGCCTCTCCTCCTCCTCGATACGCGGTTGCAGGGCGCGGTCGAGCGCGCACCGACATCGAGGACGATGCTAACGAAACCCTCATTTCTCGTCCACTCCTTTGTGGACTCCCGTCGACGCGCCATCCGCGGCAGCGGAACGGGCGTCTCCGACAGGGGTCGCACGAGACACGACCTCGACACAATGGGCCGCCATCGCGTCGAGCACCGCGGGCAGACTGCCCAGCGCGGGTTCGACACGGACCGCCAACCCAGGGTGCGTCGCGGCGATCTGCGCGAGGCGATCGGGCAGGTCGCGCAGCACGTGCCCGCCGGCTGCGAGGAAGACCGGCGCGACGACGACCTCGCGCACGCCCTCGTCCGCCAGCGACGCGACCGCCTCGCCGAGGTCGGGCCGCATGAACTCGAGGAAGGCCGCACGCACCGGCAGTCCGGGCTCGCGCGCGGCGAGGCGCGCGGCGAGCGCGTCGATCGTGTCGCGCCAGCGGGGATCGCGCGCGCCGTGCCCGAACAGCACCACGCCGATGGTCATCGCATCCTCCCGACCCAGGCGAGCAATCCGAAGCCCACCGCCAGCGCGACCATGCTCGGGATCGAGACCGACAGCCACGCCGGCCAGGTGTTGAGCAGCCCGAGGTGCGAGAACAGGCCGTTGAGGAAGTGGAACGCCACGCCGAGCATGATCCCGGCGAACACCTTGTAGCCGATGCTGCCAGCGCGGACCTGCAGGTAGCCGAAGGGCAGCGCGAGGGCCATCATCACGATCACCGCGAGCGGATAGACGATCTTCTTCCAGAGCGCGATCTCGTAGCGCTCCGAGTTCTGGCGGTTCTCGCGCAGGTGCCGCGTGTACTGGACGAGCCCGATCAGCGACATGCGCTCGGGCTCGAGCATGGCGACACGGACGATGTCCGGACCGAGCTCGGACGGCCACGACCGCTCCGCCTCCTTCACGACCCGCGCGCTCAGCGTCGGCAGCCGGTCGAGCGTGCGACCGGAGACGAACTGCGTCTCCTCGATGCCGGTCAGCCGCCAGGCGCCCTCGCCGGCCCAGCTCGCGTGCTTCGCCCGGGTGACCGAACGCAGCGTGAAGTCGGGATCGAACTCGAAGATCTGCAGTGCGTCGAGCGAGGCGTCGGGCTGCAGCGCGCCGATGTTCACGAATCGAAGCGCGACCGGATTGCCCTGCGGGTCGCGCAGCGTGTCCTTGATCCACATGCCCGAGCGGAACTGACCGCCCACGGTGGTGCCGAGCGCGGTGAGGCGAAGGCTCTGCGCGAGCCGCTCGGCCGGGGGCGCGACGATCTCGCCGATCAGCGCGGTGACCAGCGCGAACGCGGCGCCCACCGTGAGCACGCCGCTCAGCGCGAGCTTGCGCCCCATGCCGGCCGCGCGCATCGCGGTGAATTCGGAGTGCGACGCGAACTGCGCGAGCGCGTAGATGGCGCCGATCAGCGCGGCGATCGGCATCAGCTCGTAGACGTGGCTCGGCAGCGACAGCGCGACGTAGCCGATCGCGTGCTGGATCCGGTAGGTGCCGCGGCCGAGGTCGTCGAGTTCGTTGACGAGGTCGAAGAACGCGAACAGGCCGAGGAAGCCGAACAGCACGAACACCACGCCGTAGGCGATCTCGCGCGCGAGATAGCGACCGACGACGGTCATCCGGCCACCCCGCCCCCCGCCGCCGGCAACGCCGTCTCGCGGCGACGCCACGGCGGCCACAGCCGGACCATCGACGTGCGCCGCCAGAACAGCCAGGCCGCGATCGCCAGCACGACCGCGTGGGTCGCCACCAGGCCGGTCGCGAACGACAGCCGGCCCTGCGAGACCCAGGCCTGCATGATGCCGGTGAGGTTGTTGTAGACGACGTAGATCAGCACCGCGATCACCAGGTTCACCGACTGGCCGGCGCGCGGGTTGACGAACGCCAGCGGGATCGCGAGCAGCGCGACTACCACGCCCGACAGCGGCAGGCCCGCGCGCCAGACGAGTTCCCCGAGGTTCGACGGCGAGGGATCCGCGACCAGGCCCCAGGTGGTCTTGAGCCGCGCCGACTCGTCGGCGAGCGCGGAGGCCCTCGACTGCAGCCGTACGCCGTAGCGCTCGAACTCCATCAGCCGGTAGGCGCTGCCGCCCCACTGTCCGTCCCAGCGGCGGCCGTCCTCGAGCACGAGGAAGCGATCGCCGTCGGCGCCGGCGACGATGCGCCCGCCGGTCGAGGCGACCACGGTGAGCTTGTCGCCCTGCACCTGGGACACGAAGACGTTGCGGACCTCGGACTGGTCCTCGCTGATCGACTCGACGAAGAACACGCGGTTGGCGCCGGCCGATTCGCGGAACTGGCCAGCCGACACCTGGGAGACGTCCTCGCGCTGCTCGAAGCGCAGCCGGTACTCGGCCGCCTGCCGGTTCGCCCACGGGCCGACGACGAAGGCCACCGCGGCGATCAGCAGCACGAAGGGCGCGGCGAACGACAGCACCGGTCGGATCCAGGCGCCCAGACCCTGCCCGCTCGCGAACCAGATCACCATCTCGGAGTCGCGGTAGGCCCGCGACAGGCACATCAGGACCGTCACGTAGACGGTCAGCACGAGCAGCACCGGGATGTAGTTGATCGACGCGAAGGCGATCAGCGGCAGGACGTCGGCGGTGTCGACGCGGTTCGACGCGGCCCGGCCGAGCAGCCGGATCAGCGTCGTGGTGACCATGATCGTGAACAGCGTCGCGAAGACGGCGCCGGCGAGGTTGATCAGGTCGCGCTGCAGCGCCCGCTTGAACAGCATGGTGGACGGATGGCTCGCATATAATCGGCGCCGCCCGGAACCGACCCCCAGGACTGCCGCGATGCAATTTAGCACGAAGACCTCCGCGCCCGAGAAGACGAAGACCGGCTGCGCGATCCTCGCAGTCCGGGGCGGCAAGCCCGGCGAGGCCGCCCTCGCGATCGACGCGCAGTCGGGCGGCGCGATCGCCGCGGCGCTCGCCCGCGGCGACCTGCCGGCGAAGGCCGGCTCGACCCTGCTGGTCGGGCTGGGCGGCAGCGTCGAGCGTGCGCTGCTGGTGTCGATGGGCGACGACGCGACGGTGTCCGAGAAGACCTTCGCCGACGCGGCTCGCGCCGCGATCCGCGCGCTCTCGGCCACCGGCGCGAAGGACGCGGTCTCGTGGCTCGGCGAGGTCGCCGTCGCGAACCGCGACGCAGGCTGGACCGCACGCGTGCAGGCGCTCGCCGCGCGCGAGGCCGCCTACCGCTTCGACCGGATGAAGAGCAAGCGCGACCCGTCGCCGCGCGGCCCGGGCGCGATCGGCTTCGGCTGCGACCGCGCGCAGTCGGCCGCGATCGCCGCCGAGCTGAAGTCCGCCGTCGCGCTGGCCGACGGCATGGATCTCGCGAAGGACCTGGGCAACCTGCCCGGCAACGTCTGCACGCCCGCCTACCTCGCCGACGCCGCGAAGGCGCTCGGCCGCGAACTGGGCCTGAAGGTCGAGGTCCTCGAGCGCAAGCAGATGGAGGCGCTGAAGATGGGCGCGCTGCTCGCGGTCGCGCAGGGCTCGGCGCTCGCGCCGAAGCTGATCGTCGTCCGCTACGACGGCGGGGGCGCGAAGCAGGCGCCGGTCGTGCTCGTCGGCAAGGGCATCACCTTCGACACCGGCGGCATCTCGATCAAGCCGGCCGCGGAGATGGACGAGATGAAGTTCGACATGTGCGGCGCCGCCTCGGTGCTCGGCACGTTGCGCGCGGTGGCCGCGCTGAAGGCGAAGGTCAACCTGATCGGCCTGATCCCGGCCTGCGAGAACATGCCCTCGGGCACGGCCACGCGGCCCGGCGACGTGGTCACCAGCATGTCCGGCCAGACGGTCGAGATCCTGAACACCGACGCCGAGGGTCGGCTGATCCTCTGCGATGCGCTCACCTATGCCGAGCGCTTCAAGCCCGCCGCGGTCGTCGACATCGCGACGCTGACCGGCGCCTGCGTGGTCGCCCTCGGCCACCATCACTCGGGGCTGTTCACGAAGAGCGACGCGCTCGCGGCCGAGCTGTCGGCCGCCGGCCGCGAGATGGCCGACCCGTGCTGGCGGATGCCGCTCGACGACGAGTACCAGGACGCGCTGAAGTCGAACTTCGCCGACATGGGCAACGTCGGCGGCCGTGCGGGCGGCGCGATCACCGCGGCCTGCTTCCTCGCGCGATTCACCAAGGCCTACGACTGGGCGCACCTCGACATCGCGGGCACCGCCTGGAAGTCGGGCGCGGCCAAGGGCTCCAGCGCACGCCCGGTGCCGCTGCTCACGCGCTTCGTGCTCGGACGCGCCGCCTGAGGCCGGCGCGCGGCCCGGCACCGACCGACGTACCACCCCGGTCGCCGCGATGACGCGCATCGACTTCCACGTGAACGCGGCCGACCCGCTCGAGTACGCCTGCCGGCTGGTCCGCAAGATCTACCGGGCCCGGCAGCACGTGGTCGTCTGCTGCGACGCGCCGGCCCGGCTGAAGGCCTTCGACGAGCGGCTCTGGACCTTCGCGCCGCAGGACTTCGTGCCGCACGTGCCGGCGAGCGACGCGCTCGCCGCCGAGACGCCGGTGCTGCTCACCGCGTCGCCCGACGGACTGCCCTGGCACGACGTGCTGGTGAACCTCGGCGACGCCACGCCCGAGGGCTTCGCCCGCTTCGAGCGGCTGATCGAGGTCGTCGGCGGGGACGAGGCCGATCGCGCGCGCGGCCGCGACCGCTTCCGCTTCTACCGCGACCGGGGCTACCCTCTGAGCACCCACGACATCGCCGCGGCCGAGCGCCGCTGAACGACGCCGCCCGAGCGCGCCGACCATGTCCGATCCGACGATGCCGCAGGTCCCCGACGGGGACGCCCCGGACCGCCCCGCGCAGGCCGTGGCGACGGATGCCCGGTCGACCGACGCCGTGCCGACCAGCGAGGGCCCGCTGCCCGTCGGCGCGGCAGACCTGCCGATCCCGATGCTGACCGAGATCGTCGAGGTGCCGCGCTACGCGCCCGAGACGCTCCCGGCAGAGCTCGAGGACGTCGACTGGGCGGAGCTCGCCGAGCGGGTCCGCGAGAACGTCGCCGAGCGGCTGACGCGCCGCTCTCAGGCGCTGCTCGACGCGGCGCTGCGCGATTCGCTGCGGGCGGTCGTCGACCGTGCGGCGGAGTCGCTCGCCGCGGAGCTGCGGACATCGCTCACGCAGATGGTCCGCGACATCGTCGGCCGCGCGGTCGACGAGGAGATCACCCGCGTGCACGCCGAGATCGCGCGCCGGCCCAAGCCCTGAACCGGGCGGCAGGCGGCCCCGCCGGCCTATAATGGCCGGTTTCCCGGCACCTTCCCACGACCCACGATGAACGCCCCGCAACAGCAGGGCGCGGCCGACGCTGCGCTCGCCAAGAGTTTCGAGCCCGCCGCGATCGAGGCCCGCTGGTATCCGCTGTGGGAGTCGCGCGGCTACTTCCGCAACCCGCCCCAGGCCGCGGGGCCGGCGCAGGGCGAGGGCCTCGCCGCGACCGCGTCGGGCTACTGCGTCCAGCTGCCTCCGCCGAACGTCACCGGCACGCTGCACATGGGGCACGCGTTCCAGCAGACGCTGATGGACACGCTGATCCGCTGGCAGCGGATGAAGGGTTCGGACGTCAGCTGGGTCGTCGGCACCGACCACGCGGGCATCGCCACGCAGGTGGTGGTCGAGCGGCAGCTCCAGGCGAGCGGCCTGACCCGGCACGACCTCGGCCGGGAGGCCTTCCTCGACCGCGTCTGGGCGTGGAAGCAGCAGTCGGGTGCGACGATCATCGGGCAGATGCGCCGGATGGGCGCATCGGGCAACTGGGAATACGCCGACGCCGACGGCGCGCGCGCCGGCTACTTCACGATGGACGCGTCGATGAGCGCGGCGGTCCTCGAGGTCTTCGTCGCGCTGCACGAGCAGGGGCTGATCTACCGCGGCAAGCGGCTGGTCAACTGGGATCCGACGCTGCAGACCGCGGTGTCGGACCTCGAGGTCGACAGCGAGGAGGAGAGCGGCAGGATCTGGGAGATCCGCTATCCGCTCGCCGGCGCCCCGGCGACCGTCGAGCTGCCGGCGACCGACACCGAAGCCGCGCGGACCGTGACGGTCGACGCGCTGGTGGTCGCCACCACGCGGCCGGAAACGATGCTCGGCGACACCGCGGTCGCGGTGAACCCGAAGGATCCGCGCTGGGCGCCGCTGGTGGGTCGCTCGATCCGCCTGCCGCTGTCGTCCGACACGCCGCTCGACGCCGCTTCCTGGCGCGAGATCCCGATCGTCGCCGACGACTACGTCGACCCGGCCTTCGGTACCGGCTGCGTGAAGATCACGCCCGCGCACGACTTCAACGACTGGAAGCTCGGCGAGCGCCACGGCCTGCCTGCGATCAGCGTGCTCACGAAGACCGCGACCGTGTCCGATGACGCCCCGGCGCCCTACCGCGGCCTCGACCGCTACGAGGCGCGCGATCGCGTGCTGCACGACCTGAAGGTCCTGGAACTGCTGGTCTCGGAGAAGCCGCACACCCTGATGGTGCCGCGCTCGGCGCGGACCGGCGTCGTCGTCGAGCCGATGCTCACCGACCAGTGGTTCGTCGCGATGTCGAAGCGCGACCACGCCAATGCGTTCTTCCCCGGGCAGTCGATCGCCGACGTCTGCCTCCAGGTGGTCGCCGACGGCCAGGTGCGCTTCGTCCCCGAGCACTGGCGGACCACCTACGACCACTGGATGGAGAACATCCAGGACTGGTGCATCTCGCGGCAGCTCTGGTGGGGCCACCAGATCCCGGCCTGGTACAAGGCCGATGCCGACGGCGCGCCGATCCACGACGGTCAGGTCTTCGTCGCCCGCGACGAGGCCGCCGCGTACGCGCAGGCCGCGGCCGCCGGCTGGAGCGGCGCGCTGGTGCGCGACGCCGACGTGCTCGACACCTGGTTCTCGTCGGCGCTCGTGCCCTTCTCGTCGCTCGGCTGGCCGGCGCGGATGGAGGACATCGACCGCTACCTGCCGTCGGCGGTGCTGGTCACAGGCTTCGACATCATCTTCTTCTGGGTCGCCCGGATGGTGATGATGACGACCTTCTTCACCGGCCGCGTCCCCTTCCGCGACGTCTACATCAACGCCATCGTGCGCGACGCCGAGGGCCAGAAGATGTCGAAGTCGAAGGGCAACACGATCGACCCGCTCGACCTGATCGACGGCATCACGCTCGAGGCGCTGCTCGCGAAGTCCACCGTCGGCCTGCTGCGCGACGACCACAAGGCGCGCATCGAGAAGCAGATCCGGAAGAACTACCCGGACGGCATCCCCGCCTACGGCGCGGACGCGGTGCGCTTCACCTTCGCGTCGCTCGCCACCTTCGCCCGTACGCTGAACTTCGACCTGAACCGCTGCGAGGGCTACCGCAACTTCTGCAACAAGCTCTGGAACGCGACGCGCTTCGTGCTGATGCAGACCGAGGGCCGCGACTGCGGCTTCGCGCCGCACACCGCCGACCAGTGCGTGCCCGGCGGCTACCTGCACTTCACGCCGGTCTCGCGCTGGATCACCTCGCAGCTGCAGCGGGTCGAGGCCGAGGTCGAGCAGGCGCTCGTCGAGTACCGCTTCGACAACGCCGCCCGCGCGATCTACGAGTTCGTCTGGAACGAGTACTGCGACTGGTACCTCGAGCTCGCCAAGGTCGACCTCGCCTCGGGCGACGAGGCCACGCAGCGCGGCACGCGCCGTACGCTCCTGCGGGTGCTCGAGACCGTGCTGCGCCTCGCGCACCCGATGATCCCGTTCATCACCGAGGCGCTCTGGCAGAAGGTCGCGCCGCTCGCGCAGCGCTACGGCGAGCGCGGCGAGCAGCGGCTCGCGGGCGCCGATCTCGAGGCGGCGCTCGTCGAGTGCCGGTTCTCGATCGTCACCCAGCGCTTCCCGGTCGCGGAGATGGGCAAGGTCGACGCGGCGAGCGAGGCCGCGGTGGCTGAACTGAAGTCGATGGTCGACGCGTGCCGCGCGCTGCGCGGCGAGATGAACGTGTCGCCCGCGCAGAAGCTGCCCCTGGTGGTCGCCGGCCCGCGCGATCGCGCGGCCGCGCACGCGCCCTACCTCCAGGTGCTCGCGAAACTGTCGGGCGTCGAGGTCGTCGAGGCACTGCCCGCGGACTCGATCGCGCCGGTCCAGATCGTCGGCGACTTCCGGCTGATGCTGAAGGTCGAGATCGACGTCGCGGCCGAGCGCGAGCGGCTCGACAAGGAGATCGCTCGGATCGACGGCGAGGTGCGCAAGGCGAGCGCCAAGCTCGGCAACGAGAGCTTCGTCGCGCGCGCACCGGCAGCGGTGGTCGAGCAGGAGCGCGAGCGGCTGGCGGGCTTCGAGTCGACGCTCGCGCGACTGCGCGAGCAGCGGGCGAAGCTGGGTTGATGTCCGGCCGCGCGGCCGGCAGGCCGCGCGGCGCTCAGCGCCGCTTCAGGTAGAACGTCCAGACCCGGTCGGCCTCGTCCTGGCCGACCATCGCGTTGCCGGTCTGGCGGGCGAAGGCCTGGAAGTCGCGCAGCGAGCCCGGGTCGGTGGCCACCACCTTCAGCACCTGGCCGCTGCCGAGTTCGGCGAGCGCCTTCTTCGCCTTCAGGATCGGCAGCGGGCAGTTGAGGCCGCGGGCGTCGACTTCGCGGTCGAATGCGATCGGTTCGGACATGGCGTCGGCCGCCGCGACGGCGGCCCGGTCGGAAGTCGGGGAGCCGGATTCTACCCGCGTGCCGGGATGCCTGCGGGCCGCCCCGACCGCGTGCGGGGCTGCTCGCCGGGCCTCAGAGCTCGGGCCGCGAGACGGCCGACGGCCGTGCTCCCGTCACCAGGTGCACCGCGTGCGCCGCGGGCACCGCGTAGCCGGCGCGCGAGAACTCCTCGCGGATGACGCGGTTGGTGTCGAAGTACACCTGCCAGTAGTGGTCCGTGTGGCAGTAGGGCCGGACCGCGAGCTGCGCGCCCATCGGATTGAAGTCGAGGATCTCGACGTCGGGCGCCGGCTCGGCCATCACGTTCGGGATCGACGACAGTCGTGCCTTCAGCCGTGCGATCGCATCGGCCGGGTCCACGCCGTGGTCGATCTGCGCGACCCGGTCGACCCGCCGGTACGGCGCGGCCGAATAGTTCTTCAGGTTGTCGGCCAGCAGCTTGCCGTTGCCCACCAGCGTCACGACGTTGTCGGGCGTGACGATCGTCGTCGCGAACAGGCCGATCTCGCGCACCGTGCCCTCGACGCCGCCGCCGGAGATGTAGTCGCCGACCTTGAAGGGCCGCAGCACCATCAGGAACGCGCCCGACGCGAAGTTCGACAGCAGGCCGCTCCAGGCAGCACCGATCGCGACGCCGGCGGCGGCCAGCAGCGCGGCGAACGAGGTCGTCTCGAACCCGAAGAAGCCCAGGATGCCGATCACCAGCACGATGTTCAGCACCACGCTGATGATCGAGGCCATGTAGCGCTGCAGCGTCGGGTCGACCTGCCGCAGGGTCAGCGCCCGCTGGATCAGCCGCGCCGCGATGCCGATCAGCCAGCGTCCCGCCCACCACAGCGCGAACGCGCCGAGCAGCTTCAGCCCGAAGTTGACGATGATCTGCTGCGCGGTGTCCAAGGTCTCTGCGAATTGCATCGCGGCATCCTCCCGTGTCGGCGGACCGCTCGGTACGGCAGTCCTGGCGGACAGTCTAAGGGTCGGCCGTGAGGCGTGTGTGGCATGTGGTGACGCCGACGACTCGCGCGAAACGGCGCACACGGTGCGAGTGCGGCATGGCGGCCCGGTCGAGTCGCCGCGGCCGCAGCGCCGGACGGCCGCGTCGGGGGTACCATCGCGCGCAACGGAAGGCACCGTCATGAGCTCACCGGACCTCATCGTGAAGGCGCTGCGCGCGGAGATGCGCCGCGCGGGCGTGACCTACGCGCAGCTCGCCGCACGCGTCGGCATGAGCGAGTCGAGCATCAAGCGCCTGCTCGGGCGCGGCGACCTCTCGCTCGCCCGGCTCGCCCTGTTCTGCGCGGCCGCCGGCACCACGCTCGAGGAGGTGCTGCAGCGTTCTCTCGAGCACGCGCCGCTCGCAGACCGGCTGACGGCCGAACAGGAGCGCGCGCTCGTCGACGACCCGCGCCTGCTGCTCGTCGCGATCTGCTGCCTCGGGCACTGGAGCTTCGAGCAGATCGTGCAGACCTACCGGATCGACGAGCCCGAATGCGTGACGCGGCTCGTGCGCCTGGACCGGCTCGGCCTGATCGAGCTGCGCCCGCTGAACCGCTACCGACTCCGCGTCTCGCACGCATTCCGGTGGCGGCCCGACGGACCGGTCCAGCGCTACTTCCGCGACCACGTGGCGCCCGACTACTTCGCGGGTCGCTTCGACGGCCCGGGCGACACGCTGCTCGCGGTGCACGGTCGCCTGAGCCTCGCGAGCGCGCGCGAACTGGTCCAGCAGATCGAGCGCCTCGCGGGCGAACTGATGCGGCTCCATCGCGAGGATCACCGCGCCCAGGCCGCGGACCGCGACGGCTTCACGATGGTGCTCGCGCTGCGGTCCTGGGAGCTCGGCGCGTTCACCGCGCTGCGCCGGCCCTGACCGCGCCGACGGTCAGAAGTGGTAGGCCAGGCCGAGGTTCATCGCGGCCGCGCCCGTGCCGCGCGAGCCGCCGAATCCGGTGGCGTCGGCGCGGACCGACCAGTTCGGCAGGAAGCGGTACTGCGCGCCCAGGCCGAGCATCAGGTCGCTTCCCGAGCCGCCGAGGCCCTGCAGCCGCGTGCCCGCGCCGGTGCCGCCGACGACGTCGACGGTCGTGTGGGCGAGACCCAGGCGGGTGTACAACGAGAACCTCTCGCTGACCGGGAACTCGAGCTTCGCGGCCGCGTAGAGCGCCTGGCCGGACGTGGTCGCGCCGAACACGCCGGTGCCGGGCGGCCGCGAGTAGTACGAGGCGGTGACCTTCGAGAAGTCCTGCCAGCCGGCCTCCGCGTACAGCGGCAGGCCGCCGAAGACGGGCACCGTCCAGACCCGCAGCCCGGCGAACACACCGGCGGCGCCGCGGCCCTGGGTCGAGCAGCCGACGTTGCTGCTGCAGGCGTCGTAGTCCTCCAGCACGCCGGCGGCCGCGCCGTAGGTCAGGCCGACGTAGCCGTCGAACGCGCCGGCCGGCGCGGCCTGCTGCGCATGCGCGGTGGGGGCCGCGGCCAGCGCGGCGAGGAGGGCGAGGCCCGCGACGGGGCGGAAGGAACGAGGCATCGAAGACATGGCGGTTTCCCGGTCGAGGTGGCGCCGTTCCCGTCGCGGCCGCGTCGATGTGCTTCGGGCCCGGATCCGGCGGCGCGACGTCCTGCCGCGCGGACCGGACTGTCGCGCCTGGTCTGGGCCGCCGCCAAGCGCCGTCCGCGACGGCGCAGGCGGCAGTCCGCGGGGGATCGTCCGGCGATACCTCGGCCTCGCGCGACGCCGGGCGTCAGGGCTCAGCCGACGCGCCGGACCGCCCGCCCCACCCCCATCAGCCCCGCCCCCAGCAGCACCGCCATCCCCCAGAACAGCCCGCCGATCCCGATCAGGCCGCCCAGCGCGCCGAAGGCGGACGGCAGCACGGTCTGCGTGCCGTTCACCAGCATCAGCCGCAGCCCCGTCGCCTCGCCGAGCCGTCCCGCCGGCGCCGAGCGCGCCATGATCGACAGCGTCATCGGCTGCGACACACCCAGCCCCAACCCCAGCACGAACGACAGCGCGAGCAGCGACTCGAGCGACGAGAACGACGGGTAGAGCGCGTAGACGATGCCCGCCACCGCCATCGCGTACAGGATCGCCGTCCACTCCGACACGTCCTGCAGGAACAGCGGTACCACCATGCGCACCACCATCGTGGCGACCGCGAACGCACCGAGGATCAGCCCGATGCCCGAGGCCGACAGCCCGATCCGCGCACCGTAGATCGGCACGAGGAACTGGTGGACGTCCCAGGCCGACGAGATCAGCGCGACGACGATGTAGAGCCGGCGCAGCTCGGGCGTGGCCAGCAGGTCGCCGATGCGCATCTTCGACGAGGTCGCCGGCGGCGCGAGGCGACCGCCGGGTACCCGTTCACGGATCCGGCGCAGCCAGAGCAGCGCGGCGATCGGCAGCAGCGCGAGCGTGCCGAACGCGAAGCGGTGGCCGAGCCCGTCGATCAGGAACCCGGCGCTGGTCGGGCCGAGGAACGCCGAGACCGAGAAGCCGATCGCCATCAGGCTGAGGTTGTGGCGACGGTCATCGGGCGTGCCGAGCTCGCTCACCAGCTTCTGGATGCCGAGGTGGAACGGCAGGAAACCCAGCCCGACGAGCACGGCGGTCGCGGTGAGCGTGGCCATCGACAGCCAGACGAACGGCAGCAGCACGCCCGCGACGATGATCGCGGTGCCGACGATCATCGGTCCGCGCGCGCCGATGCGGTCGATCCATCGGCCGCCGGGGATCGCCAGCAGCATCGGAAGCAGGCTGAAGAACGACAGCACCATGCCGACCTGGAAGGTCGGTGCGTGCAGGTGCAGCGCCGACAGCGTCAGCGCCACGCGCACGCCGCTGAACGCCACGTGGTTGAGGATCGACAGCGCGATCAGCGTGCGGATGCCGAGCGGCCGCTCGGGCCGGCGCCACGCGGAGGCGTCGGCGGCCTCCGGTCCCGGGTCCGGGCCGGCGTCGGACGCGCCGGTGGACGCGGGTCGGCGCACGCCCGCGCCGGGGACCGTGCCCTCGACCCGGTCCGCGTCGACGACGCGGCGGTCGTCCGCGAGCGGCGCCGGGTCGTCGCCGAGGTCCGGGCCGGCGTCGGAAGCGCTGCGCCCGATCGTCGCGCGCCCGCCGTGTGCCGCGCCGCGCCCCGGGCCGCCAGCGGGCGCTTCGCCGGCGTCGCCCCAGTCGTGTCCGCGGTTCGCGTCGGCCCGCGCCGCGCGCTCGTCCGGCGACCCGTCGCCGGGCCCACCGGAGTCGCGGTCCGCGCTCACGCGCGTTCGGCCACCCAACCCTGGACCGAGGCCAGCGCCTTAGGCAGCGCGGCGGCGTCGGTGCCGCCGGCCATCGCCATGTCCGGCTTGCCGCCGCCCTTGCCGCCGACCTGCTGCGCGACGAAGTTGACCAGCTCGCCGGCCTTCACCTTGCCGACCGCGTCGGGCGTGACGCCCGCCGCCAGCTGGACCTTGCCGTCGCCAACCGCGGCCAGCACGATCGCCGCCGACTTCAGCTTGTCCTTGAGCTTGTCCATCGTCTCGCGCAGTGTCTTCGCGTCGGCGCCATCGAGCGTCACCGCGAGCACCTTCAGGCCCTTGACGTCGACCGCCTTCGCGACCAGCTCGTCGCCCTGGCTCGCGGCCAGCTTCGACTTCAGCTTCGCGAGCTCGCGCTCGGCCGCGCGCGCGGATTCGAGCAGCTGCTCGATCTTGCCGCGCAGTTCGGAGACCGGCGCCTTGAACGCGCCGGCCGCGTCGTGCAGCACGTTCTCCACGCCCTGGACCCAGGCGAGCGCGACGTCGCCGCAGACCGCCTCGACGCGGCGGATGCCGGCGGCGACACCGCCCTCGGCGACGATCTTGAACAGACCGATGTCGCCGGTGCGCGCGACGTGCGTGCCGCCGCACAGCTCGCGCGACGAGCCGATGTCGAGCACGCGCACCGAATCGCCGTACTTCTCGCCGAACAGCGCCATCGCGCCGCCCGCCACCGCGTCGTCGAAGCCCATCACCCGTGCCTGCGTCGCGTGGTTCCCGAGGATCTCGGTGTTCACCCGCGCCTCGACCTCGCGGATCTGCTCCGCGGTCATCGGCGAGTGGTGCGAGAAGTCGAAGCGGGTCTTGTCGGGGTCGACCAGCGAACCCTTCTGCTGGACGTGCGCGCCCAGCACCTCGCGCAGCGCCTTGTGCATCAGGTGCGTCGCCGAGTGGTGGCGCACCGTACGGCCGCGGCGCGCGACGTCGACGCGGGCCTTCACCTCGTCGCCGACCTGCAGCGCGCCCGCCTCGAGCCGGCCGTGGTGGCCGAACACCTCGGCCTGCACCTTCAGCGTGTCGTCGACCGCGAATCGCGCACCATGCCTGCCCTCGAGCAGGCCCTGGTCGCCGACCTGGCCGCCGGACTCCGCGTAGAACGGCGTGCGGTCGAGCACGACGACCGCGGCCTGCCCCGCCTCGACGCGCTGCACCGAGGTGCCGTCGACGTAGAGCGCTGCGACGCGCGCACCGTCGACCTCGAGCTGCTCGTAGCCGTGGAAGTGCGTGGCGACGCCCGAGTACTCGAGCGAGCCGCCCATCCTGAACTTGCCGGCCGCGCGCGCGGTGCGGCGCTGCCGCTCCATCGCCGCGTCGAACACGGCCTCGTCGACCGCCACCTCGCGCTCGCGGCAGACGTCGGCGGTCAGGTCGAGCGGGAAGCCGTAGGTGTCGTAGAGCTTGAACGCGGTCTCGCCGTCGAGCGTCTTCGTGCCCGACGCGAGCGCTGCGTTCAGGATCTGCATGCCGTTCTCGAGCGTCTCGCCGAAGCGCTCCTCCTCCTGGCGCAGCACGTCGATCACCGTCTGCTGCGCATCGCGCAGCTCGGGGTAGGCGTCGCCCATCACGGCGACGAGGTCGGGCACCAGCTTGTGGAAGAACGGCTTCGTCTGTCCGAGCTTGTGGCCGTGGCGCAGTGCGCGGCGGGCGATCCGACGCAGCACGTAGCCGCGCCCCTCGCTGCCGGGAATCACGCCGTCGACGATCAGGAACGAGCAGGCGCGGATGTGGTCGGCGATGACCTTCAGCGAGGGCGCGGCGAGATCCGCCACGCCGGTCTCGCGCGCGGCCGCACGGATCAGGGCCTGGAAGAGGTCGATCTCGTAGTTGCTGTGCACGTGCTGCAGCACGGCGGCGATGCGCTCCAGGCCCATGCCGGTGTCGACGCAGGGCTTGGGCAGCGGCGTCAGCGTGCCCGACGCGTCCCGGTCGTACTGCATGAAGACCAGGTTCCAGATCTCGATGTAGCGGTCGCCGTCGGCGTCGGGGCTGCCGGGCGGGCCGCCGAACACCTCGGGACCGTGGTCGTAGAAGATCTCCGAGCACGGGCCGCAGGGGCCGGTGTCGGCCATCTGCCAGAAGTTGTCCGAGGCGTAGCGGGCGCCCTTGTTGTCGCCGATCCGGACGATCCGCTCGACCGGGACGCCGATCTCCTTCTCCCAGATCCCGTAGGCCTCGTCGTCCTCGCTGTAGACGGTGACCCAGAGCCTGTCCTTGGGCAGCGCGTAGACCTCGGTCAGCAGCGTCCAGGCGAAGCGGATCGCGTCGCGCTTGAAGTAGTCGCCGAACGAGAAGTTGCCGAGCATCTCGAAGAACGTGTGATGCCGGGCGGTGTAGCCCACGTTCTCCAGGTCGTTGTGCTTGCCACCGGCGCGCAGGCAGGCCTGCACCGAGGCGGCACGCACATAGCTGCGCTTGTCGGTGCCCAGGAAGACATCCTTGAACTGGACCATGCCCGAGTTGGTGAACATCAAGGTCGGGTCATTGCCCGGCACCAATGGGCTGGAGGCGACCACGGTATGGCTTTTGGAGGCAAAAAAGTCCAGAAAGGTGCGCCGAATGTCGGCGACGCTGAAACGGGTGCTCATGGTGTTGCTGCGGTAGGTGGTGGCCGGACCCCTGTCTGGCCAAACGCGCTATTTTCGCAAATTGCGCGGCCTCCTGGAAAAACAGGCCGCAAAGCCGTTTTGGCCCCCCCTCGGGCCGGTGCACAATGCGCCCATGAACGCGACCCAAGACCTTCACCTGAACGGGCAGCATGTGCAGCTGGTGCCCCTGGCCCCCGAGCACCACGATGCGATGGTGGCGGCGGTGCAGGACGGCGAACTCTGGCGCCTGTGGTACACCGCCATC
>JBJOKE010000007.1:0-56497 GCA_046046245.1 Pseudomonadota bacterium | reverse complement strand
ATCGGCGCCCGCCGCATCGTCGCCCGCCGGCCCGCCGACGCGGCCCCCGCGCGCCGGCGGCCGCACGCGGGCGATCGTGCTCGCGTTCGCGATGCACGCGCTGCTGATCGGCCTGCTGGTCTTCGGCCTGCAGTGGACCCACCGCGAGCCCGAGCCGGTGCAGGCCGAGCTCTGGGTGCCGCCGCCGCCGAAGGCGCCGAAGCCCGAGCCCTCGCCCGCGCCGCGGGTCGAGCCGAAGCCCGAGCCCTCGCCGCCGCCGCCGGTGGCGAAGCCCGAGCCGCCGCCTCCGCTGCCGAAGGCCGATCCGGACATCAAGGCCGAGCAGGCGAAGAAGGAGGCCGAACGCAAGGAGGCCGAGCGCCGGCTCGCCGAGCAGAAGGCCGCGCAGAGCGCGCGCACTGCGCGCGCGGAGGCCGAGCGCAAGGAAGAGCAGCGCAAGGAGGCGGAGAAGAAGGCCGAGGAGCGGAAGGCCGCCGAGCGCAGGCTCGCCGAGCAGAAGGCCGCCGAGCAGAAGGCCGCCGACGACAAGCGGCGCGCCGAGCAGGCCCGCAAGGACGCCGAGCTTGCCGAGCAGCGCCGCGCCGAGGACATCCGCCGGCTGCAGAATCAGGCCGGCACGCAGGGCGTGCCGAGCGAGCAGGCGGTGCGCGGCGCGGCCGCCGGGCGGGTCGACGCGGGCTACGGTGCGCGGGTCGGCGCCGCGATCCGCTCCAACACCACGTTCCAGATCCCGGCCGACCTCGACGGCAATCCGAAGGCGGTGTTCCTCGTGCAGTTGCGCGGCGACTGCAGCGTCGCCGCGGTGCGGCTGCGCAAGCCGAGCGGCGTGGCGGCGTGGGACCAGGCGGCCGAACGCGGCATCCAGCGCACCGACCCGTTCCCGCGGCCGGCCGAGGGCAACTGCCCCGCCGAGCTCGAGATCAGCCGGGGTCCGCGCGACGAGCGTTGAGCCCGCGCGGCGAGGCGCCGGGCCGGGCCGCTCCGGCCGGCGGCCCACCGCCCCGGGCGGTTCCGCCGTCGCCTTGTCAAGCGGTCGCGGCGCGCGCGCGACATATAATCCGGGCCACGATGAAGCGACTCCTCCGCCTGCTGCCCCTGCTCGCCGGTCTGGTCGCCGGCCCGGCCCTCGCCCAGATGCGCATCGACGTGTCCGGCGTCGGCGCGACCCAGTTGCCGATCGCGATCGCCGGCTTCGCCGCCGACGGCCGCGCGCCGGTCGACGTCGCCGCGGTCGTCCGCAGCGATCTCGCGCGCAGCGGCGCGTTCCGGGTGATCGACCCGGCGCAGACGGTGTCCGACACCGCGCCGGTCGACTTCGCGGGCGTGCGCTCGCGCGGCGCCGAGACCTTCGTCGCCGGCTCGGTCGCGCGACTCGCCGACGGCCGCTACGACGTGCGCTACCGGCTCTACGACGCGGTCAAGCAGAGCCCGATCACCGGCGAGTCGCTGATCGCGCCCGAGGCCGACCTGCGGCTGGCCGCCCACCGGATCGCCGACGCGATCTTCGAGAGGCTGACCGGCGAGAAGGGCGTGTTCTCGACCCGCATCGCCTTCGTCAGCAAGCAGGGCAACCGCTACCGCTTGAACGTGGCCGACTGGGACGGCGAGAACGTCCAGTCGCCGCTGGTCTCGCCCGAGCCGATCATCTCGCCGTCGTGGTCGCCCGACGGCGGGCGCCTCGCCTACGTGTCGTTCGAGCAGAAGAAGCCGGTCGTCTACGTGCACACGCTCGCCACCGGCCAGCGCGTCGCGGTCGCGAACTTCAAGGGCAGCAACAGCGCGCCCGCTTGGTCGCCCGACGGCCGCACGCTCGCGGTCGCGCTGACGCTGAACGGCCTGTCGCAGATCTACCTGATCAACGCCACCGACGGCGCGAACGCGCGCCGGCTGACCACGTCGAACGCGATCGACACCGAGCCGGTGTTCTCGCCCGACGGCCGCACGCTCTACTTCACCTCCGACCGCGGCGGCTCGCCGCAGATCTACCGGATGCCCGTGGGCGGCGGCGACGCGTCGCGCGTGACCTTCGGCTCGAGCTACAACGTGAGCCCCCGGGTCAGCCCCGACGGGCGCAACCTCGCCTTCGTCACCCGTCGCGACGGCCGCTTCTTCGTCGCCACGCGGGACCTCGCCGGCGGCGGCAACGAGACCGTGCTGACCGACGGCGGGCAGGAGGAGTCGCCGAGCTTCTCGCCGAACGGCCGCTGGATCATGTACGCCACCCAGCAGGGCGGCCGCGACTCGCTGATGGCCACGTCGGTCGACGGGCGCGTCAAGCAGCGGCTGAGCACGTCGCTCGGCGACATCCGCGAACCCTCGTGGGGGCCGTTCGCGCGCTGAGCGCGGCCCCTTCACCCCCCCAGACCCCGCACGACCCGCACTCGACACGGAGCCTCGCAGAATGAACCGACGTCCCCTCGCCTCCCTCGTCGCGATCGCCACCGCACTGGCGCTCGCCGCCTGCAGCTCGGCGGTGAAGCTCGACGAGCCCGCGCCCGTGGAGAACCGTGGCGGCGCCGGCCAGGGCGGCACGGCCGGCGCCGGCGGCGGCGGGTCCGGCGCCCCGATCGGCAGCGAGCGTCCGATCGCCCAGGTCACCGTCGATCCGTCGAAGGACCCGCTGAACGACCCGAACAGCCCGCTCGCCCGGCGCAGCATCTACTTCGACTTCGACAGCTTCTCGATCAAGGACGAGTTCCGCGGCGTCGTCGAGGCGCACGCGCGCTTCCTCGTCGCGAACAAGGGCCGCAAGGTCGTGATCCAGGGCAACACCGACGAGCGCGGCAGCCGCGAATACAACCTCGCGCTCGGCCAGAAGCGGGCCGAGGCCGTGCGCCGCGCGCTGAGCTCGCTCGGTGTGGCCGACGGCCAGATCGAGGCGGTGAGCCTGGGCGAGGAGAAGCCGAAGGCCACCGGCACCGACGAGGCCTCGCTCGCCGAGAACCGTCGCGCCGACATCGCCTACCAGTGACCGCCGCCGCGATGCGTCCCGCCGTCCCGTTCCCGCCGCACCCCGCGGTCCGCGCGCTGCTTGCCACGCGGCGCGCTGCGCGCGCCGCTGCGGCGGCGGCGCTCGTCGCCGCGACGCTGCCCGCGCAGGCGCAGCTGTTCTCCGACGACGAGGCGCGCCGTGCGATCCTCGACCTGCGCAGCCGCGTCGATCAGATGCAGCGCGAGCAGGTCCGGCGGATCGAGGATCTCGCGGCCCGCATCGAGCGGCTCGAGCAGACCACGCGCGGCCAGCTCGAGCTGCAGAACCAGATCCAGGCGATGCGCCAGGAGATCGCGTCGCTGCGCGGCGCGCTCGAGGTGCAGACCAACGAGCTGGCGAAGACGCAGCGCAGCCAGCGCGACCTCGCCACCGAGCTCGACGGGCGCATCAAGCGCTTCGAGCCGGTCGCCGTGACGATCGACGGCAGGCAGGTCAATGTCGACCAGACCGAGCGCCGCAGCTACGAGGCCGCGCTCGCGACCTTCCGCAATGGCGACTTCAAGGGCGCGCTGACCACATTCGGCCAGTTCCAGACGGCCTACCCGCAGAGCCCCTACGGACCGAGCGTCGCCTACTGGATCGGCAGCAGCCAGTACGCGCTGAAGGACAACAAGGCCGCGATCGCGACGCTGCAGGGCTTCGCGCGGTCCAATCCCGACCACCCGCGCGTGCCCGACGCGCTGCTGACCGTAGGTCAGGCGCAGGTCGACCTCGGCGACCGCAAGGGCGCCGCCGAGACCTTCCGGACGGTCACCGAGAAGTACGAGGGCAGCGGCGCCGCGCAGACCGCGCGCGAGCGGCTCGCGGCGCTGACGCCGGCCGCGCCCGCGCCCGCACCCGCGCCGAAGCGCTGAGCACCGTCCCGACCGGATCGACCCGATGACCGACGCCGATGTCGTCACGCTGCAGCACGGTGTCGCGCTCGCGGGCTTCGCGATCGCGTTCGTGCTCGGCGTGACCATGAGCCGCAGCAACTTCTGCACGATGGGCGCGATCGCCGACGTCGTGAACATGGGCGACTGGACGCGGATGCGGATGTGGCTCGCCGCGATCGGCGTCGCGGTGCTCGGCACGCAGGCCCTCGCCTGGACGGGCACGATCGATCCGGCGAAATCGATCTACGTCGGGCCGCGGCTGCTCTGGCTGTCGAACCTCGCGGGCGGCCTGATGTTCGGCTTCGGGATGGTGCTCGCGTCGGGCTGCGGCACGAAGACGCTGCTGCGCGCGGGTGCGGGCAACCTGAAGTCGGTCGTCGTGTTCGTGATGATCGGCCTGTTCGCCTACATGACGCTGCGCGGGGTGTTCGGCGTGCTGCGCACCGGCACCGTGGACCGCGTCGCGATCGAGCTCGCCGGCGGGCAGGACCTGCCGCGGCTGCTCGGCGGCGCCGACGCCGCGCGCGTCGCCACCTGGCGGATGGTGCTCGGCGGCGCGGTCGGCGCGGCGCTGCTCGCGTTCGCGTTCGCGTCGCACGAGTTCCGCGCGGACCGGCGCAACGCGATCGGTTCGGTGATCGTCGGTCTGGGCATCGTCGCGGTCTGGTGGGTCTCCGGCCACTGGGGCCACCTCGTCGAGGATCCGCGTACGCTCGAGGAGGCCTTCCTCGGCACCAACAGCAGCCGGATGGAGTCGCTGAGCTACGTGGCCCCGGCAGCCTATTCGCTCGAGCTGCTGATGTTCTGGAGCGATGCGAGCAAGTCGGTGACCCTCGGCATCGCGTCGGTGCTCGGCCTCGTGGCCGGCGCGACGGCCGATGCGATCGCCACGCGCAGCTTCCGCTGGGAGGGATTCCAGGGCCCCGAGGACACCGCGAACCACCTCGCGGGTGGCGCGCTGATGGGCGTGGGGGGCGTCACCGCGCTGGGCTGCACGATCGGCCAGGGGCTGAGCGGACTGTCCACGCTGTCGGTGGGCTCGATGATCGCGTTCGCCTCGATCGTCGCGGGCGGCGTGGCCGGCCTGCGCTGGCAGATGTGGCGGATCGAGCGCAGCCTCTGAGGGACGGCCTGGATTTGACGCGGGGGTGTCGTGCGTCGTATAGTCATGGGCTTCCCAAGAACAACAAGACAGAACAACAAGAAGTCAGGCAGTACATCGGGTCGTTAGCTCAGCTGGTAGAGCAGCGGACTTTTAATCCGTTGGTCGCAGGTTCGAATCCCGCACGGCCTACCAACTCAAGCGGGTCAGCAGATCGAGGTCTGCTGACCCGCTTTCGTTTTCGGGTGCCGGATCGGCGTCGGCCCACGGTCTGGTGCGAGCACCCGCATCACGGCTCCGAACTGCCGCCCGGGTGCCTTCGGCGCGGTCAGTCGTCGGAGCCGGGTGCGCGGACATGGAACGCACAACCGCGCGAAGGCTGCGCCTGCACGACCGGCCGCGCGCCGAAGCGGCAGATCGCATGCGCGCCCCGCGCGAGCCATTCCCCGTGGAAGTGCTCGCAGCTGCGGCAGCCGTCGCGCGGCCGGGTGGCGGGCGCGGGCGGGTAGATCATCGCGGGCAGCGCGGCGGACGGCATCGTCCGCGCAGCGTCTCGCGCCGCAGGCTCGCCCGGTGACCCCGACGGCCCGCCGCGATGTCCGTGCGGGCCGGTTCGACCGGCCGATCACGCCGCCGCGCCCCGCGATCGACGCTCAGCGACCGGCGCCCTGCCGGGACACCTCGGCACGCACCGAGCGCAGCGTCGTCCGGATCCGGGCACCGTTCTCGGGGCCCATCCGCAGCAGCGCCTTCTGCGCGGCCGACAGCGCCTCGAGCGACGGGTCGGCGTACCGGTAGAGCACCTTCGGCTGGACCAGCTCGATCCTCGCCGGCGGCTCCGGCGTGGCGAGCAGATGGTCGATCGCGGCGACCAGCCTGTCGTTGAGGTAGCGGCCCGGATTGCCCTGCCCGCGGTACTCGCCCTGGAACAGCGCGTAGTGCTTCACGTAGAGCGCGACCGCGCGCTTCGTGTCGATCGATTCGATCCAGGCGACGAAGGGCGCGTAGCGGCGCGCGTTCGCCGGATCGACGACGATCGCGCCGCCGTCGCGCGTCACCGCGAACGCGCCGGGCGTGGCCGCGAACGCGCGTGCATGCATCGGCAGTTCGTCGGCGGTCACGTTGTCGACGGTCGAGACCACGCGACGCACCAGCGATGCGGGATCGATGAAGCGGGCGAGCACGGCTGCGTCGCCCAACGCCTCGAGGTCGCTCCGGAACGCGTCGAGCGCGTCGGCGGGTGGCTGCGCCGGCGCCTGCATCGCGGCTTCGGGCGGCGGCGCGCCGGCCAGCGGATGGGCGATCGCAGGCTCGGCGGATGCGCGCGCGGATGCAGGCGCGGCGGGCGCCGACAGCGGCGGCGGCGCGGGCGGCGGCGCCTCCTGCCGGCGGTCGAGTCCGTACCAGAGGCCGGTACCGACGGCGATCGCCGCGATCGCGATCGACACGGGCCGCGCCACGGAGCGCTTCTGTTGCATCGCGTCCTCCGTCCGGGGAGCCAGGGTCCGCCCAGCGTAGCACCCCGTCCGCAGGAGGTGGATCGGCACGGTGCCTGCCCGGACGGCCGGGGGGCAGCGTCACGCGCCGGCGCCCCGGCCCGCGTCGTGCAGGCCGAGGAGCCGTCTGCGTCCCGTGGACCGCCGCCGGGACCGCCGCACGCGGCACTGCTACGATCGGGGGAGGCGCGGCGGTTCGACCGGGCCGTGAGCGGGAGAGGAGAACGAAGCGTGGCGGGGACACCGTACGAGGGCTGCACATGCGGCGAACTGGTCGTGCGCGCGATCCAGCGCGGCGGCGCACGCGTCGCGTTCGTGCTGGACGGCGCGTCGATCACCTACCGTCAGCTGGGCGAGTCGCTGGGCCGGCTGGTCGCGACGCTCGAGGCGCGCGGACTGCGGCGCGGTGATGCGGTCGCCACGCTGTCGGGCAACCGGCCCGAGGCCTTCCTGGTCACCGCGGCCGCCTATCTGATGGGGCTGCGGGTCACCTGGATGCACCCGCTCGCCTCGGAGGACGACCACGCCTACATCCTCGAGGACTCCGGGGTCGAGACGCTGTTCGTCGACCCCGGGCCGTTCGCCGCGCGGGCGGCCGCGCTGAAGGCGCGGCTGCCCGGGCTGCGCCGCGTCCTGGGCTTCGGCCCGGGCACCGACGGGGAGGACGTGCTCGCGGCGGCCGCGTCGTGCGCGCCGGCGCCGCTGGTCCCGCGCGCCCACGTCGACGACGTCTGCACGCTGGTCTACACCGGCGGCACCACGGGGCGGCCCAAGGGGGTGATCCACACGCACCGCGTCCACGTCGCGATGGCGATGACCGAGCTCGTCGAGTGGGACTGGCCCGAGGAGGTCCGCTTCCTCGCCACCACGCCGATCTCGCATGCGAGCGGCGCGATGATCCTCGCGGTGCTGCTGCGCTCGGGCACCTTCGTGCTCGACCGCGGTTTCGAGCCGCAACGCTTCCTCGACCTCGTCGAGCGCCACCGGATCACCTGCACGTTCCTCGTGCCGACGATGGTCTACGTGCTGCTCGACCACCCGGGGCTCGCCACGGCGGACCTCTCCAGCCTGCGGACCGTCATCTACGGCGCCTCGCCGATGGCGCCCGCACGGCTCGTCGAGGCGATGCGCCGGTTCGGCCCGGTCTTCATGCAGCTCTACGGGCAGTCGGAGGTGCCGAACTGCATCACCGTGCTGCGCCGCGCCGACCACGACCCCGAACACCACCCGCAGCGGCTCGCCTCCTGCGGCACGCCGGTCGCGGGTCTGCAGGTGAAGCTGCTCGACGACGACGGCCACGAGGTCCCCGAGGGCGAGATCGGCGAGATCTGCTGCCGCGGCCCGCTGGTGATGGTCGGCTACTGGAACAAGCCCGAGGAGACCGCCCGCGCGTTCCGCCACGGCTGGCTCTACACCGGCGACCTCGCGCGGCGCGACGCGGACGGCTACCTCTACATCGTCGACCGCAGCAAGGACCTGATCATCACCGGCGGCTTCAACGTCTACCCGCGCGAGGTCGAGGACGTGCTCACGCGTCACCCGGCGGTGGCCGCGGCGGCGGTCATCGGCGTGCCGGACCCGAAGTGGGGCGAGGCGGTGAAGGCGGTGGTCGTGCCGCGGCCCGGCGCGCACGTCGAGGCCGAGGCCCTGATCGCCGCGGTCCGCGAGGCCAAGGGGGCGGTGCACGCCCCGAAGTCGGTCGACGTGGTCGACGCGCTGCCGGTCACCGGGCTCGGCAAGCCGGACAAGAAGGCGCTGCGGGCGCGGTACTGGGGCGGGGCGACGCGGGCGGTGAACTGAGGGTCGGCCGGACGGACGACCCGGGCCGACGCACCCGGCCCCGGCACCCGGCGGCCTCGGCTAAGGTTCGGGGGCGCGGACGGGGTCGCCGCGCCGGGCCCGCCTCGCATGCCGACCCCTCGTCCGCAGCGTCCCTCCGATGACCGTCCCGCGCCCCGCGCCGGATCGCCCGGCGCCCGTCCGCTCGCCGTCCGCACGTGGTGCCACGCCGCGCCGATCCGCGCGCGTGCTCGCCTGGGCCTTCGCGGTCGCCGCCGGCGCCGCGTCGGCCCAGCCGTCGCCGCCGCCCGAGGTCGCCCGCGAGCCGAAGACCTGCCTGGTGCTCTCGGGCGGCGGCGCGCGCGGCTTCGCGCACATCGGCGTGCTGCGCTGGCTCGAGGCGCAGCGCGTACCGATCGACTGCGTGGTCGGCACGAGCATGGGCGCGGTGGTCGGCGGGCTCTACGCGAGCGGCATGCCCGTCGACCGGATCGAGGCGACGATGCGCGGCACCGACTGGTCCGAGCTGCGCGGCCCGGACGCGCCGCGGACGATGCGGTCGCCGCGACGGCAGGAGGAGGATCACGAGTACACGCTGCCACTCGAGTTCCGGATCCAGGGCGGGCGCGCCGCGCTGCCGGCGAGCGTCTTCGGCGGCGCGCGCTTCGAGCAGCAGCTGCGCAGGTGGCTGGGCCCGCGGCCGACGGACGAGTCCTTCGACGCCCTCCCGATCCCGTTCCGCGCGGTCGCGACCCGACTCGGCTCCGGCGAGGCCCGTGTCCTCGACAGCGGCGACCTCGCGCTCGCGATCCGCGCGAGCATGAGCGTGCCCGGCCTGTTCGAGCCCACGCGGATCGCCGGCGGGCTGTATGTCGACGGCGGGCTGGTGTCGAACCTGCCGGTGGACACCGCGCGGGCGCTCGGGGCCACCCGCGTGATCGCGGTCAACGTCGGCACCGGACTCGCCGACGAGTCGACGCTGACGAGCCTGGTGGACGTCTCGGTCCAGACCCTCGCGATCCTGACCGAGCAGAACGTGATCGCGCAGATCGCCCGGCTGCGGCCCGAGGACGTGCTGATCGCACCGCTCCTGGACGGGCTGACCTTCCTGGACTTCCCGAAGGTCGGCGCGGGCATCGCCGCCGGCACCCGCGGTGCCGAAGCGCAGCGCGACCGGCTGCTCGCGCTGGCGATGCCCGAGGAGGCCTGGGCGGCGCGGCGCTCGGCGCCGTCGGCGGTCGCTGCCCGGGGCGCGCCGGGTGGCACCGCGGCGGGCACGCCGGCGGGCAGCCCGGCGGGCACGCCGGCAGTCACCGGGGCAGGCGCGCCGCTCGGCGTCGCGGGGGCGACGTCAGGCACGGCGGGCGCCCCCACCGCGGTCCGGACCGGCGCCACGACGGGCACGCGCGACGTCTCCGACACGCTGCGCTTCGGCCTGTCCGTCGGCACCGACTTCACCACCGGCAGCGCGCGCATCGCCGTCGGCCACCGTCAGCAGTGGGCCGGCGGCATCGAATGGCGCAACGCGCTCGAGGTCGGCCGCATCCAGCGGGCGGGCACCGACCTGTTCGTCCCCGTCGGTCCCACCGGGATCGTCGCGGCCGTCCCGTACGCCGAGGTGTCGCGCCAGACGCTGCCGCTCTACCTCGGCGATCGACGGGTCACCGAGGGCCTGGTCGAACGGGCCACGATCGGCCTCGACGCCGCGTTCCAGCTCGAGGGCGTCGGGGAGCTGCGGCTCGGTCCGACGATCGAGCGGGCCCGTGTCGGCCTGGGCGAGAGCGGACTCTTCGACTTCCAGAACGGCGTGTTCCTCGACACGCCACCCGAGGTGCAGTCGATGACCGGCCTGCGGCTGCGCTACCGGCGCGACACGCTCGACGCGGCGTTCCTGCCGCGATCGGGCACGCGGGTCGTGCTCGAGTGGACCGAAGGCTACGCGACCGGCGTGGAACGCAGCCGCTACCAGTTCGGCGCGCTCGAGGCGCAGTGGGTCGGCAGCCTCGGACCGGACACCTTCGAGGCCTACGCACAGGTCGGCGGCTACCTGCGGATGGGGGACGTCTTCCCGCGCTGGTTCACGCTGGGCGGCTTCCACCGCCTGTCGGGCTACGCGCTGGACCGCTTCGCGGGCACGGACATCGTGTTCGGCAGGCTGCAGTGGCGCCGCGCGCTCGGCCAGCCCGGTCCGCTCGGCAACCGGCTCTGGGTGGGCGCCACGCTCGAGGCGGGCCGGATCACCGGCGACCTGGTCCGGCTCGATGAATCGCCGCAGCCCACGGCGATCGCCGGCAGCCTGTTCGTCGCCGCCGAGACGCCGATCGGTCCGCTGCACCTCGGCCTGGGCCTGCCGCGCGACGGCGGGCCGCGGATGTACCTGTTCCTCGGCCGGCCCTGAGCGCGCCGGCGCCGGCCGGCGGGGCCGCCCGGCCGGTCGCCGAGCCCACGTGAAGCGGCGAACTGCGCCGTCCGGCCCCGGCTCATCGCACGACCGACCGACGCGCGCGGCGCGTAGCGTCGCAGGACCGCGCTCGACCCGCCCGTCCCGCGTGCCACCGAGACCCCCATGGCCCGCTGCCTCGTCCTCGCCCATCCCCAGCCCCGAGACACCGGCGACTACCGGCATCGGATCACGCTGCCCTTCGGCGCGCTCGCCGAGTCGCTCGAGGTCGCGGAGATGCAGACCACGCATCCGGCCTGGGTCGCGCACGCGGTCTCTGCCGATCTGCTGATGGTCGCGATGGTGGCCGACGACGCGCTCGACGCGGTGCTCGCCGAACGCCGTCGTCGCGGGCGGCCGACGGTCTACGAGCTGTCCGACGACTTCGCCGACTTCCCGCCGAGCCTGCCGGGTCACGCCTTCCACTCGAACCCGGCGAACCAGGCGACGATCGTGCGGCTCGCGCGCGCGGCCGACCTGCTGCAGTGCTCGAGCCACGGCCTGCTCGAGCGTTACGGCGCGCTGAACCCGCGCTGCGCGGTGGTCTCGAACCAGCTGGCCGAGGTGCCGCCGCTGCCGCCGCTGCCGCCCGACCGGATGCGCGTGCCGGTGCTGGGCTGGGCGGCCTCGCTCGGCCACGCCGACGACGCGCGCGAGCTCGCGCGGCTGCTGCGCGGCTGGCACGCGTCGCGCGGCTGGCACCCCCACGAGGCACCGCCGCTGCGGCTGATGGCGCCGACGGGCATCCGCACGATCCTCGAGCAGGCCGGCGTGCGCGTCGACGCGGTCGCTCCGGCCGGCTTCGACGCCTACCTCGCGTTCCTCTCGTCGATCGACGTCGGCTTCGCGGTGATCGGCGACACCTCGTTCGCCCGCTGCCGCTCCGACGGCAAGTTCCTCGAGTACGCGTCGCGCGGCGTCGCCTGCATCGCGAGCGCGCGCGGCGAGTACCTGCAAGGCATCGGCGACGGCTGGACCGGCCGCCTGTTCGCCGACGACACGGGCTTCGCCTCGGCCCTCGACGCGCTGTGGGACCGGCCGGCCGAGCGGCTGCGCCTGCGCGGCGCGGCGCATGCGCACGTGGCACGCGAACGCACGCACGAGGCCGGCTCGATCCGCCGCTTCGGCCTGTACGCCGGGCTGCTGCGGGACGCGGGGATCGTGCCGCGACCGGGCGACGGCCGGCTGCACACGCTCGCCGACGCGACCGAGCCGACCCTCGTCCAGTCGACCATCGACCACGCGCGCGGCCGGCTGCCGGAGGCGCTGCGCGGCTACCTCGCGGTCCTGGCCCGACACCCGGGCTTCCACCTGCCCTGGGCGCGGGCGGCGATGGTCGCGCACGCGATGGGCGCGGCCGACGACGCGGCGCGCTTCGAGACGCAGGCCACGCGCGCGCTCGCGGACGCGCTGGTCGCGCCCGCGATCGCCGCGCTGCCGGCCTGAGCCTACCAGGCCGCCTCGAGCAGTCCGATCACGTCGTCCTCCGAGCGCAGCGGCCGCGGGTTCGTCTTCACCCAGAGGTTGCCGATCGCGCCGGCCGCGATCTGCGGGAACGCCGAGCGCTCGACGCCGAGGTCGCGCAGCCGGGTCGGCATCCCGAGCGAGGCGATCAGCCGCGCGACCGCACCCGCCGCGTCGCCGTCGGTCGCGCCCAGCGCCTGCGCGATCCGCGCCTGCCGGTCGCCGGTCACCGTCAGGTTCCAGCGCATCACGTGCGGCAGCATGATGCAGGAGGTGTAGCCGTGGCTGATGCCGGTCACCGCGCCGAGCGAGTGGCCGATGCCATGGCTCGCGCCGTAGGGCACGCGCAGGATGCCGAAGCCGGCCAGCCACGCGGCCTGCAGGCAGCGCAGGCGCGCGTCGAGGTCGGCGGGGTCGGCGTGCGTGGCGGGCAGCGCGCCGCCGAACAGGTGCAGCGCCTGCAGCGAGGTCGCATCCACGAGCGGCGACGGCGCGACCGAGCACAGCGCCTCGACCGCGTGGTCGATGCCGCGCACCGCGGTGGAGAGCCACAGCCACGACGGCGTGTGGACGGTGATCGCCGGGTCGAGGATCACCGCGGCGGCGCCGACGTACTTGCCCGCGTAGCCGTCCTTCACCTTGCGGACCGGGTCGGTGCAGCCGCCGAAGTCGCTGAACTCGGCCGCACCGAGCGTGGTGCTGACCACCACCTGCCGGTACGGCGGCGGCTTCACGGCGGGCGCGTGGCGCGAGCCGTCGGGGTTCACCTTCAGGTGCCAGTCGGACAGGCCCTCGGGCGTGCGGACGTCGTGCGCGATCGCGATCAGCATCACCTTCACGGTGTCGATCGCGGTGCCGCCGCCCACGGTGAGCACGAGGTCGGGCGCGGCGGCGCGCGCGGCCTCGGCCGCGGCGATCACGCTCGGCCGCGGGGTGTGCTCGACGCACTCGTCGAAGGTGCCGGCGTGCCGCGCGCCCAGCGCCTCGACGATCCGCGCGACCGCGTCGGTCCTGCGGTTCAGCGTCTTCGAGGTCACGACGAAGACGCGCCTGGCGCCGCGCCGGTCGGCCTCCTGCACGGCGGCCTGCGCCGCCGGCACACCCCAGGTCACGCGGTCCTGGGCGAGGAACTCGTGGCTGCCCGTCTGCATGGTCGTCTCCTCGCGGGGTCGTTCAGATCGGATCGAGCGGGAACACCGGACGGCGCACCTTCTCGAACTTGAGCAGCGAATAGTCGGACGTGGTGACGCCGACGCCCGCGCACTCGACGACCTCGCGCGCCAGGTCGCCGAGGCCCGCGCGCCAGTGCACGCGGCTCTTGATCACGACGAAGCGCTTGCGTGTCGGGTCGATGCCGACGTCGAAGAAGCACTGCAGGTCGTACGGCTCCTGGTACAGCGAGATCAGCACCAGCTCGAGCGTGCCGACCTGCAGCACCACGGTGGGCCCGTTGTTCGTCAGCGCGCCCGCGCCCATCGGGCCGCGCAGCCGGTAGACGCCGTCGGTGATCCGCCTGACCCGGCCGGTGACCGTCAGCGGCACCGCGGGCGCGCCGATCGAGGGCATCGGCGACTTGCCGCCGACCGCGAGCGTGACCTCGGCGCCGATGCCCGCCGCGATCGCTGCGCGCACCGACTCCGGATCGTGGATCGCGTAGAACACGACGTCCTGCAGGCCCTGGCGCAGCACCTCGGCGAGCACCGCGGTGGTGTCCATCGTGCCGCCGGAGGCGACGTTGTCGCAGTGGTCGAGCAGCACGATCGGGCCGGTCTTCGACCCGGGCGCGGGTTCGGCCGCTCCGAGCGCCTTCGCGCGTGCGACCGAGTCGGCGAGCGGCTCGGATGCGTAGACGAACTGCCGGCGCGCGTCCCACGCGCGCTCGAGCAGCGTGTCGCGCAGCGCGGCCGCGCCGCCCGGATCGCCGTCGGTGCAGACCACCGCCGACAGGCCCGCCTCGCGGATGTCGGCATGCGGGAACCCGACGAACACCGAACACGCGAGCGCGCGGCCTTCGCGCTCGGCGGCGATGCAGGCCGCCTGCAGCGAGCGGTTCGGCTCGGCGTGCGTGCCCTGGCGCATCACGTGCGGCAGCATCGGCCTGTTGGCCCAGGTCATCACCGGCCTCACCTCGCCGCGCACCGTGCGCACGACGATCCTCGCGGCGAGCATGCCGGCCTCGCGGACGTCGACGTGCGGATAGGTGTGGTAGCCGGTGACCACCGTCGCGCAGCGGACGATGTCGTCGTAGAGGTTCGCGTGCATGTCGAGCACGACGCCGACCGGGGTCTTCGGGTCGACCGCGCGGATGCGCCGCAGCAGCTCGCCCTCGCCGTCCTCGTGGGTGCGCGTGACCATCGCGCCGTGCAGGTCGAGCAGGATGGCGTCCCAGCCGCCGCGCTTCACCGCATCGACGATCATGCCGGCGATCCGCTCGAAGGCCTCGTCCTCGACCAGACCGCTGGGCGGCGCCTCGCCGGCCACCGCGATCTCGATCGTCGCACCCGCCTCCTCGGCCACCGCGATGAAGCCGCCCAGCCCGCTGCCGGTGCCGCGATGCGCGTCCATCGCGGCCTGCCCGGCGAGGATCTCGGGCCGATAGGCGAAGAAGCGCTCGGTGGGCGTGGGCACCGGCGAGAAGGTGTTGGTCTCGTGCTTGAACATCGCGGCCAGCAGGCGCATGGGCGGGTCTCCTCGGGATCGCGGGCGCGCGCGCAGGGCGGCGCGCGCCGGAGGGCCGACGTTAGCACGCGAGCCGGCGCACGGACGGCGCGCCGTTCCGCGGGCACGCGCGGCACAGGCACGCGCAGCGCGGCGCGGGAGCCCCCGTCCCCCGCCCGGTCATCGGCGATCCGGCATACTCGAAGCACATCCGAAGGAGCCGCCGCCATGAGCACCACCGCCTGGGACTTCGAAGCGCAGTCGCTGACCGGCCGGCCGCAGCCGCTGTCGGCCTGGCGGGGCCGGGTCGCGCTGATCGTCAACACCGCGAGCCGCTGCGGCCTGACGCCGCAGTACAAGGGGCTGCAGGCCCTCTACGACCGGTTCAAGGAGCGCGGCTTCGTGGTGCTCGGCTTCCCGAGCAACCAGTTCGGCGCGCAGGAACCGGGCACCAACGACCAGATCGCCGAGTTCTGCGAGGTCAACTACGGCGTGAGCTTCCCGATGTTCGGGAAGATCGACGTCAACGGCGACGACGCACATCCGCTCTACAAGTGGCTGAAATCCGAGAAGCCGGGCGCACTCGGCATCGAGGCGATCAAGTGGAACTTCTCGAAGTTCCTGGTCGACCGCGACGGAAACGTCGTCGAGCGCTATGCGCCCACGACGGAGCCCGACGCGATCGCGGCCGACATCGAGAAACTGCTCGGCTGAGGGGCGGGCCGACCGCCATGCGCGCTGCCTCGCTGCTGGCCCGGATCGCCTGCGCTGCCGCGTTCGGCGCGCCCGCGGCCGCCGCGCACGCCGACGCGCTGCCGGGTCAGCCGGCACCGCCGTTCACGCTGAGCGACACGGCCGGCCGCAAGGTCTCGCTCGCCGACTTCCGCGGCCGCACGGTCGTGCTCGAGTGGACGAATCCGGGCTGCCCGTTCGTGCGCAAGCACTACGTGTCGGGCAACCTGCCGGCGCTGCAGGCGCGCTGGCGCGCGCGCGACGTGGCCTGGCTCATCGTGTCGTCGACCCATCCCGGCCATGTCGACCACCTCGAGCCGACGGCGCTGGCCGGCGCGCTCAGGGCGTGGGGCGCGGTCGCGGACGCGGTGCTCGACGACGCCGATGGCACCACCGGCCGCTTCTACGGCGCGCGGACCACCCCCCAGCTCTGGGTGATCGACGGGGGCGGCACGGTGCGGTTCGCCGGCGGCATCGACGACCGGCGAAGCGCGAATCCCGAGGACGTGAAACTCGCGCGCAACCACGTGGACGCGGCGCTCGAGGACCTGCGCGCCGGGCGCCCGGTCGCCGTCGCGTCCGCGCCGCCGTACGGCTGCTCGGTCAAGTACCGCTGAGCACGACGTGCGGCGGCCGGCGTTCGCGCCGGCGCGGGCCGCCGTCCCGCCGTGCCCGCGTTTCAGGCGGCCGGCGACGAGCGCAGCCCGTAGGCCCTGTCGCCGACGAACAGGTACTCGGCCCTCAGCACCGGCTCGCCCTGCTCGTCGCGGTGGGCGAAGCCCACGACCGAGACCGTGTCGCCGGGCTTGAGCTCGGGCACCTTCCAGGCGTCCATGCGGGTGAGCGGCGCGAGCTCGACCGTCCAGCGCCGGTCGCGCCGGCGCGGCACCTCGGCCGTCGCCATCAGCCGCGCCCCGTCGACCGCCGCGGTCTGCGCCGGCAGCCGCCGCTGGGCGAGGTCGGCCGGCGTCCGCAGGCCGGGCGTCACCTCGAGGTCGAGCTCGGCGTGCGGGTTCTGCCAGCGGGCGCGGACCACGCGGCCCTCGAGGTAGAGCGGCCGGTCGGCGTCGAAGCCCGACCAGCCGTGGTGCGCCCGTGCGGCCGGCACGCCGAGGCCGGCGAGCGCGGCCGCGGTCATCAGCCGGCGGCGGCCGATCCGGGCGCGGCCGGATCCGAGCGGGACGTCGCCGACGGCGGCGGCACCGTGGCGCAGCTGGACGTGTCTGCGGGGAAGCTTCATGCAGTCTCCTCGTCGTGGGGTCGGCGCGTCGTGCATCGTCGCCCGGCGCGGGCCGACCTGTCGACGGTTTCCGCTGTGTTAGCCTCGACGCCCATGGTCACGCCGGGGGGAAGCTGCCGCATCGAGCGCCGGGGCGGCGCCGACGCACTCCTGCTGTCGGGCGCGTGGCGACTCGCCGACGCGGCCGCGCTCGACGATGCGCTCGCCGCGCTCGGACCGGCGCTCGCGTCGGTCGGCGCCGTCGACGGCACGGACCTCGTGTCGATCGATACCGCCGGCGCCCTCGTGCTGCTGCGCCGCCTGCGCGGCGCGGGCCTCGATCCGGCCGCCCCCGCCCTCCTCGGCTTCGATGCGTCGCACGCGCGGATCGTCGACGTGGTCCGTTCCCGCCTGCCGGAGGCCGCGTCGGGCGCGCCGCACCGCCGCCCGGGCCGGCTCGAGCGCCTGGGCCGCGCCGCGCACGGGCTCGCGCTGCTGATGGTCGGCCACGTCGGCTTCTTCGGCCGGGTCGTGGTCGAGCTCGCCCGCACGGCGCTGCACCCGTCGACGCTGCGCACCCACGAGTTCGCCGCCCAGCTCGCCCAGGCCGGCGTGACGGCGATCCCGGTGGTGATGCTGGTCGCGGGCCTGATCGGCGTGGTGTTCGCCTACCTGCTCGGGCTGCAGGCCGAGCAGTACGGCGCGAACATCTTCGTCGTCGACGGCGTGGCGCTCGGCATGACGCGCGAGTTCTCGCCGCTGATCGTCGCGACGATCGTCGCCGGCCGATCCGGCGCGGCCTTCACCGCGCAGCTCGGCACGATGCGCCTCACCGAGGAGACCGACGCGATCCGCACGCTCGGGCTGTCGGCCGAGCGCGTGCTCGTCCTGCCGCGGGTGCTCGCGCTGATGGTCGCGCTGCCGGTGCTCGTCTTCGTCGGCGACGTGGCCGGGCTCACCGGCGCGATGGTCATCGCCGGCGCGATGCTCGACGTCACGCCGCACACCTTCGTCGAGCGGCTGCACGTCGCGCTCGACCCGACCCACTACCTGATCGGCCTGGGCAAGGCCCCGTTCTTCGCGCTCGCGATCGCGGTGATCGGCTGCCGGATGGGCATGGACGTCTCGCGCGACACCCGCTCGATCGGCATCAACACGACCTCGACCGTGGTCCAGGGCATCGTCGCGGTGATCGTCCTCGACGCGGTGTTCGCGGTGCTGTTCGACAGGATGGGCTGGTGAGCGCGGCCGAGCCGGTGATCGAGCTCGCCGGGATCTCGACCCGCTTCGGCGCGCAGGTCGTGCACGACGGGCTGGACCTGACGGTGCGGCGCGGCGAGCTGGTCGCGCTGATCGGCGGCTCGGGGACGGGCAAGTCGGTGCTGCTGCGCGAGATCATCGGCCTGCAGCGGCCCGACGCCGGACGCGTGTCGCTGCTGGGCACCGACATGTGGGGCGCGCCCGCGGCCGAGCTGGCCGCGGTGCGGCGCCGCTTCGGGATGATGTTCCAGGAGGGCGCGCTGTTCTCGTCGCTCGACGTGGCGGCCAACGTCGCGACGCCGCTGCGCGAGCACCTGTCGCTGCCCGCCGCGCTGGTCGACGAACTGGTGGCGCTGCGGCTCGCGCTCGCCGGGCTGCCGCCCGAGGCGGGCGCGAAGCTGCCGAGCCAGCTGTCGGGCGGGATGCGCAAGCGCGCGGCGATCGCGCGTGCGCTCGCGCTCGAGCCCGAGGTGCTGTTCCTCGACGAGCCGACCTCGGGCCTCGACCCGATCACCGCGCGCGCCTTCGACGCGCTGCTCGCGTTCCTGAACCGCGATCTCGGCATCACCGTGCTGGTGGTCACCCACGACCTCGACACGCTGTTCGGCATCGCGCGGCGGGTGGTCGTGCTCGGCCGCGGCCGGGTGATCGCCGACGGCCCCCTCGACGAGGTCGTGCGCGTCGACGACCCGTGGATACAATCCTACTTCGCATCGCGCGCGGGCCCGCCCGTGCGCGACCCCGCCGCCCCTGCCCGCCCCGTGCCCCGCGACCGCGATGGAGCCTGAAGCCCGGTACACCACGATCGGCGCCGTGCTGCTGGCGCTGATCGTCGCCGCGATCGGCGCGTTCGTCTGGCTGACGAGCAGCGGCCGCGCCTCCGACTTCCGCTACTACACCGTCTACTTCGAGCGCCAGTCGCTGGAGGGCCTGCAGATCGGCGGCGACGTCAACATGCGCGGCGTGAAGGTCGGTCGCGTCGAGGACTACGTGATCGCCCGCTCGAACATCAACCGGGTGTCGGTGAAGATCCGCGTCACCCGCGAGACCCCGGTCAGCGAGAACACCACCGCCGTGGTCGTGCGCAACATCCTGACCGGCATCGCGCGGATCAACCTCGAGACCCCCGGCACGCCCGGGCCCGAGCTCGTCGTGGTGCCGGCGGGCGAACGCTATCCGGTGATCCCCGAGGGAACGTCGAACCTCGACCAGATCGCCGACGCGGTCAGCCGCCTGGCGGTACAGGCCGACACCGCGCTCGAGAACGTGAACCGCGTGCTCGGCCCACGCAACCAGCGCTCGGTCTCCGAGGCGCTGGGCGCGGTCCGCGACCTGGCCACCGGGCTGAGCAGCCGGCTCGATGCGATCGACGACACCACGCGCAGCATCCGCACGACCGCCGACGCGTTCGCGCGCTCCAGCCGCGAGATCGCGCGCTCGGTCGACCAGGTGGCGAAGGCGGTCGAACCGGTCGGGCGCGACGCCGGCGAGGCGATGCGCGAGGCGCAGGCCACGCTGCGCGAGTTCGCCCGCAGCAGCCAGTCGCTCGAACGAGAGCTGCTCGCCACCGTGCAGCGCCTCGAGCGCGACACGGGCGGGCTCGCGCGCCGCGCCGACGACGCGATGGACCTCGGCGTGCACGAGCTGCGCGCCACGGCGGAGGAGCTGCGCGCCAGCGTCGAGCTGATCACCCGCACGATCGATCGGCTGCAGGACCCGAAGGCGCTGCTGCTCGGGCCGAGCACCCGGCAGATGGGCCCGGGCGAGGAGAACCGCCGATGACCGACCGTATGCGCCGACGCGGGCTGCGCGCCGCCGCTGCGCTCGGCAGCGCCGCGCTCGTCGGCGTCCCGCTCGCCGGCTGCACCGGCCTGGGCCTGGGCAACGACGCGCCGCGCTTCGACTTCTACGTGATCGAGGACCTGCGTGCGCCTGCGCCCGCGTCGGCCGGGGCCGGCGCGCCGCGCGTGGACCGCACGCTGCTGCTGACGACCGGACCCACGCCCGCGCTCTACGACAGCGACCGGATCGTCTACACCCGCGACGGCGCGGGCCGTGCGTACTACCAGTACTCGAACTGGTCGGAGCGGCCGGCACGCCGGATCATCACGCTCGCCGAGGCGCGGCTGGCCGCCGGCGGCGGCTTCCGCGCGGTGGCGCAGACGCTCGCCGGCGTGCGCGGCGACCAGGTGCTGGCGCTGCGGCTCGAAGAACTCGTGCACGACGACTCGGTCATGCCGGGCCTGCTGCGGCTGTCGGTGACCGCCGAGCTGCTCGACTGGCGCGCCCGCACGCTCGTCGCGCGGCGCGGCTTCGCGCGGACCGCGACCGTGGACGGCAGCGACGCACGCGGCGCGGCCCGGGCCGCGAGCGCGGCGGTCACCGCGCTGCTCGACGAGCTGGTCGCGTGGACCGAGGCGAGCGCGGCGACGGGCCCTTCGACGCTGCCCGCGGGGGCCGCCGCGACGGGGGCGACCCGGGCGCCCTGAGCGGTGCGACCGCCACGCCGCGATTCAGTCACGGCTCGGAGGGCGAGGGGCGATGACTGCTGCAGAGGCGGCGGCGTCGCACGTTCCGGGGGCCTCCAGCACATCGAGGCCGGTGATCCGGATGCCTCGGCGCTGGTAGGTGGGCGCCTCGAATCCTGCGTAGCCACCGGCGGGCGGACGGGCCATCGCGAGCCGCGGCCGCGGCGGCACCTGGGGCGGATCGACGAGCGCTCCGAGCGCATCGGACAGCAGCGCGAGCAGCGGGCGGGACGCGGGGCAGGCAGGCGTGGCGGACATGGCGGGCTCCTGTCGGTGATCGAGCCTCCAGCCTGAAGCCCCGATGGCTCGTGGGATGAGCCACAGGCCGATCCGCCCGGGATCCCGCTGCGTGCGCCGCGTCGCGACCTGCGTGTCGCGGCGACGGACCGTCTCAGCGTGCCGGCTCGGGCGACGCCGGTACCGCGTCCGTGCAGGCGACCGCACCGTACCGGCCGAGCGCCGCGGCGAGGTCGGCGGCGACCCGGGTCCGCAGCCCGGCGGGCGCCAGGACCTCGACCGACGCGCCGTGCTTGAGCACCTCCATCATCAGCTCGCGCGGATCGTTGTACGGCAGCTCCAGCACCCACCGACGCGCGTCGTCGAAGCGGCCGCGCTGCTGCGGGTGCCAGACCTCGGCCGATACCCAGCGCGCACGCTCCGGCTCGAAGCGCAGCGTGGCCCAGGTGACCTCGCGGCCGGAGAAGATCCCGTAGCCGCTCTCCATCAGCTCGGCCACCGCGGCGCGGTCGACCTCGCGCGCGGCCGCCTCGAGCGGCTCGACCGCCCGGATCGCATCGATCGCGAAGCTGCGGATGTCGCGCCGCAGGTGGCACCAGGCCACCAGGTACCAGTTCTCGCGGTAGAAGACCAGCTGCTGCGGCGACACCTCGCGCTCGGTGGTCTCGTCGGCCTGCCGCGAGTAGTGCGACAGCTTCAGCCGCCGACGGCGCAGCGTGGCCGAGGCCACGACCTCGAAGTGCCGGATCGCGAGCCGGCGGCGCGCCGCCGTCACGATCCGTACCCGCCGCTCGACCTCCTCGGCACTGTGGTCGGCGCTGCCGAGCAGCGCGCGCAGCCGGGCCTGCAGCGGCTTCACCTGCGCGCCGAGCAGGCCCGGCTGCAGCTCGGCCAGCAGCTGCTGCATCATCAGCAGCGCGTGTGCCTCCGACGCGTTGAACCACAGCCCCGGCAGCGCGAAGGCCGGCCCGCCCGAGGGCTGCGTGTAGCGGTAGCCGCCCTCGAAGCGGTCCCACTCGATCGGCGCGTTCAGCCGGTCGCGCATGTACTCGAGGTCGCGCTTGAAGGTGGCGCGCGACACGCCGAGCGTCTCGAGGAACCGCTCGAGCGGCACCGGCCCGCCGGACTGCAGCAGCTGGTCGATCTGGTAGAAGCGCTCGGTGCGGTCCATGGTCAGGCGGCCTCGGGCTGCGGGGAGCGCTCGGCCCCGGGCGATCCGCGGCGCAGCTCGGTCACCGAGCACGCGCCAGGCGGCAGCACGCTGCGCGCGAGCGCCACGAGATGGGCATGGTGGGTGAAGTAGACGACCTGGTTGCGCGTGCCGAGCTCGGCCAGGGCCTGCAGCGTGCGCGCCGCGCGATCGTCGTCGAAGGTCATCAGCACGTCGTCGAGCAGCAGCGGGACCGGCGGCGCGGACGCGAGCCGCACGTCGAGCGCCGCCATCCGCAGCGCGAGGAACAGCTGGTCGGCCGTGCCCTCGCTCAGGCGCTCCACCGCCAGCAGCGTGCCGTCGTCGCGCTCGGCGCGCAGCACCTGCCCGTCGTCGGACCAGTCGGGCCGCAGCGCGACCCAACGCCCGCCGGTGATCCGCGCGAACCAGGTCGACGCCGACGCGAGCAGCGGTCCCTGGGCCCGCTGCGCATGACGCTGCACCGCGCGGTCGAGCAGCTCGCGCGCGAGCTGCAGCCGGGCGACGTCGACGGCGAGGCGGCCCGATGCGGCGAGCCGATCGCGGACCGCCTCGGCGGCGTCGGCGGCGGCCCCGTCGCCGTCGACGGCGTCGAGCGCGGCCTGCGCCAGGGTCCGCCGCTCGAGCGCCTCGCGCCGGTGCCGCTCGAGCTCGTCGATCGCCACGCGCAGCGCCTCGCGCTCGGCCTCGAGCGCCGCGGGGTCCGAGCCGGCCAGCTCGGCGAGCATCGCGTCGTGCGCCGCCCCGGTGGTCTCCCGGATCGTCGACTCGATCCCGAGGGCGTCGCGCTCGGCCGCGTCGCGCTCGACCGCGGCCGCGACGGCGGCGCGGAGCGCGTCGAGGTCGTCCGCGCCGGCCTGGACGCGCAGACCCTCGAGCATCGCGAGCGCCTGGTCGCGCTGAGCGCGGACCGTCTCGAGCGTCTGCTCGAGCGTCGCACGCTCGCCGTGCATGCGGTCGCGTTCCATCCGCGCGGTCCGCGCGTCGGCGAGCATCGCGTCGGCGGCGACGACGAACGCGGGCTCCGCACCGGGCGCCGGCGGCGCGATGCCGAGGCGGGCCGCGAGCGCGGCCGCGTCGGCTGCGAAGGCGCCGATCCGCTCGGCGGCCACGCGCCGCTCGCGCTCGCTCGTCTCCCATGCCGACAACGCCAGGCGCAGCGCGTCGAAGGCCTCCAGGCGGGCCTCGAGCGCGTCGGGCGACGCGTCGACGGACAGGTTCAGCGCTGCGGCCACGGCGGCCCACGCCGGCGCGGCCGCGCCGGCGGCCTCCTCGAGGGCGGCCAGCGCCTCGCCGGCGCCGGCCCGCGCGCGCGCGTCGTGCCGGACGGCGTCGTCGAGCCGCTGCCGCTCGCGGGCGGCCGCCTCGGCGGCCTCGACGGTGTGGCGCGACACGGCCAGCAGGGTCGCGAGCGTCCCCGCCTGCGGCGCCTGCAGGCCCGACGCGCGCCAGCCGTCGCGCAGCGCGTCGAGGTGACGGTCGCGGTCCATCAGCAGGGCCCGCCGCTCGGCCGCGTCGCGGTCGCGCGCGGCGAGCGCATCGAGCAGTCGCTGCCGCCGCCCGGCCCAGCCGCGCCACGCGGCGGGCTCGGACGCCGGCAGGCCGCGGACGCGCAGCCCGTCGAGCCACTGCCGCGTCACGGCCTCGAGCGCGGCGCCGGCCCGTTCGAGCTCGGCGTCGAGCACGTCGATCTCGGTCGCCGCAGCGGCGATCTTCGCGTCGGCCGACTCGATCTCGGCGAGGCGGGAGGCGTCGTCGAAGCGCGCGTCGGCGATCCGATCGGCCTCGACGATCCTCGGACCGAGTGCGCCGAGCGCCCGCGCGGCACCGGTCGCGTCGGTCGGGTCCATCGCGTCGGCGAGCACCCGATCACGCTCGACGCGCGCCGCCTCGAGCGCATCGCGACCGACGACCGCGCGCGCGCCGGCCTTCGCGTCACGGTGCTCCCGCATTGCGTGGCACGCGGCACGCAGCGAGGCGATACGGTCGCGCAGACGCTCGAGGGCGGATGCATGCGTCCGGATCGTCTCCTCCGCGCGGACGACCTCGGCCTCTTCGGGCAGCACCGCCCTCGCGATCGTGTCCGCGTCGGGGCCCCCGAGCGCGGCCGCCTGCGTGGCGATCGCGGCGTCCTGCACGTCGAGCCGGGCCGACAGCGCGGCCGCGCGCGCGTCGAGATCGCCGGCCTGCGTGGCGGCCTCGACCGCCGCCGCGAGCACCGCGACGTCGAACGCCGGCCGGGCCTCGCGCAGCGCGGCGTCCGAGTCCTCGAATGCGCGGCGTGCCTGCCCGAGCGCCTCGAACGCGGCCGCGCGGCGTCCGTCCAGACCGCGCCGGGCCGCCGCCCGCTGCCGCGCCTCGCCCACCCGTTCGCGCGACGGCAGCAGCGACTCGGCCCGGGCCGCGACCTCGGCGGGCGACTCGGCCGTTCCGGCGCCCACGGCGGCGAAGGCCCGCAGCAGGTCCTTCGCCGCTGCGTCGGCCGCCGCCTGCAGGCCGGCGAGACCGCGCAGGTCGGTCTCGTGCGACGGCAGGCGCGCGGCCAGCACCGCGATCTCGGCTGCCGCGTCGAGCCAGGCCTGACCGGCGATCGGCCGGGCGAGCGCCTGCGCGAGGCGCCCGCTGCGGTCGGCATCGCGCGCGTGGGTCAGCTCGGCCTGCTCGCGCGCCTCGAGCGCCCGCGCGAGACAGGCTGCGGCGTCGGCCGGCAGCCGCGGCGCACCGGCCAGCGCCCCGATCCGTCGGCGCAGCGCATCCAGACGGGTCACCTGCGGCCCGAGACCGACCAGCCGCTCGACCCGCACGTGCCGCTCGCGGCGGGCGTGCAGCGCCGCCTCGGCCTCCTGCAGGGCGACGTCGGCGCGGTCGCGATCGTCGCGCAGCCGGATCCAGTCGCGCGGACGCACGCCCGCGACCCGGGCCGCGTCCGACTGCCGCTGCCATTCGGCGATGGTGGCGTTCAGCGGCTTCACCCGGCCGCCGGGCAGGAACAGCTCGTCGGCCTGCTGGCGCAGCGCGGCCGCCACCGCGCGCAGCCGGGGGACGCCACCGGCGGCCTCGAAGAGCGCGGCGCCGAGGTCGCTGCCGGCATCGAGCAGCGAGCGGCCGCCCTCGCGCAGCTGTTCGGCGCCGAGCCCGTGCATCGTCGCGAAGCGGCGCTCGTCGAGCCCGCCGAGCAGCCGGTCGATCAGGGCCGGGTCGACGAGGCGGTCCGGGTGCTCGACCCCGGAGACCGGATCGAACTCGAACAGCGTGCGCTGCGCGCCCTTTCGACGCATCCATGCGACGCGCTGCCCGCCGTCCTCGATCACCGCCCCGACGCGCAGCGTGGCGTAGTCGCGACCGAAGGCGTCGTCGGTCCGGATCGGCACGCCGAAGAGGAAGGCCGAGATCGCGCGCATCGCGGTGCTCTTGCCGCGCTCGTTCGGACCGTGGACGATCTGCAGGCCGGCGCGCGGCGCATCGAGATCGAGCACCGCCTGCTCGAACGGTCCCCAGGCGCGCAGGTGCAGCGACGCGAACCTCATCGCGCCTCCCCGGTCAGCCGCTCGAGCAGCAGCGACTCGGCCTCGCCGAGCAGCGCGGCGAGCACCGAGGGATCGTCGAGGCCGAGCGCCTGCGGGCCGGTCCGCAGCGGCGCCGGCAGCTTGGCGAGCAGGTCGCGCAGCGCGGCGGTGCCGAATTCGCCGAGCCGCGCCGGGTCGCCTCGCAGCTCGGCGGCGAGCGCGAGGCAGTCGTGCAGCGGATCGTCGGGCCCCGGGCGCGCCGCGTCCGCGGGCAGCCGGCAGGCGGTCACGATCTTCTCGACCCAGGCGCGCCCGTCGGACGCGGCGTTGGCGAGCGATCGCAGTTCGGCATGGGCCTCGTCCGGTCGCGCCGACAGCCAGCGGTGCAGCGGCCCCGTCCCGACCAGCCGCAGCCGCCACGCCGACAGCCGGCCGGCGGCCGCGTCGTGGGCCTCGTGCAGCGCCCGCTCGGCCGCGCGGCGGAAGTCGGCCGGATCGGCGAGCCCGTCGATGGGCAGCGCGATCACCGACCAGCGCAGCACGTCGAGCTCGACCGGCTCGGCACGCGCCTCGCCGGCCACGACCTCGACCAGCTCGCAGCCCTTCGGTCCGGTCTCGCCGGCGTGCCGGCCCTGGAGGTTGCCGCAGTAGACGATCCGCGGACCCGCGGCCTGCAGCACCTCGCGCGCGTGGACATGCCCGAGCGCCCAGTAGTCGTAGCCACGGGCCCGCAGCGTGTCCAGGGTGGTGGGTGCGTACCGGTCGTGCGCCGCGTAGCCGCCCAGACTGGTGTGCAGCACGCCGATGTTGAAGCAGCCGGCCACCGGTGCCGGATACCCGGCCGCGAGGTCTTCCGGGACGGCGCGGTCGGCGAAGCTGCGGCCATGCAGCGCGACGCCGAGGTCGTCGATGCGAAACGTGTGCGCGCGGCCGGCGGGAAACTCGAAGACGTTGTCGGGCGCGGTGAGCGCGCGCGTGATCTCGCTCGCCGCATCGTGGTTGCCGCGCTTCACGTACACGCGGATGCCGTGACGCCCGAGCCGCAGCATCTGCGCGTTGAAGAACAGCCCGGTGTTGACGTCTCGCCAGTCGCCGTCGAACAGGTCGCCCGCGATGACGACGAAGGCGACCCGCCGGTCGATGGCGAGCTGCACGAGATTCTCGAGCGCCGCGCGCGTGGCGCCTCGCAGCGACTCGACCGGCGCGCCCGGATAGCGTTCGAGGCCATCGAGCGGGCTGTCGAGGTGCAGGTCGGAGCAGTGGAGGAAGCGCAGCGTGGTCAAGGGGGCTCGCGAAGGCGTCGGGGACCGTCCGGGCGATCATGCCACGCTGGTGGCTCAGCACATGAGCCACCCCGGCCGCCGAGCCGCGGCGCCGACGCCCGCCCGACCGCGGGTCGGGCGCAGCGACGCCTCAGGCGCCGACGTCGCCCGCGGCGCGGGTCGCCATCGCCCGCCGCAGCTCGCGCCAGAGGTCGTCGGCGCGGTACGGCTTCGCGAGGAAACCGTCCATCCCGGCCTCGAGGCAGCGGCGGGCGTCGTCGGGCATCGCGTTCGCGGTCAGCGCCAGGATCGGTACCGGGTCGCCGCGCTCGCGCAGCGCCCGCGTGGCGGCGAGGCCATCGACGCCGGGCATCTGCATGTCCATCAGCACCAGGTCGAAGCGCCGGGCACGCGCCGCCTCGAGCGCGGCCTCGCCGTCGGCCACCAGCGTGCAGTGGTGGCCCGCGCGGACCAGCAGCGCCTGGACCAGCGCCTGGTTCACCGGATTGTCCTCGGCGACCAGCACGTGCAGCGGCCCGGACGGCACTGCCGCAGGGGCCGTCCCGGCCCCCTGCGCGGCGGCGGCGGACGTGGCCCGGCCCGGCCCGGCGTCATTGCCTGCGGCCGCCTCGCCGTCCCGGCCGCGCGCGAGCAGCAGGTCGACCGCGAAGCAGGCTCCCCGCCCCGGCACGCTGCGCACGCTCGCGTCGCCGCCCATCAGCCGCGCCAGCTGCCGGACGATCGCGAGCCCGAGCCCGGTACCGCCGAAGCGCCGGGTGATCGAGCCGTCGGCCTGCGTGAAGGCGTCGAACACCGCATCGAGCTTGTCGGCGTCGATGCCGATGCCGGTGTCCTCGACCTCGTAGCGCACGCGCACGGCCGCCTGCTCGGCGGCCGCCGCGACGCGCACCACGACCTCGCCGGCGGCGGTGAACTTGACCGCGTTGCCCAGCAGGTTCAGCAGCACCTGGCGCACCCTCGCCGGGTCGCCGCGCAGCGGCGGCACCGGCCCGGCCGCCTCGAGCCGCAGCACGAGCCCCTTGTGCAGCGCCTGCGTGCGCACCACGTCGAGCGCGCCGCGCGCGAGCTCGAGCGCATCGAACGCGACGCACTCGAGCGGCATCCGGCCGGCCTCGATCCGCGAGAAGTCGAGGATGTCGTCGATCAGCGTGCGCAGATGCGCCGCGCAGTCCTGGACGACGCGAAGCTGCCGCGCCTGCGGCTCGCTCGGCGAGTCGGCGAGCAGCAGGTCGGTCATGCCGACGATGCCGTTCATCGGCGTGCGGATCTCGTGGCTCATCCGCGCGAGGAACTCCGACTTCGCCCGGTCCGCCGCCACCGCGGCCTCGCGGGCACGCTCGAGCTCGTCGCGCGAGCGGCAGGCCTCGATCGCCCGGCCGAGCTTGGCCGCGAGCGGCACCAGCTCGGCCTCGAGCGTGGGTTCGATCCGCAGGTCCGCAGCGAGCACCATCGCGCCGCCCGGGGCCATCGGGAAGCCGTGCAGGTGGCGCCCGCCGGCCTCGCGGTGCAGCGGCCCGTGGCGCGGGTCGCGCGCGGCCACCACCGCGGCGAAGGCGGCGACCTCCGGATCGCCGCGCTGCGAGCGCGGCACGACGGTCACCTCCTCTAGGCCGCCCCCCACGGTCTCGTGCAGCGACGCGCTGCCCAGGCTCAGCCCGCGCGCGATCGTCGTCAGCGCGCCGCGCCGGACCTCGGCGAGCGTGCTCCCGTCGCCGATCGCGAGCGCGATCTCGTAGAGCACCGAGGTGTGGAGCGGCTTCATCGGCGGCGGACCTCAGGGCAGCATCAGCGCGACCACGGCGGTCTTGTTGTGGAACTCGAGGAAGCTGCGGCCGCCGTTCGCGATCTCGCCGAGCGTGAGCGCACCGATCGTCGGCACGTCGTCGCGGGCGACCGCGCGCAGCTCGCGCCCGAACGCGTCCTCCAGGAACAGCACGCGCGACACGCAGTCGATGAACAGCGTGCAGTACGGGCGCGCACCGTCGGGCAGCGCGGCCTCGGCCGCGCGACGCGCGTCGGCGGCGGCCGCCACCAGGGCGTCGGGCCGGCCGCGCAACACCCGCACGAAGGCGCCCTGCGGGACCGCACCCACGCAGACCAGCCGCTCGCCATCGCGTGCGATCGGGTCGCGCACGACGATCTCGCCCCCCACCCTCTCGATGCCGAACGGGAAGGCCTTCGCGGTCTCGAAGAAGTCGGCGCCGTCGGCGGGCGCCGCGCCCTGCGCGCTCAGCACGCCGCGCCAGACCTCGTGGGCGGGCCGCCAGTCGAGCGTCTCGATCACGTTGCCGCTCGCCGCGGTCACGCGGAAGGCCTCGCTGACCGGCTCCCAGCCGTGGCGCACACCCAGACCCGAGCCCGCCCGCAGGCGTCCGACCACGGCCGCGTCGGCCAGCAGTCCGCGATTCGTGAACACGCAGGGACCGGGGCGCAGGCTCAACGAACCGGCGCCGCCGCCCACATAGTTGACGCCCAGCCCATGGACGTCGAACAGCGCCTCGATCAGTCCGGCGATCCCGGTGCTCAGGCCGTCGGCGAAGGCCAGCACGGTCTCGCCCGGTCGGCTGCGCGGGCCGTTCGCCTCGAGCACGTCGGCGATGCCGGCCACGTCGCGGCCGGCGAGCCGGTCCACCACGGCGACGTCCACCGGGCGGCGCAGGCCCACGACCAGCAGTCCGCGCTCGAGGCAGTCGGTGCCGTGCACGATCCTCGGGAACACGCCGCCGATGACCGGCTTCGGGCAGGCGAGGAGCGCGGCGTCGGCGCTCTGCGGCGAGTGGCCGTCGGCGTCGCAGCCGAACAGCAGCAGCGCATGGACGTCGGCGCGGCCGGCCATCGCGTGCAACGCGGCCGGCAGCCGCTCGCGGGCGGATTCGGATACGAGTTCGACATTCATTGGAACGGCGTCCGCGACGGCGACGGACGGACGGGCGATGGTGGAGAGTAGGGGCGACACCCGATCCGGTGAGCAATGCCCCTGCTGCGCGCATCGGCGCCGGCCGGCCGCCGATCGGCGATACTCGGCGTCCCGCGCCACGCCGCTCCCGCCCGCGAGATGGACGTCCGCTCCCTGATGCAATCGCTCGGTCACGGCGTGTTCAGCGTCGACTCGGGCTACGTGCGACCGCGTTTCGACGCGGTCCACCTGGTCGTCGAGAGCGACCGAGCCGCGATCGTCGACACCGGCACGCGCGACGCGGTGCCGCGGACGCTGGCGGCGCTGGGCGCCCTCGGGCTCGGGCCGGAGTCGGTCGACTGGGTCGTGCTCACGCACGTCCACCTCGACCACGCCGGCGGCGCCGGCGAGCTGATGCGCCGACTGCCGAACGCGCGGCTCGCGGTCCATCCGCGCGGCGCGCCGCACATGGCCGATCCGGCGAAGCTGTGGGCGGGCACGGTCGCGGTCTACGGCCGCGAAGAGGCCGAGGCCACCTACGGCGAGCCGGTGCCGGTCCCCGCGTCGCGGATCCTGCCCCTGCCCGACGGCACGGTGCTCGAGCTCGCCGGCCGGCGGCTCGAGTGCCTCGACGCGCCCGGTCACGCGCGCCACCACGTGGTGGTCCGCGACGGCGCGACCGGCCACGTGTTCGCCGGCGACACCTTCGGCATCTCGTACCGCGAGCTCGACGTCGACGGCCGCGCATTCGCGTTCCCGTCGTCGACGCCGGTGCAGTTCGACCCCGAAGCGCTTCGCGCGACGCTGCGCCGCATCCTCGCGCTGCGGCCGGACGCGGTCTACCTGACCCACTGGTCGAAGGTCGAGGACGTGCCGAGGCTGGGTTCGACCCTGCTGCGGCTGGTCGACGCCTACGAGGCGCTGGGCCGGGACGCACGCGCCGCCTGCGGCGGCGACGCCGCGGCGATGCGCGAGCGGCTGGAGCGCGGGATGGATGCGCTGCTGCTGGGCGAGGCGGCGACCCACGGCTGCCGGCTCGACGCGGACACGCTGCGCGGGCTGCTGGCGATGGACATCCGGCTCAACGCCGCCGGCATCGCCGCGTGGCTGGCATCGGCATGACGCTCTGACCGTCGACCGCGACGCGGGCGGCGGCCGCAGCGTCCGCAACGGCGCCTGGCGTGTCGCGCAGCCCTGACCCCGCAATGCTGGTCGCGCATGCCCCCGGCTCGGGCACGATCCAGTCGTGTTCCACTGGATCGACCGCGGACTCGGCCATGTGCCGAGCGGCGAGTTGCCGCGCGATCGGCCGTCGCGGCTGGCGACCGCGGTCGACCGCGCGCCCGAGGCCGTTCCCCGCTGACCGGCGCCGGCCACGGGCCGGCGGTCCGCCGCGCGGCGCGGGCCGTTCAGCCGCCGACCTTCGGCAGCGCGGTCCGGCGGGCGTGCGCGAGCAGCACCGCGACCGCGCAGGAGGCGAGCCGCGCGCGGACCTTGTCGGCGCGGCTGGTCAGCACGATCGGCACGCGCGCACCGAGCACGACGCCGGCCGCATCGGCCCCCGCCATGAAGGTCAGCTGCTTGGCGAGGATGTTGCCGGCCTCGAGGTCCGGCACGAGCAGCACGTCCGGATCGCCGGCGACCTCGGAGCGGATCCCCTTGATGCGCGCGGCCTCGGCGCTGATCGCGTTGTCCATCGCGAGCGGGCCGTCGAGGACGCCGCCGGTGATCTGGTCCCGGTCGGCCATCTTGCACAGCGCCGCCGCGTCGATGGTCGACGGCATCCTGGGGTTCACCGTCTCCACCGCCGCCAGGATCGCCACCTTCGGCCGCTGCACGCCGAGCGCGCGGGCGAGGTCGATCGCGTTCTGGCAGATGTCGCGCTTGGCCTCGAGGTCCGGCACGATGTTGATCGCCGCGTCGGTGATCATCAGCAGCTTCGGATATGCGGGCACGTCCATGAGGAAGGCGTGCGACAGCCGGCGCTCGGTACGCAGGCCGGTCTCGCGGTCGACCACCGCGGCGAGCAGCTCGTCGGTGTGCAGGCTGCCCTTCATCAGCGCCTCGGCCTCGCCGGCGCGCACGCAGGCCACCGCGGCCTCGGCGGCGGCGTGGCTGTGCGGCACGTCGACGACGCGGTAGGCGTCGAGGTCCACGCCGAGCGACGCGGCGAGCACCCGCAGCCGCCCGACCGGACCGACGAGGATCGGCCGGATCAGCCCCTGCCGCGCGGCCTCGTCGACGGCCTGCAGCGCGGCCTCGCTGCACGGGTGAGCGACCGCCACCGGCAGCGGCGGCAGCGCGGCAGCGGCCGCCCTCAGTGGGGCGAACAGGTCGCGATCGGTCGGGGTCGGGGTCGGGATCACGGCGGGCTCGGCGGGAGGCGCGGCACGGGGCTGCGAGAGGCGGGCGGCGCCGCGGCGCGGGGCGGGCCCGGCGCCGGCCCGGTCCGCGCAGTGTACGGGTGGCGCGCCGCCCGCGCTTGATCGCGGTCAAGGCCGCCGGCGGACGGCCCGGCGGTCGCGACGGGACACGGCGGAACGCGGCGCTAGAATCGTCGCGAGGAGACCGGGCCCCATCCCTGCGCGCGCCGCCCGTCCGACGATGAAAGCCGCCTACATCTCGCATCCCAGCTCGGTTCGGCACGACATGGGCGAAGGTCACCCGGAGTGCCCCGACCGGGTCTCGGTGATCGCCGACCGCCTGCTGATGCGCGGCGTGCTCGACTTCATGGAGAGCTTCGACGCGCCGGCGGCCACGTCCGAGCAGCTCGCCCGCGCGCACGACGCGCTGTACGTCGCCGAGCTGCTCGCGAAGTCGCCGACCGAGGGCTACGTGCACGTCGACCCCGACACCTCGATGAACCCCCATACCGTGACCGCGGCGCTGCATGCGGCCGGCGCCGCGGTGCTCGCCACCGAACTGGTCGCGCGCGGCGGCTTCCGGCGGGCCTTCTGCAACGTGCGTCCACCCGGCCATCACGCGGAACGGCATGCCGCGATGGGTTTCTGCTTCTTCAACAACGTGGCCGTGGGCATCCGGCACGCGCTGGACGTGCTGGGTCTCGAGCGCGTGGCGCTGATCGACTTCGACGTCCACCACGGCAACGGCAGCGAGGACATCTTCGCCGGCGACGAGCGGGTGCTGATGGTCTCGACCTTCCAGTCGCGCCTCTATCCGTTCAACGGCGAGCAGGCCCGCGGCCCGAACATGTGCAACGTGCCGCTCGCGCCTTACTCCGACGGCGCCGCACTGCGCGACGCGGTGAACGCGCGGTGGCTGCCGGCGCTGCGAGCGTTCCGGCCGCAGATGCTGTTCGTCTCGGCGGGCTTCGACGCGCACCGCGACGACGACATGAGCCAGCTCGGCTGGGTCGACGGCGACTACGCGTGGGTCACGCGGCAACTGGTGACGGTGGCCGACGAGTGCTGCGAGGGCCGCATCGTCTCGGTGCTCGAGGGCGGCTACTGCCTGCCGGCGCTCGCGCGCAGCGTCGAGCAGCACGTGCGCACGCTGATCGACCTGCAGTAGCCGGCCCCCGCCGCGCGGTGGGCCACCGCGGCTCGGCACGGGCGGATGGCCGGGGGGCGTGCGCGCAGGGCCGCGTCGCGCCCCCATGCACGCGGCGTGTTGACCTGTCTCAAGCACGCGCGTCGCCGCCGCGTCGGCGCTTGACGGGGCGCAACGACCGCGCGGCCGGCCCCGCGCAGCATCCGCGGGGCCCGGTCGGCAGGCCGGGCCCGAGGCGCCCGCCGCCCCGGCAGGCCGGCGGACCGAGCGGGCCGTCGTCTCTCGACAGGACAGGAGGACCATCCCCCATGAACGCCAAGCCCCTCGCCGCGACGCTGTGCGCGGCCGCTCTCTCGTCACTCGCCGCCCCGGCCCTCGCGCAGTCCGCCGTGCCCGAAGGCGCCTGGATGGTTCGCGTCCGCGCGTCCTACCTGAAGATGGACACGAGTTCCGACGCGGGTCTCGCCGGCGTGCTGCCGGCCGACGTGATCACCGTGAACAGCCAGTGGATCCCCGAGGTCGACGTCTCGTACTTCTTCACGAGGAACATCGCCGCCGAGCTGATGCTGACCGTGCCGCAGAAGCAGGACGTCACGGTGAACGCGCTGGCCCTGGGCACCATCGGCACCTTCAAGCACCTGCCGCTGACGCTGCTCGCCCAGTGGCACTTCACCGACTTCGGACCCTTCAAGCCCTACGTGGGCGCCGGCCTGAACCTGACCTTCATCGGCTCGGAGACGATGTCGATCGGCGGCACGCCGGTCACGCTGGAGAGCTCCAGCATCGGACCGGCGATCCAGCTCGGCGCCGACTACCGGCTCGACGGCGGCTGGTTCCTCAACGCCGACGTGAAGAAGCTCTGGATCGCCTCCGACGTCCATCTCGGCGGCACCGCGATCAGCAAGGTCTCGCTCGATCCGTGGGTGGTCTCGCTGGGCGTCGGCAAGCGCTTCTGACCCCCCGTGCGGCGACCTGCCGGAATTGGCTGCGCGCCTCAGCCTCCGAGCGGCCGCCAGCCCTCGCCCGGCGGCGCGTCCACCGCGAGCAGGCCGCCGTCCGGATGCGGCAGTTCGATCCGACACGCGTGCAGCCACAGCCGAGCCGTGCCGAGCCAGGCCGCGACCGCGCGGTTGTGCGTGCCCTTGCCGTGCGTCGCATCGCCCACCAGCGGGTGACCGAGCTGCTTGAAGTGCCGTCGGATCTGATGCCGCCGACCGGTCAGGGGCACGACCTCGACGAGCGCGTAGCGCGAGCTCGGATGGCGGCCATCGACCGAGAACGGCCAGTCGTGCCGCGCGATCACGGTCCAGCGCGTCCGCGCGTCGCGCATCGGCTGTCCGGTCGACGGCCGTTCCGGGTCGCGGGCGAGCGGACGGTCGGTCTCGCCCGTCACGGCCGGCCAGCCGCGCACCAGCGCGAGGTAGCGCTTGGCCACGCGGCCCGACTCGAACGCCTCGCCGAGCGTGCGCGCCGCGTCGGGGTCGCGCGCGAGCACCAGCACGCCCGAGGTGCCGCGATCGAGGCGATGGGCCGGATGGAGCCGCTCGCCGGTCTCGGCCTGCCAACGGTCGACGACCGAGTCTCGCTCGTGCGCGTCGAGGGGGCTGCGGTGGACGAGCAGGCCGGGCGGCTTGTCGACGACGACGACGCGCTCGTCCTCGTGCAGGCGGTGCAGGCGGTGCGGGGACGCTGGAGCGGGTGACGGGAATCGAACCCGTGTCTGAGGCTTGGGAAGCCGCCGTTCTACCATTGAACTACACCCGCGGCGGACGCGCATGATAGCAAACGCGCGGCCCCTCCCGCCTCAGTTGCGCATCAGCTGCAGGAATTCGCGCCGCAGGGACGAATTCTCGAGGAAAGCGCCGCGCATCACGCTGTTGGTCATGTGCGGCGCGTCGTCCTTCACGCCGCGCCACTGCATGCAGAAGTGATCGGCCTCGAGCACGAGCGCCAGCCCGGCGGGCTTCAGCCGAGCCTCGAGCAGGTCGGCGAGCTGCATCACCGCCTCCTCCTGGATCTGCGGCCGGCTCATCACCCAGTCGGCGATCCGCGCGTACTTCGACAGGCCGATCAGCCGCGAGCCTTCGCTGGGCAGCACGCCGATCCACAGCTTGCCGAGGATCGGCACGAGGTGGTGCGAGCAGGCGCTGCGGACCGTGCACGGGCCGATGATCATCAGCTCGTTGAGCCGTTCGGCGTTCGGGAACTCGGTCACCCGCGGCATCGGCACGTAGCGACCCTTGAACACCTCGTCGAGGTACATCCGCGCGACGCGGCGCGCCGTGCCCTGGCTGTTGTGGTCGGCCTCGGTGTCGATCACCAGGCTGCGCAGCAGGTCCTCGACGCGGGCGGCCACCTCGTCCTCGAGCGCAGCGAGCTCCTCCGCGCCGTCGACGAACTCGGCGATGTTGTCGTTCGCGTGGAAGCGGCGACCCGCGCGGCGGATCCGGTCGCGGATCCGTTCGGAGACCGGCGTCGCGGCCGGCAGGTAGGCGCCCTCGGGCGCGGGTTCGTCCATGGAGACTCCCTTCGTTCGGTCGCGGCCGCCGCGGGCCTCGGGACGATTCTATCCCCCGGGGCCCGGCGCCGGACGGTCGCCACCCCCCGGCCGCGCGGCGGGCGGCCCCGAGCGGGCGCCTCAGGGCGCGCGGCTCGCGAGCACGACCTCGCCGGTCGCGCTGCGGTCGAAGGCGATCCGAAGCTGGCCGTCGGCCGCGACGACGAGGTCGACCATCGCGGCCGCGCCGGCCTGCGCCGACAGTGTCTCCTCGGTCCAGGTCGCGACGGAGGGGGGACGGGTCCACAGCCGCAGCGTGCCGTCGGCGTCGATCGCCAGAACGCGCCGCGTCCCGCCGACGACCGAGAGCGCCACGCGCGAGCCGGCGCGATCGAGTGTCGCCACCGTCTGCGCGGTCCAGCCGGTCGCGTCCTGCTCGAGCCAGCGGACGGTGGCGGCCCCCGCGGTGGCCGGCGGATCGCGCTGCCACCAGGCGGTCACGCCGAAGGCGTCGGTGCCGGGGGTCGCGATCGGCGCGCCCTCGCCGTTCGCGGGAGCGAGCGCGAACGTGGTCTCGCGGACCCAGCCGGCGGCGTCGCGACGCCAGACCGCGAGCGCCGCGCCGCTCGCATCCAGCGTGGCGAGCCGGTCCTTCGCCGCGGCATCGACCGCGAGCGAGCGCGGCCCGAGCCGCCCCGGCAGGCCGGTCGACTCGATCGACCATCCCGCGTCGGTGCGCCGCGCGAGCGCGATCGCCGCCGTGGTCCGGTAGGCGATCCTGGGCCCGCTCGCGGCGAGCGCGAGCGCCGGTCCCTCGGTCCGGGTGCCGCCGACCGCGCCGGCCGGGTCCACCGTCACGACCGTCCACGCCCCGGCCTCGCGCCGCGCGTGCCGCACGCCCGCGCGGCTGCCGAAGGCGACGTGGACCACCCCCTGCGCATCGACCGCGAGGCTGCACTGCGAGGCGCCGGCCGCGTCGATCAGCTCCGGGCCCGACGCGCCCACGCGCAGGTAGGACACGCCGAGTCCGCCGGTGGCGGTGAAGCACAGGTGCACGCCGCCCGACGCGTCGGAGGCGATCGCCGGCCAGCGCGCGCCTGTCGCCTGGGTCTCGACGCGCCAGTCCTTCGTGCCGCCGCTGTCGGTGCCGAGGCAGGCCTCGTTGCTGCGTGCCTGCCAGCCGAAGCCGCTGAGCCCGTAGACCTTCCAGCAGGTCCGCGCGTTCGCGGCGAGCCCGGTGTCGACCCAGGACGTCCCGCCGATCGTCGCGACCGCCTTGCCGCCGCGATCGACGCGGTACGACCAGTTCGCGTTCGGCGAGGTCCAGGTCAGGGTGGCCGAGGTGCCGTCGGCGCCGGCGGCGGCCGACAGCGCGATCGTCTGCGGCGTCTCGTCGGGCGTGCCGTAGAGCGTGATGTCCTCGTTGCCGCAGCCGGCGGCGAGCGCCGCGGCGACCAACGCGGCGCAGGCGGCGCGGCACGCGGGACGCGGCGCGCGGGCGGGCTCGGGGCGGGGGCTCATCGTGGGGGCGATCTTCTCACGGGCCCGGAGCCCGGCGGTTAGAATCGGGACCATGCAGGTGATCGTCAACGGCACGCCGCAGCCCCTGACCGAGGGACTCACCGTCGCCGCGCTGCTCGAGCGGATGTCGCTCGCGGGCAAGCGCGTCGCGGTCGAGCGCAACGGCGAGATCGTCCCGAAGTCGCTCCACCCGTCCGTGCCCCTGGCGGACGGCGACCGGCTCGAGATCGTGGTCGCGGTCGGCGGCGGCTGACCCGTGCGCGCCCTCGCCGCCGCCGTCCTGGTCGTGCTCGCGCTGGTCGCCGGCTGCGCCGGTCTCGGGCTGCGCGAGCCGGTGTCCGTCAACGTCGTCGGTCTCGAGCCGATGGCCGGCCAGGCGATGGAGGGTCGCTTCCTGGTGAAGCTGCGGGTGCAGAACCCGAACGAGCAGCCGATCGACTACGACGGCGTGTCGATCGAGCTCGACGTGCGCGGCAGCCGCCTCGCGACCGGCGTGAGCGACGCGACCGGCACGGTGCCGCGCTTCGGCGAGGCGGTGATCGAGGTGCCGGTCTCGGTGCCGGTCTCGGCGCTGGTGCGGCAGGCGATCGGCTTCGCGACCGGCGACCGCACGAAGGTCGACTACCGGCTGCGCGGCCGGCTCGCCGGTCCGTCGTTCGGCGGCGCCCGCTTCGATGCGTCCGGCGAGCTCGCGCTGCCCGCCGCGCTCGGGGGCGCCGCGCCGAAGTGAGGCCCGCCGCGCGGCGGGGGCGCGGGCCGCGGGGCTAGAATGTCCTGATGAGCGCTCCCGCCTTCACCCCCGACCCGCTGGTGGTCGGCACCCGCACGTTCGCCTCGCGCCTGCTGATCGGCACGGGCAAGTACAAGGACTTCGACGAGACCCGCCGCGCGGTCGACGCGAGCGGCGCGGAGATCGTCACCGTCGCGATCCGCCGCACGAACATCGGGCAGGACGCGAACGCGCCGAGCCTGCTCGACGCGCTGCCGCCGTCGCGCTTCACCTACCTGCCGAACACCGCCGGCTGCTACAGCGCCGACGACGCGGTCCGCACGCTGCGCCTGGCGCGCGAGCTGCTCGACGGCCACACGCTGGTCAAGCTCGAGGTGCTCGGCGACCCGCAGAACCTCTACCCCAACATGCCCGAGACGGTGAAGGCCGCCGAGGTGCTGGTGAAGGAGGGGTTCGAGGTGATGGTCTACTGCAGCGACGACCCGATCCAGGCGCGGGTGCTGGAGGCGATCGGCTGCGTGGCGGTCATGCCGCTCGCGTCGCTGATCGGCTCGGGCATGGGCATCCTGAACCCGTGGAACCTGCAGCTGATCCTCGAGCGTGCGACCGTGCCGGTGATCGTCGACGCGGGCGTGGGCACCGCGTCCGACGCGGCGATCGCGATGGAGCTCGGCTGCGCGGGCGTGCTGATGAACACGGCGGTGGCCGCGGCCCGCGATCCGGTGCGGATGGCCGTCGCGATGCGGGGGGCGGTCGAGTCCGGCCGGCACGCGTTCCTCGCCGGCCGCATGCCGCGCAAGCTCTACGGCGCGAGCCCGTCGTCGCCGACCGGCGGGATGATCGCGCCGTCGTCGACGGCCTGAACGCGGCGACCGCGATGTCCGCCCCGCCCCACGACGCGTCCGGCGACGACACGCACGCCGCGCCGCGCGAGCCCGGCCCGGACGCGTCCGCGATCGACGCGGCCGACGGCACGACCCCCGATGCCGCCGCCGACACCCTGCGCGCCCGCCACGTCCGCAGCTTCGTCATGCGCCGCGGCCACCTGTCCGACGCGCAGCGCGACGCGCACGCCGGACTGCTGCCGGCCTACGGCGTGCCGGACGGCCATGGCCCGATCGACTTCGCCGCGCTGTTCGGCCGCCGCGCGCCGGTGGTGCTCGAGATCGGCTTCGGCATGGGCCACACCACCGCCGAGATCGCCGCCGCGCGGCCCGGCACCGACTTCGTCGGCATCGAGGTCTACACGCCGGGCGTGGGCAGCCTGCTGCGCACGCTGCGTGCGCGCGGTCTGTCGAACGTCCGCGTGATCCAGCGCGACGCGGTCGAGGTGCTGCGCGAGCGGATCGCGCCCGGTTCGCTCGACGGCATCCACGTCTACTTCCCCGACCCCTGGCCGAAGAAGCGCCACCACAAGCGCCGGCTGATCCAGCCGCCCTTCGTCGCCGAGCTCGTCGCGCGGCTCGCGCCCGGCGGCTACCTGCACTGCGCGACCGACTGGGAGCCGTACGCGGCCCAGATGCTCGAGGTGCTGTCGGCCGAGCCGGCGCTCGCGAACACCGCCGACGGCTTCGCGCCGCGGCCCGACTGGCGACCGCTGACGAAGTTCGAGCAGCGCGGCCTGCGCCTCGGGCACGGCGTGTGGGACCTGATGTTCACGAAGAAGCAGACCGAGGAGACCCGTTCATGAGCACCTGGCTCGTCACCGGCGGCGCGACCGGCATCGGCCGCGCGACCGCGCTGCGCCTGGCCGAGGCCGGCGCATCCGTCGCGATCCTGTACGCGCGCAGCGCCGACGCCGCACGCGCGACCGTCGCCGACTGCGAGGCGCGCGGTGCGCGCGCGATCGCCATCGCCGCCGACGTCTCGTCCGACGCCGACTGCCTGCGCGCGGTCTCGGAGCTGCGTGCCGCATTCGGCGACAGCCTCGACGGCCTCGTCAACAACGCCGGCACGACGCGCTTCGCGCCGGCGGGCGACCTCGCCGCGGTGAACGCCGAGGACTTCCACGCGATCTACGCGGTCAACGTCGTCGGGACCTGGCAGATGACGCGCGCCTGCGCCCCGCTGCTGCGCGCCGCACGCGGCGCGGTGGTCAACGTGTCTTCGTCGTCCGCGCTCGACGGCACCGGTTCGTCGCCCGCCTACAGCGCGAGCAAGGCGGCGCTCGACAACCTCACGCTGAATCTCGCCCGCGCGCTCGCGCCCGAGGTCCGCGTGAACGCGGTGCGCCCGGGCTTCGTCGAGACCGACTGGCACGTCCGCGGCCTCGGCCAGGAACGCTTCGACACGGTGAGGAAGACGGTCGCGCAGGTCACCGCGCTGCAGGCCACGCTGTCGGCCGACGACGTCGCCGAGTCCATCGTCTGGATGCTGCGCCAGCCGAAGATGACCGGCCAGCACGTGCTCGTCGACGCGGGCCGCCAGCTCGCCGCGGGCGGCGTGAGGCTGATGGAGAAGCGCTGAGCGCCATGGCGACGTCGAAGGGCGGACTCGTCTACTCCACCGAGCGCGGGCGCACCTGCCCGACGTGCCGGCAGGCGCTCGCCGACTGCCGCTGCCGGACGCTGGCCGCGCGCGCGGTGCCCGCGGGCGACGGCATCGCGCGGGTCTCGCGCGAGACCGGCGGCCGCGGCGGCAAGACGGTCACCGTGATCCGCGGCCTGCCGCTCGACCCGGTCGCGCTCGCCGCACTCGCGAAGACGCTGAAGGCCGCCTGCGGCAGCGGCGGCACCGCGAAGGACGGCGTCATCGAGATCCAGGGCGATCATCGCGATACGGTGGTCGCACGGCTCGAGCAGGCCGGGCACCGCGTCAGGCGCGCGGGCGGCTGATCTCCGGCGTCCCACGGGGCGCGATCTCGCCGCGTTCGGCGCCTCGCATCGCCCTTCGTGCGAGGCCTTCCGTCGTCGACACGGACAAGCGTCCGTTCGGATTGACGTGCCTCAAACGGCCGTACCCGCCCCCGGCGCACCATCGAACCTTCCCGGACCCGATGGCCCCCCAGGAGAAGGCGCGTGCGCATCCTGCCGATCCACCCAGCCACCACTCGGGCGGTGCCGAGATCGCGGGCAACTGGCCGCGGGCCGAGGAGGTCGATCCGTCGATCGTCACCGTGCCGGGCGGCATCCACGGCACCTTCATGTACCCGCAGGTGCGGCTCGACCTCGTTCGCTGCGTCGACGCAGGCCGCTGGCTGGCCGAGCGCGCGAGGGTGCGCGTACCGGAGACCTCGCTGATCGCGCCCTCCGAGGACCGCGCACGCCGCGCGGGCCTCGCCGACACCCGCCACTGACGACCCCGCGTCGTCGCCCACGAGGAGCTCCACGATGGACGTCCGAACCCCGACTCCCGCCGCCTCGGTCGACGCCTCCCGCCGCCGGCTGCTCGCCGCCGGCGGCGCCGCCGTGGCCTCGCCGCTGGCCGCCGCGCAGGAGGCCGCGCGCCCGCGCGGTCCGTCCCCGACCCGGCCCAACATCGTCTTCGTCTTCTCCGACCAGCAGCGCTGGTTCGAGCGGCTGCCCGACGGCTACCGGCTGCCGGGCCAGGAGCGCCTGGCGCGCGAGGGCACGACCTTCCGCAACCACTACTGCCCGGCGGTGATGTGCACCAGCTCGCGCGCGGTGATGATGACCGGGCTGCAGACCCCGGACAACCGGATGTTCGAGAACGCCGACATGCCCTACGTGCAGGCGCTGTCGACCGGGATCCCCACCATCGGCCACATGCTGCGCAAGGCCGGCTACCACACGGCCTACAAGGGCAAGTGGCACCTCGATGCGGCCTTCGACGGCCACGACGGCCCCGAGCGGCTGTTCACGAAGGAGATGGACGCCTACGGCTTCTCCGACTTCGGCCTGCCGATCGACGCGCTCGCGCACGCGCACGGCGGGTACACCTACGACCACATGACCGCTGGCGCCGCGATCTCGTGGCTGCGGGACAAGGGCCGCCCGATGGCGGACGAACGCAAACCATGGGCGCTTTTCGTCAGCATGGTGAACCCGCACGACATCATGTACTTCAACACCGACGCGCCTGGCGAGACGGTGCAGGACACCGGCCGGCTGCTGATGCGCGCCGCCCGCGCGCCGGAGCACGAGAGCTACCGCGCGCGCTGGAACGCGCCGCTGCCCGCGACCTGGCGCGAGCGGGTGGACGGTCCGGGGCGGCCGCGCGCGCACCTCGAGTTCGACCGCGCCTGGGGCTACACCCTCGGCCGCGTGCCGACCGAGCGTGCCCGCTGGGAGCGCTTCACCGACTACTACCTGAACTGCCTGCGCGGCGTCGATCGCCAGCTCGAAGCGGTGCAGGTGGAGCTCGAGCGGCTCGGCCTGTCGCGCAACACGATCTTCGTGTTCACCTCGGACCACGGCGAGATGGGCGGCGCGCACGGCCTGCGCGGCAAGGGCCCGTTCGCGTACGAGGAGGCGATCCACCTGCCGATGCAGGTCGTCCACCCCGATGTTCGCGGCGGCCGCAGCTGCCAGGCGCTGACCAGCCACATGGACCTGGTGCCCTCGCTGCTGGCGATGGCGGGCGTGGACGCGGCCAAGGCGGGCGAGTTCGCCGGGCGGGACCTTCCCGGCCGAAGCTTCGACGCCGCCCTGGGCTCGCCCTCCCGGGCAGGGCTCCACGCGGTGCGCGACTCGGTGCTCTTCACCTACAGCGGCCTCGCGACGAACGACAGCGAGGTCATCCGCATCGTTTCCGAGGCGCGGGCCGCCGGCCGCGACCCGAAGGAGGCGATGAAGGCCGCCGGCTACCGGCCGGACCTGAAGAAGCGCGGCAGCCTGCGGACGGTCTTCGACGGCCGCTGCAAGTTCACGCGATACTTTTCGCCGGTGGACCGCAATTCGCCGCGCGACCTCGACGAGCTGTACCGGTGGAACGACGTCGAGCTGTTCGATCTGAAGTCCGATCCGCGCGAGAGCGTCAACCTGGCAATGGACCGCCCGGCGAACGAGGGGCTGCTGCGGACGATGAACACGAAGCTGGAGGCGATCATCGCGCGCGAGATCGGCAAGGACGACGGCCGGGAGATGCCGCGGATCGAGGGCATCGACTGGGCGATCGACCGGCTCGACCTGTGACGGCACGGCGCGCCGGCGCAGCCTGCGCCGGCCTGCTCTCGGCGGCGCTCGCGGCCGGCCCTGCGCCGGCCGCCGAACGCACGCTGACAGAGGGGTGCTGCACGGCGACGACACCGCCGTCTCGCATGCGCTCGGCTGGCTGCCCCACTGCACGCTGGCGGCGGTCACCCCCTACGCGATGATCGAGTTCTTCCGCGACGGCGCGGCGGGCGTCTGGTCACGGCGCTTCGAGCAGTTCGGCGCCGAGTTCGAGCTGGCCGGCAACCGGGCGATCGACCTCTACGTCGCGCGCCAGGACGACCTGCGCGGCACCGGTGCCAGGTTGTGGATCGGCGGCGTGGCGCTGACGCTGCGCTACTGACCCGGCGGTCCGACAGGGCGCCCCGACCCGGCCGTATGCTCGACGAGCGAGCCGCCGCCTCCGCGCCGGCCGTACCGTCCCAGGAGCCCCCGATGTCCCGCACCGGATGCCGCGCCCCGCTCGTCGCGCTCGCCCTCGCCCTGGTCGTGCTCGCCACGGCCGCCGCGCCGCCCGCCGCCGTCGCGCAGACGCTGCGCTGGGCCTCGCAGGGTGACCCGCAGACGATGGATCCGCACTCGCAGAACGAGCTGCTGACCAACTCGATGAACGGCCAGGTCTACGAGTCGCTGCTGACGCGGGACCGCACGCTCGGCTTCGCGCCCTCGCTCGCGACCGAATGGCAGCAGGTCTCGCCCGCCGTCTGGCGCTTCCGGCTGCGGCCGAACGTTCGCTTCCACGACGGTACCCCGTTCACCGCCGACGACGTCGTCTTCTCGGTCAACCGGGCGAAGGAGCCGACCTCGCTGATCCGCGTCTACGCGAACGCGGTCGGCGAGCCGCGCCGGGTCGACGACCTGACGGTCGACTTCGTGCTGCCGCAGTTCAACCCGGTGATGCTCGACCACGTGGGCTCGATCCCGATCATGAGCCGCACCTGGTCCGAGAAGCACGGCGTGACCCGCCCGCTCGACTTCAAGGCCAAGGAGGACAAGCACACCGCGCTCAACGCCAACGGCACCGGTCCGTACGTGCTGGTGTCGCGCCAGCCCGACGTGCGCACCGTCTACCGCCGCAATCCGAACTGGTGGGGCCGCCAGGAGGGCAACGTGCAGGAGGTGGTCTACACGCCGATCCGCTCGGATGCGACGCGTACCGCCGCACTGATCTCCGGCGAGATCGACTTCGTGCTCGATCCGGCGCCGCAGGACCTCGCGCGATTGAAGTCGAGTCCCAACCTGAAGGTGATCGAGGGCATCGAGAACCGCTCGATCTTCATCGGCATGGACCAGTCGCGCGACGAGCTGCTCTACGGCACGAAGGGCCGCAATCCGTTCAAGGACGTCCGCGTGCGCCGCGCGCTGTACCACGCGGTCGACATCGAGGCGATCCGCACGCGGCTGATGCGCGGGCAGGCCTTTCCCACCGGCGCGATCACGCCGTCGCCGCGCGGCACCTTCGAGGACCCCGAGCTCGAGCGCCGGCTGCCCTTCGATCTCGCCCGCGCCCGGGCGCTGATGGCCGAGGCGGGCTGGAAGGACGGCTTCGAGGTCACGCTCGACTGCCCGAACAACCGCTACATCAACGACGAGGAGATCTGCGTCGCGCTGGCGGCGATGTGGTCGCAGATCGGCGTGAAGGTCCGCGTCAACGCGATGCCGCGCGCGCAGTACTTCCCGAAGCTCGAGAAGCTCGACACCTCGATGTACATGCTCGGCTGGGGCGGCGCGATCGTCGACGCCGAGACCACGCTGACCCCGATCGTCCGCAACCGCGGCACCGGCGGCATCGGCGACTACAACTTCGGCAACCACCGCAACGACCGCCTCGACGCGCTGGCCGCCGCCTCCAGCCGCGAGGCCGATCCGGCCAAGCGCCGGGAGCTGATCAGGGCGGCGCTGCGCGAGCACGGCGAGCAGGTCCACCACATCCCGCTGCACCGGCAGGTGATCCCGTGGGCGGCGCGCTCGAACGTCGAGGTCGTCCACCGCGCCGACAACTGGCTCGAGTGGCGGTGGATCACGGTGAGGTGAGCGGGTGCCCGAGCTCCTCGTCCTCGCCCTGGGCGCCGCCGTCGCCGGCTTCGTCCAGGGCATCTCCGGCTTCGCGTTCAGCATGGTCGCGCTGTCGATCTGGGCGTGGACGATCGAGCCTCGGCTCGCGGCCGCGATGGCGATCTGCGGCGGGCTGTCGGGCCAGGTCTTCACCGCGCTCACCGTGCGGCGCGGCCTGCATCTCTCGCTGCTGTGGCCGTTCCTCGCCGGCGCCGCGCTCGGGCTGCCGCTGGGCGTGCTGGCCCTGCCCCACCTCGATCCGACGACCTTTCGCCGCGTCCTCGGCGCGATCCTGCTCGCCTGCGGGCTGGGCATGCTGTCCGCGCGCCGGCTGCCGTCCACCGAGCGCTTCGGCCGTGCCGGCGACCTGCTCGCGGGCGCGCTCGGCGGGGCGATGGGCGGTCTCGGCGGCATCACCGGGGCCGCGCCCGCGCTCTGGTGCACGATGCGCGGCCTCGACCGGGACGCGCAGCGTGCGATCGTCCAGAACTTCAACCTGATCGCGCTGACCGCCGCCTTCGCCGGGCTCGTCGCCTCGGGCGCGGTCCGCGTCGGCACGCTCGGCGGCCTCGCCGTGGTGATCCCGTCGCTGCTGCTGCCGTCGTGGATCGGCTCGCGCATCTACCTCGGGCTCGACGCCGTGCGCTTCCGGCAGGTGGTGCTCGTGGTGATCTCGATCGCGGGCGGCGCGCTGCTGCTGGCGTCGTTCCGCGGACGCTGATCCGGGCCGCCCCTCAGCGCGCCGCGTAGCGCCGCGCGAGCGGATCGAGCAGCAGCCGCTCGCCCGCATAGAACAGCGCGACGATCGCCAGGCAGGCCGCGAGCACGGTCGTGATGTCGGCCGAGCCCTGCGCGCGCAGCATCAGGAAGCCCAGCCCCGAGGTCGATCCGAGCAGCTCGGCCACCAGCGCGATCTTCCAGGCCACGCCGTAGGCGATCCGCAGCGCGCCGATCACGTAGGGCAGCAGCAGCGGGACGGTCACGGCGCCGAGCACGCGGCCGCGCCGGCGGGTGAAGCTGCGTGCCATCTCCAGCATCTCTCGGTCGACCTGGCGCAGGCCCTCGGCGACGTTGATCAGGCAGAACGGCACCAGGATCGCGACCTGCACGAAGACGATCGACAGGTGACCCGGCCGGAACCAGATCGCCGCGAGGATCGCCCAGCCGATCGACGGGAACGCGTTCAGGAAGGGCTGCAGCAGCCCCGAGATCAGCCCGTCGAGTACCGGCACGGCGCGCGCCAGCAGCGCGAGCCCGCCGCCCAGCAGCAGCGCGATCGCCACCGACGCGAGCACGCGCACGGTGGAGGCGACGGTGTGCACCAGGAAGTCGGGATCGGTGAACAGCACCAGCAGCCGCTCGCCGACCGCGACCGGCCCGGGCAGCACGAACTCCGGCAGCGAGCGTGCGCCCCAGGCCCAGCCGGCGATGGCGACGACGACCAGCGCGTCGGCGAGCCACAGCGACGCGGGACGGCGCGCCGGGTTCACGCGCGGCCTCCGAACTGCCGCGCGGTGCGGCGCTCGAGCGGCCCGAACACCAGCCGATCGGCCAGCGTGACCGCGACGATGATGAAGGCGATGACCGCGAACAGCGTCGCGGTGTCGTAGTCCTGGCGCGCGACGTTGATCACGTAGCCGAGGCCGCGCCCGCCGCCGAAGAGCTCGGCCGTCAGCGTGACCTTCCAGGCGACGCCGAACATGATCCGCAGCGTCGCCGCGGCGAACGGCAGCAGCGAGGGCAGCACCAGCAGCCGGAACGCCGCACCGCGCCGGCGCCCGAAGCTGCGGCCCATCTCGAGCAGCTCGGCGTCGAGCGCGGCGAGCCCCTCGCGCAGGTTCACCAGCGCGAACGGCAGCAGCACCGCGACGATGGTGAAGACCACGGTGAAGCTCGAGACGCCGAACCAGATGACGCCGAGCAGCGTCCAGCCGATGCCGGAGAAGGCCGACAGGAAGGGCCCGAGCCGCCGGTGGATCGCCGGCGCGCTCCAGCGCGCGTAATGGGCGACGAACGCGAGCGCCGCGCCCCCGGCGAACGCGATCGCGATCGACGCGCCGATGTGCGCGAGCGTCGCGCCCAGATGGACGGCCCGGACCGGCGTGGCCACCAGCGACACCATCGCGGCGAGCACGTCCGAAGGCGGCGGCAGGATGTACGCGGGCACGCGCCCGCTCGACGCGACCCACGCGAGCGCGAGCACGGCGACGAACGCCCCCGCGACCGCGCGCCGCGCGACGACCGACGGACCCGCGGGCCCCGTCGCCGCGCCGGGACCGCCCCGTGCCGCCGCCGCGCTCACCCGCGCAGGGCCTGGTCCCAGGTCAGCGCGCGCACGTCGGGTACCGCCGGCACCATGTTGAAGACGCGGCCGATCGTCCACGCGGTGCCCACCGCCTTCGCATGCTGGTCGCCGAACACGGCGGGCACGGTCGTGGTGCGGTCGAACCACCAGTCGAAGAACTTGCGGTCGATGTTCGCCTGCTTCGCGACCGCGCCGAACACCTCGTCGCGGTTCGACATCGCATAGTCCACCGAGGCCTTCAGCATCCGGTTGAACTCGCGGAACGCATCGGGCCGCGCGGCGAGCCGCTCGGGGTAGGAGACGTTGATGGCCGAGGTCAGCGTGCCGTGCGCGGCATTGACGATCTTGCCGGTCTCGCAGATGTTGACGAACTCCCCGGACTGCATCGCGCGCCACGACTGGCTGTGGATCAGCGTCGCCGCGTCGGCCTGGCCGGTCGCGAGCGCCGCCGGCAGGTTCGGCGCCTGCACCTCGACCTGCCGCACGTCGCCGCCCTCGAGCGCCATGTTCAGCCCGAACTCGCGGCGCAGCGCCTCGCGGGCGTACATGTAGCCGGTCGAGCGCAGGCCGTAGGACGCGAGCGTCCTGCCCTTCAGGTCCGCGGCGCTGCGGATCGGGCTGCCCTTCTTGACCCAGATGCCGCCACCCTCGCCGACCGGCGACGCGTGCAGCGCCGACGAGAGGATCCGCAGCTCGAGGCCGCGCGCGGCCGCGGCGGGCACGCCGATCACCGCGGTCATGATCACGTCGTACTGCTTCGTCGCGGTCGCCTGCAGCAGCTGCGGGATCAGCAGGCCGGTCGCCTCGACGTCGACCAGGTCGGACTTCACGCGGCCGTTGCGGATCGCCCAGAGCACCGCCTCGTAGGCCGGGTCGAGCAGGTAGCCGTAGGTGACCTTCTGGCGCGCCTGCGCGCGGACGTAGGGGGCGGCGAGGACGGCCGGGGCGGCGGCGAGGACGTGGCGGCGGTTCATGCGTCGGGCTCCTGCGGATCGGGTTCGGACGAAGGCTCGAGCGAGCGGAAGAGCTGGTTCAGGCGGTCGCGCAGCGCGGCGAGCCGGGGGTCGTCGGCCGGACGGCGCGGCCGCGGGGCGTCGACGGTGACGGTCTCGAGCACGCGGGTCGGCTTGCCCGACAGCAGCACGATCCGGTCGGCCAGCGTCAGCGCCTCGTCGATGTCGTGGGTGACGAACAGCACCGTGCGGCCGGTGCGCTGCCAGATCCGCTCGATCTCGGCGCGCAGCCGGCGCCGCGTGTTCGGGTCGAGCGCGGAGAACGGCTCGTCCATCAGCACGATCGACGGCTCGACGACCAGCGCACGCGCGATGGCGACCCGCTGCCGCTCGCCGCCCGAGAGCATCGACGGGAACTTCGCGGCGGACGAGGCGAGGCCGACCATCTCGAGCATCTCGCGGGCGAGCGGCTCGCGGCGGCGCGCCTCGGCGCGGCCGAAGCGCAGCTCGGCGCCGAGCAGCACGTTCGAAAGCACGTCGCGCCACGGTGCGAGACGCGGCGACTGGAAGACGAACGCGACCTCGCTCCAGGCCTCGGCCGGCGCACGCCCGTCGACGCGCACCGTGCCGCCGTCGGGCGGCACGAGGTCGCCGATCAGCCGCAGCGCGGTCGACTTGCCGCAGCCCGAGGGCCCGAGCAGGCAGACGAACTCGCCGCGGGCGACGGTGAAGTCCACACGGTCGTAGATCGGCTCGCCGCCGAAGGCGAGGCGCACGCCGTCGAAGGAGATCGCCTCGGTCACCGCGATGCCCCGCGCACCCGGTCGACGGCCCGTGCCGCGATCGTCACGACCGTGACGATCTCCGCGGACCGCGCGGTGAGGGCCGGCTCCGCGACGGTCACGGCCAGAAGCGCCAGCGGCGCCGGCCGGCCGGATCGTGGACGACGCGGCTCGTCGAATCGAACAGCAGCGTCTCGCCGGACTCGCCGTGGGTCGGCCAGTCGGGCAGACCGGCGTGTGTCGGGTCGCCGTCGCGGGCGAACGCGGCCCAGGCGTCGCGCATCCGCGCGGCCAGCGCAGCGGCCTGGTCGGGATCGGCGCCCGCGAGCATCGGTGCCGACCAGTCGGCGAGCGTGCCGAAGCAGAAGGGCAGCTCGATGCAGTGGCAGGCGCCGAACGGATTGCCGGGCGCGGCGAAGTCGAAGCGGAACGCCCGCACCGGCCGGCCCAGCGCCGACATCCGCTCGGCGAAGGCCCACAGGCCGCCGGCGAACGACGCGTCGCCGAGCAGCTCGCCGAGCAGGCCACCCGGACCGGGCAGCCGCGCGCGCTCGCGATACTCCGCGATCGCCTCGTCGGCCGCACCGCCGAAGTGACGGGCGAACACGCCGCGCACCGCCGCATCGGGCGCGCTCGCCATCTCCGGCACCGGCGCGAAGAACGCGGCCATCTCGTCGCGCGTGAAGCCCACGATCAGGTCGCGCTCCATCGCGCCGGCCACCGCCGCGCCGATCACGTCGTCGCCGAGCAGCACATGGTCGGCCACCGGGATGAAGGGCGGCGTGGTGTTCGCGAAACCGGCCATCGAGCGGGCGACCACGAGCTGCGCGGCGTTGATCCGCTCGACGGGGACGTCGGCCCAGCCGGCGGCGTCGACGAGCCCGAGCTCGCGCTGCACCGCCGCGCCGATCACGGCGGCGTCCGCGCGCGAGCGCAGCATCCGGCCGAAGGGCGCGCTCTGCACGATCGCCCGGCGAAAGCGCGCGCGCGCCTTCGGTATCCCGAGCATCGCCAGCACCGACAGGCCGCCGGCGGACTGGCCGAACACGGTCACGTTGTCCGGATCGCCGCCGAACGCGGCGATCTCGGCCGCGACCCAGTCGAGCGCGGCGATCTGGTCGTGCAGCCCGAGGTTGGGCTCGGCCACGCCCGGCAGGTGCATGAAGCCGAGTGCGCCGAGCCGGTAGTTGACGCCCACCACCACCACGTCGCCGTGCCGCGCGAGCGGGCCGCCCGCGTACCACGGCAGGGAGCCCGCGCCGGTCCAGAACGCGCCGCCGTGCAGGAAGACCATGACCGGCCGCTTCGCACCGTCGGCGGCGGGCGTGGTGATCGTGAGCGTCAGGCAGTCCTCGGACTGGGGCAGCTCGAAGTCGCCCATCGCGGCGCGCAGCCGCGACGGCGGCTGCGGCGGGATCGGGCCGTCACGGGTCGCGTCGCGCTCGCCGGCCCAGGGGGCGGCGGGCTGCGGCGGCTGGAAGCGCAGCGGCCCCACCGGCGGCGCGGCATAGGGGACGCCACGGAAGACCAGGACCTCGCCCTCGGCGGCGCCACGCAGCGTGCCCAGGGAGGTGCGTGCGGTCGGGGAAGCGGTCACGGCGGGCTCGTCGGTCGGGTCGGAACCGACGGACTCTAGCGGCTGCGAGCGCGAGACGCCAACTCCGGACACCCGGAACGAAGCGGCCCGGCGCCGCCCCGCGGGCGGACGCCGGGCCGATGCCCGGAGCGGATGCGGCGGGACGGGCCCGCCGCGGCATGGAACAGGCCGCGGCGAGCGCGACATGGAACAAGCCGCGGCAAGCGCGACATGGAACAAGCCGCGGCAAGCGCGGCGTGGCTCAGGCAGCGTCGAGGGCAGCGAAGCGATCGAGATGGTGGTCCGCGTCGCCCAGCTGCTGCGCGATCATCGTCAGCCGCCGGAAGGTGTGCGAGACCTTCATCTCCTCGGTCATCCCCATGCCACCGTGCAGCTGGATCGCCTCCTGCGAGATCTGGCGGCACGCATCGGCGATCTTGATCTTCGCGGCCGAGACGATCCGGGCCCGCTCGGCCGCGTCGGGGGTGGTGTCGACCTTCGAGCACGCGAGGTAGCTCATCGAGCGCGCCTGCTCGGTGGTGACGTACATCTCCACCATCCGGTGCTGCAGCGCCTGGAACGCGCCGATCGGCTGACCGAACTGCTTGCGCGTCTTCAGGTACTCGAGCGTGGTCTCGTTGGCGTACTGCATCGCTCCCACCGCTTCCGCGCACTGCAGCGCGATCGCGAAGTCGGTCGCCTCCTCGATCGCCGGCATCGCGCCGCCCTCGGCGCCGAGCAGCGCCGAGGCGGACACCTGCACGCCGTCGAGCTTCACGTCGGCCGCGCGCTGGTTGTCGATGTTCCGGTAGGGCGTCGTCGACACGCCTTTCGCATCCGCCGGCACGACGAACAGCGACACGCCGTGCGCGTCCCCGGGCGAACCGGACGTGCGCGCCGACACCACCAGCGCATCGGCGAGCGGCGCGCCGACCACGACGCGCTTGACGCCGTCGAGCACCCAGCCGTCGCCGGCCCTGCTCGCGGTGGCCGACACGTGCGCGAGGTTGAAGCGCGCGCCGTCCTCGACATGCGCGAACGCGAGCCTGCGCGAACCGTCGACGACGCCGCCGAGGATCTCGGCCTTCTGCGCGGCGCTGCCGGTGCGGTCGATCAGACGGCCGGCGAGCAGCGTGGCCAGCACCGGCTCGACGACCAGCGCCTGGCCGATCGCCTGCATCGCGCTCATCAGGTCGACGGCCCCGCCGCCGAAGCCGCCCGCCTCCTCGGAGAACGGGATGGCCAGCACGCCGAAGTCGGCGAGCTGCTTCCAGACGGCGTCGCTCGAGCCCGCGTCGCTGCGGACGATCTTCTTGCGCGACTCGAAGTCGTAGTGGTCGGCGAGGTAGCGCCCGACCGAGTCGGCCAGTTGCCGCTGCTCTTCGCTGAGTTCGAAGTCCATGTGTCAGAGCCCCAGGGTGGCCTTGGCGATGATGTTGCGCTGGATCTCGTTGGATCCGGCGTAGATGCTGGTCTTGCGGTAGTTCGCGTAGCGCGGCGCGAGGTGCGCGCGGACCTCGTCGAACTCGGTCGCGCGGGCCTCGCCGGTCAGCGCGAACGGGGCGGCCATCGGGCCTGCGGCCTGCATCATCAGCTCGGTCAGCATCTGCTGGATCTCGGTGCCGCGGATCTTCAGCATCGAGACCTCGGCACCGGGCGGCTTGCCGCCGCGCATCGCGTCGAGGAAACGCAGGTTGGTGATCTCGAGCGCCATCAGCTCGACCTCGACGCGGGTGAGCTTGTCGCGAAAGCGCGGGTCGTCGATCAGCCGGTTGCCGCGGCCGTCGACCTGCTGCGCGGCGTACTGCTTGAGACGCGCGAGTTCGCGCTTCGAGCCGCCGATGCGGCCGGTGTTGAGCCGCTCGTGGCCGAGCAGGTACTTGGCCACCGTCCAGCCCTTGTTCTCCTCGTGCACCAGGTTCTCGACGGGCACCTCGACGTTGTCGAAGAACACCTCGTTCACCTCGTGGCCGCCGTCCATCAGGATCAGCGGGCGCACGGTGATGCCCGGCGTCTTCATGTCGATCAGCAGGAAGCTGATGCCTTCCTGGCGGATCTTGCTCTCGAAGTCGGTGCGGACCAGGCAGAAGATCCAGTCGCCGTACTGGCCGAGGGTGGTCCAGATCTTCTGGCCGTTCACCACGTACCTGTCGCCACGGCGCTCGGCGCGGGTCTTCAGCGACGCGAGGTCGGAGCCCGAGCCCGGCTCGGAGTAGCCCTGGACCCAGAACACGTCGCCGTTGTAGATGCCGGGCAGGTGGCGCTTCTTCTGCTCGGGCGAGCCGAACTTCAGCAGCACCTGGGCGCACATCGTGACGCCGAAGGCGACGATCGGCGGCGTGCCGGCCAGGCCGCACTCCTCCTCGAAGATGTAGCGCTGCGTGACGCTCCAGCCCGGGCCGCCCCACTCTTCCGGCCAGGCCGGCGCGACCCAGCCCTTCTTCGCGAGGATCCTGTGCCAGCGCAGCAGGTCCTCCTTGTTCAGGTGGTCGCCGGCGGCGGTCTTCGCACGCAGGTCCTCGGGAAGGTTCTCGCGCAGCCAGCCGCGCACCTCGTCCCGGAACGCGAGTTCTTCGGGGGAATAGTTCAGGTCCATTTCTTGTCCTCTGCCTCCTGCAGCGTTCTCCAGAATACCTTGCCGGTGCCGGTCTTCGGCAGTGTCTCGACGAACTCCACGACCCTCGGCACCTTGTAGGCGGCCATCTTGTGCCGCGACCAGTCGACGATCTCGTCGGCGAACGCGGCGCGGCCCGAGTCGGTCGCGACGCGCTCGCGCGCATGCGGCCGCGGCACCACCACCGCCTTCACCGTCTCGCCGCGCCTCGGGTCGCGGCTGGCGATCACGCAGGCCTCGGACACGTCCGGGTGCGCGAACAGCATCGCCTCGACCTCGGCCGGCCAGACCTTGAAGCCCGACGCGTTGATCATCCGCTTGAGCCGGTCGGTGATGAAGAAGTAGCCGTCCTCGTCGTGATGACCGAGGTCGCCGGTGCGGAAGAAGCGCTTGCCGTCGAGCTCGATGAACACGGACGCATCGGCCTCGGGTTTGTTCCAGTAGCCCTTGAACACCTGCGGACCGCTGACGACGATCTCGCCGGTCTCGCCCGCAGCCCGCTCGGCACCGGTCTCGACGTCGAGCACGCGCGCGTCGGTGTTGAAGATCGGGATGCCGGCGCACTGCCGCTTCGGGCGGTGCGGCGGGTTGATGTGGGTGGGAGCGATCGTCTCGGTCAGCCCGTAGCCTTCGATGAAGGGCAGGCCGACCAGCTCCTCCAGCCGCTTCGCGACCGCCTCGGGCATCGCCGCGCCACCGCCGCCGATCCGCAGCAGCGAGGACAGGTCGCGCGTCTCGAGGCCCGGCGTGTTCAGCCAGTCGACGATCATCGCGGTGATGCCGGTGATCGTGGTGATCCGGTAGCGCTCGATCAGGCGCACGCAGGCCTCGCGGTCCCAGCGGCTCATGATCACGATCGTCGCGCCGGCGAGGATCGGGCCGTTCATGCCGCCCTGCATGCCGGTGACGTGGAACATCGGCAGCACCGACAGCGGCACCGCGTCGGCGGTCACGCCGAACCACGCGCTGTTGGCGGCCGCGGTGGACATCACGGTCCGGTGGGTGTGGACGCAGCCCTTCGGATGGCCGGTGGTGCCCGAGGTGTAGGGCAGCACGGCGAGATCGTCCGGCCCGGCGCGCGGCGCGTCGGGCACGTGGCCGGCCGCGATCGCGTCGGACCAGGCCAGCGCGCCGCGGGCCGCGTCGGCCGCCGCGATCGGCGCGCGGGGCGCGGCCACCGCCTCGGGCAGGGTCACGTCGGCCAGCGCCGGATCGGGCTCGGCGGGCAGGCAGTCGGCATAGGCGACGACGCAGGCATGGTCCACCGACTCGCCCAGCAGCGGCCGCCACGCGTCGAGCAGTTCCTGGCCGAGGATCGCGACGCGCGCGCCGCTGTCCTCGCACAGGTAGCGCAACTCGTCGGTGCGCAGCATCGGGTTGACCGGCACCACCGCGGCGTCGGCCCGCAGGATCGCGTAGTAGCCGATCACGAACTGCGGGCTGTTCTGCAGGTCGAGGATCACGCGGTCGCCGCGCTTCACGCCCGCCGCGCGCTGCAGCCAGCCGGCAAGCGCGTCGACCTGCTCGGCCACCGACGCGTACGACAGGCGCCGCCCGTAGTAGGCGATCGCGGTCTTGTCGGGGTAGCGGGCGGCGCTGGTCGAGAGGTTGAAGCCGAGCGTCGTGGCCGGAACGGTCAGCGTCCTGGGCGTGCCGGGCGGCCAGTGGCGGAAGTGTCGGTCGAACATGTCTCCATCCGGGCCCGTCGGGACAGGCCTGTTCCCAAGGTTACCGCAATCGATGCGGCCCCCGTTCCGCGCCAGCGCGGATGCGGCGCTGCCGCTAGAATGGGTCCCGCGCGCCGGCAGGCGGCCGCGCACCGCGCCCCCCGCCCGCGGTCGCCGCGTTCGTCGCGCACCGCAGCGCCCGCCTCACCCGCTCCGACTCCCTCTCCAGGTCAGCCCCCCATGACTCCATCCGCATCGGGTCCGCGCACCCGCGTCGCGCCGTCTCCCGAGCTGCCGTCGCCCGTGCAGCCGGCCACGGCGCGGCGTACCGCTGCGGTGCGTGGCGCCGGCATGCGCGCCGCCGCCGCCGCCGCGCTCGCAGCCTGTGCGCTCGCGGCGACCGGCTGCGGCGACAGGAAGGCCGAGGCGCAGGCGCCGGCCGCGGGCAAGGGTCCGGGCGGCCCCGGGGCACCGGGCGCGGGCGGCCCGCCGCCGGCGATGCCGGTGACCGTCGTCGAGGCGACGCCGCGCAAGGTGCCGATCACCATCGAAGCGGTCGGGCAGACCGAGGGCTCGCGCGAGGTCGAGGTCCGCGCGCGGGTGACCGGCGTGCTGCAGCAGCAGCTGTTCCGCGAGGGCGAGGTGGTGAAGGCGAACGCGCCGCTCTACCGGATCGACCCGGCGCCCTTCGAGATCGCGCTCGAGCAGGCGCGCGCGGCACTCGCGCAGGAGACCGCGAACCTGGAGCAGGCGCGCCGCGAGGCGGCCCGAACCGGCCCGCTCGCCGAACAGCGCGCCATCAGCCAGAAGGAGGCCGACGACGCGCGCTCGGCGGTCGCCCGCTTCGAAGCGTCTCGGCTCGCCGCGCAGGCCCGCGTGCGCGAGGCCGAGCTCAACCTGTCCTACACCCGCGTGAGCGCGCCGATCGCCGGGCTGGCCGGCCGCACCGAGCGCTCGGTGGGCAGCCTGGTGACCCCGACGACCGACAGCCTGCTGGTCAGGCTCGCGGTCACCGACCCGATCTGGGTGCGCTTCTCGTTCTCCGAGCCGGAGTGGCAGCGGATGCGCGCCGCCGGCGGCGCGCCCACGGTCCGGCTGGTGCTGCCCGACGGCCGCGTCTACCCGGTCGAGGGCACGCTGAATTTCGCGGGCACCGGCGTCGACGCACGCACGGGCGCGGTGCAGCTGCGGGCGTCGTTCGCCAACCCGCAGCTCGCGCTGCTGCCCGGTCAGTTCGTCCGCGCCCGGGTGAAGATCGGCGAGCAGGACGGCTTCGAGGTGCCGCAGGCCGCGGTGATGAACAACGACCAGGGACGCTTCGTCTGGGTCGTCGGCCCGCAGGGCTCGGCCACGCCGAAGCCGGTGAAGGCCGGTGCGTGGAACGGCGCGAACTGGACGATCCAGGAGGGGCTCGCCCCCGGCGACAAGGTCATCGTCGACAACCTGATGAAGCTGCGTCCGGGTGCACCGGTCGCGCCGACGGCCGCGGGCGCGGCGCCCGGCGGACCGGGGGGCGCGTC
>JBJOKE010000082.1:0-34676 GCA_046046245.1 Pseudomonadota bacterium | reverse complement strand
TGCGCGCATCGAGCACGCCGACCAGCAGCGGCCAGGGCGACAGCCGCCAGCCGAAGACGCCCGGCAGCACGACGCCCGGCACCGTCGCGATCACGGGCCGGTCGGTCGACGCCTCGACGATGTCGGCCAGCACCACGCGGCCGCGCCCGTGCCAGACCGTGCCGCTCGCCTCGGCCAGGCGGACGCGACCCTGCGTGGTCCGGTCCAGCGCGACGTCGACGAAGCTCGCCGGCGCCTGCGTCAGGACCACCGCGAGCGCGGCGAGCACCCCCGCGGCCGCGGCGGCGATCCGCCAGCCCAGGGGCGTGCGCGGTCCGCGGTCGGCGCGCGACCGGCGGACGGACCACGGAACGGACCGGACGCCGATCACCCGCCCCGCTTCGGCGCCTCGAGCGTCAGGCGCACCCCCACGCGACCCGGCGTCGACTCGCGCTCGATCGCGACGTCCACGGCCCGCAGCCGCGTCTCGCGCAGCACGGTGTCGAACCAGGCGAGCCAGGCGGCGAAGGAGACGTCCTTGAAGCGCAGGTCGATGAGCTCGCCCGCGACGGTGAGCTGCGAGACGGCGCCACGCAATCCGGCCGCATCGATCGAGCGCTCGAGTGCGCCCTTGAGCTGCTGCGGCGAGTCGACCGCCTGCGCGGCCTGCCCGGACAGCCGGCGCGCCTCGGCGGCCAGCCCCTCCATCTGCGACAGCTGGCCTCGGAGCGCGGGCAACTCGGCCGAGAGCTTGCGCCGACCGTTCCACGCGGGCTCGAAGGCCAGCAGCCAGACCAGCACCAGCGCGAGCAGCGTGCCGCCCGCGCCGAGCACGCGGCGCTCGCGCGCCTGCAGCCCGCCCCACCAGCTCAGCCCCCGCTCGACGAACCCCGACGCAGCGCTCAACCCCGGATCCCCACGGTGGCGACCGGGTCGCGTTCGTTGTCGAACTGAAGCGACAGCCCGGCCCGCGTGCACGCCTCGCGCAACTGCTCGCGCGCTGCGCGGCCATCGACCCGCTGCGGCTGGAATCGCACCTTCAGCCGGCCGTCGCGGTATTCCACGCCCGCGACCGCGTCGATGCCGCTGCTGCCGAGCGCAGACCCGAAGCGCGACAGCAGCGGCACCAGGTCCGTCGGCCCCTGCTGGCCGCTCGCAGCCCTCAGCGCGGCGACCTGCCGGTCCATCTGCAGCACCGGGTCCACGACCACCTGGGCCTGCGGGAACGCGCCGCGGAAGGTCGACTCGAGCGAGCGACGGATCGCGTCCTTTTCTCGCGCGAGCTGCGCCCACTGCAGGTTCAGCCCCGCGAGCGCGGCGACGCCGCAGGCGAGCGCGAGCCCCACCGGCACGCGCCAGGCGCGCGGGTCGAAGGACGCGAGCATCCGACGCCCGGCGGCGGCGCGACCCGCGAGCAGGTCGGGGCCGCCGGTCGAGGGCACCGCGAGCGGCTGGACCTCGACAGGCAGCCCGAGACGCTGCGCCGCACGTTCGACCGACGGCTGCCAGCCGGGCGCATCGACCCAGGCGGCGAGCGCGGTCGGCCGGATCTCGCCGGCCATCGCGGTCTCGATGGCGGCGACGATCGCCTCGGTGCGGCAGTCGGGATCCTCGCCGGCCGTCCAGCCCAAGCCCGCGTGCTCGCCGCTGCGCAGCGCGATGCCGTCGTGCACGCAGGCGATCGACCAGGCCGCCCCGGACCAGGGCAGCGCGAGCTGGGCGCTCGATGCGGACCGCACCCGCATGCCGCGACGCTCGAACGCGCCCACGGTGAACTCGAGCCACTCGCGGTCCATCACCGCGACCAGCCGCCGGCCGTCGCCGACGCCCGGCCCGGGCACGATCGCGCAGGCCGAGGCGTCCTGCAGCAGCGCGTCCTCGACGACGTTCGGCAGCGCCTGCTGCAGGCGCGCGCCCGACAGTGCGGGGACCGCGGGCGTGAGCAGCACCACGTCGCGCGGATCGAAGACCAGTCGCAACTGCGTCACGCCCTGCAGCCCGTCGAGCGAGACGCGCTCGGCGCGGCCGCTCGAGAGCTCGCCGCCTCGGATCGCGAGCAGGCGGGCCTCGGAGCCGAACGCACGCTCGCCCTCGCTGCGCGGCGGCAGCCAGACGACGGCCTCGCCGCGCTTCAGAGGCGCAGCTGCCATACGACCTCCACGCGATCGGCCGACCGCTCGAGCAGGGTTTCCGTCTGCGATTCCATACGGTCGTAGCGTATCACCCCGGTCACGAGGAAATAGGACGAGCCGACCGACAGCACCACCGGGTTCAGGGGGGTCTGCCCGTCGATCGCGTCCTTCGCGTCGTCGAGGTTGCGGAAGAAGGTCCGCTCGCGTCGCGCGACGAAGCGTCGCGCCCCCGACACGTCCATCGACTCGACCACCGCGGCGATCACCTCCGGCGCCGCGGTGTTCACGTTCACCGGCGTCGCGCGCGGCAGCACGCCCGCATGCGGCGCGAGCGCGACCACGGTCGCCGGATCCATGCCGGGGATGTCGAGCAGGTCCGCGAGCCGCGTCATCGGCGGCCGCTGCGCGGGCACGGTCCGGCCGTCGGCGATGCGCGGCACCGACTGCAGCACGCGATCGACGATCAGGTCGGCCGCGGACTCCGGGCGGCCCACCAGTCCGAGCAGCTTGCGCAGCGCCTTCAGGTGCGGCTCGGAGACCACGCCGTTCGCGCCCGCCAGCGACGCGAGGTTGAAACGCGCCTGTGCGTCCTGGATCTGGCCCGCGAGCACCGCATTGCGCGCGCCCTCGTCGATCTTCGCGCCCGCCGTCACCGTCTCGTCCATCCGCGTGTCGAGCACCGGCACCGCCCAGGCCTCGCCGAGATGGTCGACCGGCCCGAGCCGCAGGTCGGCGCGCAGGATCACCTTCGCCCAGTCGAGCGCGGCCCGCTCGATCCAGCGGCCCTGCGCCATCGCGAGCCGATTCTCCACCGAGCGGACCGCGACGTGCTCGCGCCAGAAGAGGCTCGACACCACGAGCGCCGCGAGTGTCACCACCAGCATCGCGGTGACGATCGCGGCGCCGCGCTCGCGCGACCGGCCGGACGGCGCACGTCGCACGGTCAGTCCTTCACCGGGAAGATCCGCTGCAGCACGCGACCGTCGGCGCGCACCACCCGGACCAGCAGGCCGGTGACCTGCGGGGTCGCGGGCTGCCCGGGGATACCGGCGGCGACCGAACCGGTTCCGGTGCCCGTTGCAACCGCCACGGTCGTCACGGTCGCCCCTGACATCCCGGTCGTCCCGGTCGTGCCCCCCGTCACCCCGCCGACCGCGCCCGGGCCGCGCAGCTGCCCGACGAGCGCCTCGGCCGCGACCCAGCCCTGCCCTTCGATCCACGCCTGCATCGTCAGCTGCGAGACGCCGACCAGCACCGGCTGCCACACCAGGCTGCCCGCCTCGCCGGTGCCCACGCCCGTGCCACGCGGCGCGTCGAGCCCGGTCGCGGCGCGGGCGAGCACCGACGCGTCGAAGCCCGAGGTCGGCGTCGGGCTCCAGCCGCCGAAGCCGCGCTCCAGCCGGCCATCGCGCAACCGCCAGGCCACGCGCTGCAGCTGCGTCGGCTCGAGCGAGCCGGTCGATTCGCGCAGCAGTTCCATGGTCGCCACCGCCTGCTCGCCCGACACGCTGAAGCCGATCGAGGGCTGCTGCAGCTTCAGCAGCCGCACCGGCCACGACCGGCGCAGGTCCTCGTCGAGCTGCGCGAAGGCCACCATCAGCGCACGCAGTTCGTCGGACGCCGCGACGATCTGCTTGCGCGACGACAGCACCGCGTCCAGCCCGCGCCACGACAGCACCGCGAGCACGGCGAGCAGCGCGGCCGCGATCAGCAGCTCGATCAGCGTGAAGCCGCGCGCGCGGCGGCGATGGCGCGCGCCCCTCACTGCGCCCTCGGCACGCTGCCGCCGGTCCCGGAGTTCGTCGCGAAGCCCACGAGCCGCGCGAGCCGCACCCGCGCGCCCGCGGACGGGAAGACGCTGACCTCCACGCGGCGGAACTGCGCGTTCGGCGTCGCGAAGACCGCCTCCTCGCAGGTCAGTCCCGCCTCGGCCTGCGAGCAGTCCCAGGCGCGCTGGCCGAGCGCCGGCCATTCGTCCTGCACGCGGATCTGCGCGAGCCGGTTCTCGGCGCTCCACTGCGCGAGCGTGCGCTGGCGCAGGTCGAACGCGCTGTTCGCAAGCGAGCCCACCGCCCGCAGCGACGCGATCAGGGCGACCGCGACGATCGTGAGCGCGACCAGCACCTCGACCAGCGTGAAGCCGCGCGGCCCCCGGCCGCGCCGCCGTTCATTCGAGGACTTCAAAGCTGCCCAGCCCGTTGGCGACGATGGCGACCGAGGCGCCGGGTCGCTGCAGCAGCACGCGGTACGGCGGCTCGACGAGGTCCCGGCCGAACTCGAGCGTCCGGCGGCCGTCGGCGCGCTCGACGCGCAGCCGCGTCCCGGTGCCCCAGGGCCGCGGCCGCAGATCGCCGTCGTCGGTCAGCACCCGCCACTCTCGGTCCCGGAAGATCAGGAAGCGGTAGCCGCCCTCGTCGCTCTCGAAGCGGATCGGGCTGCCCCGGAGCTGCGACTCCTCGCGCGCGAGCGACAGCAGCTGTGCGAGTCGTTCCGCGTCGAAGCGCAGCGCGCGCTCCGGACTCGGCGAGCCCGAGACGGTGACCATGCCGATGATGACAGCCGCGACGAGCAGCGCGACCAGCAGCTCGATCAGCGTGAAGCCGCGCGAGGCGCGGACGGGGCGGCGGAGGCGCCCGGTCAGAGGTCCCACGAGCCGATGTCGGCCTCGACGCCGGACCCTCCGGACTGGCCGTCGGCGCCGAAGCTGAACACGTCGATCTCGCCGCGCACGCCCGGGTTCAGGTACTGGTAGGACTTGCCCCAGGGGTCGTTGGGGACCTTGTCGAGATAGGACTTCCAGTTGTTCGGGATCGGCCCGCTGGTCGGCCTCTGCGCGAGGGCCTGCAGGCCCTGCTCCGTGGTGGGATAGCGCGAGTTGTCCAGGCGGTAGAGCTTGAGCGCCTGCATGATCTGCGCGATGTCCTGCTTGGCGGCGACCACGCGGGCCTCGTCGGGTCGGCTCATCACGCGGGGCACGACCAGCGCGGCCAGGACGCCGAGGATCATGATGACGACCATCAGCTCGATCAGCGTGAAGCCGCGCGCTCGGCGAGCCCGCTGCCCGACTGCGTTCCGCCATCCCGTTCGCATCGTCCGTCCGCTCCGCGCCGACCCTTCGGGCCAATCCGGCTATGATACCAGCGACCCCGCCGCGCCCTTCCGGCGCCGCGACTCGCCGATCTGCCCGAATCGACCATGCGCCTGCGCCTGCCCCTCGCCCGGATCGTCACGGTGCTGCTGTGCGCTGCGCTGGGTGCGATCGTGGCCGCCTGGGCGCTCGCGCTGCTCGCGCCACGACCGCCGATCGCACCGGCCGGAGCGGTCGCGGCGCAGCAGGGCGCCGCCGACCTCGGGGCGGCGAGCCAGCTCTTCGGCGGCGTCCCCCAGGCGGCGTCGGCACCCGCATCGAGCGCGCCCTCGAACATCCAGGTCGCCGGCGTGCTCGCCGCCGCCGGTCGCGGCGTCGCGCTGCTGGCGGTCGACGGGCGCCCGGCCAAGCCCTTCGCCGTCGGCGAACCGGTCGCCGACGGACTGCGCGTGCGCTCGGTGACCGGCGACTCGGTCGAGCTCGAGCTCGAGCGCGGCGGGGCCGGTGCGCCCGTTCGCCTCGCGGCCCCGCCCCGCGGCTCGGTCGCGGTGCTGACCGGAGGCCCGCAGCGCGGCGCGTCGGGCGCCACGGCGCCGCCGGTCGGAGGCCTCCCGATCGCGCCGCCACCGACGCCGCTGCCCCCCCGGCCCCTCCCGCCGGCGGGCGCCGCCGCGGACCCCGGCGTCGCCGCGGGGGTACCCGTCGCGCCCGCCGTGGATCCGAATGCGGCCGCGCTAGCCGCCGGGGCCGTCCGGATGCCCGGGCTCGCGCCCGGTGCGCCGCCCGGCGCCCAGTGACCCCGGAAGACGTACAATGTGCGCAGCGTGACGATCGCGTCACGCATTGAACGCACCGGTACGTCATCCCGTGAACCTGCCGCCGCCCCGGAAGTCCTTCCGCGAGACCCAGTTCGAGCTGCGCGAGGAGGCGATCCTCGACGCGACGAACCGTCTGCTCGGCGACAAGGGCTACGAGGCGATGTCGATGGACGACATCGCGGCCGAGGTGGGGATCGCGAAGGGCAGCCTCTACAAGCACTTCGAGTCCAAGGAGTCGCTCGCCGCCGCGGTGATGGTCCGCCTGCTCGCGCAGACCGCCGCCGCGCTGGACGCGATCCCCGCTGGCCGCCCGGCGCTCGAGCGGCTCGAGGGCCTGCTGCGCTGGACGCTGATGCAGCGGCTCTCCGGCAGCGTCCCCCACCTGCCGTCGACCAGCCCGGCGCTGCAGGCGAGCCTGCTGGCCAACCGCGACTACATGGACACCCTGATGACGCTGTCCGAGCGGATCGGCGAGATGATCCAGGCGGCCCGCGCCGAGGGCTCGCTGCGCCCGACGCTGCGCGACGAGTTCGTGCTCTACACGCTGTACGCGCGGACCTGCGACCCCACGCTCGAGTTCCTGAAGGCCGGGGGTTCGATGTCCGACGCCGAGATCGTCGAGCAGATGGTCTCGGCCTGCTTCCGCGGGCTCGCCGCCTGACGCGGCTCGCCCCTTCCGCCACGCACTGCCCGCTGCCACCGTGAAGCCATACCAGGACCTGCTCCGCCGCGTGATGACCGAAGGCGTCGACCGTGCCGACCGCACCGGCGTGGGCACGCGCGCGGTGTTCGGTCACCAGATGCGCTTCGACCTCGCCGACGGCTTCCCGCTGGTCACGACCAAGAAGCTGCACGTGCGCTCGATCTTCATCGAGCTGCTGTGGTTCCTGCGCGGCGACACCAACGTGAAGTGGCTGCACGACCAGCGGGTCTCGATCTGGGACGAATGGGCCGACGAGAACGGCGATCTCGGGCCGGTCTACGGCAAGCAGTGGCGCGACTGGGCGACGGTCGACGGTCGGCACGTCGACCAGGTCGCGCAGCTGGTCGAGCAGATCCGCCGCGACCCGAACTCGCGCCGGCAGGTGGTCAGTGCCTGGAACGTGGGCGAGCTGCCGGCGATGAAGCTCGCGCCCTGCCACTGCCTGTTCCAGACCGCGGTGATGGACGGCCGGCTGCATCTGCAGCTCTACCAGCGCTCGTGCGACGTGTTCCTCGGCGTGCCGTTCAACATCGCCAGCTACGCGCTGCTGCTGATGCTGCTCGCCCACCAGTGCGACCTCGAGCCCGGCGAGTTCGTCTGGACCGGCGGCGACGTGCACATCTACCGCAACCATTTCGAGCAGGTCGAGCTGCAGCTGACCCGGGAACCGCGACCGCTGCCGGCGCTGAAGCTGCTGCGTCGGCCGGACTCGATCGACGGCTACCGGTACGAGGATTTCGAGCTGGTCGGCTACGACCCGCACCCGCACATCAAGGGCGACGTCGCCGTCTGACCGCCGGCGATCCGAGGCTGGCATGCCGTCGGCCACGCCCCATCCTCCCCGTCAGCGAACGCCGATGCCCGCCCCCCGGATCGTCCTCGTCGTCGCCCGCGCCCGCAACGGCGTGATCGGCCGTGACAACGCGCTGCCCTGGCACCTGCCCGAGGACCTGCAGCACTTCAAGGCGACGACGATGGGCGGCACGCTGCTGATGGGCCGCCGCACCTTCGAGTCGATCGGCCGGCCGCTGCCCGGCCGGCGGACCCTCGTGCTCACCCGCGACCCGTCGTGGTCGCACGCGGGCTGCGAGCGTGCCGGCTCCCTCGACGAGGCCCTCGCGCTGAGCGCGGACCGGCCCGAGGTGTTCGTCGTCGGCGGCGCCGAGGTCTACGCGCAGGCCCTGCCGCGCGCCGACCGGATCGTCGTCACCGAGGTCGAGGTCGAGGTCGACGGCGACGCGTTCTTCCCTCCGCTCGACCCGGCCGACTGGCGCTGCACGAGCGACGTGCCCGCCGTCGGCAGGTCCGGCCTGCGGTATGCGATCCGCACCCTCGAGCGGGCCGGGGCACCCGTGGAAAACCCGTGAGCGCGTGATAGAGTCGCGCCTCCCGTCCGCCGGGGGCGACCGGCGGACGCATCCCTCGAGGAGAACCCGCCGAATGATCACGATCAAGAAGCTGCTGGGCGCCTCGCTGCTGGCCATGGGCCTGGCGGCCGGCACCGCACACGCCGAGGCGCTGCGCTGGGCGGCCCAGAACGACATCCTGACGCTCGACCCGCATTCGCAGAACCACGCGACGACCAACGCGATCCTGATGCACTCGTACGAGGGCCTGACCCGGTACGGCAAGGATTACGCGATCGAACCCGCGCTCGCCACGAGCTGGCAGCAGATCGGCCCGACGCAGTGGCGCTTCAACCTGCGCAAGGGCGTGACCTTCCACGACGGCTCGCCGTTCACTGCCGACGACGTGCTCTTCTCGCTCGATCGCATCCGGCAGCCGCAGGGCACGATGCAGATCTACGTGACCGGCATCAAGGAGGCGAGGAAGGTCGACGACCACACCGTCGACCTGATCCTCGAGGCGCCGCAGCCCATCCTGCTGCGCAACATCATCGACTTCCGGATCATGAGCCGGACATGGTCGGTGAAGAACAAGTCCGAGAAGGTGCAGGACTACAAGGCCCGCGAGGACACGTTCGCGTCGCGCAACGTGAACGGCACGGGCCCCTACATCATCAACGGCTGGTCGCCCGACCAGCGCATCGTCTTCTCGGACAACCCGAAGTGGTGGGGCAAGAAGGACGGCAACGTCGACCGCCTCGTCTACACGCCGGTGAAGGCCGACGCCACCCGCGTCGCCGCGCTGCTGTCCGGCGAGGTCGACCTGGTCACCGACCTGCCGACCCAGGACGTCGCCCGCCTGAAGCAGAACAAGGACCTGAAGGTGCTCGAGGGCCACGAGGTCCGCACCATCTTCATCGGCCTCGACCAGTTCAACAACGAGCTGCAGTTCTCGGACGTGAAGGGCAAGAACCCCTTCAAGGACGTCCGGGTGCGCCGCGCGCTGAACATGGCCGTGGACCGCGTGGCGATCCAGCGCACGATCATGCGCGGCCTGTCGATGCCGGCGAGCATCATGGTCGCCCCCGGCGTCAACGGCTGGACCAAGGAGGGCGATGCGGTCAAGCCCGCGGACGCCGAGGGCGCGAAGAAGCTGCTCGCCGAGGCCGGCTACCCGAACGGCTTCGAGTTCACCCTCGACTGCCCGAACAACCGCTACGTGAACGACGAGGAGATCTGCCAGGCGCTCGTCGGCATGTGGGCGCGCGCGGGCCTGAAGGTGAAGCTCAACGCGATGCCCTTCGCGACCTTCGTCCCGAAGATCCAGAAGCACGAGTCGAGCGCCTACCTGCTCGGCTGGGGCGTGGCGACCTATGACGCGCTCTACTCGCTGCAGTCGCTGGTCCGTACCAAGACCACCGGCGCCGACGGCAACTTCAACCTCGGTCGCATCAGCGATCCGAAGCTCGACGCGATCATCGACGCGAGCAAGACCGAGACCGACGTGAAGAAGCGCGACGAGCTGCTGCGCGAAGGCCTGAAGATGACGGCCGACAACGCCTACTACGTGCCGATCCACCACCAGGTCCGGCCGTGGGCGATGAAGAAGAACGTCAGCACCGTTCATCGCTCGGACGACCGTCCCGAGGCGCGCTTCACCAGCGTCGGCGGCAGCTGACCCGCCCCGCGCGACGACCGCGCCAGGCGGTCGTCGTGCGGCGCGCGCGACCCGAGAAGGCCCGCAGCGTTGCGGGCCTTCTCCTTGTCGCATACCCGGCAGCAGGCGGCACGCCCGCTGGCGCCCGACCGTCGCCCGTGACGCGGCGGTGCGGTCGTCCACTGTGTCGGCATCGAGACGATGCGGCGCTGCCGTGACCTCGATCACGCGTTCCGCGCATCGATGGCGACTCGCATAGCTCACCGGAGCGAGCGCCCTGCGCGTCGAGGCCGGATACTGGCCGTACGGCGGCTCCGGTCATCCGAGCAGGGCCCGCCGCGGCACCCGACAACGATCCGCTCCCTCCACGATGGCCGAACTGATGCATCCTCCGCCGGCAACGATGACCGCGTCCGCGCCGTTTCGGCGCGGCGACCCCCTCCTCGCGCTGGCGATCGACTCGCTGAAGCAGGGGGTGCTGCTCTTCGACGCGGCAGGCCACGTGCTCGTGGCGAACACCGCCGCGCAGCGGACGATCCGCCAGCATCGCGGCATCGCATGGGTGCCGTCCCCGCTGCGTCCGCACGATCGCGTGCGACTGCAGTTGCGCGGCAGGACGCTGCAACTGCGACTGGAGCGGGCGCTGCGCCTGAGCGTCGACGCCGGCCTCGCCCAGGGCCGCCCGGGGGTCGCCTCCGATCCGCGCAGTCTGCAGGTCATCGCGCTCGCCGACGAGAGCGGCCAGCCCGCGCTCATCGTGCAGCTCATGCCCACCGACACCGCGGCCACGGCCGAGGACCCGGACCGGCCGGCCGTGCTCGGGCTGCTGATCGATCGCTCGAGCTCGCCGGCGCTCGAGCCCGCGATGCTGCGCGACCTGTTCGGCCTCACCGAGGCCGAGTCGCGCGTCGCCGAGGCCTACCTTCGCGCCGACACCGTGAAGGAGGTGGGGGGGCTGCTCGGCGTCAGCGTCAACACGGTGAAGACCCACCTCGCGTCGGTCTACCAGAAGACCGGCTGCACGCGGCAGGCGCAGCTCGTACGGCTGCTGATGGCGCTGAGCGGGCTCGGCGAGGACGCCGGGGCGGGGCCGGCGCCGCACTGAGCACACGCTCGCCGCGGCCGAGGCGGGCGCGGCGACCGCCCGCGACGCCTCAGGCCAGACGGTTGCGCATGAAGCGGCCGCCCTGCATGACCACCGGCATCCGGGCCCCCTGCCCCTGCAGCAGCGTCAGGTCCGCCGTCGGGTCCCCGTCCACCACCAGCAGGTCCGCGAGCGCGCCGCGCGCCACCACGCCGATCTCGCCCTCGCGCCCGATCAGGCGTGCGTTGACAGAGGTCGCGCTCTGCAGCACCTCGATCGCGGTCATCGCCGCCGCGCGGATCGTGAACTCGTTGCTCTGGTCGTCGTGCATCGGCCCGAGCAGGTCGGTGCCGAAGCCGATGGGCACGCCCGCGGCCTTCGCGATCCGGAGCGACTCGATGCCGGCCGCGCGAACCCGCTCCAGCTTCTGCAGCATCACGTCGGGCCAGCCGAGCTTCGCCCCCTCGCGCGCCAGCGAGTCGTAGGTGACGAGCGTGGGCACCAGCCAGGCGCCCGCCCGCTTCATCTCCTTCGCCGAGGCCTCGTCGACCAGGTTGCCGTGCTCGATCGAGCGGATGCCGGCCTGCATCGCGCGCACGATCGACCGCGGCGAATAGGCGTGCGCCATCACGTAGGTGTTCGCCGCCTCGGCCTCCTCGACGATCGCACGCAGCTCCTCCATCGAGTACTGCGTGCCGTCGATCGGGTCGGTGGGGCTCGAGACGCCGCCGCCCGCCATCACCTTGATCTGGTGCGAACCGGTGCGGATCTGCTCGCGCGCGGCCTTGCGGACCTCGGAGACGCCGTCGGCGATCCGGCCCAGCATCCCCAGCCCCGCGCACGAGCAGAGGATGTTCTGCCGCACGCCGATCGGCCGCACGTCGCCGTGGCCGCCGGTCTGGGAGATCGCCTGGCCCGCGATCAGCAGGCGGGGACCGCGGAAGTGACCCCGCTCCACCGCCTCGACCAGCCCGTGGTCGGCCCCGGCCGCGTCGCGGACCGTGGTGAAGCCGCGTCCGAGCATGCCTTCGAGGATGTCCTTCGACTGCGCGGCGATCAGCGAGGCCGGCATCATCGCCAGCTTGAGGAAGTCGGGCACGGTCGAGGTCACGTGCACGTGGGCGTCGATCAGGCCGGGCAGCAGCGTGCGACCCGCGAGGTCGACGACGCGGGCGTCGTCCACGGGCGTCGCGTCGTACAGCACGTCCACGATGCGATCGTCCTCGACGACGACCGTGCCGTTCGGGCACAGTTCGCCGCGCAGGCTGTCGAAGACGGTGGCTCGGGTGAAGGCGATGCGGTCCATGGCGCGCTCCGGGGGGATACTCCCAGCATACGACGCCCGCCGGGCCCGGCGTTCCGCGTTCGGTACAATCGTGCCCGCAGCCCCCGTAGCTCAGTGGATAGAGCATCCCCCTCCTAAGGGGAGGGTCGCACGTTCGATTCGTGCCGGGGGCGCCAACAACGCGACAGGGCGCCGAAGCGCCCTCCCGTCCGTCGCCCGGGCCCGGCGGGCGGTCCGCCGGGCACGCGCGCGTCAGTCGCAGGTCTGCCCCGCCGGCCGCGACGGGCAGCTCAGCAGGTTCGCCTGCATCCCCATGCCGTCTCCGGCCCGGCCGTAGAGCGACACCATCCGGAAGCCGCCGGCCGGCATCGCGTCGGTCGTGCGGATCGGCACCGCCGCCGTGGTCGCTCCCGGACGGATCGAGCGCTCGCCCACGCGCGCCGCGGAGCCGTCGCCGCAGTCGCGGGCGCTGCAGACCGAGACCGAATCGAACCCGGCGTTGCCGCGCGGCGTCGACCACGACACCGACAGCGTGCCCGGCTCGCCCGCGCCAAGGGCGAAGTCGCGCAGCGTGGCGACCGACGTCGCGCCGAGCTCGGGCCAGGACAGCGAGGGCAGCGCCGCCCAGACCGGCGGCACGCCGTCGACCTCGACGTCGAAGCCGCTGCGGCCGTCGAGCGCGAGCGGCGTGGCGCAGCCCGGATCGGCGTACAGGTCGACGCGGACCGTGCGCCCGCCCCGGTAGAAGTTGCGGATCACCGCATCCCCGTCCGAGCCCTCGGGCAGCATGATCCACGTGTCGTCCGCGCTGCGGGTCGCACCGGTTGCCGGGTCGAGGCTCGGCGCGTTCGAGAAGCCGCCCTCGGTCCACAGCGACAGACGCCGCACCGGATCCGTGCCGTGCGGCTTGTAGAAGCCGATGGTCACCGCGTCACCGGCGGGATTGCGCTGCGAGACCCGCGCGCAGGCCAGGTTCTGCGCCGCGGCGATGTCGAACTGCAGCGCGCGCGAGTACCGGTCGACCGGCGTCGGACCGTCGACGCGACGGTCGCGCTGCACCGTCGCCGCCGCATGGATCGAGATCGGCAGCAGGTCGCCGGCGAACTTCCACGCGGCACCCTCGTACGAGACGCCCATGCCGGAGCCGAGTGCCTTCACCGAGCCGTCGGGGCTGCGCAGCGCGAAGCTCACGCCGCAGAGCGGCACCGCACCGCCGAGGTCGCAGCGCCCGAGCGTCGGACTCACCAGCCGCGAGCCCCACATCGGCGTGCTGCCGTCCTCGCCCCGACCGAACATCCGGCACAGCGCGTCGGCGACCGCGTCGGCACCGATGGCGGCCTCGCCTTCACCGAACGAGATCCGGGCCGTCGACGCGAGCGAGCGCCGCACGCCGGTCGCGGCCGACGTGCAGGCGTCGGCGCTCGCCATCGACGCGCTCAGGTCGCGGAAGAGGCGCTCCAGCCCCGCGAGCGGCAGCGCGCCGGCCGCGGCGTCCACCGCCAGCCGGCCCTGCGGGCTCGAACCGCGCTCGATGTAGAGGTTGCCGGTGCCCAGGCGGGGCACGATCTGCACGAAGGGCTGGCCATCCTCGCCCTTGGCGACGCCGATCGCGTCCAGCAGGCGGTCGTAGCCGGTACGGCTGCCCGCCTGGAGCGAACCCGACACGAAATCGAAGTCGGACGGCAGACCGGCGTCCTGCAGCAGCGCCGCCAGCCCGTCGCGCAGCGGGCCCGCCGCGGGCGCGGCGCCCTCGATGGCGAGCGCCAGCATCGCATCGGTCAGCGGGGTCACGTTGCCGGTGCCGCCCGCCTGCACGACCGAGCGCAGGCACAGCCAGCGCTCGCCGGCGAAGCCGCAGGCCTCCAGCGTCCACGGTCCCTTGCCGGACAGCGTGACGCCGTCGTAGCGGCCGTCGGCATCGATCGACTTGCCGTCGACGACGACCGTGCCGTCGGCATCGGTGACCTTCAGCATCCCATCGGTGATGGGTGCTCCGACCGCCACCGTGCCGGACAGCGAGGCGGAGGCCGCACGCGCCTCGGCGTCGCCGGTGTCGGACGTGGGGGTCGAGGCGGTCGGACTGGAGCCGCCGCAGCCGGCGACGAGCGCGGACACGAGGACGGCGGCTGACGCTGCACGCAGGGGGGTGCGACGCGAGGGGACCATGGAACGCCTCCGGGGGCGGGTTGCAGGGGTCCCCGGGACATCGGCCAGGCGGCCAGCGATCGAAGGACGGCGCGACCGGTGGCCGACGCCGCTCGATCGGCGCGTCGGAATCCGGTCGCAACCTTGCCGTCAGCGGGAGAGTTCGGGGGACACCTCGACGGACAGCGAAGCCGGCTGTTCGGTCGATCCGCTGCGCAGCGGCGCGATGCCGTCGCGCAGCAGCAGCGGCCCGAGCCCGGCGAACGCGAGCGCGCAGCAGACGGCGAACGCGCGGCGGATCCTTCTCCGGCCGCGCGGCCGCCCCTCGGACCTGAAGGAAAACGCCCGCTCCGCGCCCAGCGGAACGTTCAGGAACTGCTCGACCGCGACCCGTTTCTCCACCGATCCCACCCCGCGAGCGTCACCGGACGGCGGCCTGCGCACCGCGCTCGTCCGCGCGGGCCCGCCCCACGGGGAAATCTTGGTCTTCGCGGCGCGATCGCGATGAGACGGAGTTGGCAATCGGCCGCGGATTCGTCGCAGAACCGATGGTGCGGCGGGGCCGCACGTCCGTCGGCCGAAGCGCACGCGGGCGGGTCCGCGCGGGCACCCTCCCGAAGACGCCCTTCATCCCGACATGCCGACCGCTTCCCACCCGCGACCCACGCCCGAGGCCCGCCGACGCGCCGCCGTCGCTCGGATGCGCCGCCACCTCGAGCGGCTGCACTCGCCCCGCCTGCTGATGTCGGGCGGCGTCGCCCTGACCGGCGGCGCCGCATTCGTCGCGTCGTTCGTGATGCTGCGGGTCGGCCTCGACGGGCCGGCCCTGCGCTGGCCGCTCGCCGTCGTCGTCGCCTGGGGCGTGTTCCTCGCGCTGCTGGCCGCCTGGTTGCCGGCGGGCGGCGGCCGGCGCGCCGACGACGAAGGTCCGGGTCTCGAAGACGTGCTGGACGCCGCAGACGCCGCATCGGACCTCGCCGACCTCACCCATCGCGCGGGCCGGCCGTCCCTGTCGACCGGAGGCGGCGGGCACTTCGGTGGCGGCGGCGCACGGGCGGGCCTGGCGGACGTCGAAGGCGCAGCGGGCGCACGCGGCCTGACGAGCGACGCGGCATGGGCCCCGGCCGGCCGGCCGCTCGAGATCGACGACGGTGCCGCGTCCGGTCCGGGCCTGGGCCTGGACGTGGACATCGGCGATGCCGACGAGGGCGCGGTCCTGCTGCTGGTGGTCGCCGGCCTGCTCGCGCTCGTGGCGGTCGCGGCCGCCGCCGCGTGGATCATCTGGACGGCGCCGGTGCTGCTCGCCGAGCTGCTCGTCGACGTCGGCCTGGCGCGCGGTCTGTACCGACGACTGCAGGGCGCGGACTCGCCGAACTGGCTCTGGACCGCGATCCGTCGAACCGCCCTGCCCTTCGCGGCGGTGATCGTCATGGCCGGCGTCGCCGGCTGGGCCGTCGGCATCGCGGCGCCGGGCGCGACGACGCTGGGCGAGGCGCTCGGGCGCCTCTGATCCGCCCGACCCCGGTCAGCGTGGCGCCAGGTCCGCGTCGATCGCGGCGCGCATGCGCCCGACCATCTCGTCGAAGAACGGATTCGAGCGCAGCCGCAGCTGGTCGGCCGCGCCGATCGCCAGCGCGCCGCGTTCGCCGCGCATCGCGAGCGCGCCGAGCGACGGCAGTCCGTCGGCCGCTCGCCCCGAGCGCAGCGCGTAGAGCGGATCGTCCGGCGGGAACGGCAGCGCGACGTGCGACAGCGAGTAGACGTCGTCGGGCCAGGCCGCCGCGAGCGGCCGCTCGAGCGGCCGGGACGCACCGGACGGCAGGCTGCGCTCGGTCAGCGTCGGGCCGCCCTCGGCATTGCCGAGGACGGTGAGGCGGTAGTCGCGGCGCGGCGAGCGCTCGAAGGCCGCGACCACCGCCTTCGGCGAGAACGCCAGCAGCGGCGCGACGTCCGCGCGGCGGTTCACGTCGAAGAGGACCAGCTCGCTGGTCCCGCCGCGCAGCAGCCCGTAGAAGCGGCCGGCGAGGTCCGCCGTGCTGACCGTCGCGTCGACCACCGACTGGAATCCGGTGACCGGAGGCAGCCGCCCGATCGAGCCGTCCCGGTCCATCCGCTCGAGGTCGGCGAACAGCGCGCGGATCAGCGACGCGACCTGCGCCCCCGCGTTCTTCGCGAAGGACTCGTACTTGTAGGGGTCGAGCTCGGGTCCGACGTTGGCCCAGCGGGCCTTCGGCGCGACGCCCCAGCGGCTCACCAGCCGCTGCACGTTCGCCAGCGGCGCGAACGGCGAGACGCCGAGCGCGGGCGAGACGAGCAGCAGCCGCCGCGGCAGCAGGTCGAGCCGGTTGCGCCCGACGGCATCGGCGGAGAACTTCAGCGCGAGCGTGGCGCCCGTCGAGTAGCCGACGATGTAGAACGGCCGGTCCGGATGTTCGCGACGCACGTGCCGAACCGCGATCTCCACCGCCGCGAGCCAGTCCTGCCAGCTCGCGGCGTCGAGCCCCGAGGGCAGCGTGCCATGCCCCGGCAGTCGCAGCCCGTAGACGCTGACGCCGTGCTCGACCAGCGCCCCGGCGATGCCGCGCATCGTGTACGGCGCGTCCGACAGGCCGTGCAGCAGCAGCGCGACGGCGCGCTCGTCGGTGGCGCGGATCGAGAACGACCGGTTCCAGTCGCGCGCGAGCCGCGCCGCGTACGGCCCCCCGTCCGGCGCGAAGCGGCTGATCGGGCTGTCCTGGGCGGGATCGAAGTGGGCGGCGCGCAGCGCGCGGACCTCGTCGAACAGGCGCGCCTCCTGCGCCAGCCAGTCGTCCCAGCCGTAGCCGCCGCCCGCCTGGCCCGCGTCGAACTCGCTGCGCAGCTCGATCGTGTGCCAGGGGCGCAGCGCGGGCAGCGTCGACGAATAGAGCGCGTCGCCCACGGCCACGGTGAACAGCGCGCCCAGCGCCCAGGCCAGCACGAGGCCGGCGAATCTCAGCAGTCGTCGCCGGAACGGCCGGCGGGCGGGGACGGTCGACATGGGCGCGGATTGTGCACGCGACCGGGCTGCGCGGTCGACCGCGCTCGGCGTAAGCGCAGGCCGCGTCGCGTACCATCGGCCTCCCGCCCCGAGCACCGCCCCATCGTCGAGTCGATGACCGCCCACCCCGTCCGCCCCCGGCGCAGCGCCGACGAGCAGGCCCGGCTGCACCGCCGGATCGTCGAACTCTTCGAGCGTCGCGTCCGATTCAACGAGGTGATCGGCCTCGAGGTGACCTCGCTCGATCCGACCGAGCCGAAGCTGCGGTTCCGGATGCGGCCGGAACTGATCGGCAACGATGCCTACGGTCAGCTGCACGGCGGCGTGACGGCCGCGGCGCTCGACACCACCGCCGGCTTCGCGCTGACCGTGGCGCTGTGCGAGAAGTTCGCCGACGAGCCGGCCGATGTCGCGATGGCGCGCTTCGCGCGGATCGGGACCATCGACCTGCGCATCGACTACCTGCGCCGCGGCCTCGGCCAGTGGTTCGAGGCGAGCGCCAAGGTGACGCGGCTCGGCGGCCGGATCGGCTCGGTCCAGATGGCGCTGCACGCGGACGACGGCACGCTGATCGCCACCGGCGCGGCCGCCTTCACCGTCGGCTGAGCGACTCGTCCCCACGTGGCTTGCCCGCCGATCCATCGGGGCGGAGAATGCGTGCATATGCACTCGACCATGATGCCCGATCCCCGCTGCAGCTGCCTGCTGCTGAAGCGGACGACGCGTCTCGTCACGCAGCGCTACGACGACCACCTGCGACCCGCCGGCCTGCGGGTCGGCCAGTTCTCCCTGCTCGCCACGCTGCGGCACGCCGACGGTCTGGCGATGGGCGAGCTCGCCGAGCGGATGTCGATGGACCGCACGACGCTGACCCGCAGCCTGAAGCCGCTCGTCGACGCCGGCTGGATCGAGGCGGCGCCCGACCCCGCCGACCGGCGTCGCATGCGGCTGGGCCTGACCGCGGCCGGCCGCGCTGCGCTGCGTGCCGCGGTGCCGCTGTGGCGCGAAGCGCAGCGCGCGCTGCGCGAGCGCGTCGGCGCCGAGCGGATGCACGCGCTGCACGCATCGCTCGACGACACCCTGGAGCACCTCGGATGAACGCCCGCACCGCCCCCCTGCCCTGGCTCGCCGTCGTGCTCTGCGCCGCTGGCCTCTTCGCGGTCTCGCTCGGCGTACGGCAGTCGCTGCCGCTCTTCATGGGCGTGCTCAACACGCAGACCGGGCTCGGCATCGCCGCGATCAGCCTCGCGTTCGCGGTCGGGCAGCTGATGTGGGGCGTCACCCAGCCGCTCGCGGGAGCCTGTGCCGACCGCTGGGGCAGCGCGCGCGTGATGGCGATCGGCCTGCTCGCGATCGCGCTCGGCACCGCGCTCGTGCCCTTAGCCGGCTCGCTGCCGGCCCTGATGATCGCGATCGGCGTGCTCGGTGCGGGCGGCGCGGGCGCGCTCGGCCCGTCGGTGCTGATGGGCACGGTCGCGCGGCTGATCGACCCGGCGCGGCGCGGCGTCGCCACGGGCATCGTCGGCGCGGGCGGCTCCTTCGGGCAGTTCGCGGTCATCCCGCTCGCGCAGCTGATGATCGGCGGGCTCGGCTGGCAGCAGGCGCTCTGGGGCCTCGCGCTGCTGACCCTGCTCGCGGCGCCGCTGATCCTGCCGCTGCGCACGCCCTCCGGCGGTGGCGCCGCGCCCGCAGCCGGCGCGGCCACGCTCGGCGACGCGGTCCGCGGCGCCGCCCGCGATCCGAGCTTCCTGCTCCTCACCGCCGGCTTCTTCGTCTGCGGCTTCCACGTCGCCTTCATCGCCACGCACCTGCCCGGCGTGGTCGCCGCCTGCGGGCTGCCGCCGTCGGTGGGCGCGTGGGCGCTGGCCGTGGTCGGCCTCTTCAACATCGCGGGCAGCTTCGCCATCGGATGGGCCGTCGACCGCTGGCGGATGAAGCTGCTGCTGTCGGGCCTGTACGCGGCGCGTGCGGTGATCGTGCTGGCCTTCGTGCTCGCGCCCAAGACCGAGGCCGTGGTGCTCGTCTTCGCCGCGGCGATCGGCTTCACCTACCTCTCCACGGTGCCGCCCACCGCGGGCCTGGTGGCCAAGCTGCACGGCGCCCGGTACATGGCGACGCTGTTCGGCCTGGTGATGCTGAGCCACCAGGTCGGCGGCTTCCTCGGCGCCTGGCTCGGCGGCAAGGCGTTCGAGGCCACCGGCTCCTACGACTGGATGTGGTGGGTCGACATCGCGCTCGCGGTCGGCGCCGCGCTCGTGCACCTGCCGATCCGCGAGTCCGCCGTGCCGCCGCGCGCCGCGCCCGCGGCGGCCTGAGCGGCACGCGCCCGCCGCGCTCGCGGCGATCCGGCGCGAAGCGGGCCGTCCCCGCCCGGTGCGGCCGGTCGCGGCCGTGCGACGCACGCCGCGACCGGGTAAGCTTGGCGGCCCTTTCGGACCGGACCCCGCCATGCTCCGACTGTCGAGCTTCGACGACCTGCTGGCCGCCGCGCGCGCGCAGCCCGAGCGCCAGCGACTGCTGCTGGTCTTCGCCCGCATCGGGCTGCCCGACGACGCGACCGACGCGCAGCGCGCCAGCTTCGAGGCCGGCAGCGGCGGCGCGCTGACGCCGATCATGTGCGTCGACAAGGCGGCCGACGAGCTCGCGGACTTCGAGGCCCTCGCCGCCGAGGCCCGGGCCACCGGGCGGGAGTGGTCGGTGGTGTTCGCCGCGGCACTCGGCGCGCAGGGCGGCATCGGCCCCACCCCCGGCCAGGTCGAGGACGCGATGAAGCGGATGATCGACGCGATCGGCAACGGCCACGTGAAGCCCTTCGCGCTGTTCGACACGGCCGGCCGCCCGGTGCAGCTGGCCTGATCCGAGGGCGGACGTGGCGCGCGGGATGAGCCACCCGCGTGGCATGCTCGCGCCATGCAGCCCCGCCGCTTCGCGTTCGTCGACCTCGAGACCTCCGGCGTCGCCCCCTCCGACGACCGCATCACCGAGATCGGCATCGTCCTCGTCGACGGGGACGTGCTCGTCGAGGAGTGGTCGTCGCTGGTCGATCCCGGCGTGCCCATCCCGCCCGAGATCCAGGCCCTCACCGGCATCACCAACGAGATGGTCCGTGGCCAGCCGCGCTTCGCGGACCTGCTGCCGGCCGTCGCCGCGCGACTGGCGGGCCGCGTCTTCGTCGCGCACAACGCCCGCTTCGACTACGGCTTCCTGAAGGCCGAGTTCCGTCGCGCCGGCGAGCGCTTCGCGGCCGACGTGCTGTGCACCGTGCGCCTGTCGCGGCGCCTCTTCCCGCAGCACGGCTCGCACCGGCTCGACGCGCTGATCGATCGTCACCGGCTGCCGGCGACCGACCGGCACCGCGCGCTCGGCGACGCCCGCGCGATCCGCGCGTTCCTGCAGGTGCTGCCGCGCGACGCGGACCCCGACGAGGCCGAGGCCGCGATCCGCGAGCTGCTGAAGCAGCCCGCCGTGCCGCCGCACCTGGATGCGGCCGTGCTCGACACGCTGCCCGAATCGCCGGGCATCTACGTGTTCGTCGGCGCGAGCGGCCAGCCGCTCTACGTCGGCAAGGCGCGCAACCTGCGCGAGCGCGTCCGCGGCCACTTCTATGCCGACAGCCGCAACGCCAACGACGCGCGCCTCGTCGCCGAGGTCCACGCGATCGAGATCGAGCCCACCGCCGGCGAGTTCGGCGCGCTGCTGCGCGAGATGCAGCGGATCAAGACCGTCGCGCCGCTGCACAACGTCGCGCTGCGCAAGCGCGAGACCACCTGCTTCCTGCACGCCGAGGTGCCGGGCCGCACGCCGCGCATCGTGCCGCTCGCCGAGCTGCCCGACGCCGACCCGCTCGCCGAGCCCGGCCTCCTCGGCCCCTTCGGCAGCCGCGCGGGCGCGCGGGCCGCGCTGTCCGCGCTCGGCCGCGAGCACCGGCTCTGCGACCGCGCGCTCGGCCTGTGGGCGCGCGAGGGCGCGTGCTTCTCGCGGCAGGTCAAGCGCTGCGACGGCCTGTGCACCGGCGACGAGCCTCCCGAGTCACACCACGCACGACTGATCGCGGCACTCGAGCCGATGCGCTTTCCGGCATGGCCCTTCGACGGCCCGGTGGCCCTCGACGAACACGACCCCGAGACCGGCCGGCGCGACCGCCTCGTCTTCGACCGCTGGCGCGCGGTCGGCGCCGACGGACCCGAGGCCTTCGACCCCGACGTCTTCAAGCTGCTGCGCCGACGCCTCGTGCGCACGCCGCAGGCCTTCGTGCCGCTCTGACTGCTGCGCGAAGGGCGCGGGGCGCATCGATGCGGCGCCGCAGCAGCCTTCCATACACGTGTGTTTTGCAAGGGAGCCCTTGCGGATCGCGTGAAGGCGCGTGCTAGATTACGCGCCCGGAGACATGGTCGACCCACGAGAGACGAACTTGCAGTTCCTCCAACTGGTCATCAGCGGCGTAGCGCAGGGGTGCATCTACGGCCTCATCGCGCTGGGTTTCGTGCTGATCTACAAGGCCACCGAGACCGTCAGCTTCGTGCAGGGCGACCTGATGATGCTCGGCGCGTTCGGCGGGCTCGCCGCCATGACGATGCTCGGGTTCCCCTTCTGGCTGTCGGTGATCGCCGCCATCGCCGCGATGGGCGTCTTCGGCCTCGTCGTCGAGCGCCTGGTCATCCGTCCGATCCTCGGCCAGCCGCAGTTCACCATCGTGATGCTCACCATCGGCATCGGCTACATCGTCCGCGGCCTGATCACGATGGTGCCGGGCATCGGCACCGAGACCCACACGCTGCCGGTGCCCTACAAGGACGTGGTGCTGAACGCCGCCGGCCTGCTGCTGTCGATGGAGCAGCTGGTCGTCATCGGCTCCACCGCGCTGCTGTGCGCGGTGCTCTACGCGGTGTTCCGCTACTCCACGGTCGGCATCGCGATGCAGGCCTCGTCGCAGAACCAGCTCGCCGCCTACTACATGGGCATCCCGGTCAAGCGCCTGAACGGCCTCGTGTGGGCGCTGGCCGCCATGATGGCCGCGGTCGCCGGCCTGCTGCTCGCGCCGATCACCTTCGTCCACGTGAACATGGGCTTCATCGGGCTGAAGGCCTTCCCCGCCGCGGTCGTCGGCGGCTTCGGCAGCCTGCCCGGTGCGATCGTCGGCGGCCTGATCATCGGCGTGGTCGAGTCCCTGTCCGGCTTCTACCTGCCCACCGGTTTCAAGGACATCGCGCCCTACATCGTCGTGCTCGCGATGCTGTGGTTCAAGCCGAACGGCCTGTTCGGCGAGAAGCTGCGCAAGAAGGTCTGAATCATGCAGCCCCCACGCCCACTTCGTTCGCTGCCCCCCGCGGGGGCGCGTCAGCGCCTTCGGGCGGCCAGGCGGCGCTGACCCATGCGCTTCCTCTTCAAGACCTCCTACGCGCAGGACATCGCGCTCGCCAAGCACGGCGGCCAGCGCTTCTGGTACGGCGTGCTGATGGCCGCGCTCGTGCTCGCCCCGTGGGTGCTGCCCGAGTACTGGCTCGCGCAGCTGTCCTTCGTGCTGATCTACTCGATCGTGGGCCTCGGGCTGATGCTGCTCGCCGGCTTCACCGGCCAGGTGTCGATCGGCCATGCGGCCTTCCTCGGCGTCGGCGCCTACGCACAGGGCTACCTGACCCACCATGGCGTGCCCTTCCCCATCGCGCTCGCGCTCGCCGCGCTGATCTCCGCGGCCGTGGGCCTCGTGGTCGGCGTGCCGGCGCTGCGGGTCAAGGGCATCTACCTCGGCATCGCCACGCTCGCCTTCGGCTTCATCGTCGAGGAGGTGTTCGCGCGCTGGGAGGCCGTCACCGGCGGCAACGCGGGCATGCACGTGAAGGCGCCCGACCTCTTCGGCTGGAAGGCCGACGACGACGCCTCGTTCTACTACCTGTGCCTGGTGCTGTGCGTGCTGGTCACCCTCGGCGTGCTGAACCTGCTGCGCTCGCCCACCGGCCGCGCGTTCGTCGCGATCCGCGACTCCGAGATCTCCGCGCAGTCGATGGGGATCAACCTCGCCTACTACAAGAGCCTGTCGTTCGCGATCTCGGCGGCGCTCGCCGGCATCGCCGGCGCGCTCTACGCGCACAAGCTGCGTTTCATCTCGCCCGACCAGTTCAGCCTGATCCAGTCGGTCGACCTGCTGCTGCTGGTCGTGGTGGGCGGCCTGGGCTTCGTGCACGGCGCCTTCCTCGGCGCGATCTTCCTGATCACCATGCCGCAGCTGATCGCCATCGGCAAGGACTGGCTGCCCGAGTCGATCGGCCAGGCCGCGGGCCTGCAGGCGGTGGTCTACGGCGCGGTGCTGGTCGCCTTCGTGCTGTTCGAGCCGATGGGCCTCTACGGCCGCTGGCTGAAGGTCCGCACCTGGTTCCAGCTCTTCCCCTTCTACCGCAAGGGCATGTTCAAGCGGCAGAAGAGCTTCACGAAGTCCGACCGGCTCAAATGATGATCGACGTCGTCCACGGGGAGCGTTTGGCATGAGCGCCGTGCCGCTGCTGTCGGCCCGTGACCTGCAGGTGCGCTTCGGCGGCGTGCTCGCGGTCAACAAGGTCAGCTTCGACGTCCAGCGGGGCGAGGTCTTCACGATCATCGGCCCCAACGGCGCGGGCAAGACCACGGTCTTCAACCTCATCAGCCGCATCTACACGCCCACCGCCGGCACCATCGACTTCGAGGGCCACCGCCTCACCGACGTGCCGCCCTACCGCGTGGCCGAGATGGGCATCGCCCGCACCTTCCAGAACATCGAGCTCTTCGAGTACGCCACGGTCCTGCAGAACCTGCTGATCGGCCACCACGCGCACCGCAAGACCGGCTTCTGGAGCGAGCTCCTCTTCACGAGCGCGGTGCGCCGCGCCGAGGAGGAGGCCCGCGAGGAGGCGGAGAAGGTTATCGACTTCCTCGATCTGCAGCACCACCGCGACTCGCTGGTCGCGGGCCTGCCCTACGGCGTGCGCAAGGTGGTCGAGCTCGCGCGGGCGCTCTGCACGAAGCCCAAGCTGCTGCTGCTCGACGAGCCCTCCTCCGGCCTGAACGTCGAGGAGACCGACGACATGGTGTTCTGGATCCAGGACATCAAGCACGAGCTCGGCATCACGGTGCTGATGGTCGAGCACGACATGTCGCTGGTCTCGCGCGCCTCGGACCGGGTGCTCGCGATGGCCCAGGGCGAGCCGCTCGCGATCGGCACGCCGAAGGAGGTGCAGTCCGACCCGCGGGTCATCGAGGCCTACCTCGGCGCCGCCGACGACATGTCGTTCCTGCGCCGTCCCGAGCCCTTCCAGCGGAAGCGCGCGGCATGAGCGAGACCCTGCTGAAGCTCGCGAACGTCGAGAGCGCCTACGGGCCGATCAAGGCCATCCGCGGCGTGAGCCTGGAGGTGGCCCGCGGCGAGGTCGCCACCGTGCTCGGCTCGAACGGCGCCGGCAAGACCACGATCCTGAAGACCATCAGCGGCATCATCGACCCGCGCCGCGGCTCGGTCGAGTTCAAGGGCGAGCCGATCACCGCGAAGGACCCGGCCGAGATCGTCCAGCGCGGGCTGTCGCACGTGCCCGAGGGCCGCGAGGTCTTCCCGCTGCTGTCGGTCCGCGACAACCTGCTGATGGGCGCGTACACCCGCAAGGACCGCGACCAGGTCGCCCGCGACATCGAGACCGTCTATGGCTACTTCCCGATCCTGAAGGAGCGGGCCGCGCAGGACGCGGGCCTGCTGTCGGGCGGCCAGCAGCAGATGCTCGCGATCTCGCGCGCCATCATGGCCGCCCCCGAGCTGATCCTGCTCGACGAGCCGAGCCTCGGCCTGTCGCCGCGGCTGACCCGGGAGATCTTCGAGATCGTCGTGCGGATCAACCGCGAGCGAGGCACCTCGATGCTGCTGGTCGAGCAGAACGCGAACATGGCGCTGAACGCGGCCGACTACGGCTATGTGCTCGAGAACGGCCGGATCGTCATGGAGGACACCTGTGCCGCCCTTCGCGAGAAGGAGGACATCAAGGAGTTCTACCTCGGCATGAAGGAACAGGGCGCGCGCGGCGAGCGCCGCTGGAAGAAGAAGAAGACCTGGCGATGAGCAACCTCTGGGACCTCTCCTCCGTCCGGCCCGGCCCCGAGGTGGTGATCGCCGGCGAGACGATCCACCGGGTCTTCTGGAACGGCGTGGCCGAGCGCGGTCCGCGCGTCTTCCTGCGCGAGAAGGACCTCGGCATCTGGCGCAGCTGGAGCTGGACGCAGTGCGGCGAGGCCGTGCGCGAGATCGCGATGGGCCTGGCGGCGCTCGGCCTGGAGCCCGGCGAGACGGTGTCGATCCTCGCGAACACCCGCGTCGAGTGGGTGCTGGCCGACATGGCCGTGCTGAGCGCGGGCGGCGTCTCCAACGGCATCTACCCCACCGACTCCGCGGTGCAGGTCCAGTACCTGTGCGAGGACTCCTCCACCGTCGTGCTGGTGGTCGAGGACGACGAGCAGCTCGACAAGGCCCTGGAGGCGCGCGAGCGGCTGCCGAAGCTGCGCCGGATCGTCGTGATGGACATGGAGGGTCTGCGCGACCTGTCCGACCCCGGGGTCATCAGCCTGTCCGCGCTGCGCGACCTGGGCCGGCAGCACGACGCCGCTCACCCCGGCCTCTTCGAGCGGCGACTGGACGCGCGCGGCCCCGAGGACCTCGCGATCCTCATCTACACCTCCGGCACCACCGGCCGGCCGAAGGGGGCGATGCACTCGCACCGCGGCCTCGTCTACACCGTCCGCGGCTACGACCGGATCGCGCACACCGACCACACCGACGAGCGGATGTGCTTCCTGCCGCTGTGCCACGTGGCGGAGCGGCTGGGCGGCGCCTTCATCGGCGTCTACACCGGCACGGTGCTGAACTTCGTCGAGAACCCCGAGACCGTGCCCGAGAACGTCCGCGAGATCGCGCCGACGGTCTTCACCGCGGTGCCGCGGATCTGGGAGAAGTTCTATTCGGCCGTGATGATCGGCATCGCCGAGTCCGGCAAGCTCCAGCAGGTCGCCTACAAGTGGTCCATCGACGTCGGCCGCTCGATCGCCGATGCGGTGATCGAGGGCCGACCGGTCACCGCGATGCAGAAGCTGAAGTTCCGCATCGCCCGCGTGATCGCGCTGGACAACGTCCGCAAGCTGATCGGGATCCACCGCGCGAAGTACCTGCTGACGGGTGCCGCGCCGATCTCCCCGGACCTGGTCCGCTGGTACCTGTCGCTGGGCGTGCCGATGCTCGAGGTCTGGGGCCAGACCGAATCCTGCGGCGCCTCGACCTGGATGCCCGCCGAGCGGATCAGGCCCGGCTCGATCGGCGTGTCCTGCCCGTTCAACGAGGTGAAGGTCGACGACCGGACGGGCGAACTGCTGATCCGCGGCCCGAACGTCTTCATGGGCTACCTGAACCAGCCCGAGAAGACGGCCGAGACCATCGACGCAGAGGGCTGGCTGCACACCGGAGACGTCGGCACGGTCGATGCCCAGGGCTTCTTCAAGATCACCGACCGGATGAAGGACATCATCATCACGGCCGGCGGCAAGAACATCACGCCCAGCGAGTTCGAGAACGAGCTGAAGTTCTCCCCCTACGTGACCGACGCGGTGGTGATCGGCGACAAGCGCCCCTACCTGACGGTGCTCGTGATGATCGACCAGGAGAACGTCGAGCGCTTCGCGCAGGACCACGACGTGCCCTTCTCGAACTACACCAGCCTCACCCGCGCCAGGGAGGTCCAGGACCTGATCTGGCGCGAGATCGAGTCGGTGAACCGCAAGTTCGCACGCGTCGAGCAGGTGAAGAAGTTCCGGCTCCTCGAGACCCAGCTGACCGCCGAGGACGAGGAGCTCACGCCGACGATGAAGCTCAAGCGCAAGCTCGTGCAGCAGAAGTACGCGGCGATGATCGAGGACATGTATCGCGGCTGACGCGATTTCCACACCCACAGGAGACCTCATGAACGTGATGCGCAGAACCTCCCTGGCCGTGGCCATCCTGGCGATGTCCATCGGCCTGGCGCATGCCCAGCAGGGCCAGGGCATCAGCAAGGACGAGATCAAGGTCGGCACGATCCAGGACCTGTCCGGTCCGGTCGCCGGCTTCGGCAAGCAGACCCGCAACGGGATGATCCTGCGCGCCGAGGAGATCAACGAGCAGGGCGGCATCAACGGCCGCAAGATCAAGCTGCTGATCGAGGACAACGCCTACGATCCGCGCAAGGCCGTGCTCGCCGCGCAGAAGCTGGTCAACCAGGACAAGGTCTTCGCCGTGCTGGGCCACATCGGTACCGCGATGAACAACGCGGCGATGCCCATCCAGTTCGAGAAGGGCGTCATCAACTTCTTCCCGGTGACCGCGGCGCGCGAGATGTACGACCCGCCGCACAAGCTGAAGTTCTCGTTCGCGGCCACCTACTACGACCAGATGCGCGCCGGCGTGCCCGAGCTGTTCAAGCGCAAGCAGTACGCCAAGGCCTGCATCATCTACCAGGACGACGAGTTCGGACTGGAGGTGCTGCGCGGCGCCGAATGGGCGCTGAAGTCGATGGGCAAGGACTTCGCCGAGAAGACCTCCTTCAAGCGCGGCTCGACCGACTTCTCGTCGCAGGTCGCCCGGATGAAGGCCGCCAACTGCGACCTGGTGGTGATGGGCACCATCATCCGCGAGACCATCGGCACGATCGGCGAGTCGCGCAAGACCGGCTTCTCGCCCGACTTCATCGTCTCGTCGGCGGGCTACACCGAGCTGATCCACAAGCTGGGCGGCAAGGCGATGGACGGCCTGTACGGCATGCACACCGCCGCGCAGCCCTATGTCGACACCGCCGACGACAAGGTCCGGTTCTGGGCGACCAAGTACCAGACCAAGTTCAACGAGGAGCCGACCGTCTTCTCGGCCTACGGCTACGCGATCGTCGACACCTTCGCGGCCGCGGCCCGTACCGCCGGTCCGAGCCTGACCGTGGACAGCTTCGTGAAGGCGATGGAGTCGATGAAGGTGCCGCCGGACATCTTCGGCTCGCCGGCACTCAGCTTCAGCGCCACCAAGCGCCTGGGCAACGACCAGAGCCGGATGTCGCAGATCCAGAACAGCCGCTGGATGAAGGTCACCGACTACCTGCCGGTGCCGCCGGAGAAGTGAGCTCCACGCGACGCGGCGCGAGCCGCGTCGGGTGACTGAAAGAGAAAGAGAGAAGACGAGACGGCCGCCCCCGGGCGGCCGTTTCCGTTTCCGGGCGCTACGCTATCGTCGCCGTCCGACGACGTCGCGTCCCGTCCATGATCGACGCGCCCATGCGTCGCACCCTACGGGCCGCCTCGATTCCGTCGGCCGAAGGCCCGCCAGCCGGGCCGTCGCTCACTTGAAGCCGAGCGTGCGCGGCAGCCAGGTCGAGAGGCTCGGCCAGAAGGTGATCACCGCGAGCACCACGCCGTGGGCCAGCAGGAACGGCTTGAGCTCGCGCACCAGCGGTCCCATCGGCACGCGTGCGACGTTCGAGGTCACGAACAGCAGACCGCCCACCGGCGGCGTCAGCATGCCGAGCGTGAGGTTGTAGATCACGACCATCGCGAAGTGGATCGGATCGATGCCGAGCGACGTCGCCACCGGCGCGAGGATCGGCACAAGCACCATCACGCCGGGCAGCGGCTCCATGAAGACCCCGAAGGCCAGCAGGAACAGGTTCAGCACGACCAGGAACATCCACGGGCTGAAGTCCTGCGCCTTGATCCATTCGGCCACCAGCTGCGGGATGCCCTCGATGGTCAGCACCCAGGCGAACGCGCCCGACAGGCCGATGATGATCAGCACCGACGCGGTGAGCAGCGCCGAGCGCGCGAGGATGTCGGGCAGCGCCTTCCACTCGAGCGTTCGGTAGACGAACTTGCCGCAGACCAGCGCGTAGAACACCGCGACGACCGAGGCCTCGGTGGGCGTGAACCAGCCCGCGCGCATGCCGCCCAGGATCAGCACCGGCAGCAGCAGCGCGGGCAGCGCGAGCCAGGTGTTGCGCAGGATCGTGCCGAGCGGCGGCAGGCTGCCCTCCCCCCGGTAGTTGCGCTGCTTCGAGATCCAGAAGTTGACGACGCACATCGCGATCGCCACCGCGATGCCGGGCAGCACGCCCGCGGCGAAGAGCTCGCCCGCCGACACGTTCTCGGCCTGCAGCGCGTAGACGATCATGATGATCGACGGCGGGATGATCGGTCCGACGATCGCGGTCGAGGCCGTGAGCGCCGCCGCGTAGCTGCGGTCGTACCCGGCCTTGTCCATCATCTTGATCAGCATCGAGCCGGGGCCCGCGGCATCGGCGAGCGCGCTGCCCGAGATGCCCGAGAAGAAGGTCAGCGACGCGACGTTGGTGTAGCCCAGACCGCCGCGCTTGTGGCCCACGAACTGGCCGGCGAAGCGCAGCAGCACCTCGGTCAGCGAGCCGCCGCTCATCAGCTCGGCGGCGAGGATGAAGAACGGCACCGCCATCAGCGGGAAGCTGTCCATGCCGCTGAAGGTCTCCTTCAGCACCACGAACAGCGGATAGGCGCCGGTGACCATCAGCGCGGCGATGGTGGCGAACCCGAGCGCGAACGCGACCGGTACGCCGATCGCGAGGAACAGGCAGACCGACAGCAGCAGGACGACGGCCGGGCTCACAGCGAGGCGCTCGCGTTGGCGTCGAAGTGGGCGTCGCTGGCGAACTCGCGCCGCGCCACGTAGGCGCGGACCACCAGCAGCCAGTGGACGAAGAGCAGCGCGCCGCCGACGGGCATCGACGCGTACACCCACGACATCGGCACCTGGGTCGCCGGCGTCATCTGGAACTTCGTGCGCTCCATGTAGAGCCAGCCGTACCAGACCATGAACGCGAAGAACCCGAAGAGCATCAGCGCGACCAGGATCCGCAGTGCGACCGCGGCGCCGCGCGGCAGGCCGTCCTGCAGGTTCTCGACCGCGATGTGGCCGCCGTAGCGCAGCACCGGTCCGGCGCCGAGGAAGGTCAGCCAGATCATCAGGTGCCGCGACACCTCCTCGGCCCACGGGATCGAGTCGCCGAACGCGTAGCGCAGCACGACGTTGGTGAAGATGATCACCGACATCGCCGCGAGGATGAGGATCAGCGCCCAGCGGTTGGCCGCCAGGAAGGCTCGCTCGAAGGTGTCCACGGCTGCGGGAGGGGTGCGGGAATGGACGGGCGCGGCCTGCGCGTCCCGGAGGGGCGGGGCCGCCGCGCGACGGCCCCGGAGGCTCAGATCACTTGACCGCCTGGATGCGCCGGATGTTCTCGGCCCCGAATTCCTTCTCGTAGGCCGCGTAGGCCGGCTTCAGCGCGTCGCGGAACGCGTTGCCGTCGACGTTTCGCACGACGGTCATCCCGTCCTTCTCCAGCTGGGCGATGCCCCGGTCCTCGTCGTCGTTGACGCGCTTGCGCTGCGCCGCCGCCGATTTCCTGGCGGCCTCCTGGAACGCCTTCTTGTCGGCTTCCGAGAGTGCGTTCCAGACCTTCGGCGTCAGCAGCAGCAGCGCCGGCGAGTACACGTGCCCGGTCAGCGACAGGTGCTTCTGGACCTGCGAGAACTTGGCCGACAGGATCACCGGGATCGGGTTCTCCTGGCCGTCGACCACGCCCTGCTGGAGTGCGCCGTACACCTCGGGGAAGGCCATCGGCGTCGGCAGGATGCCGAACGTGCGGTAGCCGTCCATGTGCACCTTGTTTTCCATCGTGCGCATCTTCAGGCCCTTCGCGTCGTCGGGCTTGACGATCGGGCGCTTGCCGTTCGTCATGTGCCGGAACCCGTTCTCGGTCCAGACCAGCGCGATCAGGTTGCGCTGCGGAAACTTGCCCAGCAGGTCCTGGCCGATCGGGCCGTCGAGCGTCTTGCGCGCATGGTCGTAGTCCCGGAACAGGAACGGGATGTCGACGATCTTGGTCTCGGGCACGAAGTTGCCGACCGGGCCGGTGGAGGTGATCACCAGGTCCAGCGTGCCGAGCTGCACCGCCTCGATCATCTGGCTCTCGCCGCCGAGCGCCGCGGCAGGGAAGTGCTGGCACTTGAAGCGGCCCGCCGTGGTCTTCTCGATGTCCTCGCAGAACACCGTGGCGCCCACGCCATAGTGGGAATCGCGCGCGACGGCGTAGCCGATCTTGAGGGTGGTCTGCGCGGCGGCAGTGCCGGCGAGGCTCATCATGACGGCCGCAGCGAGGGTCTGGAATGTACGGATCATCGAGGTCTCCTTGTGTCTGTCCGGGTCTTGGGATCTGCGCGGGGCGGCCGAATCTACCGCAATGCGGGCCGCGGGGGAACCGCGCCCCCGCTTTGCCGAGGGAGTGCGCTACCTCGTCGCGGCGCCGGCGCGGCACGGGTGCGGGCGAAGCTGCGGTGCCAGCCCATTCCAGCGACCGGGCGATGGCTGCATCCCCCTCGCGTGCGCCTGCGATTCCACGAATCGGCGGGCGGGCGGTGCGACGAAGCCTCCCTGCGTCGCCCTCGATGCGGATGCCCAGCCATCCAGCGGCCGTGCGGCCGGCGCGGGCGGCGGGCGTCCCGGGTCAGCGCGCGCCCAGCCCCATCGACCGCGTGATCACTTCCTTCATGATCTCGTTCGTGCCGCCGTAGATCCGCTGCACGCGCGCATCGGCCCACGCGCGCGCGATCGGGTACTCCCACATGTAGCCGTAGCCGCCGTGCAGCTGGACGCACTCGTCGATCACCTGGCACTGCAGGTCCGAGCACCAGTACTTGGCCATCGACGCCGTGGCCGTGTCGAGCTTCTTCTCGAGCAGCAGCTCGATGCACTTGTCGACGAACACCCGGGCGACCTGGACCTGCGTCTGGAGTTCCGCCAGCTTGAAGCGCGTCGTCTGGAAGCTCGCGACCGTGGTGCCGAAGGCCTTGCGTTCCTTCGTGTAGTCCACCGTCCAATCGATCGCCGCCTGCGCCGCCTCGATGCCGCTGATGGCGATCTGCAGCCGCTCCCAGGGGAGTTCCTGCATCAGGTAGACGAAACCGCGATTGACCTCGCCCAGCAGGTTTTCCTTCGGGACCCGGACGTTGTCGAAGAACAGCTCCGACGTGTCCTGCGCCTTCATGCCGACCTTCTTCAGCCGCTTGCCCTTCTCGAAGCCCGGCATGCCGCGTTCCACCAGGAGCAGGCTCGTACCCTTGGCGCCGGCCGCCGGATTGGTCTTGGCCACGACGATGACCAGATCCGCGTGCCAGCCGTTGGTGATGAAGGTCTTGGACCCGTTGAGCACGAAGTGATCGCCGGCGTCCGTGGCCGTCGTGCGGATGCCCTGCAGGTCCGAGCCGGCGGCCGGCTCGCTCATGGCGATCGCGCCGATCACCTCGCCGCGCGCCATCGCGGGCAGGTACTTCTGCCGCTGGGCCTCCGTGCCGTAGCTGAGGATGTAGGGCGCCACGATCTCGTTGTGCAGGCCGAAGCCCAGCCCCGTGAAGCCCTGCCGCGCGATTTCCTCGAACAGCGCGACCGAATAGAGCTTGTCGGCGTCCGCGCCGCCGTAGGCCTCCGGCATCGACGTGCACAGCAGGCCCGCCTCGCCGGCCTTGGTCCAGACGCCGCGATCGACGTAGCCGTCATCCTCCCACCTGGCGTGGTGAGGGGCGACCTCCTTCTCGAGGAAGCGCCGGACGGTGTCGCGGAACTGCAGGTGGTGCTCGGAGAACAGCGTGCGCTCGATCATCGTGACCTCGGGGATGAGACGAATCACCCCTCCTCGAGCTGGCGCGCGGCCTGGACGGCCCGCAGCAGCGGGCGAGCCAGCGAATCCGGCGGGAAGGGCTTGTGCAGCACCGTCGTCTCGGGCCCGGCCCGCGCTCGGATCGGCGCGATGTCCGGTTCGCCGGTGATCAGCACCGCATGAGGAGCATACCCCAGGCGATTCCGCAGTTGCTCGATCGCGTCGACACCGTTCGTTCCACCGGCGAGGCGGTAATCGCAGATGATGGCATCGACCATTCGATCCGAATCGGCATGGCGCCCCAACATCTCCGTCATGGTCGCACCGGCCGACACGATGACCCCCCAGGCTTCCAGCATCTCGCCTACGGCGATTCGGGTGTCGCGGTCGTCTTCGAGAAGGAGAACGTAGGCGCCGGAGAGGGTGGTGGGGTCGATGGGGGGTGTTTCTGACGCCGAATTCGCTGGTGCGTCGGGCAAACTCTTCAACGTGGACGCCGGCATTGATAGCGTAAACCGCGAGCCTCGCCCCAGGGTAGACTGCATTGAAATCGAGTGCCCAGGAAGCTGCTCGACGATCCTCTTGACCAAGAACAGGCCAAGCCCGAGCCCCCGCTCCCTATCCCGCTCAATGTTGTTGAGTTGAACAAAAGGCTTCCAGATCTCTACGGCTTGTTCGGACGCAATCCCGATCCCGCTATCAAACACGTCGATCCGGCAGACCCCATTTCTCAAGCGAGCGGCGACGAGGACCTCTGAAACGTTCCCCCTGCCTGGATCACTGAACTTGATCGCGTTCGCGACAAGATTGCTCAGTACACGATGAGCGGAGCGCAAGTCGGTAGTAAGCACAGTCCTCTCACGCGGCAGTCGGATTCGCAACCGAACTGATCGGCGTTCCGCCTCACCGACAAATGCTTCATATAAGTCCCGCAGCAGTGGAGTCAATTCGACAAAGCCGATGCTCAGAGCCTCAGTACCGCTGTCATAACGAGCCGCGGTCAACAGGTGGTCAAGAGTCGAGCCTAGCATCCTTACCGACGCCTCAGCACGCTCGGCGGATAACCGAGCCGCCTCAATTTCATTCGATACCAGGCCCGAACGCATGGCCTCCAAATAAGCGAGTGCGGCAGTCATTGGCTGACGGAGATCATGACTGACAGCAGCGATCAGCCGTGTCTTCTGCCTGTCAGCCTCCTCCGCGGCAGCCTGCCGTTCGCGCGCTTCCGCCTGCGCGGCCTCGGCCCTCCTCCTTTGGAAGAACAGTTCGCGCTCACGTGTTTCGACGAGTTGCGAAAGCACCATGCCAAAGAAGTTGGCGAATACTAGGTATACGACGTTCCGAACGAACTCACTCTCTCCAACTGCAGCGGGCACCCAAACGATGGCTGCGAGAGTGACCGCCCAACCGATCGAGGCGGAAACCCACAGCGGCAATCGCAAGAATGCATAGTGCAGCGATAGGCCAAAGATGATCGCTGGTGCAGCCTGAATTGCCGACAGGTGCGGCTTTCCATCCTGCAAGACCAAGAGTAGGACAGTTCCGCCAAGGGCGACAGTGCTCGCAGCCGTGGCAACCCCTACGTAGCATCGGACTACAATCGGCGTATGCGCGCGGTGAACTCATCTTGATCGACGTGGACGAGGCAAGGAGCATCGTGTCCACCAAACAATAGGTGGACACGTGCGCACTACGGAATCAGTTCTGATCGACGGCCGGCAGCGC
>JBJOKE010000044.1:0-24594 GCA_046046245.1 Pseudomonadota bacterium | reverse complement strand
GTAGCAGAAACATCTGCTGGGGGTCGTACGGCAGGTAGCTCGCGCTCATGCACTCAAACCTACCAAAAAACGCCTCGCTCAAGTCAGGCTTCGTGGCGCTCTGCCGCCCAGACTCCTAGCGCGTCGCACGCCGCTTGCCCAAGGCGACCCGCACGACATTGTCGGGCACCACACCGCGGTCGGGCTCCGTATCCTGGCCGACTCCGGTCGCTACATCGGCGGCAGGCGTCGGCGATTCGACCGGCGAGCTGTGCTGTGCCGCAGGAGGTGGCGCGTGCAGCACCGCCACGACGTCGTCGGCCTTCACGTTCATGTAGCGGTCGACCATCGCCATCGTCTTGTGGCCGGTGAGCGCCTTGACCAGCAGCACGTTGCCGGTCTTCAGGGCGAGCCGGGTCGCTGCGGTGTGGCGCAGGTCCTGCAGATGCAGGTCCGTGAGCCCGGCGCGCTCGAGCGCACGATTCCAGGCGGCTTTCAGCGACTCGTAGGTCAGCTCGAAGATGCGAGCCTGCGGCTCGCGCTCGTCATCGCCCCGAAGTGTGCGCAGCACCTCGAGCGCGCGGGGCGAGAGCGGCACGTCGCGCCGACCGGCCTTCGCGTCGCTGAGCTTCAGGACCTTGCGCTCCCAGTCCACGGCGCCCCACGTTGCATAGAGCAACGGTTCCGAGGCCCGCATGCCCGTCTCGGTGAGCAGCACGACGACCTGGGCGGCCACGGCATTGCGGCAGTCTTCGAGGGCTTCGTCCAGGCGTGCCTCCTCGGCCGCGCTCATCACGCGCTCGCGGGCGTTGTCGACCGGGGGCATCACGAGGTGCGTGGCGGGGTTCTCGGCGGGTGTGGCCCAGTTCCAGATGCGCCGGACGTAGTTGAAGAACACCCGAAAGAGCGCGCGCTCGAGCTCGAGCGTCGCGGGCTCGCGGCCTTCGGCACGCAGCGCATCGACGAGCCGCTGCAGGTGATGGCGCTGCACGGCAGCCACCGGCAGACACGCCAGGTGCTTGCGCAGCGCATCGCTGCGGGCGGTCTCGCGCTCGAGCGCCTTGCGGTGCTCGGACAACCCCTTGGGGATGCGCCGCGCGGGCGTGGGCTCGACGAGCCCGACCACGAAGTACTGGCCCCGACCCTTGCGGTCGGCGCGCCGCGCGGTTTCCTGCACGAGGCCCTTCTCGACCGCCTCGGCCCAGGGGGTGACCTCGAGTGTCGCGAGGTGGGCTGCGCGCAGCAGCTTGTTGATGCGGTCGGCCTCCTGGCGGGCCCCCTTCATGAAGGGCAGGCGCTGCCGGCCGCAGTCCTGCAGGGCGTGGGCCACGCTCGTGCGGTGCGGCCCGAGGCCCATCGGCTTGCCGTGCGCATCGAGCTCACTGATGCGCTCGTCCATGGCCTTGCGGGCGGCCGCCGCACTCGCGCAGCCGCTCACGAAGAGCTCGATGCCTTGGACGCGCCGGCGCATCGCCCAGCCCGCGCCGTCCCGTTACGGTGCGGCGGCCCTAGGCATGGGGGCGCTCCCGGCGGGGCAGGGTGGGGCGCGACGCACGGGGTGTGGCTGTCCGTGTGCCGAGATGGAACGATGACCTCATTGCGACGACTCCCAAGTTGGGGAAGTCGCGTGTAGGCACCGGGGTCCCGATTGCGCCGCAGCGGCTCTTTAGGGCGCTCGCGCGTGGAGGTGCACGAGGCCCGCTGAGTCGCTCACGTGCGCGCGGAAAAGCGCCGTGGAGCGTGGTCGTCCGCAGTCGAGCGTCGACTCGTTTGCCAGAGGATTGCCAGAGACGCAGAAGGGCGGGTCGTTTTCACGACTCGCCCTTCGGGTGTCCCACCGCTATCTACTTGATTCGTTGGGAGCTTGTTCTGGTGGCCAAGGGCGGAATCGAACCACCGACACGCGGATTTTCAATCCGCTGCTCTACCAACTGAGCTACTTGGCCGTGCCGTCTCGTCGACAGCGGCCCGGCTGGCACCGGGCAAGGGCGCGAAGTATAGCCAATCCCTCGCGGGACGCCAAATCGCGGCCGGGTCGGGGCGTGGCGCCGCCTATAATCGGTCGATGGACGCTCGATCCTCCTCCTTCGACGTCGTCGTCGCCGGCCGCGGCGCGGTCGGCGCGGCCGCCGCGCTCGGCCTCGCGCAGGCCGGCCTGAAGGTCGGCTGGGTCGGGCCCGCGTCTCGGGCACCGGTCGACGAGACCGGCTGGGACGCGCGGGTCTTCGCGCTGTCGCCCGCTACCCGCGAGCTGCTGCGCACGCTGCGCGTGTGGGACGCGATGCCCGCGGCGCGGATCGCGCCGGTCTACGACATGCGCGTCTACGCCGGGCCGGCGCAGGATGCGCCGGAACTCCACCTGGACGCCTACACCGGTCGGGTCGACGCGCTCGCCTGGATCGTCGAGAACCGCACGCTGGTGCGTACGCTCGAGGCCGCGATCGGCTTCGCCGGCGTCGCGTCGATCGACGACGCGGTCACCGCCTGGCACGCCGACGACGGCCCGCAGGGCGGCGCCACGCTCGAGCTCGAGTCGGGCCGCACGCTCGCCGCGAAGCTGGTGGTGGCGGCCGACGGCGCGGACTCCACGCTGCGCGCGCTCGCCGGCATCGAACCCAGGATCCGCGCCTACGGCCAGCGCGGCGTGGTCGCCAACTTCGACGCCACGGTGCCGCACGGCGACACCGCCTTCCAGTGGTTCGGCCCGGAGCTCGGCGTCCTCGCGCTGCTGCCGCTGCCGGCCGATTCGCCCGAACGCGGCCGCGCGAGCATGGTCTGGTCGGCGCCCGAGGCGCTCGCCGACGAACTGCTCGCGCTGCCGCCCGAGGCGCTCGCCGCCCGCGTCGAGGACGCCTGCCACCGCACGCTCGGCACGATGACGACGATCACGCCCGCGCAGGCCTTCACGCTGCGGCTGATCAAGGTCCCGCGGCTGATCGCGCCCCGGATGGTGCTGGTGGGCGACGCGGCCCACGCGATGCACCCGCTCGCCGGCCAGGGCATGAACGTGGGCTTCGGCGACGTCGCCGAGCTGCTCGCGGTCCTGCGCGGCCGCGAGGTCTATCGCGCGCTCGGCGACCCGCTGCTGTGGCGTCGCTACGAACGGGCCCGCCGCGAGGCGGTGTCGCTGATGCAGGACGCCACCGACGGGCTGCAGCGCGCGTTCGGTCCGCTGCCCGCGCCGCTGGTCGGTCTGCGCGACCTCGGCTGGCGGGTCGTGGCAAGGTCCGACTGGCTCCGGCGTCGCATGGTCGCGCAGGCCGCACGTTGAGCCCCGCCGCCCCCACCGCGAGCCGCACGCGCCCCGCGTGCGCCGCACGAGGACTCCCGATGGAACCCAGCTTCTCCGGGCGCGCGCATCGCGCCGTCGTCGCGGCGCTCGCCGCCGCCTGCGTCGCCGCGCTGCCGGCGCTCGCCGTCGCGCAGGCGCCCGCGCCGGCCGCACCGGCCTCGGTCGCCCCCGCCGCCTCGGCCGGTGACCCCTCGGCCGCGATCCGCGCCAGCGTCGAGAACTGGCTGCAGGGCCGCTTCAAGGTCGACGGCCTGCGCCGCTCGCCGGTCGCCGGCATCTGGGAGGTACAGATCGGCTCCGACCTGATCTACGTCGACGACAAGGGGCAGCACGGCTTCGTCGAGGGCCAGCTGATCGACCTGAAGGCGAACCGCAACCTCACGCAGGAGCGCATCGACGAGATCACCGCGGTCAGCTTCAAGGACCTGCCGCTCGCCTGGGCGATCAAGCAGGTCAACGGCAAGGGCACGCGGCAGGTCGCGGTCTTCGAGGACCCGAACTGCGGCCACTGCCGCAACCTGCGCCGCGACCTGCTGAACGTCCCGGACGTGACGATCTACACCTTCCCGCTGCCGATCCTCGCTGCCGACTCGAAGGTCAAGGCCGCGCAGGCGTGGTGCGCATCGGATCGCGTGAAGGCCTGGAACGAGCTGATGCTCCAGGGCAAGGTGCCCGACAACAAGGGCACCTGCGACAACCCGGTGGAGAAGGTCGCCGAGCTCGGCCGCAAGCTGAAGATCACCGGCACGCCGACGCTCTTCTTCGCGAACGGCAAGCGGCTGCCCGGCGGCGTGCCCGCGGCGCGGCTCAACAAGCTGATCGACGAGAACTCGAAGGCCGGCTGAGGCCGGTCCGCGGCGGGTGTCAGCGGCGCCGAGCGGTGCGCGCGGCGCCGGTCTCGGCGCGCCGTCCGCACTCAGCCCCGACGACCCGCGGCCGCGAGGCTCGCCTCGTACTGCGCCCGGAAGCGCGCCACGCGCTCGGCCGTCGTGCACACGTCCGCCACGCCGCCCGCGCCCTGTCCTGCGCTCCACGCGCCGCCGCCCCATCCGCTCACGTCGGTCGCCGGCCTCGCCGCCGGCCGGTCGCGCTCGTCGATCAGCCCGAGCTCGCGAAGCCGCGGCCGAACGAAGCTCGCAGGGATCCCGGTCACGGCGTCGGTGACCACGATGTCGTCGGTGCCCGCGGCGACGATCCCCGCCTTGTACGCGTCGTCGGCGCGGCTCTCCACGGTGGCGACGAAGGGCGTGCCGACGTAGCCGAGGTCCGCGCCCGCGACCTGCAGCGCGTGCAGCTGCCGACCGTCGGTGATCGCGCCTGCGACGGCCAGCGGACCGTCGAAGAAGCGCCGCACCTCGGCCACGAACGCGAAGGGATTCAGCCAGCCGGTGTTGCCGCCCGCGCCCGCGGTCAGCAGCACCAGCCCGTCGACGCCGGCCTGGACGGCGCGTCGCGCGTGGCGCACGGTCGCCACGTCCGCGAACACGACGCCGCCGTAGCCGTGCACCGGCGCCACCACCTCGTCGGGGGCGCCCACCGACGCGATCACCACCGGCACGCGGTGGCGCAGCACGGCGGCGAGATCCGCATCGCGCCGCGGGTTCGACTTGTGCAGAATGAGGTTCGCCGCCGGCAGGCCCGGCTCGCCCTCGCAGTCGCGCAGGATCCGCTCGAGCCAGGCCTCGAGCGGGTCGGGCTCGCGTGCGTTGAGCGTGGGGAACGCGCCGACGATGCCGGCACGGGCCGCGGCGACCACGAGCTCGGGCGACGAGACGCGGAACATCGGCGCCGCCACCAGCGGCACCGTCAGACGGGAGAGCAGGGGATGCATGGCGAACGGGTCCGGCTGGAGCACGACGGCGAGCATATCGCGGTGCTGGTGATGGTGAACGACGCGGGCGGCTGCCTCGACGACGCGAGCGAGGCCGAGCTCGGCGCCGCGCTCGATGCGATCGACGCCGACCCCGCGATCCGGGCGGTGGTGATCACCGGCACCGGGCAGGGCGTCTTCGTGCGGCACTACGACGTGCGCACGCTCGAGGCCCGCGGCCGCGCGCTCGCCGCGCGCGGGCTGCGCTTCTCGACCGACCGGCCGGTGCCGGAGTCGCCGTACCTGCGCTGCCTGCGGCGGATCGAGGAGAACGCGCGGCCCTTCGTCGCGGCGATCGACGGCGTCGCGATGGGCGGCGGCTTCGAGCTCGCGCTCGCCTGCGACCTGCGGCTCGCGCAGGCCGGCGACTATCCGATCGGCCTGCCCGAGGTGAACATCGGGCTGCTGCCCGGCGCGGGCGGCACCCAGCGGCTGACGCGACTCGTCGGACCCGGCGTCGCGATGCGCTCGCTGCTGCTCGGGCGCACCTGGTCGCCGCAGCGGGCCGCGCAGCTCGGCCTGGTCGACGAGGTGGTCGACGCGCCGGTCCGCGCCCATGCGCTCGCGCTCGCCCGCGAGCTCGCGGCACGCCCCCCGCGCGCGGTCTCGCACGTGAAGCGGCTGGTGCGCGCGGCCGCGTCGCAGGGGCTCGCCGACGGACTGGCCGTCGAGCGCACGCTGTTCTGCGACCTGATGACCGACGCCGACTCGATCGCGCTGATGGCCGAGATGAACGCCGGCCGGCTGCGGATCACCGGGGAACGGTAGGCGGCAGCTCGCCGCGCGGCCACAGCATCCACATGCGGCCGCGGTGGCGCATCTCGCCGGCCGCGCGCTCGGCCTCGGATCCGAAGCCCCAGAAGAAGTCGGCGCGGATGCTGCCGGCGATCGCGCCGCCGGTGTCCTGAGCGGCCATCGCGCGCTGGATCGGGCGGCCGTCGACCGGGTGCACGGTGTCGAGCCAGACCAGCGTCGCGAGCGGCACCACCGAGCGGTCGACGGCGAGCGAGCGCTGCGCGGTGAGCGGCACGCCGAGCGAGCCGGGCGGGCCGGCCTCGGGTTCGCCCGGCGGCGCCGGCGGCGGCGCGGACAGCTCGCGGAAGAACACGACGCTCGGATTCGTGCGCATCACCTCGGCGGCCTCGCGCGGGTGCTCGCGCAGCCAGCGTCGGATCGTCGGCGCGCTGACCTCGTCGGCGCGCAGCGCGCCGCGATCGACCAGGGCGCGACCGATCGCGCGGTACGGATGCCCGTTCTGGTCCGCGTAGCCCACGCGGACGATGCTGCCGTCGCGCAGCTTCACGCGGCCCGAGCCCTGGATCTCGAGGAAGAACGCATCGACCGGGTCGTCGACCCAGAGCAGCTCGCTGCCGGCGAGCGGCGCCGCGGTCTCGATCTCGGCGCGGGAGTGGTAGGGCACGACGCGGCCGCCCTGCACGCGACCGCGCAGCCGCATCCCCGCGAGCCGCGGCTCGACCTGGGCGAGGTCGATCATCAGCAGGTCGGCCGGCTTCGCGTAGAGCGGCGTCTGGCGCGCGTGCTCGCGTCGCCGCGTGCCGGTGAGCAGCGGCTCGTAGTAACCGGTGATCAGGCCGTCGAAGCCGCCGCGCGCGTCGCGCAGCGGCCAGGCGTCGAAGCGCGACGCGAGCCAGCCGCGCAGCGCCTCGGCACGCGGCATCGCGTCCGGCGCGGGGCGCGGCAGCGCCGCGAACTCGGCGCACAGCTGGGGCCACGGCTGCGGCGGCGTGCGCATCGCGCACTGGCGGACGATGGCCGCGCCCAGCCCGTCGAGCGGATCGGCGGCGAAGCCGGGCAGCGACGCGGGTTCGACCGGCCGCAGCGGCGGCAGGCTCGGATCGGCCTGCGGCGGCAGCGGCGCCGGGGCCGGCGCACCGGAGGCGGGCGGTGGCGCGGGCCGGGGGCGCGGCGTCGGAGAAGGCGTCGGCGCGGACGCGCATCCGGCAGCCAGCGCGATCGCGCAGGCTATGATCGCCCGTCGCGTGAGGAACCGTGTCATGTGGGTGATCTACCTGGAGGCGGGCGTCGCCGTCAGCCTCGTGCTGCTGATCGTCTGGTGGACGATGCGCGGGAAGAAGTGAGTCCGGCGCGGCGCCGTGCGCCGCGACCGCGATTCTAGGATGCCGTGCCGTCGTGAAGCGACCGTGAGGGCGTCGGTCGCGACGTCTCAGTGCAGCGTGCGCGGCATCGACAGGTCGAAGGTCTCGATCGTCGCGTCGAAGCGCGTGCCGTCCTCGGCCACGAAGAAGTAGCTGCCGTGCATGCGGCCCGACGGCGTGTCGATCTGGCTGCCGCTGGTGTATTCGAACGACTGGCCGGGCCGCAGCAGCGGCTGGTGGCCGACCACGCCGAGGCCCTTGACCTCCTTGGCGCGACCGTTCGCGTCCTCGATGATCCAGTGCCGGCTCACCAGCTGCGAGGGCACGTCGCCCGCGTTGGTGATCGTCACCGTGTAGGCGAACGCATAGACCCCCTGATCCGGATTCGACTGCTCCGGCAGGTACCGGCTCTGCGTCGAGATCCTGATCGCGTACTTCCTGTCGCCAGCCACGTCGAACTCTCCCCGTACAATCCCGATTCTAGTGAATCGGCCCCGGCCCACGGACAAGACCATGCGGATCGCTCCAAGCATCCTGTCGGCGGACTTCGCCCGGCTCGGCGAGGAGGTGCGCGCGCTGCAGGCGGGCGGTGCCGACCTCGTCCACGTCGACGTGATGGACAACCACTACGTGCCGAACCTGACCATCGGCCCGATGGTCTGCAAGGCGATCCGGCCGCATGTCACGATCCCGATCGACGTCCACCTGATGGTCGAGCCGGTCGACGCGCTCGCGATGGAGTTCGCGAAGGCGGGCGCCGACCTGATCACCTTCCACCCCGAGGCCTCGCGCCACGTCGACCGCACGCTGCAGGCGATCCGCGACGCCGGCTGCAGGGCGGGCCTGGTGCTGAACCCGGCCTCGCCCGTCGGCTGGCTCGACCACGTGATGGACCGGCTCGACATGGTGCTGCTGATGTCGGTCAATCCGGGCTTCGGCGGCCAGGGCTTCATCGACTCGGCGCTGCCGAAGCTGCGCGAGGTGCGTCGCCGCATCGACGCGCACGTCGCGGCCGGCGGCCGCCCGATCTGGCTCGAGATCGACGGCGGCGTGAAGGTCGACAACATCGGTGCGATCGCCGCGGCGGGCGCCGACACCTTCGTCGCGGGCTCCGCGGTGTTCGGTTCGCCCGACGCGGACGGCGGCTACCGCGGCGTGATCTCGCGGCTGCGCGACGCGGCCGCGACCGGCGCGGCGGCTGCGCGGTGAACGCGGACCGCAGGCCGCGGCTGCGGGCACGCGCGGTCGTCATCGACCTCGACGGCACGCTGCTCGACACCGCCGCCGACCTCGCCGCGGCGGTGAACCGCATGCTCGTCGATCTCGGCCGTCCGGCGCTGCCCGAGGCCACGGTCGCCGCCTACGTCGGCAAGGGCGCCGAGGTGCTGGTGCACCGCGCGCTCGGCGGCGGGCTCGACGCGCGGGTCGACGCATCGCTGTTCGCGCGCGGCCACACCGCCTTCCTGCGCCACTACGAGCTCGAGAACGGCCGCCACGCGCGGCCCTACCGCGGCGTGCACGAGGGGCTCGCGGCGATGCGCGCGATGGGCCTGCGGCTCGCCTGCGTGACCAACAAGCCGCAGGCCTTCGCCGACCCGCTGCTCGAGCGCTGCGGGATGCGCGAGGCCTTCGAGCTGATCCTGGGCGGCGATGCGCTGCCCGCGAAGAAGCCCGATCCGCTGCCGATGCTGCACGCGGCGGGCGTGCTCGGCGCCGAGCCCGCGGAGGTCGTCGCGATCGGCGACTCGGTCAACGACGCGCTCGCCGCGCGGGCCGCGGGCATGGCGGTGCTCGCGGTGCCCTACGGCTACAACGAGGGCCGCGACGTGGCCACGCTGGACGTCGATGGTATAGTCGATTCGCTGCTCGACGCGGCTGCGCGGATCGATCCGATCCGCGACCGCTCGTAGCCCGCCCCGAGGCGCCCCGAGCCCCCATGCCCCGCCCGAACGAGTTCGTCTTCGTCAGGACCTGGCGGTCCTGCCTGTGGCGGCGCCGGACCTGAGTGCCGCGCCGCCCCGGCCCGCGCGCCCCGCGCCCGGCCGGTGACCTCGTTCCCGCCCGCGCCCGTGTCGCGGGCCCCAAGGATCCCGCCCCGCGGGTCCTCCGGAGCCTCCAGCATGACCGAGATCGAATTCCGGGCCCTCGCCGCCCAGGGCTACAACCGCATCCCGCTGCTCGCGGAGTGCCTCGCGGACCTGGACACGCCGCTGTCGCTGTACGTGAAGCTGATCGACCGCGCCCGGCGCGCGAACAGCTTCCTGCTGGAGTCCGTCGTGGGCGGCGAGCGGTTCGGCCGCTACTCGTTCATCGGGCTGCCGGCGCGCACGCTGCTGCGCGCGAGCGGCGACGCGATCGAGGTGGTCCGTGACGGCGAGGTCATCGAGCGTCACGCGGGCGACCCGCTCGAATTCGTCCGCGCCTACCACCGCCGCTTCAAGGTCGCGCTGCGGCCGGGCCTGCCGCGCTTCCCGGGGGGTCTCGCCGGCTACTTCGCCTACGACGTGGTCCGCTGGATCGAGCCCAGGCTCGGCCCCTCGACCAAGCCCGATCCGATCGGCACGCCCGATGTGCTGATGCTGCTGGTCGACGAGCTCGCGATCGTCGACAACCTGCGCGGCAAGCTCTACCTGCTGGTCTACGCCGACCCGTCGCAGCCCGACGCCTATGCGCGCGCCAGGCGCCGGCTGCGCGAGCTGCAGGCCCGCCTCGCGCAGCCCGCGGTCGAGCCCGAGGACGCGGCACTGCCCGAGGGCGAGATCCGGCGCGAGTTCGCACACGCGGACTACCTCGCCGCGGTCGCGCGCGCGAAGGACTACATCGCCGCCGGCGACGTGATGCAGGTGCAGATCGGACAGTGCCTGCGCAAGCCCTTCGCGCACGCGCCGCTGTCGCTCTATCGCGCGCTGCGCTCGATCAACCCGTCGCCCTACATGTACTACTACGACTTCGGCGGCTTCCAGGTGATCGGCGCGTCGCCCGAGATCCTCGTTCGCCAGGAGGCCGTCGAGGCCACCGACGCCGAGGGCCGCGTGTCGACGCAGGGCACGAAGGTCACCATCCGCCCGATCGCGGGCACGCGCAAGCGCGGCCTCACGCCCGCGCAGGACGACGCGCTCGCCGCCGAGCTGCTCGCCGACCCGAAGGAGCGCGCCGAGCACCTGATGCTGATCGACCTCGCGCGCAACGACATCGGCCGCATCGCGCAGGTCGGCACGGTGAAGGTCACCGACCGGATGGTCATCGAGAAGTATTCGCACGTGCAGCACATCGTCTCGAACGTCGAGGGGATGCTCGTGCCCGGGCTCGACGCGATCGACGTGCTGCGCGCGACCTTCCCCGCGGGCACGCTGACCGGCGCGCCGAAGGTCCGCGCGATGGAGATCATCGACGAGCTCGAGCCGGTCAAGCGCGGCATCTACGGCGGCGCCTGCGGCTACCTGTCGTGGTCGGGCGAGATGGATGTCGCGATCGCGATCCGCACCGGCGTGCTGAAGGACGGCACGCTGAACGTGCAGGCCGCGGCGGGCGTCGTCCACGACTCGGTGCCCGAGGCCGAGTTCCAGGAGACCGAGGTCAAGGCGCGCGCGGTGCTGCGCGCGGCCGAGCTGGTCGAGGAAGGGTTCACTCGGGAGCTGTGAGGCTCCGGGTGGCCGCGGTGTCGCCGAACTGCGCCGCGCATGCGGCGAGGGGCGAGGACCGGCGGCTGGCGCGGCTCAGCCGGCTGCCGTCGAAGGCGCCGCGCGAGCCGCAGCCCATGTGGATCGAGCGCAGGCAGGCGGCGCCCGGGTCCCGGATCGCGAGACTGCCCCGATCGACCGCGACGACCAGACGGCAGCCGTCGTCGTCGGCCCCCTTCGGCGGGCGCCACTCCCAGTAGCCGTCGCGCTGCCAGTGCACCGTGCCCGAGGCGCTGCACTGGTGACCGTTCGCGAAGTTCAGCAGCAGCCCGATGCGGGCGCGGTTCGGGCCGTCGGGCACGAGGCTCAGGCAGTCGGTCACGGGCCAGCGACGGCCCTGCATGTCCCCGCCGTGCCCGGACTTCGAGAAGTGGCCGGTCACCGGGCGCTTCGCCGGATCGGGTTCGGCCCACCCCGACAGCACCTCGATCCGTCGTCGGTAGGCGTCGACGAGACACGCGTCGGTCCGGCACGCATCGCGCACGCGGCGCAGCCAGCGGCGTTGCTCGGCCTCGTCGCGGTCCTCCGACGCGAGTGCGTCCCACTGCGCGGCCAGCCGCGCGTCGAGCGCGGAGAGCCCGGGGTTCGCGCAGATCGCGTGCTCGACGACCGCGCTCGCGCGACCGCAGTCGACACCCGCCGCCGGGACCGGACCGACCCAGACGAGCGCTGCCGCCGAGGCGAGCAGCAGGCGGGCGAGGGCACGGCGCACGGTCGTGCGGCTCAGCGCGGCCGTGCCATCACCATGCCCCAGTAGGTCCTGTAGGTGTTGGCCGAGGTGCCCGGCACCATCACCACGCCGAGGTCGACGAAGGTCGGGTTCATCACGTTCACGCAGTGGCTGGGGCTGTCGATCCAGCCCTTCACCACCTCGGCCATGTCGGTGTAGCCGGCCGCGAGGTTCTCGCCGACGGTGTACCAGACGTAGCCGGTCGCGGTCAGCCGGTCGCCCACGGTCGAGCCGTTCGCGCCGGCGTGCCCGAAGAGGTTGTTCTGCTGCAGGTACTCGGCCTGCGTCCGCGCGGCCTGCTCGGTCTGCACGTTCCAGCGGACCGGGCCCGCGGCGGGATAGTCGACGGTGCCGCACTTGCGCGAGACCGCGCGCGCCGCGTTCATCGCCTCGAGCACGCGGTCCGAGAAGGCCTTGTCGACGGTCGAGCCGGTGCCCTGGGGGACGACGCTCGCCGGCGTGGCGGTCGCGACGGGCGTCGAGGCCGACGGCGCGGCCGTGTCGGCGGCGGACGTCGGGGCCGGCGACGGAGCGGGGCTGCCGCCCCCACCGCCGCAGGCGGCGACGAGCGAGGCGATCGCCATCGCGCACGTCGTCCTGGTGAGCCTGCCGTACCGTTCCATCGCCCGAATTCGCAGCCGAATCGGGCGCCACGCTATCCCGCGGTCGGAGCGAAGGGGCACGCCCGACGCCCGACGGTCGGGGGCCTGCGAAGGACGGTGGTGCGGGCGCGGTCACGCTCGACCTGTCTTGACGGGGCGTGCGCGCCCGTCGTGCGGCGGCCTCGATGGCGCCGCGCGCGGGCTCGGCAGGTGCGCCCGTCCGCGTCGGATCTGGAGAGCGGTCGCGAGCCGGGCGATCGGCCGGTCGTCTTGCGGCCGATCCGCAGGGTCAGAGGAAGGCGACCCGCGCCTCGCCGTCCTCGCGGACGGTGCGCAGCAGCTCGTGCAGATCGGCATCGGTCGCACGCTCCCGCGCGAGCGCGGCGAGCGCGGGCAGGTGCTCCGTCGAGAGGCGTCCGCTGCGCCCGCGCAGCAGCGACTCCAGCGCCGCCGCGGTCCACGGCGTCAGGTGCAGCGGCAGCGGGGCGATGAGCGTGTCGTCGGCGTGCGGGCCGTTCAGCGCGAGGACGGGCATGGGCGTGCCGGGGCGGGATGGTCGATGCCGTTCACCCTAGCGGCGCGGCCGGACCGAGACGATCCCGTGACGGCCAGTCGGCGCGCCCGGCGGGCCGCGCGGCACTTCGTCGGTGTGCACGCCACGCGGCGGGCGATCCGGGTCGGGCCGCTGCGGCCCGACCCCTCCGCTCGCCCGGAACCTCAGCCGGGGTAGGGCCGGCGGCAGAGCGCGCCAAGGCGGCCGTTCGGCACGCAGACCATGCCGTCGCAGCAGCGGGTGGCGGTACCGCAGGGCGCGGACTCGACGGCACAGGCGGCCCCGACGCCGTCGCGCGGCGGCAGCAGGGAGCCGCCCGGCGGTGATGCGGGCGCGGCACAGCCGGCCGCGAGGAGGGCCGCGAAGGCGGCGAACACGAAGCGGAACGGGATCATCGCTGGGGCCTCGACAGGGCCGGGCGCGCGGCGCGGACGGGCTCGCGCGCCGCCGCCGGGTCATTTGCGCCATCGTACCGGCTGCGGCCATAATGCGGCCATGCAAGCCGCTTCCGCTCGCCTGCTGTCTTCCTGCCTGTGGCGCTGGCGCAAGCCTGCCGCCTGACATCCCCCGCCCGCGCGCGCCCGCGATACACGGCGCACCCACCGTCCCCGACCGCCTGCGGCCACCCACCGGCCGGCAGGAACGCGTCCGCGACGGTCTCCGCAGGAAGACCCGGCCCGCGTGCCGTCCGACACGAGAGCGACCGATGCTGCTGATGATCGACAACTACGACTCGTTCACCTACAACCTCGTCCAGTATCTCGGCGAGCTCGGCGAGACGGTGCGAACCGTCCGCAACGACGCGATCGACCTCGAGGCGATCGAGGCGATGGCCCCGGCGCGGATCGTGATCTCGCCCGGACCGTGCACGCCGACCGAGGCCGGCGTCTCGCTCGGCGCGATCGACCGCTTCGCCGGCCGCATCCCGATCCTCGGCGTGTGCCTCGGCCACCAGGCGATCGGCCAGGCCTTCGGTGGTCGCGTGGTCCGCGCCAGGCAGGTGATGCACGGCAAGACCGATACCGTCGAGACGACCGGCGAGGGCGTGTTCCGCGACCTGCCGCGCCGCTTCGAGGTCGCGCGCTACCACTCGCTCGTGGTCGAGCGCGAGACGCTGCCCGACTGCCTCGAGGTCACCGCGCTCAGCACCGACGGCCAGGTCATGGGCCTGCGCCACCGCACGCTCGCCGTCGAGGGCGTTCAGTTCCATCCCGAGTCGGTGGCCAGCGAGCACGGCCACGCGCTGCTGCGCAACTTCCTCGCGGCCTGATCCGCACCCGATTCCGAACCGATCCCCCGTATCCCAGAGGACCCACCATGCCGATCACCCCCCAGGAAGCGCTGCAGCGGACCATCGAGCACCGCGAGATCTTCCACGACGAGATGCTCAAGCTGATGCGGATGATCATGAGCGGCGAGATGTCGCCGGTGATGACCGCCGCGATCCTCACCGGCCTGCGCGTGAAGAAGGAGACCATCGGCGAGATCGCCGCGGCCGCGCAGGTGATGCGCGAGTTCGCATCCAAGGTCGAGGTCCCGCCGATGCCGCATTTCGTCGACATCGTCGGCACCGGCGGCGACGGCTCGCACACGTTCAACATCTCCACCGCGTCGATGTTCGTCGCCGCGGCGGCCGGCGCGAAGGTCGCCAAGCACGGCAACCGCGGCGTGTCGTCGAAGTCGGGCGCGGCCGACGTGCTCGAGGCGCTCGGCGCGAACATCATGCTGAACGCCGAGCAGGTGGCCGAGTGCCTGCAGACCACCGGCATCGGCTTCATGTTCGCGCCCAACCACCACCCGGCGATGAAGAACGTCGCGCCGGTGCGCCGCGAGCTCGGCGTCCGGACCATCTTCAACATCCTCGGCCCGCTGACCAACCCCGCTTCGGCGCCGAACACGCTGATGGGCGTGTTCCACCCCGACCTCGTCGGCATCCAGGTCCGCGTGATGAAGCAGCTCGGCGCCGATCACGTGCTGGTGGTCTACGGCAAGGACGGCATGGACGAGGTGTCGCTCGGCGCCGCGACGATGGTGGGCGAGCTGAAGAACGGCGAGGTCCGCGAGTACGAGATCCATCCCGAGGACTTCGGCCTGTCGATGGTCTCGAACCGCGGGCTGAAGGTGGCCGACGCCGCCGAGTCGAAGGCGATGCTGCTCGAGGCGCTCGACGACGTGCCCGGCACGCCGCGGGAGATCGTCACGCTGAACGCGGGCGCGGCCCTCTACGCGGCCAACGTCGTCGATTCGATCCCGGCGGGCATCCGCCTCGCCCAGCAGACGATCGCCTCGGGGGCGGCGCGTGCGAAGCTCGAGGACTTCGTCGCCTGCACGAAGCGCTTCGCGCAGCCGGCGGCCTGAGGAGCGCGCGATGTCCGACGTGCTGAAGCGGATCCTCGCGGTCAAGGACGAGGAGGTGGCGGCCGCGCGCGCGGCGCGGCCTCTGGCCGAGCTGCGCCGCGAGGCCGAGCTCGCGGGCCGTGCGCCCGGCGACGCGCGCGTGCCGCGCGGATTCGAGCGCGCGCTGCGCGCGAAGCTCGCCGCCGGCCGCGCGGCGGTGATCGCCGAGGTCAAGAAGGCGAGTCCGAGCAAGGGCGTGCTGCGCGAGCACTTCGATCCGGCCGCGATCGCAGCGAGCTACGAGGCAGGGGGCGCGGCCTGCCTGTCGGTGCTGACCGACGTGCGCTTCTTCCAGGGCGCGACCGACTTTCTCGTCGCCGCGCGTGCCGCCTGCTCGCTGCCGGTGCTGCGCAAGGACTTCCTCGTCGACCCCTACCAGGTCTACGAGGCGCGCGCGATGGGCGCCGACTGCGTGCTGCTGATCGTCGCCGCGCTCGACGACGTCCGGCTCGCCGAGCTCGAGGCCTGCGCGCTCGGGCTCGGCATGGACGTGCTGGTCGAGGTGCACGACGCGGACGAGCTCGACCGCGCGCTGCGGCTGCGCACGCCGCTGGTGGGCATCAACAACCGCGACCTGCGGACCTTCGACGTGAGCCTCGAGACCACGCTGTCGCAGCTGCACCGCATCCCTGCGGACAGGCTCGTCGTCACCGAGAGCGGCATCCTCGCCGAGGCCGACGTGCGCCGCATGCGCGACGCGGGTGTCGGCGCGTTCCTGGTCGGCGAGGCCTTCATGCGCGCGCCGGACCCGGGTGCGGCGCTGGCGCGGCTGTTCGGCTAGCGGCCGGGGCGGCGGCGCATCGCGCTTTCGGCATGTCCGGCGGCGCGCCGCGTGGCGCCGCCGCGCCCGGCGGCCTACACTCACCGCGCCACGCCGAGCGCCCATGTTCCCGACCCTGTCCTTCGACCGCCAGAGCTTCGATTCCCCTGTCCTCGAGACCATGGTGGCGCGCGCCGCCGGCGGCCTGCAGCGGCTCGGCGTCGACGAGGGCGACACCGTCGCGCTGATGTCGCGCAACCAGCCGTCGCTGCTGGTCGCGATGCTCGCGGCGCGCCAGCTCGGCGCGTACTTCTGCGCGATCAACTGGCACTTCAAGGCGGACGAGGCGGGCTTCATCCTCTCCGACAGCGGCGCGAAGGCGCTGGTGGCCGACCGTGACCTGCTCGCGCGGATCGCACCCGGCGTCCCCGCGTCGATCGGGCCGGACGCGCGTCTCGCGATCCGCCCCGAGCCCTCGGTCGTGGCCGCCTACCGGCTCGACGACGCGGCGCTCGAGTTGCCCGCGGGCTGCGTCGCCTGGGAGTCGTGGCTGCCGGCGCAGCCGCGATACGCCGGCCCGCCGCGCGGGCCGCGCGGCTTCATCCCCTACACCTCGGGCACCACGGGCCGCCCCAAGGGCGTGCGCCGCCTGCCGCCGCCGCCCGAGCGCGCCGCGGCGCTGGCCGCCGCCAACGCCGCGCTGCTCGAGTCGGTGTTCGGCATCACCGGGGATGCGCGCTGCCTGATCGCCGCGCCGCTCTACCACAGCGCGCCGTCGTCCTACGCGCTCTACGCCGCGGCGCGCGGCGCCTGGCTGCGCATCGAGCCGAAGTTCGACGCACGGGCGCTGCTCGCGGCGATCGAGCGGCACCGCGTGACCCATGTCTACCTCGTGCCGACGATGATGCATCGGCTGCTGCGGCTCCCGGAGGCCGAGCGCCGCGCCCACGAGCTGTCGTCGCTGCGCTTCGTGCTGACCACCGGTGCGCCGTGTCCGCCGCAGACCAAGCGCGCGATGATCGACTGGTGGGGGCCGGTGATCCACGAAGCCTATGCGGCGAGCGAGCTCGGCTGGGTCACCGCCATCGGTCCCGAGGACGCGCTCGCGCATCCGGGCTCGGTCGGCCGGCCGCTGCGGGGTGCGGCGCTCCGGATCGTCGATCCGGCGGGCCGCGACTGCGCGCCCGGCACGCCGGGCCGCATCTACGCGCACCAGCCCGCGTACCCGGACTTCACCTACATCGGACTGCCCGAGGCGCGGGCCGCGATGGAGCGCGACGGCCTCGCCACCGTCGGCGACGTCGGCTTCGTCGATGCGGAGGGCTGGCTGCACCTGTGCGACCGCGCGGCCGACATGGTCCTGTCCGGTGGCGTGAACATCTATCCGGCCGAGATCGAGGCCGCGCTCGCGTCGATGCCCGGCGTGGCCGACAGCGCGGTCTTCGGGATCCCCGACGACGAGTACGGCGAGCAGCTGATGGCGGTGGTCGAGCCGCTGCCGGGCAGCACGCTCGACGCCGACGCGGTCCGCCGCCACCTGTCGGCACGGATCGCCGACTACAAGGTGCCGCGGCGGATCGAGTTCGCGGCGAACCTGCCGCGCGAGGACACCGGCAAGATCTTCAAGCGCCGGCTGCGCGAGCCGTTCTGGGCCGGGCGCGAGCGGCGGATCTGACCGCCGCGCCGAGCCAGCCGCGACGCAGCGGGTTCTCCCCGGTGGTCGTCGACAGGGTCGCCTCGGTCGCCGCCGGCGCGTCGAGCGTGACCGGGACGCGCATCAGCTCGTCGCGGCGGAACGCATGCACCTCGACGACGTCGCCGGCGCGGCGCCGGCCGAGCAGCGCCTTCAGCGCCTTCTCGTCGACCCGCAGCCCGTCGACCGCGACGATCGCGTCGCCGGCCGACAGCCCCGCACGCTGCGCGGCGCCGCCGCTGTAGGCGGTGGCGATCGTCAGGTCGGACCCGCGCACCGAGGTCCGCACGCCGAGCGAGGGCGCCGGATCGGCCGGCGCATGGGCGAGCGACACGCCGAAGGGGGCGAGCAGCTTCGCGAGCGGCAGCTCGTCGGTGCCGATCGTCCACCTGGCGAGCGTCGACCCGAGCGACACGCCGGTCGCCTCGGCGAGCAGCGCGGGGAACGCGTCCTCCTCCAGGCCGCGCTGCACCGCGCCGGGCGCGTGGAAGTCGCGGCCGTAGCGGTCCCACATCAGCCGCATGACGTCGTCGAGCGAGCGCGTGCCGCGGGTCCGTGCGCGGACGGCGAGGTCGATCGCAAGCGCCACCAGGGCGCCCTTCGCGTAGTAGCTGACGATCGCGTTCGGCGAATTCTCGTCCTGCCGGTAGTACTTGATCCACGCGTCGAAGCTCGACGCGGCGACGCTCTGCACCGCGCGGCCCGGCGCACGCCGCACCAGCGACATCGTGCGGCCGAGCGCCTTCAGGTACTCGGCCTGCGTGATCGCGCCGGCGCGCACCAGCATCAGGTCGTCGTAGTACGAGGTGAAGCCCTCGAAGATCCAGAGCAGCCGCGTGTAGGCCTCGCGGTCGAAGTCGTAGGGCACGAAGGCCGCGGGCTTGATCCGCTTGACGTGCCACGCGTGGAAGTACTCGTGGCTCGCCAGGCCGAGGAAGGTCCGGTAGCCCTCGGTGGTGTCCTTCATCCCCGGCCAGGGCAGGTCGTTGCGCGCACACAGCAGCGCGGTGCTGTCGCGGTGCTCGAGTCCGCCGTAGCCGTCGCCCACCGCGGTGGTCAGGAACAGGTAGCGGTCGAAGGGCGCGCGTCCCGTCGCCGGCTCGAAGAGCGCCGACTGCGCCGCGCAGACCGGCTGCAGGTCGCGCGCGACCCGTTCGAGGTCGACGTCGCTGCGGCCGGTGACCACCAGCTCGTGGGTCGCGCCGCCGGCCTCGAAGGCGATCGACGCGAAGCGGCCCATCTCGATCGGGTGGTCGGCGAGGGCATCGTAGTCCGCGGCGCGGTAGCGTCCGAAGCCGCCGCGCTTCGCGCCGGCCTCGGGCAGCGTGGTCGCGACCTTCCAGTCGCGCGCGACGGACTCGGGCGGCGGCGCGAGGACCACCGCGCAGGGCCGCGCCTCCTGTCCCACGACCCGCAGGCAGACGCTCGTGGCGTTCAGGAACGCGTGGGTCGCGTCGAGGTGCGCGGCGCGTACCGACAGGTCCCAGGCGTAGACGGTGTACTCGACCACCAGCGCGCCTCGCGCCGGCGCCGCGTGCCAGGTGTGCTTGTCGACCTTGTCGATCCGAAGCGGGCCGCGCTCGTCCCGCGCGCGCAGCGCGACGACGTGCCGCGCGAACTCGCGGATCATGTAGCTGCCCGGGATCCACGCCGGCAGCGCGAGCCGCTGGCCGTCGGGCGCGGGCTCGGCCACCGTCAGCGTCACCTCGAAGAGGTGGGCGTGCGGGTCGGCGGGGACGAGGCGGTAGGAGACGGGGTCCGGGCTTCGCTTCACGGCGTGAGGTCGCAGGGCGTGTCGACGCCGCGCAGTATGCCTGCGTCGTCGACCGTCACGACCTCGACCGGATGCCCGTCGCGCCGCCCGGGCACGCTCGTGCCCTTCGCGGCACTCAGCGCGCGACGTCGACGACCAGGCGCCCGCGGACCTTGCCCGCGAGGATCTCGGCGGCGGCCGGGATCGCGTCGGCGAGCCCGATCGCGGTCGTCATCGCGTCGAGCTTCGCGATGTCCAGCTCCTTCGCGAGCCGCGACCAGGCGACGCGCCGGTCGGCCGGCGGACACATCACCGAGTCCACGCCGATCAGCCGCACGCCGCGCAAGATGAAGGGCGCGACGCTCGCCGGCAGGTCCATGCCCTGCGCGAGGCCGCAGGCCGCGACCGCGCCGCGGTAGCGCGTCTGCGCGCAGGCGTTGGCGAGCGTGTGCGAGCCGACCGCGTCGACGACACCGGCCCAGCGCTCCTTCTGCAGCGGCTTGCCGGGTGCGGACAGCGTCGCGCGGTCGATCACGTCGGCGGCGCCCAGCCCCTTCAGGTAGTCCGCCTCGGCGGCGCGGCCGGTCGAGGCGACCACCCGGTGGCCGAGACCCGACAGCAGCGCGACGGCGACGCTGCCCACGCCGCCGGCCGCGCCGGTGACCAGGACCTCGCCGTCGCCCGGCTTCAGGCCCTGGGCCTCGAGCGCCATCACGCACAGCATCGCGGTGTAGCCCGCGGTGCCGATCGCCATCGCATGGCGCGTCGTCATGCCCTCGGGCAGCGGCACCAGCCAGTCGCCCTTCAGCCGCGCACGCCCCGCGAGGCAGCCCCAGTGCGTCTCGCCGACACCCCAGCCGTTGAGGACGACGCGGTCGCCGGCCTGCCAGGCGGCGTTCGTGCTCGAGACGACCGTGCCGGCGCCGTCGATGCCGGGCACCATCGGCCACTTGCGGACCACCGGCGAGCGGTTCGCGATCGCGAGGCCGTCCTTGTAGTTGATTGTCGAGTGCGCGACGTCGACCACCACGTCGCCGTCGGCGGCGTTCCGGGCCAGATCGTCGTCGGACAGCTCGCGCAGCGACGCGGCGAAGGCGTCGCCGTTCTTCTCGAGCAGGATGGCGCGGAACATCGTCGGTATCTCCTCGTGAGGATCGGTGGGCGAGCCGGCATTCTGCCACCCCGGGTCGACCCGACCGCGCGTCGGCCCGCGTGTGCGTCGCAGCGCCGCCGCCCGTCGGCGGTCAGCGCGGCCGTCGGTCGACGACCCGCCTGGCCTTGCCGATCGAGCGCTCGATCGCGCCCGTCGGCTCGACCTTCACGCGGCAGCTGACGCCGATCAGCGACTTGATCGCGTGCTCGAGCGCGGCCTGCGCGCCGGCCGCCGCCGAGCCGTCGGTGTGCTCGCCCGCCTTCAGCTCGACGCGCACCGTGAGCCGGTCCAGGGGCCCGTCCTTGTCGATCTCGCAGACGTAGTGCGGCGCGAGCAGCGGCCGCTGCAGGATCAGTTCCTCGATCTGCGACGGGAACACGTTGACGCCGCGGATGATCATCATGTCGTCCGAGCGCCCGGTGATCTTCTGCATCCGGCGCATCGTGCGCGCGGTGCCGGGCAGCAGGCGCGTCAGGTCGCGCGTGCGGTAGCGGACGATCGGCAGCGCCTCCTTGGTGAGGGAGGTGAAGACCAGCTCGCCCTGTTCGCCGTCGGCGACCGGCTGCCCCGTCTGGGGATCGATGATCTCCGGGTAGAAGTGGTCCTCCCAGATCGTCGGGCCGTCCTTGGTCTCGACGCATTCGTTCGCCACGCCCGGACCCATCACTTCCGACAGCCCGTAGATGTCGACCGCGTCGATGCCCATCCGCGCCTCGATCTCGCGACGCATCTCGTTGGTCCAGGGCTCGGCGCCGAAGATGCCGAGCCGCAGGCTCGATTCGAGCGGGTTCAGCCCCTGCCGGTCGAACTCGTCGGCGATCGCGAGCATGTAGCTCGGCGTCACCATGATGATCGTCGGCTTGAAGTCGGTGATCAGCTGGACCTGCTTCTCGGTCTGGCCGCCGCCGAAGGGCACGACCGTCAGCCCGAGGCGTTCGGCGCCGTAGTGCGCGCCCAGGCCGCCGGTGAAGAGGCCGTAGCCGTACGACACGTGGACCATGTCGCCCGGGCGCGCGCCCGCCGCGCGGATCGAGCGCGCGGCGAGGTTCGCCCAGGTGTCGATGTCCTTCGCGGTGTAGCCCACCACCGTCGGCTTGCCCGTCGTGCCGCTCGACGCGTGGATCCGTACCACCCGGTCGCGCGGTACCGCGAACATCCCGAACGGATAGGTGTCGCGCAGGTCCGCCTTGGTCGTGAACGGGAACTTCGACAGGTCCGACAGCGTCTTCAGGTCCGACGGGTGCACGCCGGCGTCGTCGAACTTCCTGCGGTAGTGCGGGACGTTGTCGTACGCGTGCTGCAGCGACCACCCGAGCCGCTGCAGCTGCAGCGCACGCAGTTCGTCGACGCTCGCGGTCTCGATGGGTTCGAGGGGGAACGTGCTGTGCATGGCGGTGCTCACTCCTTGGCGGCCCCGGACTGGGCCGGGGACTCGACGAACTGCCCCTTGATCGTCGCGGACTTGCCGCGGAAGAGGGCGATCAGCTTTCCGGTCTGGTCGGTGACGCGCATGTCGTAGACCCCGCTGCGGCCTGCGAGATGCAGCTCGATGCCCTCGGCGGTGAGCACGTCGCCCTCGTGCGCCGAGGCGATGAAGTGGATCTCGGCGCTCGCCGCGACCGCGCGCTGGTTGTGGCTGTTGCAGGCGAACGCGAAGGTGCTGTCGGCGAGCAGGAACATGTAGCCGCCGTGGCAGATGCCGTGGCCGTTCGTCATGTCCCGCCGGATCGGCATCCGGATCCGTGCGTAGCCAGAGCGCACCTCCAGCAGCTCCATGCCGAGCGCCTGCGACGCGCGGTCGTCGGCCCACATGCGGCGCGCGACCTCGGCCGCCAGGGCGTCGGCGTCCATCGTCGCCGGATCGAGCGGCGCGGACACCTCAGCGCCCCTCGAAGCGCGGCGCGCGCTTGTGCAGGAAGGCGTTCACGCCCTCGGCGTAGTCGTGGCTCGCGCCGAGTTCGGACTGCAGCCTGCGCTCGAGGTCGAGCGAGGCGTCGAGGTCCGAGGTCGCCGCCGCGCGGACCGCCTGCTTGATGGCCGCGATCGCGCGGGTCGGCATCTTCGCGAGCTTCGCGGCCATCGCGTCCACCTCGGCGTCGAGCGCCGCGTCGTCGACGACCTTCCAGATCATCCCCCAGCGCTCCGCGGTCTCGGCCGGCAGCTTCTCGCCGAGCATCGCCAGGCCGAGCGCCCGGGCGCTGCCGACGGTCCGCGGCAGCAGCCAGGTGCCGCCCGAATCGGGCAGCAGCCCGATGTTGACGAAAGCCTGGAGAAACGACGCGGAACGGGCCGCGACCACCAGGTCGCAGGCGAGCGCGAGATTCGCGCCGGCTCCGGCCGCGATGCCGCGAACCTTGGCGATCACCGGCTTGGGCAGCGCCTGGATCCGGCGAACCAGCGGATTGAAGTTGTCCTCGATCAGCGCGCCGAGGTCGGTCATGCTGCCCGGCTCGAAGGACAGGTCGGCGAGGTCCTGGCCCGCGCAGAAGCCCCTTCCGGCGCCGGCCAGCACGACCACCCGGATCGCCGGGTCGGACTCGATCGCGGCGAGCGCCTCGCGCAGATCGGCGTGCATCGCACGGGTGAAGCTGTTGAGCTTGTCCGGCCGGTTCAGCGTGAGCCGGGCCACGCCGTCGGCCGTCTCGAGCACGACCGTGCGTTCGTCCGCCATGGAACGTCTCCTCCTGAGGTGCGGGGAGCGTAGCACGCCGGGCGCGATTAGTCGACCGATCGGTCGGTGAATTCCGGCGACGGACTCCGACCGCTATCATCGGCCGCGCCCCGGACCCGCGCGCGGGGCTCGCAGCGCCCGTGTCCCGCGCGGGATGGAGACCCCCCACATGACCACCCCCGCCTACGAGACCCTGATCGTCGAGACCCGCGACCGTGTCGGCCTGATCCGACTGAACCGCCCGAAGGCGCTGAACGCCCTGAACGACGCGCTGATGGACGAGCTCGGGCGCGCGCTGCTGGCCTTCGACGGCGACGAGTCGATCGGCGCCATCGTGCTGACCGGCAGCGACCGCGCGTTCGCGGCGGGTGCCGACATCGCCGCCATGGCCGACTGGTCCTACATGGACGTCTACAAGACCGAATACCTGACCCGGAACTGGGAGCACATCCGGCGGGTGCGCAAGCCGGTCGTGGCGGCGGTCTCGGGCTTCGCGCTCGGTGGCGGCTGCGAGCTCGCGATGATGTGCGACATCGTGATCGCGGGCGACACCGCGAAGTTCGGCCAGCCGGAGATCAAGCTCGGCGTGATCCCGGGCGCTGGCGGAACGCAGCGTCTGCCGCGTGCCGTCGGCAAGGCGAAGGCGATGGACCTGTGCCTGACCGGTCGCATGATGGACGCCGCCGAGGCCGAGCGCGCCGGCCTGGTGTCCCGCGTCGTGCCTGCGGCTGCAGTGCTCGACGAGGCGCTCGCGGTCGCCGCGCAGATCGCCTCGTTCTCGTTGCCCTCGGTGATGATGCTCAAGGAGTCGATCAACCGCGCCTACGAGGCGCCGCTCTCCGAGGGGCTGCTGTTCGAGCGGCGGGTCTTCCATTCGCTCTTCGCGACGGAGGACCAGAAGGAAGGCATGCGCGCGTTCCTCGAGAAGCGTCCGCCGGGTTTCCGGAACCGCTGACGGTACGGGCCTGGCACGCCTCGCGGAAGCTGCTATAGTTCGCCCCCCTTCGCAGCGGACGGCGCCGGAGACGGCGGCGGCGGCGCGGAGGACGACCCGGAGATCCGGTGCGGCCGACAGGCCCCGACGGATCGGAGACCCGGGCTCCAGGGAGCACCCCGGAGTCCGGCAGGCAGGACCCGAAGCAAAGAAATTCGCGACGGGGCTTGCAAGTCTCCCCGAAGGTTGTTATAGTCTCTGGCTCTGCTGCTTGCGACACGAAGTGACGGAAGCGGCGGGGAGTAGTGGAAGGTCTGGTTGGCGGAAGCTGGCTGGAGGCTGACCCTGAGGGGCAGCGTGTTCTTTAAAAATCTACAGCCGATAAGTGTGGGCGTATGGGCAGAGATGCC